>NZ_WOEZ01000126.1 GCF_013177735.1 Paraburkholderia elongata | reverse complement strand
ACGTTCATCTGCCGACCACTGACGGACGCGACCTGATCCTGTCTCGCTACACCCAGCCAGAACCAGAGCACCGCCTGCTGCTTGACCATTTGCGCCTGACCTTGCCCGCACAGCCACCGCCGAAAATCACGGCCCGGCCATCGCCAGTCGCCGCTACCAAAACGTACGCCCTGTAGTGAAGACTGTTGATATGCACGTCATTTAAAATCAATGACTTGGCATCAGCCGAGGCCGCGAATAGCGAAAGTTGGGTTAGCCCCGCCAGGCAAGGCCCCTATCAACACGCCAAGTAAGGGGCAGGGTCATAGACCAACAGGGGCTTTTTGCACATTGTCCAAGCGGCGCGCGACTCGCGCCCGTTCTGCGTTCTGAACTGAGCGCGCTATTGCGGCTCGGCCATCGGCCAGGCACCCGATAGCACCTTCTCCAGCCAGAACGTACCGATGATGGTTTTCACGTCCGTCACCTTGCCCGTACGTACCCATTCCAACATGTCGGTAACGCTAGCCGTGAACAGTTCGAGGAATTCGCCGTCGTCGAGTTTGCGCTCGCCGGCAGTCAGCCCACGCGCCAGGTAAATGTCGATGAATTCGGTCGAGTACGAAATGATGGGATGAATGCGCGTCAGATAAACATACTCGCGCGCCGTATAGCCGGTCTCTTCCCGCAGCTCTCGTTTCGCGCAGGCCAGCGCGCCTTCGTTCGGATCGAGCTTGCCCGCCGGATACTCGACCATGACCTTGCCCATCGGATAGCGGTACTGGCTTTCCAGCAACACGCGGCCGTCGTCGAATAGCGGGATCACCATCACGGCGCCCGGATGCTGAACGTACTCGCGAGTGGCCTGCTTACCGTCGGGCAAGCGGACCGTGTCGCACTTGAGCGTCAGGAACGGCCCTTGATGGATCGTTTTGCTCTCGAGACAGGTCTCGGTGAGCGCGGCGTCGTGATTGGGAAGTGCAGCCATATGCGACCTCAGGACAGCTTGGTGCGCGACGGCGAGACGCCGTCAGCGACGTTTGACGAGATACTGGAAGGTAAAGCCGGGGAAGGCGAACACGACGAACAACGCGAACGTGATCGCGTAGAACTGCCACCCCTGTTCGAAGCGGTTACCCGCGCGGGCTTCCAGCAGAAAACCGAGCGCGCCCACCACAAAGTACAGCACGATCAATTCGGCAATTCGGATCCAGGCGCTCTTCTTCGCCGCTTTCAATGGCACGGCGGCGAAGAGACGCTGATTCAGGAACGGCAGGTTGGCGCCGACCAGCGCCAACAACACGATAAACCAACCCGCAGCCGACATCAGAGCAGCAGCGTGTGCTGGATAGCCTGCAGGCAGGCCTTCAACAGCGGATCCGGCACGATACCGAGCACCAGCACCGCAACCCCATTGAGCGCGAGCAAAGCACGCGTGCTGGTGTCGGCGAGGATCGGCGACTTGTCTTGCGGTTCGTCGAAGTACATCAGCTTGACGATACGCAGGTAATAGAACGCACCGAACAGCGACGTGATCACGGCCAACACGGTCAGCCAGGTCAAACCGGCATTCATGGTTGCCTGCAGCACCGCGAGCTTGGCGTAGAAGCCGACCGCAGGCGGGATGCCGGCGAGCGAGAACATCATCACCATCATGACGAACGCGAACACCGGGCTGCGTTGATTCAGACCCTTGAAGTCTTCGATCGTATCAGCTTCAAAATCGCGGCGTGCCAGCAGCATGATGATGCCGAAGGTGCCCATCGTCGTAATCAGGTAGACGATGCTGTAAAACATGGCCGAGCCGTACGCGTTGGCCGCGCCGGTCGTCTTCTGATCCACCACGCCTGCCAGCAGGCCCAGCAGCACGAAGCCCATGTTCGAGATCGCCGAGTACGCGAGCATGCGCTTGACGTTGCGTTGCACGATACCGGTGATGTTGCCGACGATCAGCGACAGCGCGGCCAGAATCACCAGCATTTGTTGCCATTCGACAGCCAGCGGCAGCAGGCCCATCACGAGAAAGCGCAGGCCCCACGCGAAAGCCGCGACCTTCGGACCGCCGCCGACCAGCAGCGTCATCGCCGTCGGTGCGCCTTGATACACGTCAGGCACCCACATATGGAACGGCACTGCGCCCATCTTGAACGCCACGCCAGCCACGATGAAAATCACGCCGAACAGCAGCACGCTCGGATCGTAGTGGCTCGTGCCGATCGCCTTGAACACTTCGTTCAGGTCGAGAGAGCCGGTCGCGCCGTACAGCATCGAGATGCCGTACAGCAGGAAACCCGAAGCCATTGCGCCGAGCACGTAGTACTTCATTGCTGCTTCGTTTGACTGCGCCGCGTCACGACGCAGTGCGATCACACCGTACAGCGACAGCGACATCAATTCCAGACCGAGGTACAGCGTCAGGAAGTTGTTGCCGGAGATCATCACGAGCTGGCCGAGCAACGAGAACATGCCCAGCAGGAAGAAATCGCCTCGGAACAGAGCGCGATCTTCGAGGTACTTGCGCGAATAAACGATCGACACGGTGTAGCCGAGCGTCACCACCGCTTTCATCACGTTGGCGAACGAATCCACCACGTACATGTGGCCGAAGAAGTAGTGCACTTGCGGGTCGAACGCGTTCAGTGCGAACCAGATGCCGGCCACGAGCGTCGAGATGACCGCGATGAAATACGTGGTACGGCGACCGGACTCGCCGACGAACGTGTCGTTGAGCCACGCGACGACAACGGCGAGCATCACCAGTGCGTCGGGCAGCAGAGCAGTCATAGGGGCGTTTTGCATGATCTTTAAATTCCTCCGCTCTGCATTACTGTGGCAACGGCAGCTTGGACTGCGCAACGTGGGAGAGGAGGTTGTCCACGGATACGTGCATCACATCGGTAAAGGGCTTCGGATACAGGCCCATCAACATCGTCAGTGCAGCGAGTATTGCCAGCATGAAGAACTCACGGCGATTGATGTCGAGAAGGCTCTTCACGTGATCGTTGCCGACCGCGCCGAAGTACACACGCTTATACATCCACAGCGTGTAGGCCGCGCCGAGAATCAGCGTGACTGCCGCACCACCTGCGATCCAGAAGTTGTACTGGACAGCAGCCAGAATCACCATGAACTCGCCGACGAAACCGGAAGTACCCGGCAAGCCGCAATTGGCCATCGAGAACAGCATCACGAACGCTGCGAACTTCGGCATCACGTTGACGACACCGCCGTAATCGGCGATCTGGCGCGAGTGCATCCGGTCGTACAACACGCCGATACACAGGAACATTGCGCCCGACACAAAACCGTGCGAGATCATCTGCACGATCGCGCCTTCCATACCGAGTTGGTTGAAGATGAAGAAGCCCAGCGTCACAAAACCCATGTGCGCGATCGACGAATACGCGACCAGCTTCTTCATATCGGCCTGCACCATCGCGACCAGACCGATGTAAATCACCGCGATCAGCGACAGCGAGATAACGACCGGTGCGAGGAAGTGGCTCGCGTCCGGCGTGATCGGCAGCGAGAAGCGCAGGAAACCATACGCACCCAGCTTCAGCATGATCGCGGCCAGCACGACCGAGCCGCCAGTCGGCGCTTCCACGTGGGCGTCAGGCAACCACGTGTGAACCGGCCACATCGGCACCTTCACGGCGAAGGCCAGGAAGAACGCTATAAATAACAATATCTGCGGGGTCATGCCGATCTGCGTGTTCTGCCACGTAGCCAGATCGAACGTGCCGGTCTGGATGTACAGGTACAGCAGCGCAACCAGCATCAGCAGCGAACCCATCAGCGTGTACAGGAAGAACTTGAACGCCGCGTACACGCGGTTCGCCCCACCCCACACACCGATGATGATGTACATCGGAATCAGCGTCGCTTCGAAGAACACGTAGAACAGCATGCCGTCCGCTGCGCTGAACACGCCGACCATGATGCCGGACAGGATCAGGAACGAAGCGAGGTACTGGGCCACGTTCTTCGTGATGACTTCCCACGCGGAGATCACGACGATCACCGTAATCAAGGCGGTCAACACGACGAACCACATCGAGATGCCGTCGACACCCAGGTGGTACGTGATGTTGAAGCGCTCGATCCAGTTCGCCTTTTCGACGAACTGCAGATCGGCGGTGTTCGAATCAAAACCAGTAATCAGCGGGATCGTCACGATGAAGCTGACGACCGAGCCGATCAGCGCAATCCAGCGCGCCGGAGCCGGGTTCCGGTCGGAACCAATAGCCAGGACCAGGAGACCTACGAGGATCGGTAACCAGATCGCGATACTGAGAATCGGATAAGCGTGCATTAGTGTCCCTCGCCTTATTTGCCGCCGAGCGTTACAAACAGGGTCAGGAGCCCCAACATGCCGATAATCATGGCAAACGCGTAGTGGTAGATGTAGCCGGATTGGAGGAAGCGGATCACGCCGGCAAACCAGCCGATAAAGCGTGCGCTGCCGTTGACGATGCCGTCGATAACCACGACGTCGCCTTCCTTCCAGAGCCCCCGGCCAATTGCCACGGCGCCCCGCGCGAACACGACTTCGTTGATCTTGTCCATGTAGTACTTGTTGTCGAGCAGCGTGTAGATCGGACCGAACGCGCGCTTGATGACAGCCGGCAGATCAGGACGAACCAGGTACAGGAACCACGCGACCAACACACCCGCGAGCGCCAGCCACACCGGCAGACCTGAGACCGAATGCAGACCCATCGACGCCCAGCCCTGGAATTCTTCAGCCATCTCATGCAGCGCCGGATGGTTTTCGCCGACGAAGATCACCTTGTCGAACGCCACGCCGTGCTGGAAGAAGTCGCCGAACAGCATCGGAGCGACAGCGATCGCACCGATCACCACCGACGGAATTGCCAGCAGCACCAGCGGCACCCACACCACCCACGGCGTTTCATGCGGCTCGTGCGCGTGGTCGTCGTGACCATGGCCGTGTGCGTCGTGACCATGTGCGTCGTGTGCGCGTGCGTGGGCTGCGGCTTCAGCGCCCATCGGCGATTCCGGATGCTTCGGATCGCGGAAGCGCTCCTTGCCGTGGAACACCATGAAGTACATACGGAACGAGTACAGCGCAGTAACGAACACGCTCGCCACCACTGCGAAGTACGCGAAACCCGAACCCGGCAGATGGGAGAACTTCACCGCGTCGATGATCGAATCTTTCGAGTAGAAGCCTGAGAAGAACGGCGTACCGATCAGCGCGAGCGAACCGACCAGCGACGTGATCCACGTGATCGGCATGTACTTGCGCAGGCCGCCCATGTTGCGCATGTCCTGATCGTGGTGCATGCCGATGATCACGGAACCCGCGCCGAGGAACAGCAGCGCCTTGAAGAAGGCATGCGTCATCAGGTGGAAGATGGCGACCGAGTAAGCCGATGCGCCGAGTGCGACCGTCATGTAACCGAGCTGCGACAGCGTCGAGTAAGCCACCACGCGCTTGATGTCGTTCTGGACGATCCCGAGGAAGCCCATGAACAGCGCCGTGATCGCGCCGATCACCATCACGAACGACAGCGCCGTATCCGACAGTTCGAACAGCGGCGACATGCGCGCGACCATGAAGATACCGGCCGTCACCATGGTTGCCGCGTGAATCAGTGCGGAGATCGGCGTCGGGCCTTCCATCGAATCCGGCAGCCAGACGTGCAGCGGGAACTGCGCTGACTTACCCATCGCGCCGATGAAAAGGCAAATGCAGGCGACCGTCAGCAGGCCCCAGTCCGTGCCCGGGAAGCTCAATGCCGCGAGTTCGGTGCGCTTCGCGAACACGTCGCCGTAGTTCATCGAACCGGCGAAAGCGAACAGCAGGCCGATGCCGAGCAGGAACCCGAAGTCGCCGATGCGGTTCACGATGAACGCTTTCATGTTCGCGTAGATCGCGCTCTCACGGGTGAAGTAGAAGCCGATCAGCAGGTACGACACCAGACCCACCGCTTCCCAGCCGAAGAACAGCTGCAGGAAGTTGTTGCTCATCACGAGCATCAGCATCGAGAACGTGAACAGCGCGATGTACGAGAAGAAGCGCTGGTAGCCGTCGTCGTCGGCCATGTAGCCGATCGTGTAGATGTGCACCATGAGCGACACGAAGGTCACCACGCACATCATCATCGCCGTCAGCGAGTCGACCAGGAAGCCGATCTCGAACTTCGTCTTGCCGATTTGCATCCAGTCATAGACGGTGGCGTTGAAGCTCGCGCCGTCCATCACCTGGAAGAAGACGATGACCGAGAGGATGAACGAGATCGCGACGCCGAGGATCGTGACCGAGTGCGCACCGGCTCGCCCCACCGCTTTCCCAAACAGCCCCGCAATCAGGGAGCCGGCCAGCGGTGCCAGCGGGATCGCCAGCAGCAGGTTTTCATTGAGTGTCGTTGACATAACCGCTTTACCTGAAATTAACCTTTGAGCTGATCGAGGTCCTCGACATTGATCGTGTCGAGGCTACGGAACAGGGTCACCAGAATTGCGAGTCCGATCGCCGCTTCAGCTGCTGCAACCGTCAGCACGAAGAAGACGAAGATCTGACCATGCACGTCGCCGAGGTAATGCGAGAACGCGACGAAATTGGTGTTCACCGCCAGCAGCATCAGTTCGATCGCCATCAGGATGATGATGACGTTGCGACGGTTCAGGAAAATGCCCACGACGCTGATCGCAAACAGGATCGCGCCGAGGACAAGGTAATGAGCAAGGGTCAACATGATTTTTATCTCCTGTCCGCTCAGCTGTTTTTAGCGGGTGCCGAGTCGGCCGCTGCTGCCGCTGCGGCGGCTTCTTCTGCCGCGACAGTTGCCGCGGTCTTTTCAGATGCCATCTTCACGATGCGCACGCGGTCCTGAGCACGCACCTTGACCTGCTCGCTGATGTTCTGGCGCTTGCTGTCTTTCTTGTGACTCGTGGTCAACGCAATCGCCGCGATGATCGCCACCAGCAGCACGAGGCCGGCGACTTCGAACGCGAAGATGTAGTCGGTGTAGATGACCTTGCCGATGATGCGGGTGTTCGACCAGCCCGCCATCCCGTTGGCCGCAGCCGTGGTGTCACGCAGCACCGTGGTGGTCGCGCCGTAGCCGTGCCACAGGATCAGCGCCGTCTCGATCACGATGATCGCGCCCACCAGCGTGGCCATTGGCACGAAGCGTTTGAAGTCTTTTCGCAGCACGTCGATGTTGATGTCCAGCATCATCACGACGAACAGGAACAGCACCATCACCGCGCCAACGTACACCAGCACCAGCAGGATCGCGAGGAACTCGGCCTGCAGCAGCATCCAGATCGCGGCTGCGTTGAAGAACGCCAGCACCAGAAACAGTGCGGACGAAACCGGGTTGCGCGAGGTGATCACCTTCAGCCCTGAAACCACCAGGAGCAGCGCGAAGATGTAGAACAGTACGGTCGTGAATTCCATGATTACCGGTTCATCGTTAGGCCATCGTCAGGCATTGTTCTTTGGCACGTGTGGCGGGTAGAAGCGGCCGAAACCGTCAGAACAGCCGCACAAGTGCGCCGTGCCGCGGCGGTCAGACCGCGGCGCTCGGCCCGACAACAGGCCGTGTTACTGCTGCATTTACTGCTTCAACAGAAGCGCTTCAACGATACGGTGCGTCGGCTGCCTTGTTCGCGGCGATCTCCGCTTCGTAGCGATCGCCCACGGCCAGCAGCATGTCCTTCGTGAAATACAGGTCGCCGCGTTTTTCGCCGTGATATTCGAGAATGTGCGTCTCGACGATCGAGTCGACCGGGCAGCTCTCTTCGCAGAAACCGCAGAAGATGCACTTGGTCAGGTCGATGTCATAACGCGTCGTGCGGCGCGTGTTATCCGCACGGGTTTCCGATTCAATCGTGATGGCGAGCGCCGGGCATACCGCTTCGCACAGCTTGCAGGCGATGCAGCGTTCTTCGCCATTTTCATAGCGGCGCAGCGCATGCAGGCCGCGAAAACGCGGCGAGATCGGGGTCTTCTCTTCCGGGAACTGCACCGTGATCTTGCGCTGGAACGCGTAACGTCCCGTCAGCGCGAGGCCCTTAAGCAATTCCGTCAGGAAGAAGGTCTTGAAAAAGTTTTGGATTGCGGTCATGGGTTCATCCGCCCTTTATTTCCAGATATTCAACGGCGACATGATCCAGAAGCCGACCACAATGAGCCACACCACGCAAACCGGAATGAAAATCTTCCAGCCCAGACGCATGATCTGGTCATAGCGATAGCGCGGGAACGTGGCACGCGCCCAGATGAATACCGACAGCAGCAAGAAAACCTTGGCGACGAGCCAAACGATGCCCGGGACAAACGACAGGAAGCCGAACGGTGCGCTCCAGCCGCCGAGGAACAGTGTTGCAGCCAATGCCGAGATCACGATCATATTGATGTACTCGGCGAGGAAGAACAGCGCAAACGCCATCCCCGAGTAATCGATCATGTGGCCCGCGACGATTTCCGACTCACCTTCCACCACGTCGAACGGGTGACGGTTAGTTTCGGCGATGCCCGAGATGAAGTACACGACGAACATCGGCAACAGCGGCAGCCAGTTCCACGACAGGAAGTTCAAGCCGTAGCCGGCGAAAATGCCGCGCTCCTGCGACGTCACGATGTCCGACAGATTCAGGCTGCCCGAGGTCATCAGCACGACGACGAGGGCGAAGCCCATCGAAATTTCGTACGAGACCATTTGAGCGGCCGCGCGCATGGCGCCGAGGAACGCGTACTTCGAGTTCGACGCCCAGCCGGCCAGGATCACGCCGTACACACCGACTGACGAAATCGCGATCGCATACAAGAGACCCGCGTTGATGTCGCCGAGCACCGCGCCAGCCTGGAACGGAATCACCGCCCACACCGCGAAGGCCGGCACCACCACCATGATCGGCGCGATCATGTAGATCCAGCGACTCGCCTGGGCGGGCTGAATCACTTCTTTCAGCAACAGCTTCAGCACGTCGGCGATCGGCTGCAGCAAACCTGCGGGGCCCACGCGGTTCGGGCCGAGACGTACGTGCATCCAGCCGATCAGCTTACGCTCCCACAGAATCAGGTAAGCCACGCACAGCAGGATCACGACGGCCACCACCAGGATGCGCACCAGTGCCCACACCGTGGGCCATGCCACACCGAGAAGCTGGGTGCCGCCCGAGTTGATCGTATCGAACAAGCTCATTTACGCCTTCTCCACCAGCAGTTCACCGAACAGGCTGCCCAGCGCGGCACCGGCGGGCGTACCCGCCGATACGCGGACGACCGTCTCCGCAAGATTCGCGTCGCGCACGGCCGGCAACTGCACCGATTGCTCGCCCTGGCGCACGCGCACTGCGTCGCCTTCCTTCAAACCCAGTTTGTCGAACAGCGCAGCCGGCAGACCGACCGAATTCGCTGCGCGCGCCGCTGCCGTCAGATGCAGCGACTCAGCGCGACGCACCAGCGCGTCGGCGTGGTAGATCGGCACGTCGGCGATACGCTCGAACTTGTCTTCCGCTGCCTTCGCTGCCTTGCCGCGTGCAACCGCGACGCCCGTCTTGTTCGACAGACGCGACTTGATCTCGCCATCGCCGAGGGCTGCCGTGCGCACTTCTTCCGAGGTGTCGAATTCGAAGCCGGGCACGCCCAGCAGGCTGCCCAGGACACGGAGAACCTTCCATGCCGGACGCGTGTCGCCCAGCGGACGCACGACGCCGTTGAACGTCTGCACGGTACCTTCGGCGTTGACGAATGTGCCGGCCGTTTCTGTGAACGGTGCGATCGGCAGCAGCACGTCGGCGTAGTCGGCCCCAATCTGGAACGGCGACATCACGACGACCATTTCAGCCTGCTTCAGCGCGGCCAGAGCCTGCGCCGGATTGGCCGTGTCGAACTCGGGTTCGACGTTCAGCAGCACATAGCCCTTGCGCGGTTGTTCGAACACTTCGCGAGCGTTCAAACCGCCCTCACCCGGCAATGCGTTCACGAGATGCGCGCCGACCGTGTTGGCGGCTTCCGTGAGGAAACCCAACGTTGCGCCGGTCGCGTCCGCGATCCATTGCGCCGCAGCGTGAATCGCGGCGAAGTCCGGATGACGGAC
Source organism: Paraburkholderia elongata (assembly GCF_013177735.1). Classification (GTDB taxonomy): domain Bacteria; phylum Pseudomonadota; class Gammaproteobacteria; order Burkholderiales; family Burkholderiaceae; genus Paraburkholderia; species Paraburkholderia elongata. The sequence goes on along the minus strand of NZ_WOEZ01000126.1, from coordinate 166,424 downwards.
CGCACCATTGCCGAGCAACACCACGCGGTGTTCGCCGCTGGCGAGCGACTTCGCGACCTGTTTGTCGGAGTCCGTCGGCTGCGTGCCGGCGAAGGCCTCCGGCGGTGCCACGCCGTTTGCTTCCGACACCGCGCCGGCGATGCCAGCCAGTGCATCGAGCCACGCCGACGGTGCAGCGACCACGCGTCGCGCTTGCGGAATCATCGCGTCGTCGTTGGTGGCTTGCACGAGCGTGAGCTTCGTACCGCTCTTGGCAGCTTGACGCAGACGCGCGGCGAACAGCGGATGATCACGGCGCAGATCCGAACCGATCACGAGCACCGAATCCACGTTCGACAGATCGGCGATCGCCGTGCCGAGCCACGGTGCACCGTTGACGGGTGCGGAGAAATCCGACTGACGAAGACGGAAATCGACGTTGGGCGTGCCGACCGCCTGGGCCAACTGCTTCAACAGGAACAGTTCTTCGACCGTGCTGTGGGCGCTGCCGAGAGCGGCCAGCGCGTTCGCGCCGTGGTCGCCCTTGATGCCCTTCAGACCCTTGACCACGTATTCGAGCGCGGTTTGCCAGTCGGTCTCGACCCACTTGCCGCCTTGCTTGAGCATCGGCTGCGTCAGACGTTCCGGGCTATTCAGGGCTTCGTACGAGAACCGGTCCTTGTCCGAAATCCAGCACTCGTTGATGGATTCGTTTTCGAACGGCAGAACACGCATCACGCGGTTGTTCTTGACTTGCACCACAAGGTTTGCACCGACGGAATCGTGCGGGCTCACCGACTTGCGGCGCGACAGCTCCCACGTGCGGGCGCTGTAGCGGAACGGCTTGCTGGTCAGCGCGCCGACCGGGCACAGATCGATCATGTTGCCCGACAGTTCCGAGTCGACCGTCTTGCCGACGAACGACGTGATTTCCGAATGCTCGCCACGGCCCAGCATGCCGAGCTCCATCACGCCGGCGACTTCCTGGCCGAAGCGGACGCAACGCGTGCAGTGAATGCAACGCGACATTTCTTCCATCGAGATCAGCGGGCCGACGTTCTTGTGGAACACCACGCGCTTTTCTTCGCTATAACGCGACGACGACTTGCCGTAGCCCACGGCCAGATCCTGCAACTGGCACTCGCCGCCCTGATCGCAGATCGGGCAATCCAGCGGGTGGTTGATCAGCAGGAATTCCATCACGGCTTGCTGGCCCTTCACCGCCTTATCGGACTTGGTGCGCACGATCATGCCGGCCGACACCGGCGTGGCGCATGCGGGCACGGCCTTCGGCATCTTTTCGACATCGACCAGACACATCCGGCAGTTGGCCGCAATCGACAGCTTCTTGTGATAGCAGAAGTGAGGAATGTACGTGTCGACCTTATGCGCAGCCTGGATCACCATGCTGCCTTCAGGCACCTCTACTTTCTTGCCGTCTATTTCAAGTTCAACCATGATGGTCAATCTTCCTTAACCTGTTACCGCTCAATCGTTCGCCCTGTTCAACGCCCGTTTCAGGCGGTGAATCCCGCGGATGATGTGTTCTGGTGCGCTATTTAGCGTACTTATTTCGGCACTTAAGCAGCCACTGTTTCCGACGCCGCTGCCGCACCGGCGTGACCGCCGACGAGACAATGCTTATGAGCGACGTGATATTCGAATTCGTCCCAGTAGTGCTTGAGCATGCCGCGAACCGGCATGGCCGCTGCATCGCCGAGCGCGCAAATCGTGCGGCCCATGATGTTTTCAGCAACCGAGTTCAGCAGATCCAGATCTTCCGGACGGCCTTGCCCGTGTTCGATACGATGCACGACGCGATACAGCCAGCCGGTGCCTTCGCGGCACGGCGTGCACTGACCGCACGACTCTTCATAATAGAAATACGACAAACGCAACAGCGAACGGACCATGCAACGCGTCTCGTCCATCACGATGACCGCGCCGGAACCGAGCATCGAGCCAGCCTTGGCGATCGAGTCGTAGTCCATGTCGGTCTGCATCATCATTTCGCCGGGGATCACCGGTGCCGACGAGCCGCCAGGAATCACGGCCTTGATCTTCTTGCCGCCGCGCATGCCGCCGGCCAGTTCCATAAGCGTTGCGAACGGTGTGCCGAGCGGAATTTCATAGTTGCCGGGACGCTCAACGTCGCCTGCGACCGAGAAAATCTTCGTGCCGCCGTTGTTCGGCTTGCCGATTTCGAGGTAATTCTGCGGACCGATCGCGAGCAGGAACGGCACCGCAGCGAACGTCTCGGTGTTGTTGATCGTGGTCGGCTTGCCATAGACGCCGAAGCTCGCCGGGAACGGCGGCTTGAAGCGCGGCTGGCCCTTCTTGCCTTCGATCGATTCGAGCAGCGCGGTTTCTTCGCCGCAAATGTAGGCGCCGTAGCCGTGATGTGCATGCAGTTCGAACGAGAAGCCCGAACCCATGATGTTGTCGCCGAGGAACCCGGCGCGGCGGGCTTCATCCAGCGCTTGTTCAAAGCGCTTGTAGACTTCCCAGATTTCGCCGTGGATATAGTTGTAGCCGACCGTGATGCCCATCGCGTACGCGCCGATGGCCATGCCTTCAATCAGCGAATGCGGATTGAAACGCAGGATGTCGCGATCCTTGAACGTGCCCGGTTCGCCTTCGTCCGAATTGCAGACGAGGTACTTCTGCCCCGGGAACTGACGCGGCATGAAGCTCCACTTCAGACCGGTCGGGAAGCCCGCACCGCCACGGCCGCGCAGACCCGACGCCTTGACGTCGGCGATCACCTGCTCGGGCGGAATCTTTTCTTCCAGAATGCGGCGCAGCTGAGCGTAACCGCCGCGCGCCACATAGTCTTCGAGATGCCAGTTGTCGCCGTTCAGGCCGGCGAGAATCAGCGGTTTGATGTGACGATCGTGTAAAGACGTCATTTCGAAAGTTCCTCGAGCAGCTGGTCGATCTTCGCGCGGCTCATGAAGCTGCACATGCGATGGTTGTTCACCAGCATCACCGGCGCATCGCCGCACGAACCCATGCACTCACCTTCTTTCAAGGTGAACTTGCCGTCAGCCGTGGTTTCACCGAAGTCGATGCCGAGCTTCTGCTTCAGATATTCAGCGGCGCTGTCAGAGCCGCCGTCCGGGCCGAGCTGGCACGGCAGGTTCGTGCAGAGGGTGATCTTGTACTCGCCGACCGGCGAGGTCTCGTACATCGTGTAGAAGGTAGCCACCTCCTGCACGGCGACCGCCGGCATGCCGAGATAGTCCGCAACGAACTGCATGAGTTCGGGCGACAGCCAGCCATGCTCTTCCTGAGCAGTAGCCAGCGCCGACATCACGGCGGACTGTTTCTGATCGGCGGGATACTTCGCGATCGCACGATCGATTTCTTTCAGGCCTTCAGCTGAGATCATTTTCAGACACGACTCTTTCAATTCCTACCGAACGAAAACCCGTCGCTCACATCATGCTGCGACAGACCCGGCGTTCCTTTGCTTGACGCGTGCTTCGGTGCAATCTGAAGACGCGCGCCGATGAATACGTCCTAGCGATCCACTTCGCCGAACACGATGTCCTGCGTACCGATGATCGTCACAGCGTCGGCGATCATGTGACCGCGCGCCATTTCATCGAGCGTGGACAGGTGCGCATAGCCCGGTGCGCGAATCTTCAGACGATACGGCTTGTTCGCGCCGTCCGAGATCAGGTAGATACCGAACTCGCCCTTTGGATGCTCGACAGCAGCGTACGCTTCGCCTTCCGGTACGTGGAAGCCTTCACTGAAGAGCTTGAAGTGGTGAATCAGCTCTTCCATGTTCGACTTCATGCCGACACGCGACGGCGGCGCAATCTTGTGATTGTCGATCATCACCGGGCCTGGATTCTTACGCAGCCACTCAATGCACTGTTTCACAATCCGCGTGGATTGGCGCATTTCTTCGACGCGAACCAGATATCGGTCATAGCAATCGCCATTAACGCCGACCGGAATGTCGAAATCCATCTTGTCGTAAACTTCGTACGGCTGCTTCTTGCGCAAATCCCACTCGATACCCGAGCCGCGCAACATCGCGCCGGTCATACCGAGATTCAGCGCCCGTTCCGGGCTGACCACACCGATACCGACCAGACGTTGCTTCCAGATCCGGTTGTCGGTAAGCAGCGTTTCGTATTCGTCGACGCACTTCGGGAAACGCGTAAAGAAATCGTCGATGAAGTCGAGCAGCGAACCTTGACGGTTCTCGTTCATCTTCGACAATGCCTTCGCATTGCGAATCTTCGACGCCTTGTATTGCGGCATTGCGTCAGGCAGATCGCGATACACGCCACCCGGACGATAGTAAGCCGCGTGCATCCGTGCGCCGGATACCGCTTCATACACGTCCATCAGGTCTTCGCGTTCGCGGAACGCATACAGAAACACCGCCATCGCGCCGACGTCGAGCGCGTGTGCGCCGATCCACATCAGGTGGTTCAGCACCCGTGTGATTTCATCGAACATGACGCGGATGTACTGCGCGCGCACCGGCACTTCGATGCCGAGCAGCTTTTCAATCGCCATCACGTAGCCGTGTTCGTTGACCATCATCGACACGTAGTCGAGGCGGTCCATATACGGCACGGACTGGATGAAGGTTTTGGTTTCCGCGAGCTTTTCGGTCGCGCGATGCAGCAGACCGATGTGCGGATCGGCGCGCTGGATGACTTCGCCGTCGAGTTCGAGCACGAGGCGCAGCACACCGTGCGCCGCCGGATGCTGAGGGCCGAAGTTGAGCGTGTAGTTCTTGATCTCTGCCATGGCGTTCTCTTAGTGTTTCAGACCGCCATAGCGATCCTCGCGGATCACGCGCGGCGTGATTTCCCGCGGCTCGATCGTCACAGGCTGATAGACGACGCGCTTCTCTTCCGGGTCGTAACGCATTTCGACGTAACCCGAGACAGGGAAATCTTTACGGAACGGGTGACCAATGAAACCGTAGTCGGTCAGGATGCGGCGCAAGTCCGGGTGGCCTTCGAAGACGATGCCGTACAGGTCGAATGCTTCGCGCTCGTACCAGTTGGCCGAACTCCAGATATCGACGACTGACGCGACGATCGGCACTTCGTCGTCCGGTGCGAATACGCGCAAACGCAGACGCCAGTTGTTCTGCACCGACAACAAATGCAGAACGGCCGCGAAACGCGGACCGTCGTATGCGCCATCGGCGTAGGTCTGATAATCGACGCCGCACAGATCCATCAGCTGCTCGAAGCCGAGCGAGCGATCGTCGCGTAGACGCGTTGCCACGTTGATGTAGTCGCTCGCCTTCACGACGATCGTCAACTCACCGATTGCCTCGGTGGTGCTCAACAGGAGGCCGCCAAAGGCCGCCTCGAGGTTCGCTTTCAGGGTCTCGAGTTTGCTTGCCATATTGTGGGGGAGGCGTTGGCCTTATTGACGGGCGATTGTGTTGGTGCGACGGATCTTGGCCTGCAGCTGGATCACGCCGTACACCAGCGCTTCCGCCGTAGGCGGGCAACCCGGCACGTAGACGTCGACCGGCACGATCCGATCGCAGCCGCGCACTACCGAATAGGAATAGTGGTAGTAGCCGCCGCCGTTCGCGCACGAGCCCATCGAAATCACCCAGCGCGGCTCGGCCATCTGGTCGTAGACCTTGCGCAGAGCCGGCGCCATCTTGTTGCACAGCGTGCCGGCGACGATCATCACGTCCGATTGACGCGGACTCGGACGAAACACCACGCCGAAACGGTCAAGGTCATAACGGGCAGCGCCCGCATGCATCATCTCGACCGCGCAGCACGCGAGACCGAACGTCATCGGCCACAACGAGCCGGTGCGCGTCCAGTTGATCAGTTTGTCTGCCGTAGTGGTGACAAACCCTTCCTTCAAGACCCCTTCGATACTCATTTGCTTTCCACTCCAGACGGGGTGGCAAGCCTTGGCCACCCTCGCAAACCGGCGATTAATCCATCATTCCCAGTCGAGGCCGCCCTTCTTCCAGATATAGGCAAAGCCCAACAGGAATTCGAGCAGGAAAATCATCATCGCCATGAAGCCAGGCCAGCCGATGTCGCGCAGGGCCACACCCCACGGGAACAGGAACGCGGTTTCAAGGTCGAAAATGATGAAGAGAATGGCGACGAGGTAGTAGCGCACATCGAACTTCATGCGCGCATCTTCGAATGCTTCGAAGCCGCACTCGTATGGTGCGTTTTTCTCGGTATCGGGCTTGTTGGGACCGAGGATCTTGCCAATGCTGACCAGTGCTACGCCTAAACCGGTGCCCACAATGAGGAACAACAAGACGGGGAAATAGGCTGCGAGGTTCAAGACTATCCTCTATCGGTTGGTTCTGAATGCCGCCAAGAGCATAGCACTCCTGACGCGAAATCACTTCGACAATGCACATGCCGCAAGCCCAACGCAAGCCGCGCGTCAGAAGTGAAAATGCCAGCCGAAGCGAAGCAAGCGGCTGGCATTTAGATAACATTTGGTGCCGACGGCGAGACTCGAACTCGCACAGCTTTCGCCACTACCCCCTCAAGATAGCGTGTCTACCAATTTCACCACGTCGGCACTAACTGCAATCCGGGAAAACAACTTATAAAACCCGCGAATCGCTTCAAGACTTAGATTGTAACTGGTCTAAACAGTTTGTTCAACGCACAAAAGCACTTTGAACGAAAATTTATTTCGGGACGTCTGTAACGGGGACGGATGCGGCCGACGCCGGCAATACTGCCGAGCCGCCTGCCGGCGCGGACGCAGCAGAAGCCACGACCGGCGCAGTCACAGCCGCGCCCAGCAAGCCTGCGGACGGTTTTGCACGATACGCGCCAAGGTACGTGAGCGTCAAAGTCGTTACAAAAAACACGGCGGCGAGGACGGCCGTGGTACGCGACAAAAAGTTTGCCGAACCGGTCGCGCCGAACAGGCTGCCCGATGCGCCGCTACCGAAAGCAGCACCCATATCGGCGCCTTTGCCGTGTTGCAGCAAGACAAGGCCGATGACCCCGAGTGCCGACAACAGCTGAACGACGATAATCAATGTTTTCAAATACAGCATCACACTCACCTGAGTCTTTATTTAACCGCGCCACACAAAGTGTGCCGCGCGGGATTGGGTCATCCTCGCCAAGGCGCCCTGCTTAACCGGCGACGCTCGTCGCGCCCGCTGCCTTGCAGATCGCCAGGAAATCCTGGTCTTTCAACGACGCACCGCCGATCAGGCCGCCGTCGATATCCGGCTCGCGGAACAATTCTTCCGCATTTTCCGGCTTCACACTGCCGCCATACAACAACGGCACATCCGCCACCGCCGCGCCTTTTGCCGCCAGACGCGAACGCAGGAAAGCATGCACTGCCTGCGCCTGATCCGACGTAGCGCTCTTGCCGGTACCGATCGCCCAGACCGGCTCATACGCGACGACGATGCGTGCCGCATCCGCCACCGACAGTTTCGCCAACACCTCATCCAGTTGCGCGCCAACCACCTGCTCCGTCGAACCGGCTTCACGCTCTTCGAGCGTTTCGCCGACACACACGATCGGGGTCAAACCCGCTCCCAGTGCACGCTGCGTCTTCACCGCAACCAACTCTGCGCTTTCGCGATGGTAAGCACGGCGCTCCGAGTGCCCAACGATCGCGAGCGTGGCGCCGAAATCCACTACCATCTGCGCTGCCACTTCGCCGGTATAGGCTCCATGCGTGAATGCAGAGACATCCTGCACGCCCCACACGACCTTGCTGCCTTCCAGCAACGATTGAGTCTGCGCGAGATAAGGACACGGCACACAGACACCGACGCGCACATCAGCCGGCAATTCGCCCGCACCTTGCGCCACCGCCTGCAACAGCGTCGCATTCTCGGCGAGGCGCCCGTGCATCTTCCAGTTACCGACTACCAGCTTGGCTCGTTGTTTCGACATCGTCTCGTCGTCTCGTCTTGAATTGGCGGCGGACTTGGTTTGCGCCCACAGCCCGCCTTCCGGATTCATGCGGCGTGCGCAAAACGCGCAATTTTACTGCCTGGGGTGGATCGGGTCAAACTGACCCTGTCAAACCGACCGTGTCAAGCGTCCTGACCCCAAGTCAGCACGATCTTGCCGACGTGCGTGCTGCTTTCCATCAGCGCGTGCGCTTCAGCGGCCCGCGCGGCCGGAAACACACGATGCACGACCGGCTTGATGCGGCCATCTTCGAGGTGCGGCCACACGCGCTCTTTCAATTGCGCGGCGATCTTCGCCTTGAACTCGATCGGGCGCGGACGCAACGTCGAACCCGTCACCGTCAAACGGCGGCGCAGCACTTCATTCAGATTCAGCTCCGCTTTCGCGCCGCCCAGCAAGGCGATCAGCACAATGCGGCCGCCGTCGGCCAGCGCGGTGAGCTCACGGGGCACGTAGCTGCCCGCCACCATGTCGAGGATCACGTCGACACCGCGATCGTTCGTCAGCGACTTGATGACCTCGACGAAATCCTCAGTCTTGTAGTTGATCGCACGCTCCGCGCCGAGCGCTTCGCACGCGCGGCACTTTTCATCCGATCCGGCCGTGGCGAACACACGAAAACCCAACGCATGCGCGATCTGGATCGCTGTCACACCGATGCCGCTCGAACCGCCCTGCACCAGCAGCGTCTCGTTCGGCGCGCCTTCGCCCTTGCCGAGTTGCGCACGGTCGAACACGTTGCTCCACACCGTGAAGAATGTTTCCGGCAGCGAAGCCGCCTCGACATCCGACAAACCAGCGGGCACCGGCAGGCACTGCAACAGCGGCGCGGTCGCATATTCCGCGTAACCACCACCTGCGAGCAATGCACACACGCGGTCACCCACTTTCAGACCGAAGGGGTTGCTCTTTTCGTCGATGGTGCCGCCGACGATCTCACCCGCCACCTCCAGTCCAGGCAGGTCCGAAGCACCCGGCGGCGGCGCGTAACCGCCTTTGCGCTGGAACACGTCCGGGCGATTGATGCCTGATGCCGCCACCTTGATCAGCACCTCGCCCGCTTTCGGCTGCGGCATGGGCCGCTCCGCCAACTTGAGGACTTCCGGCGCGCCGAATTCGGTGATTTCGATCGCTTTCATCTGCGTCAACTCCAAGATTGGATTGCGTTGCCTGCTGGCACGAAGTGGCGAAAATCGTCTGAACTCCGACGAAACGCTTCATGCACACAGAGTACCCGTTTGTGCCGGTTTGCACTCGCTTGCACCTGCTTGTGCCGTCTTCTGCCTGTTTGCAACGCAATCCACCCTGCACCCCTCATGAAAAACGGCCGGCACGCATTCGCGCTGCCGGCCGTCGCCCTGCTACCGCATTACTGCGGCGTCGGTTCGCCTTGCGGCGCGCCGTTCGAGGCCTCGTTCAGCAACGCCTTGGCCGACAAACGCACGCGGCCCTTTTCGTCCGTCTGGATGACCTTGACCTTCACTTGCTGGCCGTCCTTCAGGTAGTCGTTGATGTCCTTGATACGCTCGTTGGCGATTTCGGAGATGTGCAGCAGACCGTCCTTGCCCGGCAGAATGTTCACAATCGCGCCGAAATCGAGCAGTTTGAGCACGGTGCCTTCGTACACCTGACCCACTTCGACTTCCAGCGTGATGTTCTCGATACGCTTCTTCGCTTCGGCCATGCCTTCGCTGCTCGTGCTGGCGATGGTGACGACGCCGTCGTCCGAAATATCGATCGTCGTGCCGGTTTCTTCGGTCAGCGCGCGGATCACCGAACCACCCTTGCCGATCACGTCGCGGATCTTTTCCGGATTGATCTTGATGGTGATCATGCGCGGTGCGAACTCCGACAATTGCGTGTTCGCGCCCGACACAGCCGAGGTCATCTTGCCGAGGATGTGCATACGGCCTTCCTTCGCTTGCGCGAGGGCGACCTGCATGATTTCCTTGGTGATGCCCTGGATCTTGATGTCCATCTGCAGCGCAGTCACGCCTTGCTCGGTACCCGCCACCTTGAAGTCCATGTCGCCGAGATGATCTTCGTCGCCGAGAATGTCGGTCAGCACGGCAAACTTGTTGCCTTCGAGGATCAGGCCCATGGCGATGCCGGCGACGTGCGCCTTCATCGGCACGCCAGCGTCCATCAGTGCGAGGCAGCCGCCGCACACCGAAGCCATCGACGACGAACCGTTCGATTCGGTGATTTCCGAAACGACGCGGATCGAGTAGCCGAATTCGTCGGCGCTCGGCAGGCACGCAGCCAGCGCGCGCTTGGCCAGACGGCCGTGACCGATTTCACGGCGCTTCGGCGAACCGACGCGGCCCGTTTCGCCGGTCGCAAACGGAGGCATGTTGTAGTGGAGCATGAAGCGTTCGCGGTACTCGCCTTCGAGCGCGTCGATGTTCTGCTCGTCGCCCTTGGTGCCCAGCGTTGCGACCACCATTGCTTGCGTTTCGCCACGCGTGAACAAGGCTGAGCCATGCGTACGCGGCAGCACGCCGGTACGGATTTCGATCGGGCGCACGGTGCGCGTGTCGCGGCCGTCGATACGCGGCTCGCCGTTCAGGATCTGCGTACGGACGATCTTCGCTTCAATGTCGAACAGCACATTGCCGACGCTAGCCTTGTCAGCTGCAACCGTGCCGGCAGCCGCTGCCTCTTCTTCCAGCTTGGCCGACGTCGCTGCGTAGACTTCCTTCAGCTTGGCCGAACGAGCTTGCTTGTCGCGAATCTGATAAGCGGCGAGCAGATCGGCTTGCGCCAGTTCCGACACGCGGGCAATCAGCGGCTCATTCTTGGCGGCCGGCTTCCAATCCCATTCCGGCTTGCCGCCTTCGCGCACGAGTTCATGGATCGCGTCGATCGCGATCTGCATTTGCTCGTGACCGAACACCACGCCGCCGAGCATCACTTCTTCGCTCAGCTGCTGCGCTTCCGATTCCACCATCAGCACCGCGCGTTCCGTACCGGCGACGATCAAGTCGAGTGCCGATTCCTTCATTTGCGGACGCGTCGGGTTCAACACGTATTCGTTGTTGATGTAGGCCACGCGTGCTGCGCCGACCGGGCCGTTGAACGGCAGGCCGGAGACGGCGAGCGCCGCCGACGCGCCGATCAGCGCGGGGATGTCAGCGGGGATTTCCGGGTTCAGCGACAGGACGTGGATCACGACCTGAACTTCGTTGTAGAAGCCTTCCGGGAACAGCGGGCGCAGCGGGCGATCGATCAGGCGCGAAATCAGCGTTTCGCCTTCCGACGGACGGCCTTCGCGGCGGAAGAAGCCACCCGGGATCTTGCCGGCGGCATAGGTCTTTTCGAGGTAATCGACGGTCAGCGGGAAGAAATCCTGACCCGGCTTGGCCGTCTTGGCGCCGACCACTGTAGCCAGCACAACGGTGTCTTCGACGTCGACGATCACCGCGCCGCCCGCCTGACGAGCGATTTCGCCCGTTTCGAGGCGAACCTTATGTTGTCCCCACTGAAATTCTTTGACGATCTTATTGAACATAGTCATTGCTTTTCCTCATCGTTATGCCGCGCGGACCAGAAGCGGCGCGGCAACGCCAGGACCGGCGCCACATGGGAAGAGTAGTGTTATGCCATTCCAGAGAACCACGCCCTACGTTATGTACGCGCGCGAACCGCTGGAATGACACAAAGCTCCGCCCCTGAAGCCCGGCCGTGTTTCTCTCTTCTAACTGCTTTATCTCTACTGCCTGTACTGCTTGTTCCCGCTGACCGCCGCATGAATCAGCACGCTACTGCGGACAACAGGCGGTGCACATCACATGAAGCGCACCGTGCAAAAACAAAATGCCTGTATCAGTGGAACTGACACAGGCATCTTGCTGAACGACTGGCCGATTACTTACGCAGACCCAGCTTCTCGATCAGTGCGCGGTAACGATCCGCGTCCTTACCCTTCAGGTAGTCGAGCAACTTACGACGGCGGCTCACCATGCGCAGCAGACCGCGGCGGCTGTGGTGGTCCTTCGTGTGGGCCTTGAAGTGAACGGTCAGTTCGTTGATGCGGGTCGTGAGCAGCGCGACCTGAACTTCGGGGGAGCCGGTGTCGTTAGCTGCGCGTGCGAATTGCGCAACGACTTCGGACTTCTTGCTTGTTTCAACTGCGGACATGTCGATTTCCTTGAGAACTAGACAGGCGGTCACGGAAGAAAGGCCGTGCCGTGGGTTACCCGTGTGTGCAAGCGCATTCAATCGCATTACAGCCATGCATGCCTCACAACGGGACGCGTATTGTAGCACAGCCCAATCCGGCCGCGAACCCTGCTGTGCCGGGCGGGGTCGTGGGCGGCGTAGGTCGGCTCGGGGCCCGCTTTACGGCCGTTTCATCCTGCACACCGTCGGCGGCACAGTGCGCTCGGGCGGCAACGCCAGCACCGTGCGGAAACCGTAGCCTGAACCTTCATTGTCGAACTTGACTCCCGGCGTGCCGGCCTTGTCCATCTCCATCACGTAAAGGGGCTGGATCATCTGATGGTCATCGGCCCGCATCCACGAGGCGTGAAAGCCGTTGTCGAACTTGATCCCCTCCAGGGCCCGGGCGACAGCCGTCGGGTCGGCGCTGCCAGCGCGGTTCATCGCCGCGGCGAGGGTTTCGATCATCAACGGCATGCGCAGCACCGGGTAGTCATCCTGGGCAGCCGGGAAACGGGCGCGAAATGCGGCGTACCAAGCGTCGGAGGCCGCGCCGCCGGCGTTCGGGTGCCAGTCGGCCACCGCGATCACGTGCTTGACGCCGGCGTCGCCCAACGCGGCCGGCGCGCCAAGACTATTGCCGTAGAACGTGTAGAACCGGGTGTCCAGCCCCTGCTCCCTCGCCGCTTTCACGAGCAGCGTCAGATCGTTGCCCCAGTTGCCGGTGATAACCGCGTCCGCGCCGCTCGCGCGGATCTTCGCGATGTACGGTGCGAAGTCCTTCACGCGGCCGATCGGATGAAATTCGTCACCCACGACCGCGATATCCGGCCGCTTCGCGGCCAGCGTCGAGCGCGCGAGACTGCTGACATCATGGCCGAAACTATAGTCCTGGTTCAGCAGATAGACCTTCTTCACCGCCTTGTCACGCTGGACCACGTCAACCAGCGCATCCATGCGCATGCCCGCGTGCGCGTCGAAGCGGAAGTGCCAGAAACTGCAATTGGCATTGGTCAGGGCGGGATCGTCGGCGGAATAATTGAGGAACAGTTCGCGGTTGCCCGGCTCGCGGCTGTTCTGTTTATCGATCGCGCCGATCAGCGCGGCCGCCACTGCCGAACTGTTGCCCTGCATGATGTAACCGATGTGCCGGTCCGCGGCGGCGCGCAGTTGCACCAACGCCTCTTCCGCACTGCCCTTGCTGTCGAGCACGACCAGTTCGAGCGGATGCGCGCCGCCGGCGAGCTTCACGCCGCCTTGCGCATTCACCTGTTCGACGCCGAAGCGCAGATTGCGCTCCACCGCCGCGCCCGCGTTGGCGAATGGGCCGGACATGCCTTCGATCAGCGCAAGCTGGATCGGCGCACCCGTGGGCTGATTTACCGGCTTGCTGGCTGCATCAGACGCCGTATCTCCCGCGGCGTGAGGCGCCGCGGCCATCGAAATCGCCGCCAGCGCGACGACTGCCGCTGCTGCCGCCCGTTGCCATTTCGCCATCGTCATTGCCCCGCTTGATTCGTCGAAGCGCGGATCATAGGGCGTTCCAGACGGAATAAGCAAGCCGGCGAATTCGTTACTGTGCATCCAGGGACGCCTCGCACGAGGCGCAAATCTTTTGCTGCCGCCCGTGTCAAAATAATGCGTCTCGATGATAAAAACCGCGAGTCAAATGCCATCGGAGGAATTCATGTTCAACCGCCACCCATCCACGGCGGCCTCGATCGAAGCGCCGCCCGCAGCACGCCTGCGCCGCGCCGCGCTCGCCTGCCTGGGCGCGCTCACGCTCACGGTCACGCTCGCCGGCTGCGTGCAGCCCTGGCAGCAATACAGCCAAGGCGCGGACGAATCGACCATCGTCGCCCGCCTCGGTGCACCGCGTGAAAGCTACGACCTGCCCAACGGTGGCAAGCGGCTGATGTGGCCGACCCAGCCAATGGGTGAAACCACTACCGCTGCCGACATCGACGCATCCGGCAAGATCGTCACCGTGCGCCAGGTGCTTCAGCCTAACGAGTTCTACCGGGCGGAAATCGGCAAATGGACCAAGAGCGACGTGCTGGTGAACTTCGGCCGCCCAGTCGAAACGTCGTACTTCCCATTGATGAAGCGCGAGGTCTGGACGTATCGCTATCTGGAAGACAACGTCTGGTACATGATGTACAGCTTTTATTTCGACGATCAGGGTATTGTGCGGCTCACGCAGAAAACGCCTGATCCGATGCACGATCCGAATCGCCGCAACCTGTTCTGAGCGCTCGCAGCGCGTAAAACGCACACCGCAAAAGCAGGAAACCCCGTGCTTTTCAGGGCACGGGGCTTCTTGTCAATCTGGTTCAGCGAGCGCGCAGCCAGCGCGCCCTGCTCCCCCATCACTCCGAGCGTTGCGGATTCAACTTATCGAAGTTCGAATACAGTTTGTTGAGCGCCGAGATATACGCCTTCGCGGAAGCCGCGACAATATCCGGATCGGTGCCCACGCCGTTAACGATGCGCCCGCTCTTCGACAGCCGCACGGTCACTTCGCCCTGCGCCTGCGTACCGGTTGTGATGGCGTTCACCGAATACAGCAGCAGTTCCGACCCGCTTCCCACTTCCGTTTCAATCGCATTGAGCGTGGCATCCACCGGACCGTTGCCGCGTGCTTCCCCGGTCACTTCCTTGCCTTCGACCGAGAACACGATCTTCGCGTGCGGCTGCTCGCCGGTTTCCGAATGCTGCGACAGCGACAGGAACTTGTAGTGCTCCTTCTCCTGCGCTTCGGCCGATTCCTCAGTGACGATCGCGATGATGTCTTCGTCGAAAATTTCCGACTTGCGGTCCGCCAATTCCTTGAAGCGTGCGAACGCGGTATTCAACTCGCCTTCGCTATCGAGCGCGATACCCAGTTCCTGCAGACGCTGCTTGAACGCATTCCGGCCCGACAACTTGCCAAGCACGATCTTGTTCGCGCTCCAGCCCACATCTTCGGCACGCATGATTTCGTACGTGTCGCGCGCTTTCAGCACGCCGTCCTGGTGAATGCCGGATGCGTGCGCAAACGCGTTCGCGCCGACTACGGCCTTGTTCGGCTGCACGACGAAACCGGTGATCTGCGACACCAGTTTCGAAGCCGGCACGATCTGCGTCGTATCGAGACCGATATCGAGGCCGAAATAATCCTTGCGGGTCTTCACGGCCATCACGATTTCTTCGAGCGACGTATTACCCGCGCGCTCACCGAGGCCGTTGATCGTGCACTCGACCTGACGCGCGCCGCCGATCTTCACACCGGCCAGCGAGTTCGCCACCGCCATGCCGAGATCGTTATGGCAATGCACCGAAAACACAGCCTTATGCGAGTTCGGAATACGCTCACGCAGCGTCTTCACGAGCTGGCCGTACAACTCCGGCACGCCGTAGCCGACCGTATCCGCGATGTTGATGGTAGTCGCGCCTTCGGCAATCACCGCTTCCAGCACACGGCACAGAAAATCCATGTCCGAGCGGCTGCCGTCTTCCGGCGAAAACTCGACGTCGTCCGTGAACTTGCGGGCGAAACGCACCGCCAGCTTCGCCTGTTCGAACACCTGATCCGGCGTCATGCGCAGCTTCTTTTCCATATGCAGCGGCGACGTTGCGATGAACGTGTGGATGCGGAAATGATCGGCCGGCTTGAGTGCGTCAGCAGCGCGTTGAATGTCTTTGTCGTTCGCACGGGCCAGCGAGCAGATCGTGCTGTCCTTGATCAGGCCCGCAATCGTGTGAATCGAATCGAAGTCGCCATTCGAGCTGGCGGCGAAGCCCGCTTCGATCACGTCCACCTTCATCCGTTCGAGTTGCTTCGCGATACGGATTTTTTCTTCTTTCGTCATCGACGCGCCGGGCGATTGCTCGCCGTCACGCAACGTGGTGTCGAATATGATCAGTTTGTCGGCCATGTCGGGTCTCCTGGGGAGTCGTTCAATTGCGGGGATCGGATATTGGAATTCGGGTGTTTGCGCCACCGCTGGCGACGCTAAACCATAGACGAGGCAGACGGAAGGCGGAAAACGAAGCGATCAGCGCGATAGACGCGCTAGCGCTAGCACGCCCAGCGGCGCACCGGCTCGTTGATACGCTTGCTGATAATTGTGGGAGAGCGTGAACGCATTCATCCAACGACTATAGCGGCATTCCCAGCGCCGTGCAATTGGCGTCACACCTGCCTCCGGGCGGCCTCGGACACCGCTCGCATCAAGCAAAACGGCAGCCCGAAGGCCGCCGTTTTTTCATCTCGCCGACACACGAATGTGCGGATGCGCTTATCGATCCCGCTGCACGGACCGAGCCGGATTCGCCCTGCCCCGCACCGCCTGATAGGCCCAGAACACATAGCCCGACAGACCGTACAGCACGAACAGGCCGAACAGCATCAGCGGCGGATCGGACGACACCAGCACGAACGCCACCACCACCAGCAGAATCACGCCGAACGGTACGCGGTGCCGCACGTCGAGCGCCTTGCCGCTGTAAAACGGCGCGTTCGACACCATCGTCACACCGGCGTAGATGGTCAGCACGAAGGCGACCCACGGCAGCCACACCAGCTTGAGCGGCACGCGGTTATCGGTGGCGAGCCACACGAAACCGGCGATCAGCGCCGCGGCCGCCGGGCTCGGCATGCCCTGGAAGAAGCGCTTATCGACCACGCCGATGTTCGTGTTGAAGCGCGCGAGACGCAACGCCGCCCCCGAACAGTAGACGAACGCCGCGAGCCAGCCCCAGCGGCCGAGATCCTTCAGGATCCACTCGTACATCACGAGCGCCGGCGCCACACCGAACGACACCATGTCCGAGAGGCTGTCGAACTGTTCGCCGAACGCGCTTTGCGTATGCGTCATGCGAGCGACCCGCCCGTCCATGCCGTCCAGCACCATCGCCACGAAAATCGCGATCGCCGCGATTTCGAAGCGCACGTTCATCGCCTGCACCACGGCGAAGAAGCCGCAAAAGAGCGCGGCGGTCGTAAACGCGTTCGGCAGCAGGTAAATGCCGCGCTTCCTCAGGAACTGCTGACGCTGAGCGCGCCGGCTATCGACTGCCGGCGACTCCGCCACGATCGGCTTGTTACGGCGGAACGGACGCGGTAGCGGTCCACTGTTGCGGGGTCGACGCGGTTTGAATGCGGCCATTCGGAAAACCTCCTTGGTGCCGCTTTATAGTTCAGCGAGGATCGTGGACGACGCGGAAACCTTCTCGCCGATCGACACACGCGGACGGCTGCCAACCGGCAGATACACGTCGACGCGCGAGCCAAACCGGATAAATCCATAACGTTGACCACGCGTGAGCGGCTCACCTGACCGTACGTAGCAAAGAATACGCCGCGCAATCAGACCGGCGATCTGCACCGAGGTCACCGTCTGGCCGCCAGCCATTTCGATCACCACCGCGTTGCGCTCGTTTTCGAGCGAAGCCTTATCCACCGCGGCATTCAGATACGCGCCCGGAAAATATTCGACCTTGGAGATTGCGCCATCCACCGGCGAGCGTTGCGAGTGGACATTGAAAACGTTCATGAACACGCTGATCTTCAGCGCTTCACGGTTGGCATACGGATCATGCGCTGTCTCGACTGCGACGATACGGCCGTCGGCCGGGCACAGTACGGCGTTGGCCTGAGTCGGAATCGGGCGTGCCGGATCGCGGAAGAACTGCACCACGAACGCCAGGATCAGCCAGAACAGCCATGCAAAGCCGAACCCCGCGAAGAATTGAACCAGTAGTGCTACGACGGCTGCGATGGCGATGAACGGCCAGCCTTCTCGCGCGATGATCGGATGAGGGTAATTCATGGATGGCTTCAGTATTTTTGTAAAACCGTAGGATAGCAAAAGCCGCCCAGGGTTCAGCACCCTTGGACGGCTTTTTGCATTACCGGCGGCAGCGGCGATGCGCCGCGCCGGTCAGATGCGGTGAAGCTGGCTTCTTAGTTCTTCGACTGATCGACCAACTTGTTCGCAGCGATCCACGGCATCATCGAACGCAGCTTGGCACCCACCGTTTCGATCTGGTGCTCGGCCGTCAGACGGCGGCGCGATTGCAGCGTCGGTGCGCCAGCCTTGTTTTCGATGATGAAGCTCTTTGCGTACTCGCCGGTCTGAATGTCCGTCAGCACGGCCTTCATCGCCTTCTTCGTTTCAGCCGTCACGATACGCGGACCCGTCACGTACTCGCCATATTCGGCGTTGTTCGAGATCGAGTAGTTCATGTTCGCGATGCCGCCTTCGTAGATCAGGTCGACGATCAGCTTCAGTTCGTGCAGGCACTCGAAGTACGCCATTTCCGGCGCGTAGCCCGCTTCCACCAGCGTTTCGAAGCCGGCCTTGATCAGGTCGACCGTACCGCCGCACAGCACGGCTTGTTCGCCGAACAGGTCGGTTTCCGTTTCTTCGCGGAAGTTCGTTTCGATGATGCCGGCACGGCCGCCGCCGTTCGCCGCAGCGTACGACAAAGCGATGTCACGTGCTGCGCCCGACTTGTCTTGCGCAACAGCGATCAGGTGGGGCACGCCGCCACCTTGCGAGTACGTACCGCGAACCGTGTGGCCCGGGGCCTTCGGCGCGATCATGATGACGTCGAGGTCGGCACGCGGAATCACCTGGCCGTAGTGCACGTTGAAGCCGTGCGCGAAGGCCAGCGCCGCGCCTTGCTTGATGTTGGCGTGCACTTCCTTTGCGTAAACTTCAGCGATCTGCTCGTCCGGCAGCAGCATCATGACGACGTCTGCGCCCTTGACGGCTTCCGCCACTTCCTTGACTTGCAGGCCGGCGTTCTCAGCCTTGCTCCACGATGCGCCGCCCTTGCGCAGACCGACCGTGACCTTCACGCCGCTTTCGCTCAGGTTCAGTGCGTGAGCATGGCCTTGCGAGCCATAGCCGATGATGGTGACTTGCTTGCCCTTGATGAGGGAGAGGTCGGCGTCCTTGTCGTAGAAAACTTTCATGTCGGTTCCTTGGCTAAATTCGATGATTCAGTGAAATACAAATACTGCGAATGTTGTGTTGCTTGGCCGGGTTCTTGAAGGCACTGCCCGGCTTCGATCGAGACGGTTAATAACGCAACTTAGAACGCAACTTCGAACCGCAACTCAGCGCGCGCGTCAAACCTTCAGAATGCGCTCGCCGCGGCCAATGCCCGAACTGCCCGTACGGACGGTTTCGAGAATCGCAGTCGCGTCGATCCCTTCGATGAAGGCATCGAGCTTGTCGCTCGCGCCCGTCAGTTCGATCGTGTAGGTCTTTTCGGTGACGTCGATGATGCGGCCGCGGAAAATATCCGACATCCGTTTCATCTCCTCACGTTCCTTGCCGACCGCCCTTACCTTGATCAACATCAGCTCGCGCTCGATGTGGGCGCCCTCGGTAAGGTCGACCACTTTCACCACCTCGATCAGGCGGTTCAGATGCTTCGTGATCTGTTCGATCACGTCGTCCGAGCCAATGGAGACGATGGTCATGCGCGACAGCGAACGGTCTTCGGTCGGAGCCACCGTCAAGGTTTCAATGTTATAGCCGCGTGCCGAGAAGAGACCGACCACGCGTGACAACGCGCCCGGTTCGTTTTCCAGCAGGACTGAAATGATGTGTCTCATGTTTCGCTTCTTCCAGATGTTTTGTCGATGTATGCGAGCGGGTTCGCGCCACTTCGTCCGCTTTCGCCCTTTGTGGAGGCGCGCATGACGAAGCCAACGCAGAAACCGTCGTTATAGATCTTCCGAACCCATGAGCATCTCAGTGATGCCCTTGCCGGCCTGAACCATCGGCCAGACGTTTTCGGTCGGATCGGTCTGGAAATCGAGAAACACCGTGCGATCTTTCAGGCGCAGCGCTTCCTTCAGCGCCGGCTCTACATCGGCCGTGCGTTCGATACGCATGCCGACGTGACCGTACGCTTCAGCGAGCTTCACGAAGTCTGGCAACGCATCCATGTACGAATGCGAATAGCGCTTGCTGTATTCGATCTGCTGCCACTGGCGCACCATGCCCAGATAGCGGTTGTTCAGCGAAATGATCTTGATCGGCGTCTCGTACTGCTTGCAGGTCGAGAGCTCCTGGATGCACATCTGGATCGAGCCTTCACCCGTGATACAGAGCACGTCGTCGTCCGGGTGCGCCATCTTCACGCCCATCGCCGCCGGCAGGCCGAAGCCCATCGTGCCGAGGCCACCGGAGTTGATCCAGCGGCGCGGCTTGTTGAACTTGTAGAACTGCGCCGCCCACATCTGGTGCTGGCCGACGTCGGAACACACGAAGGCATTGCCGTCGGTCAGTTCCCACGCCTTTTCCACCACGTACTGCGGCTTGATGATGTCGCTCTTGCGGTCGAACTTCAGGCAATCTTTGGCGCGCCAGGTTTCGATGTCCTTCCACCAGTCGGCAAGTGCCGCGGTGTCCGGACCATGCTCGGCCGTTTGCAGCTGCTCGATCAGCTCCTTCAGCACTTCCTTCACGTCGCCGACGATCGGAATGTCGACCTTGACGCGCTTGGAGATGGAGGAAGGATCGATGTCGATATGGATGATCTTGCGCGGGCGCGACGCGAAGTGCGCCGGGTCGCCGATCACGCGGTCGTCGAAGCGCGCGCCGATCGCGATCAGCACGTCGCAGTGCTGCATCGCCATGTTGGCTTCGTACGTACCGTGCATGCCGAGCATGCCGAGGAATTTCTTGTCGCTCGCGCGGTACCCGCCCAGACCCATCAGCGTATTGGTGACCGGGTAGCCGAGCAGATCGGCGAACTGATTCAGCTCACGCGATGCATCCGCGAGGATGATGCCGCCGCCGGTATAGATGTACGGGCGCTTGGCCGACAGCAGCAAGGCAACCGCCTTGCGGATCTGGCCGGAGTGACCTTTCGTGACAGGGTTGTACGAGCGCAGCGAAACGGTCTTGAGCGGTTCGTACTGGCACGGCGTCTTCGACACGTCTTTCGGAATGTCGATCAGCACCGGGCCTGGACGGCCGGTACGGGCGATATAGAAAGCTTTCTTGACGGTAGCGGCGAGGTCGCGCACGTCCTTCACGAGGAAGTTGTGCTTCACGCAGGGACGCGTGATGCCGACTGTATCGCACTCCTGGAACGCATCCTGGCCGATCGCGGCGGTAGGCACCTGGCCGCTGATCACCACCATTGGAATCGAATCCATGTAGGCGGTGGCGATGCCGGTCACCGCATTGGTGACGCCGGGGCCGGAAGTCACGAGGCACACACCCACTTTGCCGGTGGAACGCGCATAGGCGTCGGCGGCGTGGACTGCGGCTTGTTCGTGGCGCACGAGGACGTGCTGGAATTTGTCCTGCTTGTACAGCTCGTCGTAAATGTAAAGTACCGAGCCGCCGGGATAGCCCCACACAAACTCGACGTCTTCGTCGGCCAGTGCCTTCATGAGCACGGTCGCGCCGATAGAGTCAGCTTCAGGAGGGGAAGTCGTATCCGACGTGGAGAATTCCGCGCTGGGCATATTCATTATTCACCTTTCGAATTTTCGGCAAAAAATTGATCGGGTGCTCTCTGCCGGGCTTGTGGCTCGGGTTCAAGCGGCGCGTCCAGTTGACAGGTGAGCTTCTTGGGCCACACCTCAATTGAGACAAGTCACTTATGTTGCGAACCAGCGACGATATCCGCAGATGTCCGCGCGGTCAAGTAAATATTGCCCTGGCGCCCTGCCCCGCAATCTCGCGCACAGACCAAAAACGACCGAAAGCGAGTTATTAGAACGCAAGGTGCATCACGTTTCGCCCCAGCGGCGCGAAAGTTTGTTAGCATCCGCGAGTTTTACGACATTTTTCGACCGATTACGCGCACGCACGCTGCGCCGACCCCCAAACGGATGGCATCAGACAAGGAACTCGCCGATTTTCTGGCGGGCGTCGAAAGGCGCGCATTCAAGCAGACGGTCTACGCCGTGCGGGACGACGACGCCTCGCTCGATATCGTGCAGGACGCGATGATCAAGCTCGCCGAAAAATACGGTGACCGTCCTCCGGCCGAACTTCCGCTCCTATTTCAGCGTATTCTCCAGAATGCGATGCACGACTATTTCCGTCGTGCCAAAGTGCGCAATACTTGGGTTAGTCTGTTTTCTTCGCTCGGCAACGCCGACGACGACGAATTCGACCCACTCGAAACATTCGAGGCGCAGCAAGGCTCGGCGGGCTCCGAGAGCAACGAACAGAAACTCGAACGCGAACAAGTCTTACAGTTAATCGACGACGAGATCCAAAAGTTACCGGCACGTCAACGGGAGGCGTTTCTCATGCGTTATTGGGAAGATATGGATGTCGCCGAGACTGCCGCCGCGATGGGCTGCTCCGAGGGTAGCGTGAAAACGCATTGCTCGCGGGCCACGCACACGCTGGCGCAAGCGCTCAAGGCTAAAGGAATCACGCTATGAGCTCCCTAGAAACCAAAGAACTCGAGTTCGCCCGCCAGGTGCGCCGCGCGCTCGACGAAAACGCCGCCAGTATTCCACCCGCCACCGTCGACCGGCTCGCCGTGGCGCGCCGCGCCGCGCTTGCTCGCAAGAAGCCCGAAACCGTGAGCGCGCCGGTGTTCGTGCCCGCCTTCGCCGGTGCCGGCATGCCGGCCGGTATGCCGCAAATCGACATGCCGCAGCGCCGCCGTTCGCCGCTGCGCCGCTTTGCGCTTGCCTGGCCGCTCGTCGCGCTAGTCGTCAGCCTCGTGGGCATCGCCTATTGGGAAGATCAACAACGCACCGCCGAACTCGCCGATATCGATGCAGCCATGCTAAGCGACGACCTGCCGCTCAATGCCTATCTCGACCACGGCTTCAACGCGTACCTATCACGCGCCCACTGAGCGGGAGATTCTTCGGGTGAGTTACAAGCGCGGCTTGGCCGTTGTTTTCGGATGCGCGATCGCGGCCCTGGTGTCGTTTGCCGCGACGTATCCGCGCTTTTATCCGAGCCCGTCGACCGCCAGCGCACCTGCCGCAGGCGGCAACGCGACCGCCAAAGCGCCCGTGCCCACCCTCGCCGTCGACCTGCCGAGCCTGCCCGGCAGCAACAGCCCGATGGCATGGTCGCGCTTGAGCCCGGCCGAGCACATTGCACTCGCGCCGTTCGCCAGCTTATGGGATTCCTTCAGCGACGAGCGCAAGCGAAAATGGATCAAGATTGCATCGCGTTACCCGAAGTTATCGCCTGATGCGCAAAAACGCCTGCATGATCGAATGACTGAATGGGTTCGTATGACCCCCGATCAGCGGCGCGTTGCACGCGAAAACTACCAGGTATCGAAAGAGTTGCCGCGCGAAACCCGCCAGAATGCATGGAAGGCTTATCAGCAATTGCCGGAAGAGCAGAAGGAGCGACTCGCCGCGAGCGAGCGTAAGCGGCGGCCGAGCGTTGTGAGCGCGCCGCCGTCCGGCAAAACCGAGATCAAGGGCTTGGACCGTCTGGTCAATGCCCGGGAGCACGGCGCGAGCGGTGCCGCAGCGGCGAGTGCCGCGGCGGCCGCTCCATTGCCGAGCACGGCCGTCACGCCGGCGATTCCGGCTGCGGGCAGCTTCGTGCCCGCCACGCCGGTGCCGGTTTCGCCGGCCGAGGCGCCGTCGATCTTCAACGGCTCCTGATCGGCGCCCGACTGTGTCCCAGCCGCTCGCCACCTCGACACTGCCCGCCGACGCATCCGGCACCGCGCCCACCGTTCGCCGGCGCCTCGCCGCGCTGCTCTACGAAGCCGTGATCCTGTTCGGTGTCGTGTTTATCGCGGGTTATCTGTTCAGCACCTTGACGCAGCAGCGCAACGGTCTGACCCATCACAACCTGCTCGCAGCGTGGATCGGCCTCGTGGTCGGTCTGTATTTCGTCTGGTTCTGGACCCACAGCGGCCAGACACTGCCGATGAAAACCTGGCGCCTGCGCGTCGTCGCCGCCAACGGCGCGCCGCTGTCCACGGGCCGCGCGATCGTTCGTTACGTATTCGCGTGGCTGTGGTTTTTGCCGCCGCTCGTGCTGCATCCGCTGCTGGACCTCGTCGTGCCGCAGACGCTGGTGATCGCGGCGATCTGGTTCGTGCTGTGGGCCGCCACCGGCCGCTTCGACTCGCAGCGTCAATTCCTGCATGACCGCCTCGCCGGTACACGCGTAATCAGCGTCGCGGGCTGAGCAAACTGGCCGTCCTGCAATTCACGCCGCCGCGTCCGCGGTTCGCGGTCGCTTTACAGCGGTTGCTCTTGTCACAGCTCTCGTCCCAGCCCTTTTCGCACCCCGCCGTTCCCCTACCGCCGTCGCCCTCTCCCGACACAGTAATAAGAATTTCTTGTGACTGTCACGGCAGGGTCACGCGCGGCTGGCGCAATACGGGCACCGCAACTCGACGCGTGAGCCATGGACCCCAAAACGTCCGCGACTTCCCTGTTCCGCCAGACCGGCCCGAGCGTCGACCCTGTCGCGTTCCACCCGGAACCCAACCTTAGCCACGGCTTGCCGTTGCCCGTGCCGTCGCTGCCGCTCGACGCGCACGCCGGCCATCACGACGACGAACACGCCGAACCGCATCGCTATCGCACCATCTGGCTGTCCGACATCCACCTCGGCTCGAGCGGTTGTCAGGCACCGTATCTGCTCGACTTTCTGAGGCACAACGAGTCGGAATACCTGTACCTCGTGGGCGACATCATCGACGGCTGGCAGTTGAAAAAAGGCTGGTACTGGCCGCAGGCGCACAACGACGTCGTGCAGAAGGTGCTGCGCAAAGCGCGCAAGGGCACCCAGGTCATCTACGTGCCGGGCAATCACGACGAAGCCGCGCGTCAATTCTGCGACCTCGCGTTTGGCGACATCCACGTGCGCGGCGAAGCGTTTCACACGACGCTCGCCGGCAAGCGCCTATGGATCGTGCACGGCGATCTGTTCGACGGCGTGATCCAGCACGCGAAGTGGCTCGCCTATCTCGGCGACACGCTCTACACGATGATCCTGATCCTGAACCGCTGGTTCAACCGGATCCGCAGCCGCCTTGGCTTCCCCTACTGGTCGCTGTCGCAATACCTGAAGCACCAGGTGAAGAACGCGGTGAATTTCATCTCGTCGTTCGAGCGCGTGATGACTGACGAAGCACGCCGCCGCGGTTGCGACGGCGTGGTCTGCGGGCACATTCACAAAGCAGAAATCCGCGACATCGATGGCGTGCTGTATTGCAACGACGGCGATTGGGTCGAAAGCCTGTCGGCACTCGTCGAGACGTATGAAGGCGAACTCAAGGTGATCTACTGGACTGTGATGCGCGCCCCGGAAGTCGGCGTGCAAAAGGCCCGGGCGACCGCGTAGTCCCTCTCCACTTCTATTGGGCCGAAACCGATGAAGATCATGATCGTCACCGACGCATGGGAACCGCAGGTCAATGGCGTCGTGCGCACGCTGAAAAACACCACGCGCGAGCTCACCGCACTCGGCCACCACGTCGACTTGCTGACGCCGCTCGAGTTCAAGACGATTCCGTGCCCGACCTATCCTGAGATTCGCCTGTCGCTGATGCCGCGCCGCAAGCTGCGCGAGCGCATTGACGACTTCGCGCCCGACGCGCTGCACATCGCCACCGAAGGCCCGCTCGGCATGGCCGCGCGCGCCTATGCGATCCAGCACAAGCTGCCGTTCACGACCGCCTATCACACGCGCTTTCCAGAGTATGTACAGGCGCGTTTCGGCATTCCGCTAGCGGTGACCTACAAGTTTCTGCACTGGTTCCACAAGGCGTCGCTGGCGGTGATGGCGCCCACACCGGTGGTCAAGGCTGACCTCGAAAAGTTCGGCTTCACCAACGTGGTGCTGTGGACCCGCGGCGTCGATCTCGAGATCTTTCACCAGATGGACTCGAAGGTTCTCAACACCGCGCGACCGATCTTTCTGTACGTGGGACGTGTGGCGGTCGAGAAGAACGTCGAGGCGTTTCTCAAACTCGATCTGCCCGGCTCGAAGTGGGTCGCGGGCGAAGGTCCGGCGCTGGCCGAGCTGAAGTCGCGCTATCCGCAAGCGAACTACCTGGGCGTGCTGACGCAAGCCGAACTGGCCAAGGTCTATGCCGCCGCCGACGTATTCGTGTTCCCGAGCCGCACCGATACCTTCGGGCTCGTGCTGCTCGAAGCGCTGGCCTGTGGTACGCCGGTCGCGGCGTATCCGGTGACCGGCCCGATCGACGTGCTGGGCGACGGCGGCGCGGGCGCCATGCACGAAGACTTGCGTGAGGCCTGCCTCGAAGCGCTGAAGATCGAACGCAGCCATGCACGCGCGTGGGCCGAACGCTTCTCGTGGGCAGCGGCGTCCGAGCAGTTCGCGGCACATCTGAAGCCGCTGCCGCGCACCTCGTACAGCGAGGAAAGCGCCGCCGCGTGATGCGACGCGCCGAGCCGCTCATGCGAACCCGACACTCCACCGCGGCACGCGCGTCGAACGGCGCGTTGCGCGCTGTCGATGACGACACCGACGCCATCGAGCCGTTCGACGACGTGAGCGAGCACGGCACGCCGAATCATGTCGATCACGCGAATGGTTTTCACGGCATGAACGGCGCGAGCCTCGAAAGCCCCGAAAGGCCCGGGAGCGACCCGCACAACGAACCGCTCAGCCCCGACGATCCGTTCGCACCGCTCCCCTTCAATCCGTACAAGGGCAATCGCGGCCTGACCCGTGCGTGGCACGCGATGAAAAATTCGCTCGCCGGGTTTCGCGTGGCGATCCGCGAGGAAAGCGCGTTTCGCCAAGAGCTCACGCTCGCCGCGATCCTGATTCCGTGCGGCGTGCTGGTGCCGGTCGATCCCGTGTCGCGCGTGTTGCTGCTCGGCTCGGTACTGCTGGTGCTGATCGTCGAATTGCTGAATTCGAGCGTCGAAGCGGCCATCGACCGGATTTCGCTCGAACGCCACGAGTTGTCGCGCCGTGCCAAGGATCTCGGCAGCGCGGCGGTGATGGTCGCACTCGGCATGTGTCTGATGACGTGGGGGCTGATCGTCGGGCCGCTCGTCGTGCGTTGGGTCAAAGCGTGGCTATGAAGACCACGCAGCGCGCCCCTTCGCGCCCTGAAAAATGAAAACCCTGAGTATCCCCTTGGTATAAGAACGGTCGGTTTATAATCGACCGATAGTCTCACATATACCAACCGCGTCCGGGTGGATCGCGCGAGAGCGGCATGCCGCCACGCGCTCAGCCCGGCGTAACCAGGGCCGGACTACATGGAAGCCAAACCTCCCCGCCGCACCCGCGAACGGATCCTCGAACTGTCGTTGAAGCTGTTCAACGAGATCGGCGAGCCGAACGTCACGACGACGACGATCGCCGAGGAAATGGAAATCAGTCCAGGCAACCTGTACTACCACTTCCGCAACAAAGACGACATCATCAACAGCATCTTCAGCCAGTTCGAGCAGGAGATCGAAAAGCGTCTGCGCTTTCCCGACGATCACCGTGCAACGATCGACGAGATGTGGTCGTACCTGCAGTACATGGTCGATTTCACGTGGCGCTATCGTTTCCTGTATCGCGATCTGAACGATCTGCTGGCGCGCAACCGCACGCTCGAAACGCACTTCAAGCAGATCATCAGCCATAAGGTGCGCTTTGCGAGCCAGTTCTGCGAGCAACTCGTGGCGGACGGCGAAATGGTCGCCACGCCCGAAGAACTGCAGGTGATCGCGACCAACATCGGCGTGATCGCGACGTACTGGCTGTCCTATCAGTTCGTGATGAACCCACGCAAGTACAACGAGCAGGAAACCATTCGCGCTGAACTGCATCAGGTGAGCGTGCAGATCGTGTCGCTGATGGCGCCTTATCTGCGCGGCCGCTCTCGGCAGATTTTCGACGACCTCGTCTCAGGCAAGCTGCCCAAGCGCGAGTTCTACGACTACCTGCCGCCGAAGGAGGGCGCCGCGCCCCGTAACGAACCGAAGGACGTTTGAGAATGAAGTCGGTGTGTGTGTATTGCGGCTCCTCCGACGGAGTCAGACCGTTGTACGCTGAAGCCGCGCGCGCCTTCGGCCGCGCGCTGGTGCAGGCCGATCTCGCGCTGGTCTATGGCGGCGGCAAGGTTGGCCTGATGGGCGTGATCGCCGATACGGTGATGGCCGAAGGCGGCCGCGCAATCGGCGTGATTCCCGAGTTGCTGGTCAACAAGGAAGTCGGCCATAACGGCTTGACCGAGTTGCATGTGGTGCCCGACATGCATCATCGCAAGAAAATGATGGCCGACCTGTCCGACGCGTTCGTCGCGATGCCAGGCGGTGCGGGCACGCTCGAAGAGCTGTTCGAGGTCTATACGTGGGCGCAACTCGGCTATCACCAGAAGCCGGTGGCACTGCTGAATATCGACGGCTTCTACGATCCGCTGATCGCGCTGCTCAAGCACACGGTAGACGAAGGCTTCATGCGGCAGACCTACTTCGACATCCTGCAAAGGGATCCCGATCCGGTCGCGCTGATCGACAAGCTGCAACGCTATAAGCCGCCTGCCAACGACAAATGGGTCATCAACCGCGACGCCGTTTGAGCGCCGCCTGCTGCGTTTCTTCGACCCTCTGAACAAACACCGGCCGCACGCTCCTGCTGCCCCCACCCGAACGATGAGGTTGCGATGACGAAAGCCGTTCTGATCACCGGTGGCAGCCGCGGCATTGGCCGCGCAACCGCGCGTTTGCTGGGTGCACGCGGCTGGTCGGTCGGCGTGAACTATGCGCAAAACCGCGCGGCCGCGCAGGAAACTGTCGCTGAAGTGGAACGCGCTGGTGGCCACGCGTTGCCGATTGCCGGCGACGTCGCCAGCGAAGCCGACGTGATCGCGATGTTCGACGCGCTCCAGCAGAAGTTCGGCCGGCTCGATGCGCTCGTCAACAATGCCGGGATCGTCGCGCCGTCGAGCCAGCTTGCAGATATGGACCTTGCGCGTCTGAAGCGCATGTTCGACGTGAATGTGCTCGGCGCGTACCTGTGCGCACGCGAAGCCGCGCGCCGCATGTCGACAACCCGTGGCGGTGCGGGGGGCGTGATCGTGAACATCTCGTCGGCGGCTGCGCGCTTGGGTTCGCCGAACGAATACGTCGACTATGCCGGCTCGAAAGGCGCCGTCGACACCATGACGATCGGCCTCGCCAAGGAACTCGGCCCGCAGGGCGTGCGCGTGAACGCGGTGCGTCCCGGCCTGATCGATACCGAAATCCACGCCAGCGGCGGCAAGCCTGAGCGCGCCGCCCAACTCGGCGCGACCACGCCGCTGGGCCGCCCCGGCAGCGCCAACGAGGTCGCCGAGTCGATCGTCTGGTTGTTAAGCGACGCCGCCTCGTACGTGACGGGCGCGCTGCTCGACGTCACGGGCGGACGCTGAATACCCCTCTTCTTTTCCCGCGGCCGGCGGTTTCAGGCGGCCGCCTTCTCCTTTCCCGACACCCGATGCCCCATTCCCGTCGATTTGAAGAAGAATCGGCGCATTCCGTTCGGCTGACCGCAATATTCCCCGCTTTTTCTGTAATCGACCGTAATAGACTGGGACTACAATCGCAACGTTCGCATGCAACCGCATGCGACGCACAGTCAGAACATAAGCCCGCTGCCTAAGTCGCCCCCGTAGGGCGACCAGAGATTCTCATGTACGAAAACCCATCCGCGCCCTGGCGCACGGGGAACGTCGCGGTTGCGACGCCAGCGCCGGCCGGCCCTGCCGACAGTGCGCCGGACACGCGCCCCGGCTCGGCACACGTTGCCGAATCGGGCGCCGCCTTGCCAGACGGCCACACTGC
Organism: Paraburkholderia elongata; assembly: GCF_013177735.1. Lineage (GTDB taxonomy): Bacteria > Pseudomonadota > Gammaproteobacteria > Burkholderiales > Burkholderiaceae > Paraburkholderia > Paraburkholderia elongata. Next base: position 136,586 of record NZ_WOEZ01000126.1, on the reverse strand, counting down.
CGCAGCCGAAGCCTCGGCGCCCGCAAGGCCTGCCGCCCCTGCCGGTTCCTCGGAGCCCACCGCTCCCGCTACGCGTGGCGCCCGGCGCTTGCGCGCGCTCACGGCTGCCCGTCCACTGATGTGGCTGGTCGCGCTGGCCGTCCTGTGCGCGTGGCTCCTGCCCGGCACCTTGGGCCATGAGCCGTGGAAGCAGGACGAGACCTATACGTTCGGCATCATCCAGCACATGCTCGATACCGGCGATCTGGTCGTGCCGACCAACGCCGGCCAGCCCTTTGTGGAAAAGCCACCGATCTACGATTGGGTCGCCGCCGGCTTCGCCTGGATGTTCGGCCGCTATCTGCCTCTGCATGACGCTGCACGCCTCGCGAGCGCGCTCTTCGCCGGCCTGACCGTCTACTACACGGCACGCGTCGCCCGCCGCGCGGTGGCCGCGTCGAGCTGGTTCGATATCCGCGTGATCGGCACGCTGGCGTTGTTCGCGAGCACGCTCGTCGTCATCAAGCACGTGCACGACATGATGACCGACGTCGCGCTGATGGCCGGCGCCGCGCTCGGTTTCTGCGGACTGTTCGAACTGGTGCTGGTGCACCTGCGCGACCAAGCGCGCACGCTGCCGGTCGATGCACGCCATCGGCGCCACGCGATTCTGAGCGGCGCGGCGATGTTCGGCGCGGGCGTCGGCGTGTCGTTGCTGGCCAAGGGCCTGTTCGTGCCGCTCGTGTTCGGCGCGACCACCGTCGCAGTGCTGGTGCTGTATCCCGCCTGCCGTACTCGTAGCTTTGCAGCGGCGCTCGGCATCGCGGCGCTGGTCTGCGCGCCCTTCGCGCTGATCTGGCCGATCTGCTTCTATCTGCGCTCCGAAGCGCTCTTCAAAGTCTGGCTGTGGGACAACAACATCGGCCGCTTCCTCGGCTTTTCGGTGCCAGAACTCGGCTCTGAAAACGAAAGCCGTCTGTTCGTGCTGCGCACCGTGCTGAGCGTCGGCTTTCCGGTGGTGCCGCTAGCGTTAGCCGCGCTCGCCGGCGGCGGGTGGCGCCTCTGGCGCGACCCGCGCGTGGCTATGCCGGTGATTTTCGCGGGCACCGGTTTCGCCGTACTGCAAACGTCGGCAACGGTGCGCGAACTGTACATTCTGCCGTTCATCGCCCCGCTCGCATTGGTGGCGATGCAAGGCATCGAAACGCTGCCGCGGCGTCTGCACGCAAGCTGGGATATAGCGAGCCGCGTGCTGTTCGGCAGCACGGCCGCGCTCGCGTGGATCATCTGGTCGATCATGAGCGGTCCAGCCAACACACACGCGTCGCTGCACCTGCTCGGCCGCTGGTTGCCGCTCGACTGGGTGTTGCCGGTCAAGCCCGGACTGATCGCGGCCGCGCTGCTGATGACGCTCGGCTGGCTGTGGCTGCTGCCGGTCTTCAAGTACACCGGCAAATGGCGCGGCGCGCTGAGCTGGTGCGCCGGCGCGATTCTCGCGTGGGGACTGGTGAGTACGCTGCTGCTACCGTGGCTCGACTATGCGAAGAGTTACCGCTCCGTGTTCGAAAATCTCGGTGCCAGCATGAATATCGAATGGAACGATGGTGATTGCATGGCCAGCGCGGGGCTCGGCGAATCCGAAGCGCCGATGCTGTACTACTACACCGGCATCGAGCATCAACCGACCGCGAACACCGCGACGACCGCATGCACGTGGCTGATTGAACAGAGCCGCCGCGACAATGCACGTGCGCCGGCAGGCGATTGGCGGCTGTTCTGGTCAGGCGCGCGCCCGGGCGACACCGACGAGTTGTTGCGGGTGTTCGTGCGGACTCCGGCCAGGCCCGCGCAAGGCGAGTAGTGCGTGGCACCGGGCGGTCTCTGTCCGGTGCTTGCGCATTTACCTCGCGCCTAGAACGACGAGCCGGGTCCTTTCAGGAAAGCCGTTTCTTCATCCGTCGAAGGCCGCCCGAGCAGCGCATTGCGATGTGGAAAGCGTCCGAAACGCTCGATGATTCTGGCGTGCCTGACCGCGGATGAGTAGTAGGACGCGCCACCCGGCTCGGCCTTCAGCTGTTTGAACAGGCGCAACGATTCGTGCTGGCTGGCGAGCGTTTCGTCGTGTTCGAACGGTAAATACGCGAACGCGCGGTGATGCACGGTCGGAAATAAGCGATCGGCGCCGCTTGCGATCGTCTGTTGCGCGATGCGCAGCGCTTGATAATCGGCAGCGAAAGCGCGCGGTGTATTGCGGTGGCAATTGCGGGACAACTGATCCAGCACGATGACCAGCGCTAACGCGCCGAGCGGTGTCGCCGTCCAGCTGTCGAGGGACCCTTCGCGCGCCGCGTCGATTAGTGCCCCGAAGCGTTCCAGCAGCATCGCATCGAAGGCCTTGTCGCGGGAGAACCAGAGCTTGCGGGCCTGGCCGAAGGCGGGTGAATTCGGGGCGCCGAACCAGCAGTCCAGGACTGCGCGCGCCTCTGCCGCTTCCGGCCCCTCTGCCCCCCCTGCTCCATCATCCATTGCGGTTACGCATCCAGTCCGCGGTCTCGAAGAACGACGCCAGCAACCGCTCCCTCAACTGCTCGGAAAGCCCAACGTCCTCCATCGCCCACGCCATGCAGCGAAGCCACTGATCCCGCTCGCTGGACGCAATCGGAAACGGCATGTGCCTCGCCCTCAACCTGGGATGGCCGAACCGGCTGATGTAATGATCGGGCCCACCCATCCACCCGCACAAGAACCAGAAAAACTTGTCGCGCGAGCCATCGAGCGACTCCGGATGCAACGCCCGGATCCCGGCGAATTCCGTTTCGAGATCCATCAAGTCATAAAACCGGTCGACCAGTTCACGCACACGCGTTTCACCGCCCACCAGTTCGAAGGCCGTCGGCTGTGCGGCGGACACCTCATCGTTAAGATCGCTCATACCCAATCACAAAAACCAAAAGAGAATAATCACGCGTCCCGCAGCGATTGCAACGCGGGCCGCGCCAGCACATGCCTCAAGCTGAGCCAGCCGCCCACGCCCGCGCAGGCGATTCCGGCTGCAATACCCGCAGGCAACAGCCACGGATCGAAGGCCAGATAAAACTCGAACACGCGCGTCGCCAGCACCCACCCGATCACTTGCGCGCCGATCGCCGCCATCAAACCCGCCAGCGCCCCCACCGCCACAAACTCGGCGATATGCACCGCCCGCACCTGGCGATGCGACGCACCCAGCGCGCGCAGCAGCGCGGATTCTCGCATACGCTCATCACGCGTGCCGGCAAGCGCCGCGTAGAGCACCAGCACGCCGGCCGCGAGCGTGAACGCGAACAGAAACTGCACCGCGCCGATCACCTGCTGCAAGACACGCTGCACCTGCGCCAGAATCGGACCGGTGTCGATTGCCGTGAGGTTCGGATAGGCGGCGATCAGCCCGTCGATGGTCGACTGTTTTTCTTGCGGCAAATGAAAACTGGTAATGAATGTCGCCGGGAAATCCTGCAAGGAGGCCGGCGGCATCAGCACGAAAAAGTTGACCTTGAACGAACCCCAGTCGAGCTTGCGAACACTCGTTACCGGTGCATCGACCTGCAATCCCGTCACGTCGAAGCGCAGCATGTCACCGGGCTTCACCTTGATCAGCTTCGCGAGCCCCTCTTCGATCGAAATCTGCGGCGTCTTCGTGTCGCCGTACCATGTGCCGGCAGAGAGACGGTTGTCGTCGGGCAGCTCGGTCGTGTACGACAGATTGAATTCGCGGTCGACGAGACGCCTGGCATCGTCGCCCTTGAACGAATCCGGATTGACCGGCTTGCCGTTGATCGCAATCAGCCGGCCACGCACCATCGGCGAGAGCACGGTGCCGGGCACGCCGTGCGTACTCAGATATTGCGTTACGACTTCGCGCTGGTCGGGCTGGATGTCGATCACGAATTCGTTCGGCGCATCGGGCGGCGTCGATTTGCGCCAGCCGGCCACGAGGTCGTTACGCGTCATCGCGATCAGCAACAGGCACATCAGACCTATGCCGAGGGCGGTGATCTGCAACGCGCTCGCGCCGCTACGCCGCTCCAACGACGCCAGCGCGTAACGCCAGCCCATTCCCGCATTCACGCGCTCGCTGCGCACGACACGCGACGCACCCCACAACGCCAGCCGCGCGATGCACGCGAACACCAGCAGCCCGCCGGCAAAGCCGCCCGCGACGATGCCGCCGAGCTTCAACTCGCCCGCTGCGACGATCAGGAGTGCGGCGAACAGCACGATGCCGAGCGCATAGGCGGCCCACGCGGTGCGCCCCTCTTCGCCCCATTCGCGACGCAGCACGCGCACCGGCGGCACACGCGTCAGCGGCAACAGCGGCGGCAACGCGAAGCCGAGCAACAGCACGAGACCGGCCGCGATACCTTCGAGCGCCGGCCAGACGGTTGGGTACGGCAATGCGACGTCGATCAGACTGCCGAGCCACGTCAGCAACGCCAGATGCCCCAGGTAACCGAGCGCGACGCCGAGCGCGCCGCCGATCAAACCCAGCCCTATGAATTCAAGCGTGAACAGCGTGCGTAGTGTGGCCTGACTGACGCCAAGACAGCGCATCGCCGCGCAGCCATCCAGATGCCGGCGCATATACCGATGCGCGGCCATCGCGATCGCCACCGCCGCGAGCAACGCGGTGAGCAGCGAGACGAGCGTGAGGAAGTGACCCGCGCGGTCGAGCGTCTGACGCACCTGCGGCTGGCCGTCCTGCAACGATTCGAGCGCGACGCCGCGCATCTTGCCGCCGTCCACCTTGTCATGCGCGAATTGCGCGAAGCGCGCAACCGTTGCATCCGGGCCCGCCACCAGCAACCGGTAAGTCACGCGGCTGCCGAAGGTGATGAGGCCGGTCGATTGGACATCGTCGGCACGCAGCATCAACCGCGGCGAAAAATTGACGAACGAGAAGCCACGGTCGAGTTCACGGGTGATGACCGCGCCGATTGTGAAACTGCGAGACCCGACCTTCACGGCGTCGCCGACATGCAGCTTCAATGCGTCGAGCAGTGCCTGATCGACCCATGCCGCACCCGGCGCCGGAATCGATTGTGTGGGATGGTCCGCCGCACCCGGCGCCGAAGCGATCCGCAACGCGCCGCGCAACGGATAACCCGGCGACACCGCCTTGATGGCGGCCAGCCGCGAGACCGGCTGCGCGCCGGCCGAATTGACCATGCTGGGAAAGATCGCCGTGCTGGCGGTATTCAGACCGAGCGCGCTCGCCTGCTGCGCGAACTGCGAATCGACAGGATGATCGGCGCGTACGATGAAATCGGCGGCGATCATGCGCCGCGCGTCACGCTCGAGCCCCTGATGCAAGCGGTCAGCCAGAAAGCCGACACTCGACAACGCCGCGACGGCCAGCACCAGCGCCAGCAGCAGCATCGTCAGTTCGCCCGCGCGCCAGTCGCGCGCCGTCATGCGAATGGACTGGCGCAGCACATCCGCGCCGCCCAGCCGACGGGTTGGCCGTGAGGCCGCCCGCGCCGTAACGCCCCTTACCGTATCGCTCAATCGTGCCGACTCCTGGCAAACCGCGACACCATGTGCGTCGCCATCCCGCGAAAACCGCCCTGCACCCCGCGCCACAGCCGCGGCAACGCCCAGCCGGCCAGCATCAGGAAGCCCACCATCAATACCAGGAACAGAACCGGCACGAACAGCGCGAGCAGCATGCCGCCGAACACGAGACCGTCTTCGGCGGTCGAGGTCACGACATTCGACACCGGTTCCGGCGACAGATTGATCAGCGCGCGTGTACCCGCTTTAGCCAGATGCGCGGTTCCCGCCAGCGTGCCGCCCGCGAGTGCCGCCACCGTCAGCAGCGCGGGATCGGCATGACCGAGCGCGCCGGCCGCCAGTACCGCGCCAGCGGGAATGCGGATAAAGGTATGAACCGCGTCCCATAAGGAATCGAATGCGGGGATTTTGTCGGCGAGAAATTCGGTGACCGTCAGCACGCCGGCGACGCCGATTACCCACGGCGAGGACAGAGCGGACAGCGTATCGGGGAGATGGATGAAGCCAAGACGTGCGAACACGCCGGCCAGCAGGACTGTCAGATAGAGGCGCAGACCGCTGCCCCATGAGAGGCCCGCAGCGAGCGAAAGTGATTCAAGCATGGCCGCCTCCAGGCGCGCTGTGCGTGCCGGGCGCTTCGACGGGCAAAGGAAAGGGAGCCGCCGCACCGAAGTCGTCAGACCCGCGCCAAGCCGGCCGCGCCAAATGGGCCGCGGACAATTTCAGGTTGGATTCAATCTCATTATAGCCACGTTAATTCGCAGAACGCAGAGCGGCGAACAAATGACGGGCTCTAATGGCGAGTGGTTAGCGGGTGATTGGCGCCCGGTTCGAGCGCACGCGGACACGATAATCTGACGGGACAACAAGGGCTCAATGCCCCGACGACAGCTTCAACCCGATCAGTCCAATCACGATCAGGGCCGCGCTCGCCACCCGCGCGGCCGTCAGGGCCTCGCCCATCATGATGATGCCGAAGATGAACGCGCCGACCGCGCCGATCCCCGTCCACACGGCGTAGGCCGTGCCGAGCGGCAACTGGCGCATCGCCATTGCGAGCAGGACAAAGCTGCCGAGCGCGGTCACGACCGTGAATACGGAGGGCCACAGCCGGGTGAAGCCTTCGGAGGTTTTGAGACCGGCCGCCCATGCGACTTCGAGCAAACCGGCAATCAGCAGAAGAATCCAGGACATGAGACAGCTCCATGGTCAGATGGGGCCGTCCCCGTTTGTAGCGGATGCGTAAGGTCGTCCTTACAGCCTGTAATTATACCAAAGTAGCGTCAAACCGCGCCGACCAGCCGGTACCCAACGCCCGTTTCCGTGACGATATGCTCCGGCTGCGCCGGGTCGCGCTCCAGTTTCCCGCGCAGATGCGCCATATAAATACGCAGATAGTGATGGCTCTCCACGTGCGACGGCCCCCACACGTCGCGCAACAATTGGCGGTGCGTCAGAACGCGGCCCGCGTGGCGCACCAGCGTCGCGAGCAGGCGATATTCGATCGGTGTGAGATGGACGGCGGCGCCGTCGCGGCTCACCTGACGCAAGGCCAGATCGACCGTCACCGCGCCGAAGCGCACCAGCGGCGATTCGTTCGCGCCGCCCTGATTGCGGCGCCGCATATGCGCACGGATCCGCGCCAGCAGTTCGGAGACGCCGAACGGCTTGGTGAGGTAATCGTCCGCACCGGCATCGAGCGCGGCGACTTTCTCGGCTTCCTGGGTGCGCGCCGACAGCACGATGACCGGCAGCTCACTCCAGCCACGCAGCTCGCGAATCACGTCGAGACCGTCGGTGTCGGGCAGGCCGAGATCGACGATGACGAGATCGGGTTTGCGCGTCGCGGCTTCGACAAGACCTTGCTTGCCGGTCTCGGCGTCGTGCACGACGATGCCCTCGCCTTCCAGCGCGGTTCGCACGAAGCGGCGAATCTGCTTTTCGTCTTCAATCAGGACGACAGTGATGCTCGGGTCACTCATGGCTAGGCTTGGAAAGCGGGTTAAGAGTTGAATCGAGGTCCGGCAAGGCGTCGGCGCCTTCGTCTTCCAGCGCATCCGGTGCTTCGGGCGGCGTTTCCACCGGCAGCGTGAACCAGAAGCGCGCGCCTTCGACGCGGCCGTCCGCGGACATCCGATTGAGCGCGCCGATTGTACCGCCGTGCGCTTCCACGATCGCGCGGCAGATCGCGAGGCCGAGGCCGATGCCCGGCTTGGCCGACTCTTTCTCGCCGCGCGTGAATTTCTCGAACACGCGCGCTTCCATGCCGGCTGGCAGACCCGGTCCGTTATCGTCGACCGCGACGCGTACGAACGACTTGCCGTCCGAGTCAAGACGTTGCGCACCGATCGTCAACGGCGTATCCGGCGGGGTGTATTTGGCCGCGTTCTCGAACAGGTTCGAAAAGAGCCGCTCCATCAGCACGGCATCGAGGTGCAGCAGCGGCAAATCCGCGGGCAGCTTCACCTGCACCGGGTGATTCGCCAGCACGCGTTTGCACGCCCCCAGCGCGGCGCCCACCGTTTCTTCGAGAAGCGTCCACTGCTGGTTCAGCTGCAGGCTGCCTGCCTGCAAGCGCGCCATGTCGAGCAGATTGGTGACGATGCCGGTCATGCGCAGCGCCTCTTCATGAATCGCTTCGACGAGATCGTCGCCGGGTTGCGCACCGGGGTGCGCCTCACGCGATTGCGCCAGCATCGACGAGAAGCCGACGATCGTCGTCAGCGGCGTACGCAAGTCGTGCGAAATCGCCGACAGCAGCGAATTGCGCAAGCGCTCCGATTCCATATTGACGAGCGCATCGCGCGCGATGTCGACGTAGTGCACGCGCTCCAGCGCCAGCGCGATTTGCGCGGCGAAGGCGTCGAGCATACGTTGCTGCTCGGGCACGTCCAGCTCGCGCTCGTCCCGCATCACGACCGCGAGCACGCCGCGCGTACGCATCGGCGCCTTCAGCGGCAGGTATAGCGCGGCGGCGGCCGGCAGCGTATCGGTGCCGTGTCCGGCCGGCTTCTGCTGATCGTAGACCCATTGGCCGACGTCGATATCGAGCGTCTCGCCTTCGAGCGTGATCGCCGCGTCAGGGTCTTCGATCTTCTGCTTCACCTGATCGACGCTGTCCGGCAACAGGATCGCGACGCGCGCGCCGAACACTTCGCTCACATGCCGGCTGCCGATGCCGACGATCTGCTCGGTGGTGAGCGCTGCCGCCAGTTCACGCGCCATTGCGTACATCGCGCCGGTGCGTTGCTCGCGTCGCCGCGCCACGCTCGCCTCACGGCGCAGGCTCGAGGTGAGATGGCTGATGACGAGCGACGTCAGCAGCATGCCGAAGAAGGTCAGCAGGTACTGCGTATCGGACACCGACAGCGACATGCGCGGTGGCACGAAGAAGAAATCGAATGCCGCCACGCTCATGAACGACAGCACGACGCCCGGCCCGCGCCCCAGCTTCACGGCGGTGAAGATCACGCCGAGCAGGTACAGCATGACGAGGTTGGTCAGATCGATATGGTCGATCAGCTGGCTCGACAGCAGCGTAATGGCCGCACAAATCGCCAGCGCGATGCCGTAGGCGCGCGGCGGCGAACGGCGTTCGCGCGCCGTGCTCAACGCCTCGCGCCACGCGTTGGCGGTGGTGTTCAGTAAGCGGCGATGTTCAGCGCCATCACGTTCCGACGACGCTCGAATCAGCGTGAGATCGAGATCGCCCGCGCGTTCGGCGATGCTCTCGCCGAGCGGCCGGCGCAGCCAGCGCCCGAGACCGGTGCGCGCCGAAGCGCCGGCCACCAGCTTCGAGACGTTGCGAGCCTGCGCATAACCGATCAGTGCGGCGACCGCATCGGTACCGGCGAGCGTTGCGGTTTCGGCACCGAGTTCGGCGGCGAGCTTCAAGGCGTTCAGCGTGCGTTCGCGGCGCGCGTCGGGCAAACGCTGCAGCGCGGGCGTTTCCACATAGACGGCGATCCAGTCCGCCTTCAGGCTGGCGGCGAGGCGCGCCGCCGCGCGCACCAGCATCGGCGCTTCCGGGCCAGGACCGACGCACACCAGCAAGCGCTCACGCGCCTGCCAGATCCGCTGGATCGAACGATCGGCGCGATACTCCCGCATCTGCGCATCGACACGGTCGGCGGTACGGCGCAGCGCCAGCTCGCGCAGCGCGATCAGGTTGCCCTTGCGAAAGAAGTTGCGCACCGCGCGCTCGGCCTGCTGCGGCAAATACACCTTGCCGTCGCGCATCCGGTCGAGCAGTTCCTCGGCGGGCAGGTCGACCAGCGTGACTTCGTCGGCGCGATCGAACACGCGGTCGGGCACCGTCTCCCAGACGCGGATGCCGGTAATCTGGCCGACCACGTCGTTCAGGCTTTCGAGGTGCTGGACATTGACCGTGGTGTAGACGTCGATGCCCGCGTCGAGCAGTTCGTAGACGTCCTGCCAGCGCTTCAGATGCCGTGCGCCCTGCACGTTCGAATGCGCGAGTTCGTCGACGAGAATCAGTTGCGGCTTGCGGGCGAGCGCGGCGTCGAGATCGAACTCGCCAAGCTTGCGGCCGCGATACTCGATAACCGCGAGCGGCAGCACGTCGAGGCCTTCGAGCAGCGCAGCGGTTTCGCCGCGGCCATGCGTTTCGGCAATGCCGACCACCACGTCCGCGCCTTCATCGGCACGGCGCCGCGCGGCCTGCAACATCGCATAGGTCTTGCCGACGCCCGCCGACGCACCGAAGAAAATCTTCAGTCTGCCTCGCTGACGCTTTTCTTCGTCGCGTTGCAGCTTGTCGAGCAATTCGTCAGGATCGGGTCGGTTCATGCTTTCTGTTTATGGGTCTGTTTGATGACAGCCTACGTGGGTCCACGGGGCTGCATCACGTACATGGTGGCACTGCAGCGACTTCACCGCAAATGGCGGCCACAAAACGCCGCGCCACAAAAGGCAAAGACGGCGCCGCACCGGGCGCCGTCCTTGTCCTCCCCACCCGCTTAGCCTTGATGCGCAGCGTCGAGTGCGAGATTCAACTGCAGCACGTTGACGCGTGCTTCACCGAGTACACCGAACTGGCGGCCGGTGGTGTAGCGGTCGACCAGCGCCTGCACGTCGTTCGGCGACATCTTGCGCGCCTTCGCGACACGGTCGATCTGGTAAGCCGCCGCAGCCGGGCTGATTTCCGGATCGAGGCCACTACCCGACGACGTCACGAGGTCGATCGGCACCGGCTTCGACATGTCGGTACCCGCCGCCTTCAACGCGTCGAGACGGCCTTTGACTTCATCCGACAACGCCGGGTTGGTCGGCCCGAGGTTCGAGCCACCCGAGTTCGTTGGGTCGTACGGTTTCGGGCTGTTGGCCGACAGACGGCCCCAGAAGTACTGCGGCGCATCGAACTGCTGGCCGATCAGCTTCGAGCCGACCACCTTGCCGTTCTGTTCGATCATGCTGCCGTTGACCTGATCGTGGAACGCGGTCTGGCCGATGGCGGTCATCACGGCCGGGTAAGCGAGGCCCGTGATCGCCGACAGCACGACAAAGATCACGATAAGCGGACGAAAAAGTTTCATGATTGGCAATCCTTTTAGACGTGTCCGGCAGCCAACGCCGCCGGACACAGCCTGTTAAACCCAGCCGAGCGCGGCCAGCACCATGTCGATCAGCTTGATGCCGATAAACGGCACGATGATCCCGCCAAGGCCATACACCAGCAGATTACGGCGCAGCAGGATCGAGGCACCGAGCGGCCGGTACTTCACGCCCTTCAGCGCCAGCGGAATCAGCAGCACGATGATCAGTGCGTTGAAGATCACCGCCGACATGATCGCCGAGGCCGGTGTGGCCAGATGCATCACGTTCAGCCTGTTCAGTGCCGGATAGGTGCTCGCAAACGCAGCCGGGATAATGGCGAAGTACTTGGAGACGTCGTTGGCAATCGAGAACGTTGTCAGCGAGCCGCGCGTCATCAGCATCTGCTTGCCGATTTCGACGATCTCGATCAGCTTGGTCGGGTTCGAATCGAGGTCGACCATGTTGCCGGCTTCCTTCGCCGCCTGCGTGCCGGTATTCATCGCCACTGCGACGTCGGCTTGCGCCAGCGCCGGAGCGTCGTTGGTACCGTCACCGGTCATCGCCACCAGCTTGCCTTCGGCCTGGTGCGCGCGGATCGTCGACAGCTTGGCTTCTGGCGTGGCTTCCGCGAGGAAGTCGTCAACGCCTGCTTCTGCGGCAATGGCGGCTGCCGTCAGGCGGTTGTCGCCCGTCACCATGATGGTCTTGATACCCATCTTGCGCAGTTCGGCGAAACGCTCCTTGATGCCGCCCTTGACGATGTCCTTCAGCTCGATCACGCCGAGCACGCGTGCGCCATGCTCGCCCTTCTCGGCCACCACCAGCGGCGTGCTGCCACGACGCGCCACTTCAGCCACGGCGTTGCTCACTTCCGTCGGATAACGGCCGCCGTTCGCTTCGACGTAGTTCTTGACGGCATCGGCTGCGCCCTTACGGATCTCGCGGCCCGGCAGGTCCACACCGCTCATCCGCGTTTGTGCGGTGAAGGCGAGGAAGACTGCATGCAACGACGCCATGTCGCGAGCACGGATGTTAAAGCGCTGCTTGGCGAGCACCACGATACTGCGGCCTTCCGGCGTTTCGTCCGCGAGCGACGAAAGTTGCGCAGCATCGGCGAGCGTTTCTTCGGTCACGCCCGGCGCCGGCACAAAGGTCGAAGCCTGACGGTTACCGAGCGTGATCGTGCCGGTCTTGTCGAGCAGCAGCACGTCGACGTCACCTGCAGCCTCCACAGCACGGCCTGACGTTGCAATCACGTTAGCTTGCATCATGCGGCTCATACCGGCCACACCAATGGCGGACAGCAGGCCACCGATCGTGGTCGGAATCAGACACACCAGCAGTGCCACGAGCGCAGTGATGCTCACCACATGGCCAGCCTTGACGGCTTCGACGGAGAACATCGAGAACGGCAGCAGCGTCGCGGTTGCGAGCAGCATCACGATCGTCAGCGCGACCAGCAGAATCGTCAGCGCGATTTCGTTCGGCGTCTTTTGACGCTTCGCGCCTTCGACCATCGCAATCATGCGGTCGAGGAAGGCTTCGCCCGGATTCGCCGTGACGCGCACGACGATCCAGTCCGACAGCACGCGCGTGCCGCCCGTCACCGACGTAAAGTCGCCGCCCGATTCGCGGATCACCGGTGCGGATTCGCCGGTAATCGCCGATTCGTCGACCGACGCGACACCGTCGATCACTTCGCCGTCGGCCGGAATCACGTCGCCGGTTTCGACCAGCACCACGTCGCCTTTACGCAGATCGGACGCCGTCAGAATGCGAATCGGCGACTTCGGATGCGGCTCGTTGAGCTTCTTGGCCATCACGTCTTTCTTCGCACTGCGCAGCGACGCGGCTTGGGCCTTGGAGCGGCCTTCAGCGAGCGCTTCTGCGAAGTTGGCGAACAGCACCGTGAACCACAGCCACAGCGTGACCGCGAGGATGAACCCCGCAGGCGCTTCGGCCTGGCCGCCCAGCGCGGCGATCCAGAGGATCGTCGTCAGGATGCTGCCGACGTACACGCAGAACATCACCGGGTTACGGAACTGCGTGCGTGGCGTGAGTTTCTTGAATGAGTCCACGATCGCCGGACGCACTAGCGCCGGATCGAACATGGACCGCGTTGCATTATGTTCAGTCATTGAATCCTCGTTTTTCTCGAATGGCCCGTATTAATGGCCGGCGATCATCATCAGATGTTCGACGCCGGGGCCGAGAGCGAGCGCAGGCACGTACGTCAGTGCGCCGACGAGCAGCACGGTGCCAAGCAGCAACACCACAAACAGCGGACCATGCGTAGGCAGCGTGCCACCGGTGACAGCCAGGCGTTTCTTCGCCGCCAGCGAGCCGGCAATCGCCAGCACCGGAATCAGCGAGCCGAAGCGGCCAAACCACATCGCAATCGCGGTCAACCAGTTGTAGAACGGCGTGCTCACCGTCAGGCCAGCAAACGCGCTACCGTTGTTGTTCGCAGCCGAGCTGAACGCGTAGAGAATTTCTGAGAAGCCGTGTGCACCGGGGTTGGCGATACCTGCCTTACCCGCATCGGTCAGCACCGCGATCGAGGTACCTACGAGCACCAGCAGCGGCGTGAGCAGCACGACGATCGACACCATCTTCATCTCATACGCTTCGATCTTCTTGCCGACGTATTCCGGCGTGCGGCCGATCATCAAGCCTGCGACGAACACCGCGAGCATGGCGAACACGAGCATCCCGTACATACCGGAGCCCACGCCGCCGAAGACCACTTCGCCCAACTGGATCAGCAGCATCGGGTAGAGGCCGCCGAGCGGGGTCAGCGAGTCGTGCGTGTTGTCGACTGCACCGCACGATGCCGCCGTCGTGGCGACCGTGAAGATGCCCGACTGCGCGATACCGAAGCGCGTTTCCTTGCCTTCCATGTTGCCGCCCGACTGCAACGCATTGGCGGACTGGTCGACGTTCAGCGAGGTCAGGGTCGGGTTGCCGGCCTGCTCCGCGCTGATTTCACCCACCACGCAAGCGGCGAAAGCAATCGTCATCACGGCGAGTACAGCAATACCCTGCTTGCGGTCCGCGATCATCCGGCCGAACACCAGGGCCAGCGCCGCCGGGATAATCAGCATGGAGAAGATCTGCAGGAAGTTGCTGAACGGCGTCGGGTTTTCGTACGGGTGTGCCGAGTTCGCGTTGAAGAAGCCGCCACCGTTGGTGCCGAGCATCTTGATCGCTTCCTGCGTCGCCACCGGGCCCATGGCGATGGTCTGCGTCGTCAGCTTGGTGTCGACCGTCACCGCATTGCCCTTCGCGTCCTTCACCGGGTTGCCTTGTGCATCGAGCTTCGGTGCCGCATAGGTCGTGGTCTGCAGAGTCGGCACGTCCTGATACGACTTGAAGTTCTGGATCACGCCCTGGCTCATCAGCAAACCAGCGACAATCACCGACATCGGCAGCAGCATGTATAGCGTCACACGCGTGATGTCGACCCAGAAGTTACCGATGGTCTTCGCCGTATGACGTGCGAAACCGCGGATCAGCGCGATCACCACGACGATGCCGGTGGCAGCGGACAGGAAGTTCTGCACCGTCAGGCCGAGCATCTGCGTCAGATAGCCGGCGGTCTGCTCAGGCGTGTAATCCTGCCAGTTGGTGTTGGTGACGAAGCTGACAGCCGTATTGAAGGCGCTGTCGACCGACATCGGACCGAAGGCTTGCGGGTTGCCCGGCAGCCAGCCTTGAACACGCAACAGGAGGTACAGGACCAGCACACCGAGCACGTTGAAGGCGACCGTGGCGATGGCGTAGTGCTTCCAGCTCATTTCCGTCGACGAGTCGACCCCGGCGATACGGTACAGCAAACGCTCGAGCGGACCGCCGAAGCGGACCACGCGAGAGGTGCCGTCCATCACGCGCGTCAGATAGCGGGCAACGGGCACTGCGGCCGCGAGCAGCACGACCAGAAAAATGACCATTTGCAGGACATTGTTGGAGTTCATTCAATGTCCTCCGCGCGCAGCAGCGCATAGACGAGGTAAGCGAACAGCAGCGCAGTAGCAGCGCCCGATAACCACAGAATCCAGGTCATGAGCGTGCTCCCTGGCCGCGCCGGAACTGCATCAACTTCTCGCAGCCGGCAATCAAAGCAAAGGTAAGCGCTGCGAATAGCACCATCCCCCCGACGTACAGCACATCCATTTTGTGTTCTCCAGTAGCGGACTTTGGATGGGTAGAACGTTATGCCGATCCGCGTAAAGGCCTGGTCAAAGATGGCAGGGGTGGTATAAAAAACACGTAAACGAAACAGGCCGCTCCGCTGGGTATGGAACGGCCTGAGGCCCATGGGGTCTGGCTTTGCGGGGAAAAGCAACGCTCGCGCGGGCTGTGGTGCAGCGCGGAATTTTTATGGCGTGGCTATTGCGCCTTGATGGCAGCATGCAGCGCGCCGGCGACTTGCCGAGCGCTGCTTGCCGGGTGCTGCCTGCTCCCGCGTGGCGATGTGGGCACGCGCCCAGGCATTGACGCGCTTACGGCAGCAGAATCGTCGAGCCCGTGGTACGGCGGCCTTCGAGATCGGCGTGAGCGCGGCCCACGTCCGCCAGCGCGTAGCGCTGATTGATGCTCGTCTTCACCTTGCCCGACTCCAGCACGTCGAACAGCTCCGAGGACATCGCCTCGTAATCGCTGCGTTTGGCGATATAGGTGAAGAGTGTGGGGCGCGTAAAGAACAGCGAACCCCGTCCGGCGAACTCCGACGAATCGATCGGCGGCAACGGTCCCGACGCATTGCCGAAGCTCACGAACAGGCCGAGCGGCGCGAGGCAATCGAGCGAACCCGTAAACGTGTCTTTACCGATCGAGTCGTACACGACCGGCACGCCTGCGCCATCGGTGATCTCGCGCACGCGCTTGGTGAAGTTCTCGCGCGTATAGACGATCGCGTGATCGCAGCCGTGCGCTTTGGCGATTTCGGCTTTCTCGTCCGAGCTGACCGTACCGATCACCGTTGCGCCGAGCGCCTTCGCCCACTGGCAAACCAGCAGGCCGACGCCACCGGCTGCGGCCTGGATCAGGATCGTATCGCCCGCTTTTACCGGATACGTGCGGCGCAACAGATATTGCGCGGTCAGCCCTTGCAGCATCACGGAAGCCGCCTGCTCGTCGCTCAACGCGTCCGGCACCTTGACGGCATGCGCCGCCGGCAACACACGCTCCTGGGAATAGGCGCCAGGAGGACGCGCTACGTAGGCCACACGATCGCCCACCTTGAGCGCGGTCACGCCCGCGCCGACCGCGGTGACTTCACCCGCCGCTTCCATCCCGAGGCCACCCGGCAACGGCTGCTGGTACAAGCCCGTGCGGAAATACACGTCGATATAGTTCAGCCCGACCGCGTTCTGTTTAATGCGGATCTCGCCCGCACACGGCTCGCCCACTTCGACGTCGACCCATTTCATCACCTCCGGGCCGCCGGTTTTATCGAATCGGATTGCTTTGACCATCATGTCTCCCTGGTTTGTGGTTTCGTTCGATCGTAAAGCACCACTGCGTTGGTCTAGACCAGCTGCGTGAGGCGCAAAGTCAGCACGTCGAGAATCATTCGCGCGGTCGAAATGTTGGTGGCGCACGGAATGTTGTGAACGTCGCAGGCACGCACCAGCGCGTTGATATCCGGTTCGTGCGGCTGCGGCGTCATCGGGTCGCGCAGAAAGATCACCATGTCTACCCGCCCTTCTGCGAGTTGCGCGCCAATCTGCAGGTCGCCGCCATGCGGGCCGGACAACATGCGCTCGACGGTGAGGCCATGCGCGTCACCAATGCGCGTGCCAGTCGTGCCGGTCGCGATGATGTTGCAACGCCTGAGCGTATCGACGTATTCGCCGGCCAGTTTGACGATGTCGTCTTTCTTGTGATCGTGGGCGATCAGCGCAATGCGGGTGGTCATGACGTAAGACTCCTGAAACCGTTGTGAATGTCGTTGTTGTAGTGATGGTGATGCCGGGCTTCAAAATGTGCCCGTTCAGAACGTACCCGGGTAAGCGCCGCCGTCGACCAGCCAGTTCTGGCCGGTGATGTAGCCGGCATGCACGCTGCACAGGAATGCACAGGCGCGGCCGAATTCATCGCGATTGCCGAAACGGCCGGCGGGGATCGTCTTCATGCGCTGCTTGCGCGCATCGTCGACGGAGATGTTTTGCGCCGTGGCTTGCGCCGTGAAGGTGGTGGCGATGCGGTCGGTGTCGAACAGCCCCGGCAGCAGGTTGTTGATCGTTACCCCCGTGGAGGCCACCTTGCTGCGCGCAAGTCCCGCGACGAAGCCGGTCAGCCCCGAGCGCGCACCGTTAGACAGGCCGAGCACGTCGATCGGCGCCTTGACCGCCGAGCTCGTGATGTTGACGATGCGGCCATAGCCGCGCTCGCTCATCCCGTCGATGGTCGCGCGAATCAGTTCGATCGGCGTGAGCATGTTGCTCTCCAGCGCGCGAATCCAGTCTTCGTGCGTGAAGTTGCGGAAGTCGCCCGGCGGCGGGCCGCCTGCGTTATTGACCAGAATGTCCGGCTGCGGACAGGCGGCGAGCGCTGCGGCGCGTCCTTCGGGCGTGGTGATGTCGCACGCCACGGTCTTCACTTCCACGCCGCTTTGCTTGCGAATCTCGGCGGCGGTCGCCTCCAGAGTCTCCGCGGTGCGCGCGACGATCGTCAGATTGACGCCTTCGGCTGCCAGCGCTTCCGCGCAGCCGCGTCCCAGTCCCTTGCTGGCCGCGCAAACCAGCGCGGTGCGTCCTGCGATTCCCATGTCCATGTGAGTATCCTCTTGGCGTAGCCGTAGCGCGGAGAGCCCCCGCGGTTGCCCAATCGTTGCAAAGTTTCCCCCGATTCTAGAAGAATCGGTGCCGGACTGCGCCGGGCCACTGCAATCTCCGGTATCTTCCGGCGCCACTCTTTCGGTAAACTTGCGCGGTGGCGCGTTCGCCAGCGGGTTTCAGGCCGCGCGGAGCGCCAAACCGATCCCTCTAGCCGCCGCTTGCGCCCCCGCCATGACTCAGGACAGCCGTTTTCCCAATCTTTTCATCCTCGATCACCCGCTGATCCAGCATAAGCTGTCGCATATGCGCGACCGGGACACCTCGACCCGCACGTTTCGCGAACTGCTGCGCGAAATCACGCTGCTGATGGGCTACGAGATCACCCGCAACCTGCCGATGACCACGCGCCGCATCACCACGCCGCTGGTGGAAATCGACGCACCGGTGATCGCCGGCAAGAAACTGGCGATCGTGCCGGTGCTGCGCGCCGGCATCGGCATGTCGGACGGCCTGCTGGAGCTGGTGCCGTCGGCGCGCGTGGGCCACATCGGTGTGTATCGCGCCGAGGATCATCGCCCGGTCGAGTATCTAGTGCGCCTGCCGGATCTGGAAGACCGCGTGTTCATTCTGTGCGATCCGATGGTCGCGACCGGCTACTCGGCCGTGCACGCCGTGGACGTGCTCAAGCGCCGCAACGTGGCCGGCGAGAACATCATGTTTCTCGCGCTGGTGGCCGCGCCGGAAGGCGTGCAGGTGTTCCAGAACGCCCATCCGGACGTCAAGCTGTACGTGGCATCACTCGATTCTCACCTGAATGAGCACGCGTACATCGTGCCGGGTCTCGGCGACGCCGGCGACCGCCTGTTCGGCACGAAAAACTGACAGCGGGCTGAAGAAAGCGGCGGCGGCGCGCGCAAAACGCCGCCGCCGCTTAATTTCCGAGCAGTTTCCGGCTACGCGCCCCTCTGCCGCGCCCCCGCGGCGTGATAAAATTCGAATCCGCTCAAAGAGCGGCTCGACTTGCACTGCCACCCGGTGCATCGTGCCTTTACGCCGGGTCTGCCGGGACCGGCGCGCTTGGGGCGCCACTGAGCCGCCCGCTGACCGCACTGCCCCGCCCCAACCGCGCCGCCGACCTTCGGTCCCGTTAGCCGGGCTTGGCCGGGCGCGATCAAGCTGAGGAAGGTCTGACACCGGGCGGTCTGGCGCCGAGCGGTTTGACATCGAGGCGCAAGGTCGCAATCAGCAGCGCCGCGCGCCCGACATCGCAACGACAATTGCACTATGCGTGCGCCCCACTGGCGCGCGCGATGGAGAAAAGTATGGCGGGTCATTCGAAATGGGCCAACATCAAGCATAAGAAAGCAGCGGCCGACGCCAAGCGCGGCAAGGTCTGGACGCGGCTCATCAAGGAAATTCAGGTGGCGGCCCGCATGGGCGGCGGTGACATCGACTCGAACCCGCGTCTGCGGCTCGCCGTCGAAAAGGCGTACGACGCCAACATGCCGAAAGATAACGTCAACCGCGCGATCCAACGCGGTGTAGGCGGTGTCGACGGCGCAAACTACGAAGAAATCCGCTACGAAGGCTATGGCATCGGCGGCGCGGCGGTGATCGTGGACACGATGACCGACAACCGCACCCGCACGGTGGCGGACGTGCGTCACGCGTTTTCGAAGAACGGCGGCAACATGGGCACGGACGGCTCGGTGTCGTTCATGTTCGATCACGTCGGCCAGTTCCTGTTCGCGCCCGGCACGCCGGAAGACAAGCTGATGGAAGCCGCGCTCGAAGCCGGCGCTGACGACGTCGTCACGAACGAAGACGGCAGTATCGAAGTGCTGTGCCCGCCGAACGATTTCCCGAAGGTGAAGGCCGCGCTTGAAGCCGCGGGCTTCAAGGCCGAAGTGGCCGAGGTGACGATGAAACCTCAGACAGAAGTCGAATTCACGGGCGAAGACGCGGTGAAAATGCAGAAGCTGCTTGACGCGCTGGAGAATTTGGACGACGTGCAGGAAGTCTATACAAACGCCGCGATCGCCGACGAATGAGCGTGTCCCGGCGGCGTCTCGCGCGTGGATCGGTATCGAACCACACGCCCGCGCCGCCGGTTGGCCCTCGCGTTGTTGCTGAACGGGCATTGGTCGGGCGCTGGTTTGGGCCCTTCCACACCGCCTCCACCCGGGTTCGCTATGTGACCTGCGCCGTTGTCTGGCTGCGGGCCCATTGCAAACCTCGCTGTTATTCCACGGCTGAGCGTGCTGCTTCAGCCGTTTATGGTTTTTAAGTCTCGGGGATTCACATGAAGTTACTCGTCGTCGGTTCCGGCGGTCGCGAACATGCGCTCGCATGGAAGCTCGCGCAATCGCCGCGGGTCCAACTCGTCTACGTTGCTCCCGGCAACGGCGGCACCGCCCAGGACGAGCGTCTGCGCAACATCGACATCACCGATCCGGCCGAACTCGCCGATTTCGTCGAAAAAGAGCAGATCGCCTTCACACTGGTCGGACCGGAAGGGCCGCTCGCCGCCGGTATCGTCAACCTGTTCCGCTCGCGCGGTCTGAAGATTTTCGGGCCGAGCAAGGAAGCCGCGCAGCTCGAAAGCTCGAAAGATTTTGCCAAGGCGTTCATGAAGCGCCATGCGATCCCGACCGCCGAATACGAAACCTTCGCCGACGTCGCCGCCGCGCACGCGTATCTGGACGCCAAGGGCGCGCCGATCGTGATCAAAGCCGACGGCCTCGCCGCCGGCAAGGGCGTCGTCGTTGCGCAAACGCTGGAAGAAGCGCACGCCGCCGTCGACATGATGCTGTCGGACAACAAGCTAGGCGATGCCGGCGCGCGCGTCGTGATCGAGGAATTCCTCGCCGGCGAAGAAGCCAGCTTCATCGTGATGGTAGACGGCAAGCATGTGCTGGCGCTCGCCTCGAGCCAGGACCACAAGCGTCTGCTCGACGCCGACCAGGGTCCGAACACCGGCGGCATGGGTGCTTACTCGCCCGCGCCGATCGTCACGCCGCAGCTGCATGCCCGCGTGATGCGCGAAATCATCCAGCCGACCGTGCGTGGCATGGAGAAAGAAGGTATCCGCTTCACCGGCTTTCTGTACGCCGGCCTGATGATCGACGCGCAAGGTAATCCGAAGACGCTCGAATTCAACTGCCGGATGGGCGACCCCGAGACGCAGCCGATCATGGCGCGTCTGAAGGGCGACTTTTCGAAGGTGGTCGAACAGGCAATCGCCGGCACGCTCGATACGGTCGAACTCGAATGGGATCGCCGTACCGCACTTGGTGTCGTACTCGCCGCGTACAACTATCCGGACACGCCGCGCAAGGGTGACCGGATCAGCGATATCCCGGCCGAAGCCGCGGACTCGGTCACTTTCCACGCCGGAACCACGCTGACGAACGGCAAGCTGACCACCTCGGGCGGCCGCGTGTTGTGTGTGGTCGGTCTAGCGGATTCGGTACGCAGCGCGCAATCGGTCGCGTACGAGACGATCAATCAGATCTCGTTCGACGGCATGCAATACCGCCGCGACATCGGCTACCGTGCATTGAACCGCAAGCACGACGTCAAGACCGAAGGCAAGCACTAAGCCCGCCCCACTCGCCCGCGTGCGGCGCCAACGGCGCTACACTGCGGGTTTTCGCGGCCGTTGCGGCGCCCACTGCACTTTGTGGGCGCTCCCGGTTGATCGGCATTTCACCCGGCGCGAATGACCGTAGCGCCGCGCCTTCGCAGGAACCCTCTGACGAAGGCACGGCCGCCGCCCTTCACGAAGAACCCGCGACACGACAAGCGTGCCGCCCTCAGCATCCGCATTCATGACCGATTCGAGCTATGACGCACAGGCCGTGCGCAGCTGGCTGCAAGGCCTGCAAACGCATATCGCGGACACGCTCAGCGCGTTCGACGGTAAGCCGTTCGCGACCGACGCATGGCAGCGCGCCCCCGGCGAAAAGCTGCGCGGCGGCGGCTGCACGCGGATTCTGGAAGGCGGCAACTTCTTCGAACGCGCCGGCATCGGCTTTTCGGACGTAGCAGGCGACGCATTGCCGGGTTCGGCGAGCGCGGCGCGCCCGCAACTGGCTGGCCGCGGTTTCGAGGCAATGGGCGTTTCGCTCGTGCTGCACCCGCACAATCCGCACTGCCCGACCGTGCATATGAACGTGCGCCTGCTGATCGCGACCAAGGCCGGCGAAGAGCCGGTGTTCTGGTTTGGCGGCGGCATGGATCTGACGCCGTACTACGGCTACGAGGAAGACGCGCAGCATTTTCATCGTGTCTGCCGCGATGCACTGCAGCCTTACGGCGCGGACCTCTACCCGAGTTTCAAGCGCTGGTGCGACGAGTACTTCTTCCTCAAGCACCGCAACGAACCGCGTGGCATCGGCGGGATTTTCTTCGACGATTTCTCGGCGCCGGGCTTCGATCAATCGTTCGCGATGCTGAAAAGCGTCGGCGAGGGATTCCTCAAAGCGTATATGCCGATCATCGAAAAGCGCCGCAACATTCCGTACGGCGAAGCCGAGCGGGACTTTCAGGCATACCGGCGCGGCCGCTACGTCGAGTTCAATCTGGTCTTCGACCGTGGCACACTGTTTGGGCTGCAGAGCGGCGGACGCACCGAATCGATTCTGATGTCGATGCCGCCTGTGGCGAACTGGCGCTACAACTGGCAGCCCGAACCGGGCACGCCGGAAGCGCGTCTTTACAGCGATTTTCTCGTGCCGCGCGAGTGGGTGTGAGGCTTTAAGCCCGCACCTCACACCACGTGACCACGACAAAGGATCTTCACCTGAAGCCGAACGCTCATCCTGTCGCCCTGCCTCGCCGGATCGGACTGCTCGGCGGCACTTTCGATCCGATCCACGACGGCCACCTCGCGCTCGCGCGGCGTTTCGCCGACGTGCTGCAACTGACTGAACTGGTGCTGCTGCCAGCCGGCCAGCCGTGGCAGAAATCGGATGTGTCGGCGGCCGTTCACCGGCTGGCGATGACGCGCGCCGCGGCAAGCGCGCTGGTGCTACCGGGCGTCACGGTGCGCGTCGCGACCGACGAAATCGATCGCAACGGCCCGACTTACACGATCGACACGCTGCAACGCTGGCGTGAACGCGAAGGTCAGGATGCGTCGATTGCGCTTCTGGTCGGCGCGGATCAACTGGTGCATCTCGACACATGGCGCGACTGGCGGCGCCTGTTCGACTTCGCCCACATCTGCGCGGCCACGCGCCCCGGTTTCGACCTTGCGTCGATTCCGCCCGTGGTCGCGAAAGAAATCGACGCGCGCCGTGCCCGCGCCGACGTTCTGCAAGCCACGCCCTGCGGCCACTTGCTGATCGATACGACGCTTGCGTTCAACGTCTCGGCCACCGACATTCGCGCCTATCTGCGCGAACAGGTGACCCAGCGGCTTGCCCTCGCGGGCGGCGAACCGCAAGACAAGAGCCAGGCCCGGGCCGCAAACCATGTCCCCACTGCGGTGTGGGACTATATTCTTCAACATCATCTGTACCACCGGTAACCCCATGGATATTCGCAAACTGCAACGCGTGATCGTCGACGCTCTCGAAGACGTCAAAGCGCAAGACATCAAGGTGTTCAACACCAGCCACCTGACCGCGCTGTTCGATCGCGTGATCGTCGCGAGCGGCACCTCGAACCGCCAGACCAAGGCACTCGCTTCGAGCGTGCGCGAGAGCGTCAAGGAAAACGGCGGCGACGTCATCAGCACCGAAGGCGAAGACATCGGCGAATGGGTGCTGGTCGATTGCGGCGACGCGATCGTGCACATCCTGCAACCGGCGCTGCGCCAGTACTACAACCTCGAAGAAATCTGGGGTGACAAGCCAGTGCGCATCAAGCTGTCGACGCCGAATCCGTTCGGTGGCGCCAGCGCGAGCGAGCCGCTCGACGACGAGGACGAAGAGGAAGAAGCGCCGGCTGCCAAAAAGCCTGCACGCAAGACGGCGGCGCGCCGCAAGTAAGCACCTGCGCCTCGCTGGCAAAACGCTTAAGCCTGCGACGCGTAGTCCGCGACTAAATCCGTGATGAAACTGCACATCCTCGCCGTCGGCCACAAGATGCCGGACTGGATCGCCACCGGCTTCGACGAATACGCGAAACGCATGCCGCCCGAGCTGCGCATCGAACTGCGCGAGATCAAGCCCGAGCAGCGTTCGTCGGGGCGGCCGGCCGAAAGCGTAATGGCGGCCGAGCGGCAGAAAATCGAAGCCGCGTTGCCGAAGAACGCGCGCATTGTCGCGCTCGATGAACGCGGCAAGGATTGGACCACGATGCAGCTCGCCGGCGCCCTGCCCGGCTGGCAGCAGGACGGCCGCGACGTGGCGTTTCTGATCGGCGGCGCCGACGGGCTCGATCCCGATCTGAAAGCACGCGCCGATATGCTGCTGCGTGTTTCCAGCCTGACGCTGCCGCACGCAATGGTGCGCGTGCTGCTCGCCGAACAGCTTTACCGCGCGTGGACCATCACGCAAAATCACCCCTATCACCGCGCGTGAGCGAACGAGGCTGCGGACAGATCGCGCGTTTTTGGTCTCGTTGCCTGCGCCGATTGGCGCGCTTGTAGATGCGCTTTTAGACGTGTTTATCGACACGCCTATCGACGCGTTTTTCGTCGAGTCCTTTGTCGTGTTCTTTTACACGCCGAACGTCGCTTGACCGACAAGCTCATCGCGCGCTCCTTGCGCATTGACGCAACCTGCCTCATCGAGACCTGTTCATGCCAACGCCCGCTGCTTCGCTGCATCCATTCGTCTACCTCGCTTCCCAGAGTCCACGCCGTCAGGAGCTGCTGCAACAGCTCGGCGTGCGTTTCGAATTGCTGCTGCCGCGCCCCGATGAAGATGCCGAAGCGCTCGAAGTCGAGCTACCCGGCGAGCGCGCGCGCGACTATGTGCAGCGCGTGTGCATCGCCAAGGCGCACGCTGCGCGCGCGCGTCTCGTGGCAGGTGGGCACGCCGCACAGCCAATCCTGGTTGCTGACACAACCGTCACGATCGACGACGCGATCCTCGGCAAGCCCGTCGACGCCGACGATGCCGTCGCAATGCTCACGCGCCTCGCGGGCCGCGATCATGAAGTGCTGACGGCGGTCGCCGTGGTCGATGCGGAAGGCATTTTGCTGCCTGCTGCACTATCGGTATCGAAGGTGCGCTTTGCTGCACTGCAAGCGGACGCCGTGCGCCGCTACGCTGCAAGCGGCGAACCGCTCGGCAAGGCGGGCGCATATGGTGTGCAGGGACGCGCCGCGGAGTTTATCGAGCATATCGACGGGTCCTATTCAGGTATCATGGGTTTGCCGCTTTTTGAAACCGCTGCCCTCCTGCGTGCAGCGCGCATCGACTTCTAAAATAACACCATGAATGAAGAAATCCTGATCAATGTCACGCCGCAGGAAACGCGCGTCGCGCTCGTCCAGCAAGGCGCCGTCCAGGAACTTCACGTCGAACGAACGCTGTCGCGGGGACGCGTCGGCAATGTCTATCTCGGCAAAGTCGTCCGCGTGTTGCCGGGCATGCAATCCGCCTTCATCGACATCGGACTGGAACGCGCCGCGTTCCTGCACGTAGCGGATATCTGGCATCCGCGCATTGCGGGCGAACCGCAGCATCAGACGCCGCATCAGCCGATCGAGAAGATCGTCTTCGAAGGTCAGACGCTGATGGTGCAGGTCGTGAAGGATCCGATCGGCACCAAGGGCGCAAGACTGTCCACGCAAGTGAGTATCGCCGGGCGCACGCTCGTGTATCTGCCGCAGGAGCCGCACATCGGCATCTCGCAGAAGATCGAGAGCGAAGCCGAACGCGAAGCCGTGCGCGCGCGTTTGACCGCTGTGCTGCCCGCCGATGAAAAAGGCGGCTACATCGTACGCACCATCGCTGAAGATGCGACCAGCGAAGAGTTGGCCGCGGACGTCGCGTATCTGCGCAAGACATGGGCGACGATCATCTCGCAAGGTCAGCGCATGCCGCCGACCAGCCTGCTATATCAGGACCTGAATCTCTCGCAACGTGTGCTGCGCGACTTCGTGAATGACGAGACCTCGCGCATTCAGGTCGACTCGCGCGAGACCTATCAGATGCTCGCCGACTTCGCGGCGGAGTTCACGCCGGCGGTGTCGTCGAAGCTGCATCACTACACCGGCGAGCGGCCGCTCTTCGATCTGTACAACATCGAGGCGGAGATCCAGCGCGCATTGTCACGCCGGGTCGATCTGAAGTCGGGCGGGTATCTGGTGATTGACCAGACCGAAGCGATGACCACGATCGACGTGAACACCGGCGGCTACGTCGGCGCGCGTAACTTCGACGATACGATCTTCAAGACCAACCTCGAAGCCGCGCACACGATCGCGCGGCAATTGCGGCTGCGCAATCTGGGTGGCGTGATCATCATCGACTTCATCGATATGGAGAACGTCGAGCATCGCGATCAAGTGCTGGGCGAGTTGAAGAAGGCGTTGTCGCGCGATCGCACGCGCGTGACCGTGAATGGTTTCTCGCAGCTTGGACTCGTGGAGATGACGCGCAAGCGTACGCGCGAGTCGCTGGCGCATGTGTTGTGCGAGCCCTGCCCGGTGTGCCAGGGCAAGGGGCAGGTCAAGACGCCGCGTACGGTGTGTTATGACGTCCTGCGCGAGATTCTGCGTGAGTCGCGGCAGTTCAATCCGCGCGAGTTCCGCGTGGTGGCGTCGCAGCAGGTGATCGATCTGTTTCTTGAGGAAGAGTCACAGCATCTGGCGATGCTGATGGATTTCATCGGCAAGCCGGTGTCGTTGCAGGTGGAGTCGAATTTGAGTCAGGAGCAGTACGATATTGTGCTGATGTAATTCGCAAAACCCATATCTACAAAGGGTTTCAGGCAGATACCACCACCAAAAACCACACCTAGCTACCCATCCGAATCGCGATACCGACGGGTGACAAATTCCCGTCGATGCCGAGCGAGCTGCGCCGACCTCGAGAGCGTCACCCTGCTGACGTGACAACGGGCGCGGTAGAAATTTACCGGGGTTGCGCCGCCGGGCCTAATTACGGGAAATTCCCGTAGTTGCGGCCGTTCGGGCGTGTTAGGCACCCTACATCTTCCAAAGTATCGCCGATTGGGCCATCAGTATGCCCCTAAGCAGTTCGCTGCAATCGTCAATGGATGCCTCCACATGGCACGTAACAAGCATACGGCCGGCGATGTCCAGGAGGATGGACGAGGCGTTTTCATGCGACATGGAAGTCGCTGGCGCCGCCTCGTTCCTGACGACGCGCAAGTGTCTCTGCTTCTTTGGTTTGCTCACGATGCCCCAATTGGAACCGGTTGCAGCGCACATGCGCTGTAGGACTACATTACAGCGCTGCGACTGCCGTCCATTCCGCAATGAGCGGGCCGATCTCCGATCAAATCGACGATTTAACGATCGGGGCTGCATCTTGCTCCGGGTTAGCATGACAAGAAAGGGGCCGTGAGGCGAAATGGCGACGCAAGATGATCGCCAGCAGCCCGACTAGAATGGCGGGCGCCAATTGGAGATGAATATCGAACCGTGACGCGAAAAACCCCACCGCTGGCATCAGCCAAGCTGCCGCGAGCGCAATCAACTCGGCGCGGCCCAATGCGGCTCGCTCAGCATCCCGAAGAAGAAACACTATCGGTAGCGCGATCCATGCGAGGTCGTAATACATGAAATACGGTTGAACTAGCAGCGTCGCGACCACCAAGGCTGAGGCGCGGAGCTCTAACCGAGCGTCCTTGACCCATAGATAAGCCATTGCGATCACGGCCGGGACGGGGACTGCTGCATGCACAATATACGAAGCCGGCACGGATAAGCCGGCAAGACGTGCGGTCGCGAATATGGTCGGCATTCCGCTCCACAACTCGCGCCCGTGTTCGACGGCGAGCCTATTGAATAGAGGCAGGAATGAAGCAAATGCGATCCACGCCGTTCGACCTAGCGCCAACGCGCTTATGCCGACAAACGCGGCGCTGCATACGGCGGCCGATGCCAGCGCGCGCCACTGGCATCCGCAAATCAATGCGATGGGAAACAGGATGCCGAATTGCGGCTTGATGGCTAGCGCGGCAATACATGCGCCAGCAAGTATCGGACTGGAAGACAGCAGCGCGAACGCGCCGCCGGCGATCGCCGCCGCGAGAAGTGAGTTTTGACCGGTGATGATCGCGACCGCGACGCCGGGAAAAGCGATCATCACCATGAATGCACTGCGGCTGACCTGGCGGGCAATCCTCGCTACTGTTGCGGCGTATGCAGCGACGCCAATCGCGAGAAAAGCAATGAGCGAGCCGCCGAATGAGAGCAGCCCAAGCGGGATAACGACGAGCAAGAACGTCGGCGGGTACGGCCACGGCGCGAACGAATCATGCGGCCATAGTGCCGATTCAATTGGGCGCATCCAATGCGGCGAGAACACGGCGGTTGCGCCATGCTCGAGCGCCACGCGGGCTGCTGACCAAAAGATTACGAAGTCAGCCCCGACCATTGGGGCTGATCGGTCGGAGAATGCGTAATACCGCAAACCCACGATCGCGAGCACAAGGCATTGCGCGATGAGCGCCGCGAGTGCATAGATGATGATGCGCTTCTCATCAATCTGCCTGCCCGACGCGATTTTGATGTAACCGACATGGCATTCCCCGTTTCATTCTACTTTTGCGGGAGTCTATACCATGAAAGCGCCGCCGGTTGGATCTGATTTGTGGTGCTCCACACATACGATAGGCTGTATTCGCCCTTTACTAGCTACCGCCTGTATAGATCGGGCCTTGCGATGCTACCCGCACCACCACCACCGGCGGTAATGTTCACGCTGCCACTACCACCGCCTCCAGAAGCGAATCGGCCGCCGTTGATGTTCACAGTATTGCTGGACTGTGCTGCGCCGCCTGTGATCGTGACACTTGTGGTCGTTCCATGATCTGTCAATGCAGAATCACCGTGCACACTGCCGAAATATCTGCATCAAGCCATTCGGCGAGTCCGGTGCCCACCTGTCAGTCCCCTTCCTTGAACGCAAAAGACGCGGCGATCAAAATTAGACCACTCCAGAGAAACACTTGCCCGACGATTCCACTTGTCCCGAAACCGCCGCCGATCATCGCGGCGCTCAAGTAGTAAAAGAGTTCGCCCATCTTGATCTCCTGGAGGAACCCCCGCCACGTTTTTTAAAAGAATATATCGGTTTGCGTCCCGGCTCGTGACTCGTTTACGGAAAAGCCGCCCGAAGGCGGCGAACTGGAAACGACGTTTTCCGTTAAGTCATGATAATGACGATGCGCCGCTTGCGTGCGGGAGGTGTACCGCCCGACAGCTTCACTAGCAGAGCGATCGCCGCGAGCGTGTGCGCGGCTGCGAGCGTCGCGGAAATGTGCCGGTCGGGTTAGCGGCAGGCTCAACCCACCCGAACAGAGCGTTAGGACCGGTTGTGCAATTAAAGTCATTTGTGAGGCCGGAAGGCGTTGAACTCCAACTAGATGACATCGCACTTTGATCCCCGAAGAAACAAAGTAGACGGTCTGACGACGTAGCCGGCGTAGCGCTCGGCGTTGAAATCGTCGTGGTTCCGGTGCTGGACCCCGATGTGTCAAGCACCGGTGTTGCGCTATTTTTGACCTACATTCGCGTCAATCGGGGGGCACTCGACGGCTTCGTTGGCACCGGCTCGCGCAGGAGAACGGCACTCGATGAGTCGTGAGCCGACCCTTCTGCATCCCCACTCGCGCGAGCGACCAAGATGCAGACTGTCGAGTACTTCGAGAAGCCAGATTTGATCGGCATGACGTTCTTCAGGTGCGATCGCAGCAGACCTCTTTTCCTTGTCGCGCCGGAAGCTGCGGCTACTGCTCGACGGTCTACTCAAAGTCGACTATGAAAGTTCAGGGTCGAGTCCGGAAGGTCGATCGCCGACCGACGACGAATTTCCGGGTTCCGCGATGAAGAGGCGTTCGTGATACTGCTTCGACCGGCGGAATTGTGACCGATATCGACCGCTCACGTTTTACTGGTAGCGACCAGTTGCCAGCTTCTGCTTACGAAAAAGAAAACAGGCCGTAAGGCCCGCAAAAGCAGCTTGACCGCTATGCGATGTTGTTAGCACTCGCCCTTTTTAGCGTGTCCCGGAGGGCAATGGCCATGATCGCCATGGTGGTTGTGGTCTTCCCACTCATTCCGTTCCCAGTAACGATGACCGTCGTAGTACCGATCCCCATGCCAGCCAATAACAACCGGTGCCTGGGCGATTACTACAGGGGCAGGTGTGCCGATATTGACGTCCACGTTGACGGCGTTCGCAGCGCCGGATATGCCAATTCCAAGGCTCGCGACTAACGATGCCAAGAGAGGATATTTCATACCTTACTCCGAGAAATAATTCGATGAATGCACTTGGCATGTGGCCACAGTGACTACGCACGGCAGGTGATTCGCCGATCCCCTCTCAACGGGCAATAGCGCGGTGTCGTTGACTGAATCGCCTCCGGCGGCGTGTTATTTGACAAACGTTAACATCGTGTACGGCGCGGAGTAACGTACACAATGTTGCTGGGTCGAACGGCCCAGTTGCGAATTTCGAGTGGTCGCTTTCGAACCCTCATGAATGTCTGAAACGACCCAACTCGGGATGCTCGTCGAACCCCATCAAAGGGCGGAAACGGGTCGGTGGCAATCGGTTTCGCCCAGGCCGGAAAAACCAGCGCACTCAGCAGCACGAACGGAACTCCGATGACGGTGGTCATCGTGCCCGCTTGCGCAAGTCGGCCCCTCTCCTCTTCCCGCAACTTACGCGGATTGCCGCAAGCAATGTCGCCGTCCAAAGAACCTCAACCGGCCCTCAATTTCCCCATTGACGCCATCCGAACCAGGCGCGTATAACCATCCCATTGGATGTTGATCGGATGGCATATGGATGCCGGACGAACATCAAACGGAATAGAAATGGCCAACCTCAAACTCATCGACACCTCCCGCCCCAAAGGCGGCGAGACCGAAAAAATCACCATCAACCTCGGCCCGGTCGACCTAGGCCAGATCGACTTACTCGTCGAAGAGGGTTTTTACTCGAACCGCACCGACCTGATCCGTACGGCGATCCGCAACCAGCTCGCCGTACACGCGCAGATCGTCACGGAAACAGTGACGCGGCGCGCGCTAGTGCTCGGCTTGCAACATTTCTCGAGGCGGGACCTCGAAGCAGCTCAAGCCGCGAACGAACGACTGGACATTCATGTACTTGGCCTCGCCAGCATCGCAGCCGATGTCTCGCCGGAACTCGCGGCGGCCACGATCGAATCGGTGGTGGTGCTTGGCGCATTTCACGCGTCGCCCGCGGTCAAGGCCGCGCTCGCCGGCCGCATCAGGTAGCCGCGCGTGGCATGGCTAATCCTATGGTTGAACACATGTTGAACCCGTGGTTGAACCCGTGAAGCTCATCGCCTGACCCAGCCACGCCCAATGCAAGTCAACGCAATAGCCAACGATCATGAAAATGAATGAAGATTTCCTGAAGTCGATGAAAGAAGCCTTCGACCTGCTGCGCACGAAGGGGCCGAAGGAAGCGACCGCCGCGGTTCAGCGCGCGCTCGCGGGCAGCAAGGCCGAAGCAGGCCATGCGCAAACCCCGCACATGCCACAGAGCGTCAACGAATGGGCGCAAGCATGGACGCAGGCGCAAACGCGAGTACAAAATCAAGCACAAAGTCAGGCGCAATCACACGCCAACACCACGCCGCACGCCCCTGCCGAGCGCACTTTCGACGCCGACACGCCCGGCACCTTCAGCACCCACACGTTCAGCAACAGCGCGGGCCAACGCCAATACAAGCTCTACGTGCCCGCCGTCTACAACAACGAACCGTTGCCGCTAATCGTGATGCTGCACGGCTGCACGCAAAACGCCGACGACTTCGCAGCCGGCACGCGCATGAACGAAATGGCCGAGCGTCACGGCTTCATCGTCGTGTATCCGAATCAGTCGAAAGCGGCCAATCATTCGAAATGCTGGAACTGGTTCAAGCCTGCCGACCAGCAGCGCGACCAGGGCGAGCCGTCGTTGATCGCGGGTATCACGCGTGAGGTGATCGCGCGCTATCGCGTCGATCCGGCGCGCGTGTACGTGGCGGGTCTGTCGGCGGGCGGCGCAATGGCGGATGTCATGCTGAAGACCTCCCCCGACCTGTACGCGGCAGCCTGCGTGCATTCCGGCCTCCCCTACGGATGCGCGAAGAATCTATCCTCGGCGCTCGCCGCGATGAAGGGTGGCCGTGCGCATCGCAACCGGCCACGCATCGAACCGCAACGCCCGCTCATTGTGTTTCATGGCGACGCGGACACGACGGTGCATCCCTCGAACGCCGCAGCGCTCGTAGCAGGCTTCGACGCCGGCGTCACGACAGTCAGCGCGCCGTCACATGCAGCAGGCACTGCGAACGGCCAGCGCGGTTGCACAGTGCAGCGGCTTGTCGCGGCGAATGGCGTCGAAGCGGAGTACTGGTCGATTCACGGCGCGGGCCACGCATGGGCAGGCGGCAGTCAGCGCGGCTCGTACACGGACCCATCCGGCCCCGATGCGGCAGCCGAGATGCTGCGCTTCTTTCTGGCCCATCCGCGTGCGTCAGGCACACACTAAGCGCCTTTAGACTGACGAATCATCTTGACGAAAACGCTGTACATCCTGCCGCAAAGGTATAGAGTGGCCCATGTTGCAGCGCAGCAAAATCACTGCGCTGCGTCGACCTGCTGTCTCGCGTGAGACCTGGCCTCCGAAATCCTTTGGGCGCCTGCCCCGGGTCACTTTGGAGATCACCATGCAGAGCCCCGCGATTGAACATAGCGCCGCCTTTGGCCAACGCACTTTCAACATCTTCACCGCCTTGCAACTCGATGGGCTGGCGTGTCTGCAGAAACTCGGCGAGCTCAATCTCGCGGCACTGAAGGCAACGGTCACCGAAAGCAAGAACGCATTGTCGGCCGGCCAGTTCAACGCCGCGCCGTTCGCCGGCGTGTCGGATGTGCAGCAGCAACTGGTTCAACGCACCTTGTCGTACGCGCAGCACGTCAAGGAAATCGACGCGCAATTCATCGCGGCGTTGACCAAGGCCGGCGAAGCACTGCGCGAAGAGTTCGGCGCCAGCGTGGCACAGTTCGGCTCGGGTTTCGGCCAGACCGCGCCGCTCAGCTCGGATAGCGCGTTTGGCGCAATGCAATCCGTGATGGCCTCGATGATTCATTCTGGCAACGTGATGCAGGACAGCATCAAGCGGGTATCCGGCATGGCCGGCACGGCGCTCACTGCAGCGGACGACGCTGCACACTGAGTTCCAAGTAGTAACGCGATCCAACGAAAAGGGGCCAGTCGGCCCCTTTCTCTTTTTTGCTTAGCTGGGCGATACGCGTCTTGCACGACGAGCGACGCGCTGCGGCGACTCAAGGACCACGACTTTGAGTTGGCAGCGGGGTTGCCGACGTTAACCAGATCATCAAGCAGATCGTCAAACGGTACCAAACGGCTTCAGCAAATTGCGTAACGCCGCGATGGTGATGGGCCGGGAAAACCAGAATCCTTGCGCCTCGTCGCAGCCCAGCGCTTCCAGTTGCGCGGCCTGTTCGGCTGTCTCCACGCCCTCGGCCGTCACCCGCAGCTTCAACGCATGCGCCATGGCGATAATGGCGCCGACGAGCGCCGCGCATTGCGGATCGGTACTCATGCGCATCACAAACGAGCGATCGATTTTCAGGCGGTTCAGCGGAAACCGCGTGAGATAGGCGAGACTCGAATAGCCGGTACCGAAGTCATCCACCGCGACTTCAACGCCCAATTCGCGCAACGCATGCAGCGTCTGCAACGCCTGCTCGGTATCGCCGAGCAACACGCCCTCGGTGATTTCGACTTCAAGGTACGAAGGGTCGAGCGCGGCGTCTTCGAGCGCCGAGCGAATCGTCTCGAACAGAGTGTGCCGCTGGAACTGCTGCGGGGACACGTTCACCGCGATCCGCGGCAAGTTACCGGTGAGCCGCAGCAATTTGCCGGCATCGCGGCACGCGGTACGGATCACCCACTCGCCGATCCGTTCGATCAGACCCGACTCTTCCGCGACCGGCACGAATTCGACCGGGCTGATCAAACCACGCTGAGGATGATTCCAGCGTAACAGCGTCTCCACTTGCGCGATGCGTCCGTTGGCGAGCGTGACCTGCGGTTGATACACGAGATGCAGTTGCTGACGTTCGAGCGCTTCACGCAGCATCGCCTCCAGTTCGAAGCGGCGCGCCGCCTGGCCTTCGAGCGCGGCGGAAAAGCGCCGCACCGCATTGCCGTTCACCGTCGAAGCCGCCGACAACGCCACGCCCGCGCGGCGCATCAGCGTCGGCGCGTCGGCGCCGTCGGCAGGATAGGCGACGATGCCGATACTCGCCGTGATGTTCAGCGCGGTGCCCGCGTAGTCGATCGATTCGGAGATGCGGCCCAGTGCCTCGGCCGCGAAAGCATCGGCTGCCGCGCCGGTTTCATTGATCACCAGCGCGAATTGCGTGCCACCGATCGAGGCGATCGTACCGTCGTTAGGGAAGAGACCGCGCAACCGCTCGCCGACGATCTGCAACACGAGCTCGGCCGCATGCAAACCGAGCGCATCGCGCAGCTTGCGCAAATGATCGAGCTCGGCGATCAGCACCGTAAAGCCGCTGCCGCTACGCTGACAGCGCGCGATCGTGAGCTCCAGCCGTTCGATGAAAAGCGTCTGATTCGGCAGGCGGGTCACGCCGTCGTGATGCGCGACGTACCACAGGCGCGCTTCGGATTGCGCGTAACGCGTCATGTCGATGGCAATGCCGACGTAGCGCGCGGGCTCCGTGACTAGACCGCCGGGGTGCGCCGGCTCGGCAGCGAGCGGCGCCAGCGCGAACACCACGCGAATCGGGCTGCTGTTGCGCCGCGCATAGGTCCATTCGCCTTCATAGCGCGAGCTTACCGCCGACAGCGGCGGCA
This sequence comes from Paraburkholderia elongata, assembly GCF_013177735.1. GTDB lineage: Bacteria > Pseudomonadota > Gammaproteobacteria > Burkholderiales > Burkholderiaceae > Paraburkholderia > Paraburkholderia elongata. The sequence continues at coordinate 101,695 of NZ_WOEZ01000126.1, read as the reverse complement.
ATTCGGCGCGCCGCTTCGCGAGTTCGGCCGGGTCGTGCAAGGACTCAAATGTGCGCCGGCCGATCAATTCTTCGGCGGTAAAACCGGTCAGCCTTTCGAAAGCAGCGTTGACGGTGTCGAACGTGCCGTCGGCCGTGCAGATGAACATGCCGTACGGCGCCGCCGCAAGCGCGGCGTCGCGCGTGCGCGCTTCGGCGTCGTAGTGGTGGTCTTGCATCGCGCCGGCCTTTGAATTTCCTGGGTATTAAAAGCGAGTGAGCGTTTTTCTTGACGCGTACGGCGCAACCGGCAAAGCCGGCAGATTCCGTCCGATCCGCCGGGTAGTCGTGCGTATGATAGCGGCTTTCCTGCCCGGGGCCACCGCGCCAGCCGCGCATTCTTCGCGGCAATCGTTTTCCTCGGTGTATTCCCCAATTCCGGCAGCAGCACGCCCGTCGTCGCGCATCATAAAGCGTCCGCTATTGCCGGAATACTCCGCGCCTCATGACTCAACGCACACCGGCTTTCGACGCCTTCGCACAGGGCTTCGACGGATTGACGACCGTTATATCCGTCGATATATTTCGCTTGCGATCCTTCAATAGAAAGCCACCGCGTCACTGCATGGATCCGCACGAAACAGGGTCCCGCTTTTCATGTCCAAGGAAATCATCGATTCGCACCTTCTCAAGGTGCTGCACACGCTATTGACCGAATCGAGCGTGTCGCGCACGGCAGCGTTGCTCGGACAATCGCAGCCGACCGTCAGCGTGGCGCTGCGCAAACTGCGCGACATGACTGGCGACCCGCTACTGGTGCGCAGCGGCAGCCGGATGGTCCTCACCGCACATGCACTCACATTGATCGAACCCGCGGCGCAAGCGCTGAACAATATCGCGGCCATTCTGCATCCCACCACGTCGTTCAATCCGGCCACCACCAGCCAGACCTTTCGCATCGGCTCGCCGGACTATCTCGATGCGTTTTTCGTCCCCGCCGTGGTCGATGCATTTCATCGCGAAGCGCCCGGAGCGAAGCTCGAGTTCAGGCATCTGATGATGGTGGACGGCGGCTACGAACACGGTCTGGAAAGCGGCTTTCTCGATCTGGTGATCGGCAACTGGCGCACGCCGCCGGAGCATCTGCATTTGCAACCGCTGTGCAAGGACGAACTGGTGTGCCTGATGCGCAACGGCCACCCGGTCAAACCGGGACAGCTTAGCAAGCCTGTCTACGAAGAAGCGGAACACCTGGCCGTGATGACCTACAACACGACGTCATGGGGCACGGTCGATGTCGAACTCGCCCGCAACGGCCTATCGCGCACCGTTACCACGACGCTGCCCTACTTCGGCATGGCGCCCTACGTATTGGCGCGTTCCAATCTGCTGTTCACCACCACCCGCGCGCTCGCCACGCACTACACCAAGCTGCTGCCACTGCGTATCGAGCCGATTCCCGGCGAACCGCAGGCGCTCACCTACTATCAACTCTGGCACGACCGCACTCATCGCAGCGTCGCCGCGATCTGGCTGCGCAGGTTGATTGCCAACGTCGCCAAAGATCTGGTTTCCTAAGCGTTTGCTACCGGCACGCACGTCCCTCAGGCAGTTTAGGCAGATAAAAAAACGCCGCAAGCAAAGCTTGCGGCGCGAATGCGATCATCGGATGTGTTGCAGGTGACAGGCCCTTTAAAACACCGAGCGATCACAAAGTGAGGTCGGTCAGACGGAAGATTGTTATGGGTCAGCTGGTAGCGCTAGTAGTCAATGGCCCCTCTGTCATGGCCTTGATCAACGCGGCCTTGCCCTCGATCGCCGCACCAAGCAGGGCGAAGCCCAACGGACGCTCGCTGGCGGCATGCCGGCACACGGCGCGCGCTGCGTGCTTCGCCGCGTCGCCGGCGGTTTCGATCGACCATGCGCCCTCGCCCTCGGGTGTCACGACAACGGCGGGACTCGCGGGTGTCTTCACGGTAATCGGCATCACCGGAAAAGCGACGCGCGTCGGCTGCCCGGCCAGCGTGCGCGCAAGCGCTCGCGCGGCGTGCATGATCGGCAGGACATACGGCTGTACTTTGCCGTCGATCGCGGCACAGTCGCCGAGTGCGTAGATATCCGGCGCGCTGGTGCGGCACCACGCATCGGTTCGAATGCCCTGATCGATTTCAAGACCAGCTGCCGCGGCAAGCGCCGTGCGCGGCGCGAGGCCGACCGCCGACACGACCAGATCCGCGTCGATCGGCTCGCCTTCGGCGAACGTCAGCCGGTAACCGTCCGACACGCGGTCGATACGATTCACACTGCGGCCAGGATGAAAACGGATGCCGCCATCGTCCAACGCGCGAGCGAAAATCTCACCCACGTCTCGCGGAAGTAAGCGAGCTAGAGGTGTCGAAGCAGGATCGATTAGACTGACCGCATAACCGGCGGCCGCCAGATCGTTGGCGAACTCGCAGCCGATCAGACCCGCTCCCAGAATCGCCACTGAGCGGCAACACGTGAGCGCCAACCTGAAGCGCGCATAGTCGCCGAGATCGTTGATCGACATCACGTCGGCCGCGCCGTCACCCGCCACCTTCAGGCGGCGTGGGTCAGCGCCCGTGGCCAGCACCAGCTTGCTGTAGCCGAGCAACGCGTTGTCGACAACGAGCGTGTGCTCGGCCGGCAAAATGCGCTCCACACGCTGATGCACGCGAATCCACGCGCCCAGTTGCGCCGCCATCGCCATGGCGTCGAAACTCGCCAGCATTTGCGGTTCTTTCTTCATTGCCAGTGCATTCGACAACATCGGCTTCGAATAGAAGCTGCCGTCGTCGCGGCTGATCATCACGATCGGCACCGTGCTATCGAGCTTGCGCAATTCGCGCGCGACCGTATAGCCCGCCATGCCCGTGCCGACGATCACCACCGGCTGCCCCTTGTCCTCATGCTGAGCAGCCGTCATGCGATCACCTGCATTTCAAAGTCGTGTTTGCCGGTCGCGCAGTCCGGGCACAGCCAGTCGTCCGGCACGTCTTCCCAGCGCGTGCCCGGGGCAATGCCCGCTTCCGGCAGACCCAGTGCTTCTTCATAGCGAAAGCCGCAGATCACGCATTCCCATACTTTCATGGCTTCTCTCCCGAATCACCAATCACCAATCGTGAACCGCACTGCGAACTAGCGCACATAGGCCTGACCGAGGCCGATCTCGGCCAACGCTCGACGGTACGCACCCGACGAACGGTCGGCGAGGATCGGCGCTGGGAAACGCGGGCAACGCTTCCGTGCCGCCACCCAGCGAGACCCACACGAGACCGTAGGCTTCCTGCGTCGCATAGGTGACAAGACGCAGGCGATCAGGAATCGGGCCGTCCGTTTGCGACGGGATGTGCTTGCACTTGCCGTCGCTACCGTACGCGAGGCCGTGATACGGGCACACGATGTTGCCGTTATCGACCCACCCCTGGCTGAGCGGCGCACCGCGATGCGGACAGATATCGCGCGCGCTCACCAGTTGACCGTTCGAGCGGAACACGACCAAAGGCTCGTCGAGCAGCGTCACGCTGATGGGTTTGTCGGTCACGTCGGCGGCGAACGCCACCGGATGCCAGTAGCGGCTGAGAATGTCCCAGTCGTGGCTATCGAAGGTGCAATTGCGGGGTAAGGCGGGGGAACGTTGGAATGTCAGCGGCGTAGTGGTAGCTGTAACGGTGGCGGAACTCATGCATGTCTCCAAAACCCGTTGGGGGTTCGTCGCGCTCATGTGCTGTCTCCCAAGGGGACTTCCTTCGGGGCGTCTTGAGCGCGTGGAGAGAACGATAGCGGGATGAGGTCCGCCGACCCATCCCCTGAAGTGCATCTAGTCTATGTACGAAAAAGCATAGGGTGCCACCGCACCGCTGGATCAGCGCTTCCTGAAAGGCCTACGATGCGCGCGGCAGCGCGGCTTCGATAAACACCGCGCACAGCGCTTCCATGCCCTTCGCGTCTTCTGCGTCGAAGCGCGCGACGACCGGGCTGTCGACATCCCACACGCCGATCAGCGTACCGTCCGGCGCGACGAGCGGCACGACGATTTCCGATTGCGATGCCGAATCACAGGCGATATGGCCGGGGAATTCATGCACGTCGCGCACCACTTGTGTCTGACGGGATTGCGCAGCCGTGCCGCACACGCCCTTGCCAAGCGCGATGCGCACGCAAGCGGGCTTGCCCTGGAACGGTCCGACCACCAGTTCGCGGCCATCGTGGAAGTAAAAACCGGCCCAATTCAGATCGCTTAGGGAATGGAACACGAACGCAGAAAAATTCGCGGCGTTGGCGATCCAGTCGGTTTCGCCGGCGAGCAGTGCGCGCGCCTGGGCGACCAGTTCTTCATATTGCGCGGCTTTGGGGAGATGCGACGCGGAGGAGACTTCGAACATGACGGCGTCCGTGATGAGAGCGGAAAGAGGAACAGCGAGGCGTGCAGTGTAAAGCAAGCCGCCGTTTCCTTCACGGCGCGCCGCGCTGCGCATGCCGCCCTGTTTCCGCCCGATCTACACACAGCCTGATGGCTTTATCCAGACGTTAAGCCGGTGGATAACGCCATGCGTCGATCGTTATTCGACGCCGATGATCACGCTCGATGCCTTGAAGATCGCCGTCGCCGCTTTGCCGCTCGCGAGACCGAGCCGGTCGACGCTTTCATTGGTGATGATCGCAGCAATCTGCGCGCCGCCCGCGCTGATGGTCACTTCCGAATTCACGGCGCCCTTCGTGACAGCCGACACGGTACCGGCGATGCAATTGCGCGCCGACACCTGGCTCTTCGCCACGTCGACCATCACGATCACCGACGACGCCTTGACCAGCGCGAACGCCTTCTTACCGGCAGCGAGGCCGAGCGACGTCGCGCTGCCGTGCGTGATGATCGCGACGATCTCAAGACCGTCCGGGGTGCGCAACGTGACTTCGTCGTTCACGGCGCCATGTTTGACTTCGGCGACTTCGCCGGCGAATTGATTGCGTGCGCTGGTTTGCATGTTGTTCTCCTGGTTGTGGAGCCTCGTGAAAGACGATTCGAGGCGATGTGCCGAGTGTAACGAAACACCCGGCCTGAGCGGCCGCTTGTGCGTGAAGCGCGGTATGGCACAGCAGCTATTGACGATTCGAACTCCAATGAAAACACATAAGCGTTGTGTAAAAACACTCATAACGCCGGGAAGGCACAGCGCAGGCATCCACCACCCGGCCCGTCGCGTGACACCGTATCATCGTGCCCTTGGACCATCACCGTCGAACCCTATGCCTGTCGCCGTTCTGCCCCGCACTGCCGCACTCTTTGCTACACGCCTCGCCGCGCGATTGCCGCTCGCCCGCCGTGCCACCGCGTTATGCGTCGCCCTCGCAGCCGCCGCGACGCTCGCCGCCTGCAGCAATCCGTCGCCGACACGCGAGGCCCACGCGAGCGTCGATACGGTCGCGCTGTTCCCGATCGCCAATTACGATCAGAACGTGGACCACTGGCTCGAACCGGACAGCCCCGGCTACGACCAGCCGTTCCTGAGCCCCGCGGATCAGCAGGCGCAATTCAGAGCCCTCTACGCGCGCTATTTCGGCACCGGCACGAGCGCGCCTTCGCCGTGGAATTCCGCATACGTGACGATACGCGTCTACCGCCAGCAAGGCGCGGACATTGTCGCGTTGCAGCAGCGCCGCATAGACAAGTTCGACAACACCGGCAAGAGCGGCGAGGCACTCGGCTACGGCGAGAATTTCCGGCCGCATGACAAGGCGTGGATCGACGCCATCGCGCAAAACATGGACGTCGGCCAGTTCACGCAGGAGGCCGTCTACAAGCCCGAACGCCGCGCGATCGCCACCAGCAACCTGATGGTGCGCGAACTGCCGACCACGGATCCGTCGTTCTACGATCGCCATCTGGCCGGCGAAGGCTATCCGTTCGACAACCTGCAGATCTCGGCGGTACGCCCCGGCACGCCGCTGTATGTGCTGGGCCGCAGCGCCGACGGTGCGTGGCGCTACGTGCAGACGCCCGACGTGCAAGGCTGGATGCGCAGCGACGGCGTCGGTCTGACCGGCGACACCTTCGTCGACACGTGGCGCGCCGCCACCGCGAAGTCGCTGGGCGCGGTGACGGTCGCCTCGGCGCCGGTGCGCGACAGCCGCGGCGTGTTCCGCTTCGACGCGCCCGCCGGCACGCTGCTGCCGCTCATCCCAGACAACGCCACGCGGCCCGCAACGCAGGCCAACAAAACAGCGAGTGAAGCCGCCGACGCTCCCGCCTCCCGCAAACTCCTGGTCCCCGCCCGCGATGTGGACGGCCAGGCGATCATCCGCACCGCCCACCTGAGCGATGCGCAGATCGCCCCGATGCCGCTTGCCGCCACCCCGAGGCATCTGGCGATGCTGATGAAAACGCTGATCGGGCGGCCGTACGGCTGGGGCAATAGCGGTCTCTACAACGATTGTTCGTCGGAACTACAAAGCATCTTCGCGACGTTCGGCGTGTGGCTGCCACGTCATTCGTCGACGCAGATGAGCGCCGGCCGCATGATCGATCTGTCCGCGTCGACGCCGGCGCAACGGCTCGACTACCTCGCCCAGCATGGCGAACCGTTGCGCACGCTGATCTACATCGGCGGACATGTGATGCTGTACATCGGCAACACGACCCGCAACGGCGTCGCGGTGCCGGTGGTCTACCAGGACGTATGGGGCTTACGTCCGGCCGACAATAGCCGGCGCGCGGTGATCGGCGGCTCGGTGATCCTGCCGCTGTTCGAACACATCCCGGAAGACGCGACGTTGCAGTCGCTCGCGGCGACCCCGACGTTCCAGATCAGCATCCTCGGCGCGCCGGCCAGCGCAGCAGCGACGCCGTCTGCACCATTCGCACCCTCCGCGCCGCCGGACGACGACAATCCGGCGGGTTGAAATACCGCCGCAAGAAGACAACCCGGCCGGTTGAACCTGCGCGGCGACCACGCGCCGCACGGCAATGTCCATGCCAACGCTTACGCCCCCGCCGCACGGGCGTGCTTAAAAATATTTTTTCCGGAGTGTCGATTCAAAGGCGATGCACTCGTCGTAACGTGGAAGGCCTGGCTCACGCAGTCGGTCTTTCAACTCACGAACCTGTTACTTCAAGGAGTCGCCGTCATGTCCAGCCCCGCTGTCAAACCGATCCCGGACGGGATGCACTCGCTGATCCCGTATCTGATTTGCGCCAACGCCGCAGACGCCATCACGTTCTACATCAAGGCTTTCAACGCCGTCGAGCAGCACCGCCTGCCCGGGCCCGGCGGCAAGGTAATGCACGCCTGCCTGAAGATCGGCGACTCCATGCTGATGCTGACCGACGAATGGCCTGATCACAACGCGCTGGGCCCGAACACGCTGAAAGGCACGCCGGTCACGATTCACCACTACGTCGAAGATGTCGACGCCAGTTTCAAGCAGGCCGTCGAGGCCGGCGCGACCGTCGCCATGCCAGTTGCCGACATGTTCTGGGGCGACCGCTACGGCCAGCTGAAGGACCCGTTCGGGCATAGCTGGTCGCTCGCCACGCACAAGCGCGACCTGAGTCCGGAACAGATTCAGCAAGCTATGCAGAATATGGAGTGCGACCAGAAATAAGCCGCGCCCCATCCATGACGAGGAGGTCGTATGCAAAAGATTGCGCCATGTCTGTGGTTCGACGGTAACGCGGAAGAAGCCGCACGCTTCTACACGTCGGTGTTCCCCGATTCGCGCATCACCACCACGATGCACTACACGGATGCCGGTCCCGGGCCGAAGGGGGACGTGCTGTTCGTCACCTTCGAGCTGGAAGGTCAGGAGTTCGCGGCCTTGAACGGCGGCCCGCAATACAGCTTCACGCCGGCCATTTCGCTGTTCGTGCACTGCGCGTCGCAACAGGAGGTCGACGGCTATTGGGCGAAGCTCCTGGACGGCGGCGCGCCGATGCAATGCGGCTGGCTTCAGGACAAGTTCGGCGTGTCGTGGCAGATCGTGCCGGACGCACTCCCCCAGATGCTGCGCGACCCGGACGCCGCGAAAGCGAGCCGTGTGATGCAAGCCATGATGAAAATGGTCAAGCTCGACATCGCATTGCTCGAACAGGCTTATCGGGGCGGCTGACGCAATCTTTGATAGGATCGGTCTCGACCCATAAACGGCGAGACATGAACGGTGCGCGTCAACCATCAGGCATTCTTCTGCTCGCTGTTTGTCGCGCGTCTCGCCGATCAGGTGCTGCTGTTCCTCGTGCCGCTCGTCGTGTTTCAGACGACACACCAGGTATCGTGGTCAGGTCTCGCGTTCTTTATCGAAACGCTGCCGCGCTACCTGGTCTTTCCCTTCTTCGGCGCCTTGTGCGACCGCATCTCGCCTCTGCGGCTGATGCGGGTCAGCCAGACCGTGCGCGCGCTGGTGTGTTTCGGCGGCGTGCTGGCTTATGCGCTGTTTGGCGGCATCGGCTGGCTGATCGCGCTGTCGGCCTTGTGCGGCGTGCTCACAAGCCAAGGGCTGGTCGCACGCGAAGTGATGCTGCCGAAAATCTTCAGCACGCAGCAGTTCCAGCGTGTGCTCGCCTACTCGCAGTTGGCCGACCAGTTGGGCTTCGTACTGGGCCCGATGCTGGCCGCACTGCTGCTTGGCTTGTGGCGCTGGGAGTCGGTGGTTGGCGCAACCGGCTTGCTGTTTCTGCTTGCCGATGCGGCGCTTCTGCTGTGGCAACGCACCAGCGGCTTTAGCGCCGGTGATCCCCCTCCCGCCGCACCGGGTCACTGGACAATGCCCCTGCGCATCGCGCTGCGCCATGTGCTGATGCTACCCGGCCTGAAAAAAATCGTGCTGCTCGCCGCTGCCGAAAATCTGGTGATCGGCGTGACCCTCGCGACATCCGCTGCGATGGTGACCGGCTTTCATGCGCAATCGAACCGCTACTATGCCGGCCTGCAGACCGCTGGCGCCGTGGCCACGGTGCTGATTCTTTTGACGATCGCGCGTAACGCCTGGCCTGCGCAGACACTCGGCCGGGTCGCGTTCGTCTCGATCTGTGCCGGTGGCGTGATCGCCGGTGCGAGTGCGGCACCTTCGGGTTATGCGCTCGGCTTTCTGCTGATTGTCGGCTTCGACAAGATGTTCAATGTCTACATCCGCAGCGCACGGCAGAAAATCATCCCGCCCGAGGACTACGGCAAGACGACCGGCGTGGTGATCCTGTTGAACAACATGACGCAACCGCTCGCCGGTTTGCTGGTTGGCGTGTTTTCGGCACGGGCGCAAACCGGCTTGCTGATCGTGGTTCTTTCGGTGGCGATGGGCTGCACCGGCGTGGCGGTGTCGATCGGCTCGGCGCTGTTGCGGCGGCGGCGCGCGCTGGTGCTGGGCGAATGAACCCTATATGGCCTCGCACACCACATCGAACTTCAGCAGTTGCGTAGGCCCAAACGCATTACTGATAGCGACATCAGCCGCGTCTCGTCCCCGGGCCATCAAAACTCGCCCCGTACGGGGCACATTATTCCGAGGATCGAACGTCTGCCAGCACCCACCGACATAAGCCTCGAACCACGCAGCAAAATCCATCGTCGCATAAGGCGGTGGCGTGCCGACATCGCTGATATATCCTGTGCAATACCGCGCCGGTATATTCATCGCCCGGCACAATGTCACGGCCAGATGCGCGAAATCCCGGCACACGCCCTTCCTCTCCTGCCACGCCTGCCAAGCGGTCTTGGTCGGCCGCGCGAAATCGTAGCCAAACACAATGTGCTCGTGCACGTAGTTGCAAATCGCATCCACTCGCACGCGACCGAGCGGCATCTTGCCGAACGTCTGCCACGCAAATTCGGATAACAAATCAGTTTCGCAATAACGGCTGCCCAGCAGAAATACCAGCGAATCGTCAGGCAACGCCTCCACCGCATGCTGCTCGGTCAACGGCGGCCGCCTCTCCGGCTCGGACGAGACCTCGAGCACCGCAGTCGTCGACAACGCAAACCGTCCCTGCGGCGCCACGACCCGGCTGCATAAATTGCCGAAGCCGTCGCGATACTGCCTGATCGGCACCGGCGGATCGACCGCCAGCAAATCCGCACTCAGCACGTCCTGCGCGTGCGAATAGTGCGTGTTCAACATCAACATCATCGGCGTCGGTTGCACGCACTCATAGACCAGCTCGTAGCCAACGCGCAATTTCATGACGGCGCCCTCTTCCAGTTGATACGTTCAATCGACACGCCCGGTGAGCAACCTGAGTTGACGCTCCCAGCTAACACGTTCGATTTGTACAAGCCCATTCACCCGGCTCGCCCCTCACTCGCCTTCGTCACACTCACATCGACCTGCAAACCGCGAAACGAATGCGGCGCACCATGCCATGTGCCCCACAACGGCAACGCCTGGTAGTAGTTCCACGCCACCGCCACCCGAATCAGATGGCGATTGCCGACTATGCTGTTGGTCGGATCGAAATCGACCCAGCCGGCGCCTGGCAAAAAGATCTGTAACCACGCATGCGTCGCCCCGCCGCCTTGCGTCGCGTCGTGCTCGGGCACGAACAGATAACCGCTCACAAAGCGCGCCGCGAGACCGAGCGAGCGCACCGCGTCCATCATCAACACGGCGAAATCGCGGCAACTGCCGCTGCGGTTGCGCAAGGTGTCGCCAGGACGGTTCACGCCCTTCTCCGTACGGCGCACATAGAAAAACGTGCTTTTTATTTCGAGCGTCATCGCGCGCAGCAGCGCCATCGTGCCGCCGGTGCCGTTCTTGCCGTTCGCTCCGCCGCCGCCCTGCACAGGAATGAAGCGGCGCGCCCACTCGTCCACGTCGCTGTCCGGATACTGGCGGCTGCGTGCATTCACGAGATCGGACGCTTCCTCGTTGGTGTAGGCGAACGGCCAGTTCACCGCGTACGGCTCGAGCGCGTAATCGGGCATAGGCGTTTCGAAGTGTTCGAGCGTCACTTCGCTATCGAAGCGCAATTCGCTCGCCTTGCCCGCGAAACTCGCGACCGCCACGGAGTTGTCGAACACGTCATGTAACCAGTGCAGCCGCGACGGCGTCGGCGTAATCACCAACTGGTCCGTGACAAGACGCAAGTCGTGGCTGGCACGGGGACGGAACATCATCCGATGTTCGCCGAACCGCACGGGTTCCGAGTAGCGGTAGACGCTGATGTGACGCACCGTGAAACGCTGGGGCTCAGTCATCTGACAGGCCGATCGATGCAACTGGGTTCGTCCTGAGCATCACGTTCACGCTGGTAAAACCCGCTGCCGCAGCAGGCGCTGAGCACCCGGCACGGCTTGATCCTGAATGAGCCACGGCCCAGGTCGGGCGTGGTGGGGCGCTGTCATCGACAAGCTTTCGCTTTGAGCATACACCCGCCATATTGGTTGAAATTACTCATTTGGCGGCAACGCCGCGCCCGTGGAAGTTATCAACAGAATCTGTTTGCAAATCTGTGCATAACTAACCGGCAAAATCGGCAAGCTCTTGATACGCCTGCTGTTTTTACCGTGACGTCGAAGTTGGGCAAGTCGCGCCGCGCGCCTGTCTCAAGCGCACTTCAATCGCGCACGGTACTGGCGGCATGCCCGCGCCCGGCTTCCTGTGAGGCTGGCGCGCCGCGCTCTTCTTCGCGCCATTGCTGCCGCGAACGCACCATTCTGCGTACAGCGAGGCGCGCCATCTTCACCCAACCCGACGGACGCGGGTCGGCGAGCATGCTGAGCGCGCGCGCATAGTCGAGCGTGAGGCCGGGCGTCCACGCCATCGTCGCGGCGCGTTTGCGCAGTTGCGCGGCCACCCACAATTCCGGCGTCGTAATCACGCGCAAAAACGGCCGCCAGCCGCCGAGGCTGCCCCATACGCGCGCCGACGCGCCTTCGATCGCCGCTTCAAGAGCGCGCGATACGCTGCTCGAACAATTGCGGTGCGTCAGGTTGTAGGTCGTGTCCTGACGATAGGTGTCCCAGAAGCGGCGCAGGCGTGCTGGATCGTAATTGCGAATGCGCACCTGAACCGTGGACGGACACCATGCTTTCGACTCGGTCGGGTAATCGGGCTGGAATACGCCGGGCACGTCGTTCTCGCGCGTCGCGCGCAGGAGCCGTGCGAAATCGTCCGGTGAACGATCAATCTCGACGCCCGGATACAAGCTGATATAGATGCCCTCTGGCGATTCGAGCGCGGCATGCCCGGTTGATATCACACCGTTACGATCCACCGCCGCGATATAGCGATCGACGATCAATTGCCGCCGCGCCTCGCTCCTGGACGAGCCCACCGGCGTCCACACATGAACCGTCAACGCGTCTTCATCGGCGGTGGGCGGGCCGTCCCATTCGACTGCGCTTAGCCGACCGGAAGCAACCGCACTCGCAGCGGAGTTGGCTGCATCAGCGGTTGCATCGTCCGAAGCAACCGCGGGATTCGACGCGAGACGCCGCACGCGCGTACTCAGCAAAATCATGTTCCAGCCGCCGAACATCAGGCCGAGGCCGAGGCCGAGACAGTACGGCACGGTGCCCACATAATGCGTCGGATAAGGTTGATAGAAGAAAATCGCCAGCGCAATTTCAACGCCGCCGCCGATCATTGCGAGGCGCCAGGTGCGATAGCGGACGACCTTCGCGGAGACGATCTGCAGCAGACCGTCGGCCAGAAAGAGCGTGCCGAAGATCATCGACAGAATGAAGTTGCCGTGATGATGGCCGGCGAGAATCAGCGCCGCCGCAAAGCAGAATGCGAGGCCCTTCACATAGCGCAGCGTGCGTTGCCCGCCCATGCCGGTCCAGGCGACGGCCAGCGTGGCGAGCCCTTCGAGCAGCAGCAATAAGGCAAACGGCGTGATCGGGAAATAGAGCGCGCTATCGAGTGCGTCGATGAACACCGCCACGCCGAGCACGAGGCTCACCCAGCCGATCAACTGCAACGAGCGCCAGCGCGTGCGCAGGTAATCGACACCCAGCAGGATCATAACCAGTCGAACCATCGCAAGCCCTCCGTGATCGATGCGCCTTGATGAGCGCAATCTTAACCATATTCACGGCGCCGGCGTAGCAGGGTTCGGTGTAAAGGTGGTCTGCGCGCGGCGGCGCTGTCACGCAGCGCCGCTTCGCGAATGCATTGCGCATCGACGCCGCACGGTCGTGGCGAGATCCACTCAGGGAAACGTCACTCAGGCAGCCGCGACTTGCGGCATCGCCTCGCCCTGTTCGCCACCCAACGCGTCGAGCAGATCGCTCAGCATGCGGTCGAGTTCGGCGGTCATCAGCGTGACGTCGGAATCGAAGCGCTCGTCGTCGTTCTGCGCGGTGGGATCGCTCGCTTCCTTGAGGACATCGAGCGGCGCGATACGCTTGATCGTGAGCGTTGGCGTGAGCACGAACGACACCCGATCGTTCCATGTCATCGCGAGCCGCATGCATTGCTTGCCGGCTTCGATATGGCGGCGCATATCTTCGGCGTCCAAAGTATGTCCAACGTAGCGCACGGTCGCGTTGCCTTCTGTCGGCGAGCGCAACTCGGTGTCCTGGTCGAGCGTGAAGCCCGCGGGACCTTCACCGGAAAGCAGCCATTCGGTCATTGCCGCAACCGGCGATTGCGTGACGCGCACGGTGCCGAGCGGCAGTTGATCGATCGACTTCACCAGCAGGCCGCGCACCTCGTCGGCGACTGCTTGCGAGCCCGCATCGATCACGAGCCAGCCGTTTCGGGTATCGATCCACACACGCGTGTCGCGGCGGATGCTGAAGGCGCGCGGCAGCAGTTCGTCGGTCACCTGTTCCTTGAGTTCGCGCATCTGCTTGCGGCCGGGTTTGAAGCCCTGCTGCTCTTCGAGTTCGAGCGCACGCGCCTTGGTCACTTGCGTGACGACCGAAGCGGGCAGCAGTTTCTTTTCGGCGCGAAACACCAGCAGCATCTGGCCATTGAGCGAATACACCAGCGAGTCATTGTCGCGTGGCGACGCCCAGCCGTGGCTTTGCATCTCGACGCTGTTGCCGGACGCGAACGCGTGCGGCGCGAGCCATTTCTCCATTTGTTCATGGGTTACGGACCACGGAGCGGGAAGACGGTGCAACTGAAGGTTTTTGAACCACATGGGCAGGGTCTTGTACGGGCAAAGCGCGTCATTCTATATGACGGCGAAGATGGCGCGGACAAGCCATCGTGGTTTGCCGCATCAGTCTTACGGCGCGCTTCAGGTTCAAATCACCTAGACTTTCTGATAGACGCACGACATAGACGGAGGCGGCCATGGCCGATGAAACCGCACCCTGGCAGATGGTGGAGTACGAGGGTTTCGAAATTCACGTGGCGCCCTTCCTGAAAAGCCCGCCCGACGAAACGAAGCCGCCGCCAGCCGCGGCTGATAATCGCTACACGTATGTCGGTTACGTGTGCCATCCGGGCGCCGATCCGACCATCCCCGGGCACACGGTACCCTTCCATGCGGACGGCGAAGAGAGCTTTGCCGGCAAGGATGAAGCGCTCTACGAAGGGGTGCATGTTGGACGCAGTATCGTCGACGGCACGCATCCGGATTTGACGGTGCTGCCGCTGGTGACGGGCGGCGTGTAACGCACGCCTGCTTCAGCTGAACGCGCGCTTGATGCGCGACTTGAGCAGCGCGCGCCGCAGGCGGCCGGTCCGCTCGGGTTCGCTGACCGCCTGGCCGCCTTCTACCGCCGTGCCGCGCCGCAGAAAATAACGGTCGAAAGTGGCTTGCGTCATGCCCCACTTGTTCAGGAACTGGCGGCGCCCATCGTTCTTGACGACCTTACCGGTGCTCTTCTGCTGAAAGTGATAAACCAGACTGTCGCCGACGCCGAGGAACACCCGGCAACCGGCGTCCCACAGCTTCATCGAAAAGTCGTTGTCGCTGCTCATGCCGGGGCTCAATTCGCTGCTATAGCCGCCGACCTTGTGCCACCAGTCGCGATGCACGAGCGTTGGCGGCCACGTGGCGCCACGCCAGTCGGCGCGCACGAGTTTCGGCGTGGCGGCCACCAGGTCGTCGGCGCGGAAATTTTCCACGTCGCGGCCGAAGTTCTGCACGACGACGCACGGATTGCCGGAGTCAACCGGCTCGATCATCGTGCCGGACAACATGAACAGATTGTCGGCCGGCATCTGCGCGAGACGCCTGATAAGCGCGTCGTCCCAGCCGGGGCAGCAGTACATGTCGTCGTTCATGTAGACGATGTAGTCCTGCGTGGCGCGCGCCGCCGCGATATTGACCGCGTGACAGATGCCGATATTGCCGGGCGATGCGGTGTGTTCGATACCCTCGTCGCGCACCCAGGCTAGCGTGCCGTCCGAGCCGTCGTTCACGTGCACGATGATCTGATGCGTGTGCGTGGAATGACGCCGCAGGCTCTCGATCACGAGCCGCAGGTAAGGCAGGTTGTTCCAGGTCGGGATGATGATTGAGAACATCGATTCGGTCCGTTGAGCTTGGCGTCGGAGAAGCGCAGGCGGCGCGAGTGCCTGCGGGCGCTGCGGGAACCTGGCACCGCACCGGTGGCCCAAACAGCATCGCCCATAAGTTTCGCCCGGGATTGTACCGCCGCCGCCCGCTCATACGACAAATACCAGGGCTCGAAAGCCATGGCGGCTGTCTTCGAGCAGGACTTTCCGCGCAAGGCGGCACCGATTGCCGCGCCCCGCCGAAGGGCAACCTGCTATGTGCTTCGGCAAGCATTTTGCAAGGAGACGCGCGGTTATAATCGCGATCGCTCTACCGTCTTAAAAAATGCCCCAAGGATCCGGCCATAGCAACTCCACCACCGGAACGGTAGTGTTCTTACATATTGTTGCCCTATGATTTTTGCTCCCAGTCTGGTCTGGCTCTGCACAGCCCTGCTGTTTTTCGCGCCCGCAGTCAATCTCGTGTGGCGCGGCGGCACGGGCTACTGCTTTTTCGCGATTCTCGCGTTGGCGCTCGGCGCCGCCGTGGCCAACCGGCGCACGCCAGGATACTTCTCCGGCCTGCGCACCTACCGTTGGTTCACCATCGGCATGCTGGCTTTCGTCGTAGCAATCGCCGTCCAGCAAGCCGTGTTCGGTTATTGGCTGCCGCGTCAGTTCGACGCGTTGTCGCGCTTCGTACTGGCCCTGCCGGTCTTTCTGCTGCTGCGGCAATTGCCGTCCCGGCATCTGCGCGTGATCGGTTGGGGTTGTGCCGCCGGCGCGCTGGCGGTGGGCATCTGGGCGCTCGTCGATCAACCCGCCGGCGGCTGGACGGATGCGAATCGTCTGAACAATTCTTATACAAATGCGATTCCGTTCGGCGATACGGCGCTGCTGCTCGGCTTTCTCTCGGTTTTCACTTTAGGCTGGGACAAGCCGCGTGACTGGCGCGTGCTAGGGCTCCGACTGCTGGCCCTGGTGTGCGGCGGTTACGCGTCATATCTATCGGGCAGCCGCGGCGGCTGGCTGGCCGTGCCCGTGTTCGTCGTCCTGCTCGGCATGCAGTATCAGTGGTACGCACACAAGAAGCGTCTCCTGATAGCGACGCTGGTAATCGTGCTCGGCGCGGGTGCGCTGCTGTCGACCGAGCGAATTCAGAAGCGGCTCGGCGAAGTCGGGAACGATGTTTCGATGATGCATCAGGGCGAAGACTACACGTCGGTTGGGCTGCGCTTACAGTTGTGGAATGCGTCGCGGCTGATCTTTACGCATCATCCGGTGTACGGCGTCGGCAAGGGGCGTCTGGTGGACGAACTGGGTGTGCTGGCCAAGCGTGGCGAAGTGAAGACCGAGATCGTCAACGAGCGCGCCCATAGCGACTTTTTCTCGACCCTCGCCGAGATGGGCGCAATCGGCGTGATGTGCCTGTTGCTGTTCTACTATGGCATCTCGGTGTACTTCTGGCGTCACAGGCGGTCGAATGATCCGGCGATTCGCGCGGCGTCCTATGCGGGTCTCGCGGTCGCCACCAGCACGGTGATTTTCGGACTGACCATCGACGTCCTCGTGCCGATCATGGTCACGGTCCTGCTCGCGCTGCTGATCGCTACGTTTTTAGCGGTGATCGATGCGCGCAAGCGTGAATTGGCTACGGCGCAATCGGCAGGGTCAAGCGCCGCCCGTCAGACCACGACCGGCGTCAAGGCCTGATTCGCCCCCATTTCAGCCGCGCCCGGCATCCGCGCGCGGTGCGGCGGGCTCAACGCGTGAACATCTCGTAGAGCGCGGCGACATGAGCATCGACGCTCGGGTCGTAGACCAGACTGCGTAGCGGCTCCGCGATGCGCGCGTAGCCGCCCTGCACACGCTCCACCGCGGCCTGAATGGCGCGCTCGAAACTCCCCGCCGACTGCCGCGAAAACTCGATCTTCGCCGCACCGGTGACCGTCTCCGCCGATCCGACGTTATCTGCGATCACAAGCGGCGTGCCGCACATCACCGACTCGACTCCCACCAGACCAAACGGTTCGTACGCCGACGCCACCACGGTGAAATCGGCTGCGGCGAACAGTTTTTCGATTTCTTTGCAGTACCCGACATAGCGAATAGTGTTGCTGGTTTTCGGCACCGGCCGGCCGGCCACGACCAGGCAAACCGGCAGCGTGGTCTGTGCAAAAAACGCTTCCAGCAAGGGATAGCCTTTGCGTTCATGACTGGTCGACGAAAACACGAAGATCACGCGGCCTTCGGGCAGATCGAACTGGCGGCGCACCGCCGCTCGTTCAACATCGTTCAGCGGCTGGAAGCGTGCTGTGTCCACCGGCGGATAGAGCACGTCGATACGGTCGGCCCGCACGCCGTAAAAGCGTTGCAACTCGCGGCTCATCAATTGCGAGTGCGCGACGATCGAACGCGCCTGCGAATAGACGCGCCGCTCCATGTCGATCTGCCATTCGTCGCTGCGGCGCGCGGCGCGGCCGGCGGCCTCGAGCGAACCCGGATGCGTGCCACCGCACAATGCGACGTCGGCATGGGTGGAGTGATTGATCGCGAAGACGCACGCCGGACGATGCCGTTTCAGCCGTTGCTTGAGACGCCAGTCGAACGCCAGGTTGCGAAGCTTGCGCGGCGCCCAGCGGACATTGAGCGGTTGAGCGTCGATCCATGCCGCCTCAGGCAGCGCGCGATCGATCTCGCGGGCGAAGAGCGTAGGACGCAGCCCCATCCGATGCAAGCCGGCAATCACGTCGCGCGTGTAGCGTTCGGCGCCGCCGCTATTTTTCAGCGCCTGGGCGGTCAGGGCGATGTCGGTGACAGGACGCCGGGTCGGGTCGGACAAGGAACGGTTCTCTGTGAGGCGCCCGCGTGGCGAAGAACCGCGCGATCTGGTTTTCGGGACAGCGGCAATTGTAAAGGATGGGCTTGGGGCGCTACATGACGCAACCCTCCCGTCACCGATTAGAATCTAGCCGAACCGCACCCCAACCTATTCCATGACCGATAGCCCGTCGACAAACCTTGCCTCCACGCCGTCTGACTCTGACCGCCCGCTGGTATCGATCCTGCTGATCACCT
Source organism: Paraburkholderia elongata (assembly GCF_013177735.1). GTDB lineage: Bacteria > Pseudomonadota > Gammaproteobacteria > Burkholderiales > Burkholderiaceae > Paraburkholderia > Paraburkholderia elongata. Next base: position 83,228 of record NZ_WOEZ01000126.1, on the reverse strand, counting down.
ACAACCAGGAAAAGAAGATCGCCGACGCAGTGCGCAGCGCACTCGCACAAACCTATGCACCGCTCGAAATCATCATCTCGGACGACGCCTCCAGCGACGCCACGTTCGCCGCGATCGAAGCCGCGATCGCTGGCTACCGCGGACCGCACAAGGTGATCGCGCGCCGCAACGCGGTCAATCAGGGCATTTGCGCGCATCTGTCGCAACTCGCGCAAATGGCGCAGGGAGAGCTGCTTTTCGTTGCCGCAGGCGACGACATGTCCGCGCCGAACCGTTGTGAGCGGGTGGTCGACTTCTGGCTCGCGCACGATCGCCGCCCCGACCTGATCGCCACCGACCTCGCGGATATGGACGAAGCCGGCAACGTCCACGAACGGATGACGCCAACCGAACTCGACACCTATCGCAGTTTCGACGACTGGCTCGCCAGCCGCCCGTGGCTCATCGGCGCCGCGCACACATGGACGCGACGGCTGTTCGAGCGCTTCGGCCCCATGCTGCCAGGCGCCGCCGCGGAAGATCAGATCATGGTGCTGCGCGCGATCCTGTCAGGCGGGGCCGCGAGTCTGCGCGAGCCATTGGTGCGCTACCGGCGCGGCGGACTGTCGCGCAAACGCCGTTATGGATCGGTGGATGAGTTGATTACGCGAATGCGCCAAAGTAATCGCTATGGGCTCATGGAACTCGCGCAGTTGCAGCGCGACGCCGATATCGGCGGCGTGGGCGAACGCATGCGCGCGGCGATGGCGCCCAAGCTCGCGCGCGAACAATTCATTCACGCGATGTTCGAAGCCGGCGGCCTTGGCGAACGTATTGGACTGCTCACACGCAGTCCCAAAGTGAAGCTCGGGTTGCGCATCCGCATGTTTCTGTACGTGACATGTCCGGCAGTCTACGCGCCGGGAATCTGGCTCAAACGAATCGTGCGAAAAAACGGCCGCTGAAACGGCCGGCCGCGAGGCGATCAACCCAGCCACCAGGCCAGATCAGGCTGCGTCTTGCTGGAACTGGATGCGATGCAGATGCGCGTACAGCCCGCCTTGCGCCAGCAGCTCGCGATGGCTGCCGCGCTCGACAATACGCCCTGCTTCCATCACCAGAATCCGGTCGGCGCGTTCGATGGTCGACAAACGGTGCGCGATCACGAGCGTGGTACGGCCCTTCATCAAGGTTTCCAGCGCCGCCTGCACGTGGCGTTCGGATTCGGAATCCAACGCCGAGGTGGCTTCGTCGAGGATCAGGATCGGCGCGTTCTTATAGATCGCGCGCGCGATCGCCAGACGCTGACGTTGACCGCCCGAGAGCATCATGCCGTTGTCGCCGACCAGGGTATCGATGCCATTGGGCATCGCCTCGACGGTATCCCACAGGTTCGCCGCGCGCAGCGCCGCCTTGACCTTGTCCGGATCGGCCGTCTGCCCATAAGCGACGTTGTTGGCCACCGTGTCGTTGAACAGCACCACGTCCTGGCTCACCATCGCGATCTGGCTGCGCAGCGCGTGCAGGCCGTATTCCGGCAACGCGACCCCGTCGACCAGAATCTCGCCACCGGTCGGATCGAAAAAGCGCGGCAGCAAGTTCACCAGCGTGGTCTTGCCGCTGCCCGACGGGCCCGCCAGCGCGACCATTTCGCCCGGCGCCACCTTGAACGACACATGGTCGAGCGTGTGGCGGTTGTGCGTGGCATTGCTGCCGTAGGTGAACGAGACGTCGCGGAATTCCACTTCGCCGTGGGCGCGCTCGAGCGGCTTGCCGCCGCCCTCCGGTTCGGACGGCTCGTCGATCAGGCCGAAAATCAGTTCGCACGCCGTCATGCCGCGTTGCAACGGCTGGTTCACGTCCATCAGGTGCTTCAGCGGCGAGATGATCAGCAGCATCGACGTGACGAACGCCACAAAGCCGCCGACGGTGGTCTGATCCGACGACGACTGCACCACCGCGATCGTAATCACCACGGCGAGCGCGATTGACGCCAGGAACTGCGTCAACGGTTGCGCGAGGCCGCCGGAGACGATCATGCGCATCGCGTAACCGCGCAGACGCTTGCTCATCGCCGTGAAGCGGTCCGTCTCGTACTGCTCGCCGTTGTGCACCTTGACGACCTTGTAGCCACCCACCGTCTCTTCGACGATGTACGACAGCTCGTTGGTCAGCAATTGATGCTCACGGTTCAGGCGCCGCAAACGACGGTTGATCTTGCCGACCAACCAGCCGATCCCCGGCAGCAGCACCGCGACGATCAGCGTCAGGCGCCAGTTCAGATAGAACAGGTAGCCGAGCAGGAAGATGACCGTCAGCGAATCGCGCACCAGCGTGACCATGACGCTCAACAGCACGTTGAGAATCTGGTTCACCTCGAAGACGATCGCGTTGATCACCGTGCTCGCGGTTTCGCGCTGGAAGAACGCCACGCTCGTGTGGATCATGCGGTCGAACATCTTCAGGCGAAGTTCGAGCAGGATCTTGTTCGACACGTAGGCGAGCAGATAGCCGGACGCGTATTGCGACACGCCGCGAACCAGCGCAAGGCCAATGACCGCGGCCGGCACGAACCACTTGGCATTGTCGCTGGCATGCGCGCCGAAGCCCTTGTCCAGCAACGGCTTGAGCAAGGCGGGAATCGCCGCGTCAGTGCTGGCGCTCACGGCCATGGCGATGATCGCGCCGACCACCACCCACAGCAGCGGCTTGATATAAGGCCATAAGCGTCGAAAGACGACGGCAGGCGACGATGCCTCACCTGAACCGATGGGTTTGCTTAACGTTGGCTTCGCGCTCAAGGAATCCTCTGAGAAGGCGGGACAGCATCCGCACAGCGGGCGGAATGCCTGACGCGCGGAATATCAAAAAACAGCATTGTAAACGGTTGGGGATAATGGCCGGGGGTTATGGATCGGCCGGGTTGCGCTGGGTTGTATACTTGCGCGACCCGTTCCGCCACCCTGCACCCTCCACGCAATTCAGGTATGCAAGAAACCACCCTCGGCGTCGCCATCATCACCAAAAACGCGGCGGCGCGACTGGCCGAATGCCTGCAGGCCGTGGCCTTCGCCGATCAGATCGTCGTGATCGACGGCGGCAGCACCGACGGTACCGCTGACATTGCTCGAGCACACGGCGCGCACGTGCTCGAGCAAACCGACTGGCCGGGCTTCGGTCCGCAAAAGAACCGCGCCGTGGATGCGCTCACCACCAGTTGGATTCTCTCTCTCGACGCCGACGAGATCGTCTCGCCGGAACTGGCCGCGGCGATCCGCGCGGCGCTGGCCGCACCCACCGCCGATGTCTACGCGGTGGACAGGTTGTCGAGCTTTTGCGGCCACTGGATTCACCACAGCGGCTGGTATCCGGACTGGATTCCGCGCCTGTTCAAACGTGGCGCCGCGCGTTTCTCCGACGACCTCGTGCACGAGCGCCTGGTGTTCGACACGTCGTCGCAGCGCCTGACCGGCAAACTGATGCATTACTCCTACGAAGACTTCGAAGGCGTATTGCGCAAGCTCGACGCGTATTCGACAGCGGGCGCACAGCAACGTCATGCGGCAGGCAAGCGCGGCAGTTTTGGCAAGGCGCTCGGGCGCGGCGCCTGGGCCTTCGTGCGGACCTATGTGTTGCGGCGTGGATTTCTCGACGGCCGCGCGGGTTTCATGATCGCGGTGTTCAACGCAGAAACGGTTTACTACCGGTTTTTGAAGCTGGCGCGGATGGGGGAGAAGGCGCAGCGCTAGTGGCCAGGGCTCGTTGATGGGGGCCGATTGCGCGTTGGCGGTGCTCTGCATTCGTTAGCCACGGGCAAGCGGCAATTGGCATTCGGCATGGTCCGAACCAGCATAGCGTCATGGCCACGGCTCGCAAACGGTTTGCCCACGCGCGCCGCGCGGGCAAACCAGCCATCAATAGACGATTTCGATCGAGCTTCCAGCAAACTCGCCGCGCAAGGCCGCGAGCAATTCGTCGGTCGGCTTTACGCGCCACGCATCGCCCAGACGCATTTCACCTTGTGCATTCTCGCTGCGATAAACCACCTGCACGGCGAGACCGTTCGGAATCTGCACAGCTTGGCGCTGACCACCACCGCCGCCATAGCCCCCGCCGTTGCGGCCACCTCCATTGCCACCACGCGATGACGCGGCCGGCGCCGGTACAGCTTGTGGCTCGTCCTTACCCGCGCTATGCGCTTCGAGCACGCGCCGCAATGCCGACGCGTCCGCGTTGCCGTTCATCTGCACCTTCACGGCTTCCGCATAACGGCAACGGGCGCGGCCGAGATCCATCACCGTATCGACGGTGAAGCGGATGCCGCCCGTGAATGCGTCGTTACGCGCCGAGCCCTGCACGACTAGCAGTTCGTCTTCCTTGAACAACTGCTTGTGCGCTTCGAAGGTCTCGTTGAACACGGTCACTTCGCATTGGCCGGTGCCGTCGTCGAGCAGCGCGATCAGCATCTTGCCGCGCTGTGTCATCTGCGTGCGCAGCGACGCGATCACGCCAGCGACAAGCTTGTCGCGCCCTTCCTTCAGTTCGCCGATCTTCTGGCGCACGAAACGGCGCACTTCGTCCTTATAGGCATCGAACAGATGGCCCGACAGGTAGAAGCCGAGCGCGCCTTTCTCTTCCTGCAGCTTCTTCTTTTCCGGCCATTCCGGCTCGTCGACCAGTTCATGACCTTGCGAGGGCGCGTCGCCCATGTCGAACAGGCCCGCCTGCATCGCGTTGGCGCTCGCCTGCTCGGCCGCTTCCATTGCCAGCGAGACAGAGGCGATCAACTGTGCGCGGTTCGCGTGCAGCGTGTCGAACGCACCCGCGCGGATCAATGCTTCCACAGTCCGCCGATTGACGATCCGGCGGTCGACCCGGTTGCAGAAGTCGAAGATGTCGATGAACGGACCTTCTTCGCGTGCGCGCAGGATTTCTTCGATCGCGTTCTGGCCGCTGCCCTTGATCGCGCCGAGGCCGTAGCGAATCGTTTTCGACCGCTTGCCGTCCGTTTCCGCGACCGGCTCGAAACGGTACGCCGACAGATTGACGTCCGGCGGCAGCACGGCCATCTTGTTCGTGAGACAGTCCTCGAACAGGATCTTGACCTTATCCGTGTCGTCCATGGCGAGCGACATATTCGCTGCCATGAATTCGGCCGGATGATGCGCCTTCAGCCATGCGGTGTAGTACGCGAGCAGCGCATACGCCGCCGCGTGCGACTTGTTGAAGCCGTAGCCCGCGAACTTCTCCATCAAGTCGAAGATTTCGTCGGCCTTCTCGCCGGTCAGCCCGTTTTTCGAGGCGCCCTGGCGGAACAGCTCGCGGTGCTCGGCCATTTCCTCGGCCTTCTTCTTACCCATCGCGCGGCGCAGCAAGTCGGCGCCACCCAGCGAGTAGCCGCCGATGATCTGCGCCATCTGCATCACCTGCTCCTGGTAGACCATGATGCCGTAGGTCTCTTTCAGAACAGGTTCGACGCGCGGATCCGGATACTCCACCACTTCGCGGCCGTGCTTACGCGCACAGAAGCTCGGGATCAGGTCCATCGGGCCCGGACGGTACAACGCGACCAGCGCGATGATGTCCTCGAAGCGGTCAGGCTGCGCGTCTTTCAGCATGCCTTGCATGCCGCGGCTTTCCAGCTGGAACACGGCGACCGTGTTCGCTTTCTTCAGGATCGAGAACGACGCCGCGTCGTCGAGCGGCACCTGCGCGAGCGACCAGTCTTTCTTCGACGGATCGAGACGGCGGATATAGCGCTCGGCCCAATCCAGAATTGTCAGCGTGGTGAGACCCAAAAAGTCGAACTTCACGAGGCCGACGGCTTCGACGTCGTCCTTGTCGTACTGGCTCACGACGCCGCTTTCGTCGCCCTGCGTATAGAGCGGGCAGAAATCGGTCAGCTTGCCGGGCGCGATCAGCACGCCGCCGGCGTGCATACCGACGTTACGCGTGAGGCCTTCCACGCGCTGTGCGAGTTCGAGCAGCTGATGCACTTCGTCTTCGTTGTCGAAGCGCTCCTGCAAGAGCGGCTCTTCCTTCATCGCGTCGGCGATGGTGACGTGTTTGCCGGGCTTGAACGGAATCAGCTTGGCGATGCCGTCCGTGAACATGTAGCCGAGATCGAGCACGCGGCCGATATCCCGCACCGCCGCTTTCGCCGCCATCGTGCCGAAGGTGGCGATCTGTGACACGGCGTCTGCGCCGTACTTCTCCTTCACATACTGAATCACACGGTCGCGGCCGTGCTGGCAGAAGTCGATGTCGAAGTCGGGCATCGAGACCCGTTCCGGATTCAGGAACCGTTCGAACAGCAGGTTGTAGCGCAGCGGATCGAGGTCGGTCACGCCGAGCGCATACGCGACCAGCGAACCTGCACCCGACCCCCGGCCCGGACCGACCGGCACGCCGTTGTTCTTCGCCCAGTTGATGAAGTCCGCAACGATCAGGAAGTAGCCGGGAAAGCCCATCTTGATGATCGTGCCGCACTCGAATTCGAGGCGCTGGTAATACGTTTCGCGCTGCGCTTCGCGTTCCGCCTCGTCCGGGTACAACTGTTCGAGACGCTTCTCGAGGCCCTCTTTCGACAATTGCACGAGGTAGTCGTCGAGCGACATGCCGTCGGGCGTCGGAAAGAGCGGCAGCTTCGGCTTGCCGAGTTCGAGCGTCAGGTTGCAGCGCTTGGCGATTTCGACACTATTGGCGAGCGCCGACGGAATGTCCGCGAACAGCGCCGCCATCTCTTCTTGCGTGCGGAAATACTGCTCGGACGTAAAGCGCTTCGAGCGGCGCGGATTCGCCAGGATGTCGCCTTCGGAAATACACACGCGCGCTTCGTGCGCGGTGAAATCGTCCGGCGTCATGAACTGCATGGGGTGAGTGGCCACCACCGGCAATTTCAGCGACGCGGCAAGCGCAACCGCCTGCTGCACGTACTGCTCGCCGCCCGGCTGAGCGCACCGTTGCAGTTCGATATAGAAGCCGCCAGGAAACACCTTCGCCCAATGCAAAGCGTTGCGTTTGGCCGCTTCTTCGTTGCCGGCGGCGAGCGCGAGGGCAATGTCGCCCTGTTGCGCACCCGACAACGCGAGCAGGCCTTCACCCAACCCGGATTCGAGCCAGTCGGCTTCGACTTCCGCGCGGCCGCGATACTGGTTGGTGAGCGATGCCTTGCTGAGCAGCTCGCACAGATTCAGATAGCCGCGCCGGTTCTTGACCAGCAGCAGCAAACGGGAAGGCTTCTCGCGGTCGTCCGGATTGGTGATCCAGACGTCGCAGCCGGCAATGGGTTTGACCCCTTTGCCGCGGGCTTCCTTGTAGAAACGGACGAGGCCGAACGCGTTGCCGAGGTCGGTAAGGGCGAGCGCGCCCTGACCGTCTTTGGCGGCGGCCTTGACGATGTCGTCAAGACGCACGATGCCATCGGCAATCGAGAATTCGGAGTGGACGCGGAGATGAACGAAGCGGGGATCTGACATGGGCGACATTGTAACTCCACCCTTCCGGAGTTTTCAGGCCAAAACCGCGCGTTAGCCGTTCGGCTTAGGAGCGAAACGCGGGAGCGCCATACACCGGTGATTTGCGGGCGATTTGAGCTGCCGCAACAGACTGGCCATTCGGCCGAGTCGGAAGAAGCGCCAGCTTGAGGGATAATACGAGTTTCGCCCTATTCGACGTGGCCGCGCCGCATGGAGCCTGATGCGGGCTGCTCAATGCGCCCCATTTTCCGCGCCGCGCACACTTCTTACCGCTGGACACACATGAGTATCGTCAATCTCGCCGCGTATCATTTCGCGACTATCGAAGACACCGCCGCATGGCGCCCGCTCGTCACCGAGCGCTGCAATACGCTCGGCTTGCGCGGCACCGTCCTGCTGGCGCCGGAAGGCATCAACCTGTTCGTCGCGGGCTCGCGCGAAGCCGCGGACGCCTTCATCGACTACATCCGTCACGATGCGCTGTTCGAGGGCAAGTTCGCGAATCTGCAATTCAAGGAAAGCCTGTCGGAAAAGCAGCCGTTTCGCCGCATGCTGGTCAAGCTCAAGCGCGAAATCATCACGATGAAAAAGCCGGCGATCCGGCCGGAGCTCGGCCGCGCGCCGTTCGTCGACGCCCCCACGCTGAAAAGCTGGCTCGACCGCGGCCATGACGACGAAGGCCGCCCCGTCGTCATGCTCGACACACGCAATGCATTCGAAGTGGACGTCGGCACGTTCGACGAAGCGCTCGACTACCGCATTACGAAATTCAGCGAGTTTCCTGAAGTAATCGAGCAGAACCGCGCCGATCTGGAAGGCAAGACGGTGGTGTCGTTCTGCACGGGCGGGATTCGCTGCGAGAAGGCGGCGATCCACATGAAGGAAGTCGGCATCGAGAACGTCTACCAACTCGAAGGCGGCATCCTGAAGTATTTCGAGGAAGTCGGCGGCGCGCATTATCACGGCGACTGCTTCGTATTCGACTACCGCACCGCGCTCAACCCGCAACTGGAGCCGACCGCGACCGTCCAATGCTTCGGCTGCCGCGCGGTGGTGACGCCCGAATCGCAGCAATCGCCGATGTACGTGGCGGGCAAAACGTGTCCGGAATGCCATCCGGACAGCAAGGCGGCACGCGCCGCGTGATGAGAGCAATCTCACCCGTTTAATCCATGACCTATCGTGGACGCTTCGCGCCGTCGCCTACTGGGCCCTTGCATTTCGGCTCACTGGTGAGCGCGCTCGCAAGCTGGCTGGACGCACGCGCGCATGGCGGTGCGTGGCTGGTGCGGATCGAAGACATTGACGGACCTCGCACCGTCCCTGGCGCGGCCGAGGACATTCTGTCGACCCTCGACCGTTTCGGCATGCATGCTGACGAGCCGCCCGTCTGGCAAAGCCATCGTATTGCGCGCTATCAGGAAGCGCTCGATCAATTGAAGGCTACCGGCTTGGTCTATCCATGCGGCTGCACGCGCAAGGAGATTGCTGACTCGCTGCTGCATGCGCACGCGCGCAACACTACGCTCGCCTACCCCGGCACCTGCCGCGACGGCCTGCATGGCAAACGAGCGCGCGCATGGCGCCTGCGCGTACCCGACGGCGACGCGGCGGTGATCACATTCGAAGATCGCTGGCAGGGCACGCAGACGCAGAACCTGGCCACCGAGGTCGGCGACTTCGTCCTGAGGCGCGCCGACGACCAGTGGGCGTACCAACTGGCGGTGGTGGTCGACGATGCGGACGCGGACATTACGCACATTGTGCGAGGCGCGGACTTGATGGATTCAACGGCCCGCCAGATCTACCTGCAGCGTTGCCTGGGCGTACCGACGCCGGAGTATTTGCACGTACCGGTGGTCACGAACGATCAGGGCGAAAAGCTCAGCAAGCAAAACGGCGCAACCGCGCTGGACAACGACAAACCCCTTGATACGCTGAGAGCAGCCGCGCGGCACTTGGGACTTGAGATAAGCGGCAACGAACACACGACGCTAGAAGGTTTCTATGCCGCCGCAACGGCGGCATGGGCAAAGCGCGTGGGCATGTGAGTGCAGCGCAATTAGCGCCCAAAAGCGTCGAAGGCAAACCAAACAGGTTGACACCCGCGAGGCGCCAGCGGAGAGGTCGAGGGGTTTGAAGAAGTACCGCTACGGCGCGCGCAGCGCCGCCGGAAGAATGACGGCTTTGTCACTCACGCCGAATGTGCGAGAACACGGATTCCAGATGCACCACTACTGCAACTGCGCGAGGGACCCGCTTAAGAATTAGCGGTGTGAGCCGCTTTCTTTGCTTATCTTTCTTTGCGGCGGCAAAGAAAGTAAGTGCCTGCCCCGCACAGGGGCGAACGCTAATAGACCAATATCAATTCAAGGAAAGGCCAAAGAAGTCAGATCAAGGAAAGGCCAACGCCACAGGCACACAACCACAACCCAAAAACCAAAAAATCAAGACGACGACGAAGTCTTCCTAGGCATCCCAAACCCACCGAGCAACGCAGCCAACGGCTGCTTAGAACCCGACTTCTGCGGAGCACCAGCCGAAGAAGCAGCCGCCTCCTCAACTTTCCGAATGGATGCCGGCGAAGGCTCATAAGGCTTGAGGAAAAAATCATCCACAGGCTGCGCACGATGATGATGCGGCCGATCGAACGACCCCGAACCCGAAGCCCCCGACCGCCGACGACCGCCCCGCTCTTCACGTCCCTCTGCACGGCCATCAACCCGCTCACGCCGCGGCGGACGCTCTTCATGGTGATGCCGCACCGGCGTATCCACAGTCAGGTGTTGCACATCCAGAGGCCGCTTGATCAGCTTCTCGATATCGGCCAACTGCTTCCGCTCATTCGGGCTACAAAGCGACAAAGCATCGCCAGAAGCACCAGCACGCCCAGTGCGCCCAATCCGGTGCACATAATCTTCGGCGTTAAACGGCAGATCGAAATTGATCACAGCAGGCAGTTCCGCAATATCGAGCCCACGCGCGGCGACATCGGTCGCCACCAGAGCCTCGATCTCGCCACGCTTGAACGCATCCAGAGCCTGCATCCGTTCATTCTGCGTCCGGTCACCGTGAATCGCAGTCGCGACCACACCGTCGCGCTCCAGGCTCCGCGCCAGACGGCTCGCACCGATCTTGCTGTTACAGAACACGATCACCTGCTTGAGGCCGCGGTCACGAATCAATTTAACGACAGCGCCGGTCTTGTCGCCCTCGGCGACCTCATAAACGATCTGCGTCACATTGGTCGCAGTCGAATTGCTGCGCGCGACTTCGATCGTCTGCGGGTCGCGCAGATACGTAGCGGCAAGTTTCTTGATTTCGCCCGAGAACGTGGCCGAAAACAGCAGCGTCTGACGTTCCTTCGGCAGCAGGTTCAGGATGCGCTGCAAATCCGGCAGGAAGCCCATATCGAGCATCCGGTCGGCTTCGTCGAGCACGAGGATCTGCACCTGGCCGAGATTGGCGGTCTTCTGCTGCACGTGATCGAGCAAACGGCCCGGCGTAGCGATCAGAATTTCGACGCCGCGGCGCAACTGCTCGGACTGCGGATTCATGTCGACACCGCCGAACACCACGGCGCTGCGTAGCGCCGTGTGCTTCGCATACGACTGCACGTTCGCCGCCACCTGGTCGGCCAGTTCGCGGGTCGGCGTGAGGATCAGCGCGCGCACCGGATGGCGGGCGGGCGATGCGCTCGTGCTGGCCTGCGGCAGCAAGCGCTGGATGATCGGCAGCGAAAAACTCGCGGTCTTGCCGGTGCCGGTTTGCGCGGCGCCCATCATGTCACGGCCGGCCAGCACGACGGGAATCGCCTGCTCCTGGATCGGCGTAGGGATGGTGTAGCCCGATTCTTTGACGGCTTTCAGGATGTCGGGCGCGAGACCGAATTGATCAAAAGTCGCAGTGCTGGGCGTGACGGCTGTGTCGGACATGGTGGCTTTCGCTAAAAATGCGCTTGGCGCGGTGCGCGCGGCAGCGGTCGGAACCGCAGAGGGCATCAGGATGAAGGCGGAGCCACGGCGTTCCGCACGGGACCCGTCAGTATTACGGGAAAAATGCGGCCGGCTCCGGCCGGCGGAAACACCCGCCGGAAAGGCCGGTATTGTAGCACTTCAGCAAAAACACTCATGGCGCATCTGCCGGCTTTCTGCTTATCTTCCCGCTTACGTAGGCGAAAGCCGGCCGGCAGCGGTTAGGCGCGGGCGTCGCCGGATCGTCGCAACATGTCGCGAAATGACCCTAAACGCCCGCGCGCCTCGCTGGCAGCGTAGTTCGCCTACGCGACAGTTGCGTGACAGCAACCGCCGACCAGCCGCCAACCAGGGAACGGCGGCGCACCACCCAGGCGCCAGGAGCCACTCCAACTCAACCGCCCGCTCGCGCCCGTCACCACGTCTCGCGCATCACCATCAAGCGCATCTCGGTCATATCCTCGATCGCGTAGCGCACGCCCTCGCGCCCGAGTCCGGAATCTTTCACGCCGCCATACGGCATGTTGTCGACCCGGAACGACGGCACGTCGTTGATCACCACGCCGCCCACGTCGAGTAGATCCCACGCGCGATGCGCATGGGCGAGCGAATCGGTGAACACGCCGGCTTGTAAGCCGAAGTCGCTGTCGTTGACGGTGGCCAGCGCGGCGTCGAAATCGTCGAAACGCTCCAGAATCGCCACCGGGCCGAAGGCTTCCTTGCGATAGAGATCGGTGTCACGCTTCACGCCTTCGAGCAGCGTGGCCTCGAACATCGCGCCCTCGACCTTGCCGCCGGCGATGATCTTCGCGCCCGCCTGCACCGCGCTTTCCATCCAGCCGGCGAGACGGTTGGACTCCGATTCGGAGATCATCGGCCCGACAAAGGTCTTTTCGTCTTTCGGATCGCCCATGACAAGCGACTTGGTCTTCACGATCAGCTTCTCGCGCAGCGCGTCGTAGACCTTCGCGTGCACCAGAATCCGCTGCACGCCGATGCAACTCTGCCCCGACTGATAGAACGCGCCGAACGCCAGCCGGTCGACCACATAGTCGAGCTTCCCACCCTGATCGCCGTCGACGATCGCCGCCGCGTTGCCACCCAGCTCCAGAATCACCTTCTTCTTGCCGGCCTTCTTCTTCAGTTCCCAGCCCACCGCCGGCGAGCCGGTGAAGGACAGCAGCTTGAAACGCTCATCGGTGGTGAACAGATCGGCGCCGTCGCGATGCGCCGGAAGAATCGAGAACGCGCCTTTCGGCAAGTCGGTCTCCGCAAGAATCTCACCCATGATGAGCGCGCCGACCGGCGTGCGGCTCGCCGGCTTCAGCACGAACGGCACGCCCGCCGCGATCGCCGGCGCGACCTTGTGCGCGGTCAGGTTCAGCGGAAAATTGAACGGCGAAATAAACGAGCACGGACCGATCGGCACACGCTTCACATAGCCGTGATAGCCCTTCGCCCGCGGCGAAATCTCCAGATTGATGATCTCGCCGTCGATGCGCACCGACTCTTCAGCCGCCACCTTGAACGTATCGATCAGACGCGTGACCTCGCCTTTCGAGTCGTTGATGGGCTTGCCGGCTTCGATACACAGCGCAAGCGCCAATTCGTCGTAACGCTCGCGAAACCGCTTCACGCAATGTTCGAGCACGGCCTGGCGCTTGAACGGCGGAAACGCGCGCAACGCCGGCATCGCCTCGACGGCATAGCCGATCGCTTTGTCGATCGCCGCCGCGTCCGCCATCGCCACACGGGTCGCCACTTCGCCGCTGAATTTATCCGTGACTTCGAGATCGGTGTTGGCGGCCACCGCAACGTTGGCGAGGTAGTACGGGTAAGTCTTGTTCAACATGACGCGTTCTCCTTGATCCAATGCCTGACATCAGCCATGCAGTCAGCAAGGGCTATGCCCCGTTGCCGCTCATGGCTGTTCCGTCCATCACTGTCCCGCTCATAGTTGTGCGCTCATAGTTGTGCACTCAGCCGCTTGATCTCGCGATTCAGCACGCGCTCGTTGTCCGAGTAGTCGATCGGCAGATCGATCACATGCACACCCGGCGTCGCGAAACATTCGCGCAGCAGCGGCGCGAATTCCGCGGCCGATTCAATGCGATGCCCCTTCGCGCCGTAGCTCTCTGCATACGCGACGAAATCCGGGTTGTTCAGCGTCATGCCGTAGTCCGGGAAGTTCATGTTTTCCTGCTTCCAGCGGATCATGCCGAACGCGTCGTCGCGCAAAATCAGGATCACCAGATCGAGCTTCAGACGCACCGCCGTTTCCAGCTCCTGCGAATTCATCATGAAGCCACCGTCGCCGCACACGGCCATGACCTTGCGGTCCGGGTGCACGATCTTGGTCGCGATCGCCGACGGCAGCCCGGCGCCCATCGACGCCAATGCGTTATCGAGCAGCAGCGAATTCGGTTCGTGCGCGCGGTAATAGCGCGCGAACCAGATCTTGTACATGCCGTTGTCCAGACACACGATGCCGTCCACCGGCGTGGTCTCGTAGACGTCGTTGACGATCCGCACCGGGTACATCGGGAAACGGTCGTCGTGCTGGCCCTTGACCAGATGCGCCTCAAAGTGCTGCTTGATCTCCTTGAAGCGCGTGAAGTCCCAATGCTCCTGCCGCTCCTTGAGACTTTCCTTGAGCTGCCACACGGCATTGGCGATATCGCCGACCACTTCGATCTGCGGGAAATACACCGTATCGACTTCCGCGCCGAGAAAGTTGACGTGAATCACCGTCTTCTCGCCGGCGTCGCCGCTGCGCATGAAGAACGGCGGCTTCTCGATCACGTCGTGGCCGACATTGATGATGCAATCCGCGTGATCGATCGCGCGGTGCACGAAGTCGCCGTCGGACAAGGTCGCATTGCCGAGCCACATGGGGTGCGATTCGTCGATCACGCCCTTGCCCATCTGCGTCGTAAAGAACGGAATGCCGATCTGGTCGACGAATTCGCGCAACATCCTGGTGGTGGTCTTGCGGTTGCCGCCCGCGCCGATCATCAGCAAGGGATGCTTCGCGTTCGTAATCGCCTCGACCGCGCGCGCCACGGCTTTTTCTTCGGCGACCGGACGGCGGCTGAAGCTTTTCGGGATCGGATGGCCGTCGCCCTCCTCGTGCGCGACATCTTCAGGCAATTCGAGGTGCGTGGCGCCGGGCCGTTCTTCTTCCGCCTGACGAACCGCCTCGCGCACGGCGGCCGGAATATTGCTGATCGACACGATCTGCCGCGTGTACTTGGTGAGCGGCTCCATCATCCGCACCACGTCGACGATCTGAAAATGCCCCTGCTTGCTGGTCTTGATCGGCTTTTGCCCTGTCACCATCAGCATCGGCATGCCGCCCAACTGCGCGTAAGCCGCAGCGGTCACGAAGTTGGTCGCGCCCGGCCCCAAGGTGGCCAGACACACCCCGGTGCGGCCGGTGAGGCGCCCATACGTGGCGGCCATGAAACCGGCCGCCTGTTCGTGACGCGTAAGAATCAGGCGAATTTTCGAGCGGCGCAGCGATTCGAGCAGATCGAGATTTTCTTCACCGGGGATGCCGAACACGTACTCGACACCTTCGGCTTCCAGCGATTTGACGAACAGGTCCGATGCTTTCATGGAGAGTCTCGCTTGATGAAACGGACACGGGCCATGGGCCCGCCCGTTGAGGTCCGGTATCGGACGATCGAAGACGACGACAACCGCGCGAGCCATGCGCGGCCTGACATTACGGTGATAACGGTGTTACCGGCAACAATGGCGACAGCAACGGCAGCGGACACCGCGGATGCCACGCCGGACAGCTTACTACTCGAACGGAAAGGATGCGCGCAGGCGGGCAATGCCGCAAGGCAGGGGCAAACGTAGGGTGAGGCAAGCGGCGTGTTTGAAGAAAGCCGCCGCATCATGCTCAGCGATTGATGGTGACGCAGTCGGACAGCATCGGCGGGGCGTTTTCGCCGTCCGTCGCGTCGTACAGATCGGCGCGCGGGCCCTTGGTCCACCAGGTGTAGCTGCCGGCCTGATACTTCGCGCCGGAGGCCGATATCGTGTTGACGAACAGCAGTTGCTGCCCCTTGACAGGCACGAGCGCGAAGCTCTGACCGTTCGCCGTGTTCCAGTAGGTCACTTGCAGAATCTTGCCGGTCGCGCAGGTGTATTTGTGCGTCTGGCGATTCTTGGCCTGAATCTCGGCGAGGCGCAATGGCTCGGCCCATGCATTGCCGTACTGCGCCGCGAGACCCGCTGCCGTTGTGACTGCGACAAGCCATTTCTTCATGAGATGCCTCGATCGTTGTTGCACATTAAGCACGGACGGCGCGCCTCGCGCTGCAGTTGGGGTTGCCGCTGTAGTTACGGCTGTGGTTGCGGCTGTGGTTGCGGCTGTGGTTGCGGCTGTGGTTGCGGCTGTGGTTGCGGCTGTGGTTGCGGCTGTATTGCGCGCCCAGAACGCTCACAGAGCCATCGTGAATCTGTCGTGGATTGCTTATGGATCGATCACATCGGCGCAAGCGTCGGTCGGCGCGGCGGCGACGTGCCCGACCAGCGGCACGATCTTCAAACCGGCCGACGCGATCCGGCACGGCGCAGCGGCGAGGCCGCACCCTGTCAACCCGGCACACAGCGCGAGCATCACACCAAGTGCGCCGAGACGGCCCAGCCTTCCAAGCCGCATGTTCTTGCGGGACCCCAGGGCCATACGTACCTCGGCTTCAATGAGCTTCAATGATTCAGATTCCGCGCGCAACGCGCTTGCGAAACGCGCGGTGACTGCGTGGCAGATCAACATCGCACGTCAGTAAGCTGCCGCAATTCGCAGCGCACGTCGACGCGCCTTACTTCGTGGAAACCGGCCGCACCGCCGCTGCGGCCTGCTTCGCACGCGAGCGTGCTTCGTCGATAGTCTCGCCGGTGACCAGCGCCACGCCCATGCGGCGCTTGACGAAGCTCTCCGGCTTGCCGAAGAGACGCAGATCCGCGTTCGGCACGGCCAACGCCGCCGCGACACCTTCGAAAGCGATAGCCGCCTCGTCCAGACCGCCGTAAATCACCGCCGACGCGCCCGGCGCCCGCAGCGACGTATCCACCGGCAAGCCTAGGATGGCGCGCGCATGCAGTTCAAACTCCGAGAAGCGTTGTGAGCACAGCGTGACCAGACCCGTATCGTGCGGACGCGGGCTGACTTCCGAGAACCATACGTCATCGCCGCGCACGAAAAGTTCCACGCCGAACAGGCCCCTGCCGCCCAATGCCGCCGTCACCTTGTGCGCCACTTCGCGCGAACGTTCCAGCGCGAGCGGGCTCATCGGCTGCGGCTGCCACGATTCGACGTAGTCGCCCGCCACCTGCACGTGGCCGATCGGGTCGCAAAAATACGTGCTGACTTCGCCGCTCGCCGGATCGATCGCGCGCACGGTCAGCTGGGTAATTTCGTATTCGAAGTCGATAAAGCCTTCGACGATCACGCGGCCGTGATTCACACGGCCGCCCGCCATCGCATATTGCCAGGCGGTTTCGACATCCGCATCGCTCTTCAACACCGACTGCCCCTTGCCCGACGACGACATCACCGGCTTCACGACGCACGGATAGCCGACTTTGGCGATGCCCGCGCGCAGTTCCTCAAGCGAATCGGCGAACGCGTACGGCGAGGTCGGCAGGCCGAGTTCTTCGGCGGCCAGACGGCGGATGCCTTCGCGGTTCATCGTGAGTTGCGTGGCGCGCGCGGTCGGGATCACTTCGGCGAGGCCGTCGGTTTCGATGGCGGCAAGCGCGTCGGTGGCGATCGCCTCGATCTCGGGGACGATCAGGTGCGGACGCTCCAACTCAACCAGCGCGCGCAAGGCGGCGCGGTCGGTCATATCGATCACGTGCGAGCGATGTGCGACCTGATGGCCCGGCGCATTCGGATAACGGTCGACGGCGATCACTTCGACGCCCAGTCGTTGCAGCGCGATGATCACTTCCTTGCCGAGCTCGCCGGCGCCGAGCAGCATGACGCGCGTGGCGGAATCAGAAAGGGGCGTGCCGATCCGTTGGCCGATCTGCATGGGGTCTCCAGATAAAAGTCAAAAGAGGGTGGGATTGGTTAGAACACGATGTTAACATGCGCACCCCGCTCCGCACCCGATGCGCCGACGTCGCGAGCCCCCCGCCGCGCCTTGCTCGCCGGGTCCGCGTTGCTATTTGTGCGTAAGGCGCCCAGAAGGCGCTGCGGCGCTCGCTGCGACGCACGTGTTTAAGTCCGCTCTCACGCCGTTGCGCTCGCGTGCGGCGAGCTTAGTGCGTTACCCTTACGCCTTCGCCAGTTTGAAGAGGAACGACGTCATGCTCCAAAGCTCCTCCGCGCGACGTGTTGCGCGCTTCATCCCCTATGCGCGCACGGCCATCGCCGCGTTGAGCGTCGCCGCGCTATGCAGCGCGTGCGCTATCCCGAAGCATCCCGACTCGGAAGCCACACCGCCCGATCCGTTCAATCCGGCCGCCACCCAGTTGCTCGACGACACGAGTTGGGTGCTCACCGGCTGGAAACAGGCCGACGGCACGGCGCGCGCGATTCCGTCCGCCGATCAGGGCGCGCCGATCACACTCGTGCTCTCCACCGACAAAGGCCAGCGCCACGCCAGCGGCTTTTCCGGTTGCAATCGCTACATGGGTTCGTACGCGCTGAAAGACGGCAAGCTGAGCTTCGGCACCCTGGGCGGCACGCGCATGGCGTGCATGACGCCAGGCGGACAGATCGAAGGCCCGTATCTCGACGCGTTGACGCACATCGACCGCACCGGCGTGCAGATGCGCGCGCCGCAGCAGATGCAACTGGTGCTCGATAACGGCGACACGCTCACCTTCGACCGTAGCGCCAAGTGACGGGTACGCGGATCAATCAGTCCTGCGGTAAGCCGATCGGCTTTCCGATTTGACGCAAGCATACTTGCGTCTGCCTTCGAAGCATCGGGCTTCGCCGGTTAAACTCGACGGATTGCGTTTTTGCGCGTCCGTCATTCGTTGATGTCTAGTATGCACACGGTAGTTTTCGGCTGGTTCGGCGGGTCAGCCGTCTGGTTTATTCCTCTTTTGTGGCGCCTCGTGAAGTCGGCGCTGCCAGGCGGCGCAGGTTTGCGCGGCCCCGGCACGATCCGCCTTTGGCTCGGCTTCGTCTGCGCGATGGTCGCGAGCTGCACGCTGGAGGCGTCGCTGATCGGCGCGGCCGGCGTGAATGGCTTCGGCCATGCGCTGGCGGCGGGCTTAGGTCATCTGCTCGGGCATATCGGCACGCCGCTCGCGGCGCTCGCCCTGCTCCTGATCAGCCTGCCCTGGCTGATCGACTTCCGCTGGCGCGACGTCGCCGTGTGGGCCGATGGTGCATTCGGCCTCGGCCTGTCACGCGGCCTCGCCAAACGCGACGAGGAAGCGCGCCGCCATCGCAGCGTCGACGACGGTTTGCCGTCGCACGTATCGCCGACCACCAATACGATGGCGCCTAAAAGCAATGGACGTTATGCGCGCCCGACCGTCTGGCGGCCGCCGGCGAGTGGCCGCGGTGCGGCTGGTGCGGCGGCGGCCAGGGATACGGCGGCGCGCGGCGCCGGGGCGAGCTGGCGCGACGGCGCAATGAAAACGCGCAGCCAGGCCGCGCAGCCGGAGCCGGTGCTGCGTACGTCAGCCGGTACGCCGCCGCGCCAGGCGCCGCGGCAAGTGCCGATGCAAGCGCAGACGCCGACACAGGCGCACTCGCTGAACCCGGACAGGGCTGAATGGATGCCGGCCGAGCCGGTTGCGCCGGCCGGATGGTTGCGTGAGCCGGCAACAGCGCCACGCGCGCCCGCAGCGCCAGCCGGTTCGACCGCGGCATCAGGAACAACAGCAACTCCAGTTCGCGATGGCGCATCGCAGGTTGGTCGACGCTCGGTTGGCGAGCAACGTCCGGTGGGATCGTCGGCGGTCGGCTCGGGCATGACAGGTGTGGCTGGTTTGGCGGGTGCGGTTGCCGCTCCGGCTGCTGCGGCACAAACAGCACAAGCGGCGCGCGCGTTGGCGGCAGCGCGGATGGCGTCCGGTTCGATAGCCGGCTCGGCGACGAACGCCTCGGCTGGCACAGGCCGTCCGTCGACGACCCAGGGTTCAGCCGCTGGAGGATCTCAAGGAAGTCGCTCCACGGCGGCCCAGCAGCCGTTCTCGCCCGCTCCGCTCGCGAACACCAACATCACGCCGGCGCAGCCCACGCGGCGCCCGGCTTCGCTCAGTGCGCCGGCACCCAGCTATACCCGGCCGATGGCCACAGCGCAAAAGGTCACACCGCCTGCCAGCGTCCAGGAGACGCTTCGCAGTATTGCGGAGAACGCCGCGCGCTGGACCGACATCGCCGGCGTCAGCCTCGCGCGCAGCAGCGCGGAAAACGCGACGGTCGCGACGACTCCGTTGAGCACCGAGCTGCCGGTCGAGGCTGGGCAATCTGATGTGGCTGGTGTGGCTTCGTCGCGTGCAAGCGAAGTTGAAATGGCCGCGGTGCCGAGTGTAAGCGCGCCGTTGCAGGACGTAGTCGAGGCTCTGCCGGACCATACGCCGGCGCAGTCGCCGGTCGAAACGCCGCGAATCGAAGTCGCATCCGAGGCACCGATCGAGGAAGACATCGAACCCGTGGTGCAATGGCCGATTGAGCCGCCAATCATCCAGGCATCGTTAGCCGCGGCGCCTGCGTCGACATCGACATCGACATCGGCATCGGCATCGGCATCGGCATCGGCATCCGCGTCGGCATTGGCACCGACACAAACAGAAGCATCGGCACTGGCGGCAGCACCAACATCGGCATCGACACAAGCAGAATCATCGGCACCGGCGGAGGCATCGGCAGAAGCAGAAGCACCAGCACCAGCACCAGCACCAGCACCAGCACCAGCACCAGCACCAGCCACGCAGTATGCAGCGCCGGTGCCCACGCCCACACCGTTTCAAATCTTTGCAGCCCAGTTGGAAGCCAGCGGCGCGCAAACGGACGCGTCTCCGTTCGTCGAAAACGAACCGACGCAACTCGCAGATCAGAGCGACAGCAGTACAAACCCGCCCGCTGAACGCGAGCAGCCGATCAGTCAGGCTGCGGTGCCGTCGCAGGACGCGACGACGCATGTTGTGCAGATTGCACCCACGCAAGCGCACATCGCGACGCCCGTGGCGATGCATCACGCCACGCCGCCGTGGCACGTCGCGAGCGCGAGCGAAACATCCGCGCCGGTCGACGCAGAAACGATGGACGCCCCTGCCCTATCGGACGTATCGGACGTATCGGACGATTTGAACTCGTCAGCCGCCTCGGACGCTTCGACCGTCGTCACGGCAGTAGAGCCGCAAAGCACCACATCGCACGCGTCGAACGTGGTTCGCTTCCCGAGTTTCGCGGTTCAGGCCGCCCCGGTGACCTCTCCCGCCATCGTCGACGAAGCCGCCAACGGGCTAGCTTACGCGTCGGGCGTACCGGCAGCGCCGGCCGCACCGAGCATCTCGACCACCCAAACTGCGCCATCTGCAGCCTACCTCGCCACCGGACCCTCGACCGAGCCCGCGGAACCAGTGGAACCCGCCGAACCCGCAGTCCAGCGCGCGCCGCAGCGCGGCCACAGCCCGGCCAACGGCTTCGAATTCCACGCGCCGGCGGCATCGATGGTCGAGTTGCCAACCCTCGACCTGCTCGCGTTCGCCGACACCGACGTCGAACCCGTTTCAGAAGAAAAGCTCATCGAAACCGGCCTGTTGATCGAGCAGCGTCTGCAGGAATTCAAGGTGCCGGTCACTGTGGTCGGCCATTCGGCCGGCCCGGTCATCACGCGCTTCGAAGTCGAGCCGGCGCTCGGCGTGCGCGGCAGTCAGATCGTCGGCCTGATGAAGGACTTGTCGCGCGGCCTCGGTCTCACGTCGATTCGCGTGGTCGAGACGATTCCCGGCAAGACCTGCATGGGTCTCGAGTTGCCGAATGCCAAGCGGCAGACGATCCGCCTGTCCGAAATCATTGAAGCCAGCGTCTACCAGAACTCGCATTCGCAATTGACGCTGGCGATGGGCAAGGACATCACCGGCCATCCGGTGGTCGCCGATCTCGCGAAGGCGCCGCACATGCTGGTGGCAGGCACGACGGGTTCGGGCAAGTCCGTGGCGATCAACGCCATGATCTGCTCGCTGCTCTTCAAGGCGACGCCTGAAGAAGTGCGGCTCATCATGATCGACCCGAAGATGCTGGAACTGTCGGTGTACGAAGGCATTCCGCATCTGCTCGCACCGGTCGTCACCGATATGAAGCTGGCGGCCAATGCGCTGAACTGGTGTGTCGGCGAAATGGAAAAGCGCTATCGGCTCATGTCCGCGGTCGGCGTGCGCAATCTGGCCGGCTTCAACCAGAAGATCCGCGATACGGAAGCCAAGGGCAAGAAGCTCGGCAACCCGTTCTCGCTGACACCGGAAGCACCCGAGCCGCTCGCGGCGCTGCCACTGATCGTCGTGGTGATCGACGAGCTGGCCGACCTGATGATGGTCGCGGGCAAGAAGATCGAAGAGCTGATCGCGCGTCTCGCGCAGAAGGCGCGCGCCGCCGGTATTCACCTAATTCTGGCGACACAGCGTCCGTCGGTGGACGTGATCACCGGCCTCATCAAGGCGAACATTCCGACGCGCGTGGCGTTCCAGGTGTCGTCGAAAATCGACTCGCGCACGATTCTCGATCAGATGGGCGCCGAATCGCTGCTCGGCCAGGGCGACATGCTGTTCCTGCCGCCGGGCACGGGCTACCCGCAACGCGTGCACGGGGCATTCGTCGCCGACGAGGAAGTGCATCGGATCGTCGAGTATCTGAAGCAGTTCGGCGAACCACAATACGAAGAAGGCATTCTCGACGGCCCGGCCACCGAAGGCGCGTCGCCCGACTTGTTCGGCGACACGCCGGATGCCGAAGCCGATCCGCTTTACGACGAAGCCGTCGCCTTCGTGGTGCGCACGCGGCGCGCATCGATCTCGTCGGTACAACGGCAATTACGCATCGGTTACAACCGTGCGGCGCGCCTCGTCGAGCAGATGGAGACGGCGGGCCTGGTGTCGGCAATGGGTATCAACGGCAGCCGTGAAGTGCTCGCGCCAGGAGCGGCGGAATAACACACAAATAAGCACGCACAGCCGGCAGCAGCCGACCAAAGCCAGCATCAAACGAACGGGCCGCTCGAAGCGGCCCGTTTTTTCATGCAACGCGCGTGGTCAAGTCGCGCGGCAACAAATCGAATGCCTACGCGCATTCAAGATCACGCGCCAAACGCATGCTCATGCACGTTCATTTTGCGCGCACGCAATCACGATTCACGACGGCGACACCAGTTTGAAATCCACCGGCGAACCCAGTTCGAACTGCTTCGGATTCGCTTCGAGCAAACCGCTCTGCTGGTCGCGCTTGAACACAACCACCGTATCGCTGTTCTGATTGCCGACAATCAGCCAATTGCCGGTCGGGTCGATCGCGAATTCGCGCGGCGACTTGCCGAGGCTCGGCTGATGCCCGATCCTCTTCAGATGACCGTTGGCCGGATCGACCGAGAAGATCACGATTTCGTTCGCATCGCCACGGTTGGTGGCGTACAGGAAGCGTCCGTCCGGCGACAGATGAATGGCCGCGGCGCCCACTGCGCCCTTGAAGCCTGGCTCCGTCAGCGAAATCGTCTGCACCTGCGCGAGCTTGCCGTCAGCGTAGTTGAAGGTGCTGACCGTGGCGGCCAGTTCGCTCGTCAGATACGCATGCTTGCCGTCCGCGCCGAACACCAGGTGACGCGGGCCCGTGCCGGCTTTCTCCTGGGTGTAACGCCAGTCGGTCGGGCCGAACAGGCCGCGACTACCGTCCGGCGTATAGCGGTACGAGTACAGCTTGTCGGCGCCCAGGTCCTGGGCGAACAGGTAGTGACCGTCCGGCGAGAACACGGTGGAGTGAACGTGCGAGTTGTCCTGACGTCCCTTCACAGGACCGCCGCCTTCATGGTGCACCGTGAGCACCGACGCGCCCACCTGGCCATCCGCCTGCAATGGGAACACCGCGAAACTGCCGCCCGGATCGGCCGCCACCGAGTAGTTCGCAGTCAGCAGATATTTGCCGTCCGGCGACACGCTCAGATAACACGGATCATTGCCGTCCGACGAGACCTTGTTGAGAAAGGTCAGCTGGCCGCTCGCGGCGTCGAAGCGAAACGCGCTGATGCCGCCGCGTTGCGTCGCCGGGCCATTGTCGCCGGGCAATTCGTTGACCGCATAGACGAAGCGCCGGTCACGGCTCACCACCAGGTACGACGGGTTGACTGTCTGCGCGACCGACACGCGGGTCGGTTCGCCCGTCTTCGTGTCGAAGCGATAGACGTACAGGCCCTCGCTCTTGCCGCCGGTGTAAGTGCCGACCAGCATGTCATAGACGCCGTCGGCGGGAGCCGGGCCGGCATCTTGCGCAAACGCATGCGAAGCAACAATCGAGACCATGAGCACGAAACCTTTTATTATCGAGCGGGCGGAGCGCAGAGGAGCTGGCCGGCCGCCGCGCCATGAGGTGGATTGAGCAGCAGAAGAAGGAGAGTTTGAAACGGCACGCACTGCGGCCCGGTGACTACGAAGCATGCGACCTCCTGGACATCGGTTATTCGGTTGTATTGGTGTCTCCGGTCTGCCGCGCAATCGGTCGAATTGTTTTATCGAGGCAAGTATAAGTTTTTTCAATCGCGTCTCACCCCTCTCACACTACGGAGTCTTCATGAACGTCACACTCAGCCTGGGCCCGCTCGTTTCGTTGATCGCCGGCATTCTGATTCTCGTGATGCCGCGCCTGTTGAACTACATCGTCGCGCTCTATCTGATCATCATCGGCATCATTGGGATCTTCGGCATGGGGGCGTCGCACTTCTAGACGACGGGAGTCAGCAAGATGAGCAGGAAGGGACGCGCGACCGGGCGCAGTGCCGGTCCGGCAACGTGTCGCACGAACGGCGTGCGTGTGTGGAAACGGTACGCGTATTGATGACGGCTGCAGCCGCAGCAACAATTGACACCGCAAAGCGGTACGTGCGTGACAGATTTGCGCCAGACGCAGCGTGCCAGATGCAAGACAGCCGCGCGGCGCAAACCCGCGCGGCGGACGGTCAGCCGTTCGAAAGCTGGTCGAGCCGCAAGCGCCCCTGCAACGACAATCCGCCGACGGCATAATGACCGTCACCTTCCTGATGACGCCGGAAGCAGGCCCGTTCGACCAGAAAGGCCGCCGCGGCCAGCATTCCGTTGCGGCTCAGGCCCAACCGGCCATGTTCGAGCGGCAACATCGAATCGTCAGCCAATTCGCTGGCGGCGGAGAGAATCGTGATGCAATCGGATTTCGACGGGTTCAGCATAGCTTCGGTCCTCGAAAGCGGCGTCTGCATTCGCCATGGGCAAGGCCGGTGCATGATCCGGAGAGCTCCGCGCATCGGCATGAAAAATGATTGTAGGCAGTGATTTGACAATTACCAACCCGCGTTTTGCCGCATTGCGTGCTGAACCAAAACGCATCGCGCGAGTCCGGTAAAAACAACCACCCCAAGCGCGGCGCCCCCCGCCTCGCGTAAAACCGACACGCTCCTCCATGCCCGCACTCATCGAAGACTACGCGCTCATCGGCGACGGCCACACGGCCGCGCTCGTCTCCCGGGAAGGATCCGTCGACTGGCTTTGCTGGCCGCGTTTCGACTCCGGCGCCTGCTTCGCCGCCCTGCTCGGCACGCCCGACAACGGCCGCTGGCTGATTTCGCCGGTCTCGGACACGCCGCCGAGGATCACGCGCCGTTACCGCGGCGAAACGCTCATCCTTGAAACCGATTTCGAAACGCCCGAAGGCGCGGTCACGCTGATCGACTTCATGCCGCCGGGCAACGGCTGGTCGGAGATGGTGCGGATCGTGGTCGGCAAACGCGGCACGGTGCGCATGCGGATGGAACTGGTGCTGCGCTTCGACTACGGCTTTTCGGTTCCGTGGGTCGATCGGCTGAAGCACGACAGCGGCATCAAGGCGATCGTCGGCCCCGATACCGCGGTGCTGCGCACGCCGGTCGAGTTGCGCGGCGAGAACATGAAGACCGTCGCGGAATTCACCGTGAGCGAAGGTGAGCGCGTGCCGTTTTCGCTGGCCTATGCAGCCTCGCATCTGCGTATTCCGCCGGGCCGCGATCCGCATACGTCGCTCGCACGCACCGAGAACCATTGGCTCGACTGGTCGGCGCGCAGCACCGTCGAAGGTAAATGGGCCGAGCCGATCCGCCGTTCGCTAATTACGCTGAAGGCGCTCGCGTATGAGCCGACCGGCGGCATCGTCGCGGCGCCCACCACGTCTCTTCCCGAACAGTTGGGCGGCACGCGCAACTGGGATTACCGCTACTGCTGGCTGCGCGACGCCACCATCACGCTGCTCGCGATGATGCGCGGCGGCTACTACGACGAAGCCCGCGCGTGGCGCAGCTGGCTCGGCCGCGTGATGGCCGGCGCGCCCGATCAGCTGCAGATCATGTACGGGATCGCCGGCGAGCGGCGCCTGCCCGAGTTCGAAATCGACTGGCTGCCGGGCTATCAGGATGCCAAACCCGTGCGGATCGGCAACAACGCGGTCGGCCAGCGCCAGCTCGACGTTTACGGCGAAGTGATGAACGCGCTGCATCTCGCGCGCGTCGGCGGCCTGCAGGCGGACGACACCGCATGGAACGTGCAGCGCGCGTTGCTCGGCCACCTCGACAAGATCTGGGAAGAGCCGGACGAAGGCATCTGGGAAACCCGTGGCGGCCGCCAGCACTTCACCTTCTCCAAGGTGATGGCGTGGGTCGCCTACGACCGCGCGATTCGGTCGGCCGAAATGTTCAAGCTGGAAGGCCCACTCGACGAATGGCGTGCAACCCGCGCGACAATCCACGCGGAAGTCTGCGCCAAGGCATGGAATCCGGGGCTCAACGCGTTCTCCCAGTCCTACGGCAGCGACCAGCTCGATGCGAGCGTCCTGCTGATGCCGCTGGTCGGCTTCCTCCCTCCAGCGGATCCGCGCATCACGGGCACGGTAGCGGCAATCGAAAAGGACTTGATGCACGACGGCTTCGTGATGCGCTACCGCACCACCGAATATGACGACGGCCTGCCACCCGGCGAAGGCACCTTCCTCGCGTGCTCGTTCTGGATGGTGGACAACCTGGCATTGCAGGGCCGCATCGATGAAGCCGTCGCGATGTACGAACGGCTGCTCGGCCTCTGCAATGACGTCGGTCTGCTCGCGGAAGAGTACGATCCGACCGCGAAGCGCCTGGTCGGCAACTTCCCGCAGGCGTTTTCGCATGTGGCGCTGGTGCACACCGGCCTGAACCTGATGAAACACGAACAGGCGATGGCCCAGGCGACCGGGCAGCCGCCGCATAACGGCAGCGTGGCCACGGAACTTGAGGCTGCGGCAACTCCCGATAGCGGCGCGGCAGCATCGCCAGTAGCATGATTTAATGACATTTTGCGCGCAGCCCGCACGCAAATTGCTGCATTGCACAAGTACGCTTTGTTCAGTATGATCGAGCAGACTGTTGGCCGAAAATCAATGTGCCCACAACCTATACGGCCTGCCGCAACGCCACATGCGTGTTTGCCAAGCCCCATGCGAACCGCTTAAACGGAGCACCCATGCTCTACCAACTGCACGAATTCCAACGGGCGATGTTGAGCCCCCTCACCGCCTGGGCCCAGGCTGCGTCGAAATCGTTCGCGAATCCCGCCAGCCCATTGGCCTATGTGCCCGGTGCCACACGCCTCTCCGCCGGTTATGAACTGCTGTACCGGCTCGGCAAAGATTACGAAAAGCCCGAGTTCAACCTTCATCAAATTGTCAAAGACGGTCATAACATTCCGATCATCGAACAAACGATCATCGAGAAACCGTTTTGCCGCCTGATGCGCTTCAAGCGTTTCGCGGACGACAGCGACGCTGTTACCCAATTGAAAGATGAGCCGGTCGTGCTGGTGTGCGCGCCGTTGTCAGGGCACCACTCCACGCTGCTGCGCGATACGGTGCGCACGTTGCTGCAAGACCACAAGGTCTACCTGACCGACTGGATCGACGCACGCATGGTGCCGCTCGAAGAAGGCGAGTTTCATCTCGACGATTACATCGCGTACATCCAGGAATTCATCCACCACATCGGCGCGAAGAATCTGCACGTGATCTCGGTATGCCAGCCCACCGTCCCGGTGCTCGCCGCCATTTCGCTGCTGGCGAGCCGCGGCGAAGACACGCCGCGCACCATGACGATGATGGGCGGCCCGATCGACGCGCGTAAGAGCCCGACCTCGGTCAACTCGCTCGCCACGCAGCACTCGTACGAATGGTTCGAGAACAACGTGATCTTCACGGTGCCGCCGAACTATCCGGGCGTGGGCCGTAAGGTTTACCCGGGCTTCCTGCAACACACTGGCTTCGTCGCGATGAATCCGGAACGGCACGCGGCCTCGCACTGGGATTTCTACCAAAGCCTGCTGCG
Source organism: Paraburkholderia elongata (assembly GCF_013177735.1). Taxonomy (GTDB): domain Bacteria; phylum Pseudomonadota; class Gammaproteobacteria; order Burkholderiales; family Burkholderiaceae; genus Paraburkholderia; species Paraburkholderia elongata. The sequence continues at coordinate 55,262 of NZ_WOEZ01000126.1, read as the reverse complement.
CGGCGACGAAGACGATGCCGAAGCGCATCGCCGCTTCTACGACGAGTACAACGCCGTGCTCGACATGGCCGCGGACTATTACCTCGACACGATCCGCGTGGTGTTCCAGGAATTCCGTCTGGCCGAAGGCACGTGGGACGTCGCAGGCGAGCGGGTGCGTCCGCAGGACATCAGGAAGACCGCGCTCTTCACCATCGAAGGCGAGCTGGACGATATCTCCGGCGACGGTCAGACGTTCGCCGCGCAAGAGTTGTGCAGCGGCATTCCGGAGGAGAACAAGCGTCACTTCACCGCGGAAAAATGCGGCCACTACGGCATTTTCTCAGGCCGCCGCTGGCGCACCATCATCTATCCGCAGTTGCGCGACTTCATCCTCGAGCACAACAAGGCGCCGAAGGTAACGAAGGAAAAAGTCGAAGCCTGAGCACCGCGCGCACGGATATAAACAACGGCCTCTTCTTCAGAGGCCGTTGTCGTTTCTGACGCTTCTTATGCCGTTGAGCCGCAGCCGCGCTGCAGTTTATTTCCGCAACAGATACGCAAGCAGCAACTCGGTGTTCATCTGAATGACCTCACTGCGTTCGCTCGCAGTGCTGAAATCGCGACCGAGTGTCGCTTCGAGCGTGAAGCGGTTCGACACGATGTAGTAGCCCATGCCGGACAGCGTCACGTAAAAGCGCAGCGGATCGACGTTGTTGCGAAACAGCCCCGCACGTTGACCCCGCTCAAGAATGCCGCCGAGCGTGGCAACGATCGGCGAGATCATTTCGCGGATGCGCGTCGACTTCTGCATGTAGCGTGCCTCATGCAGATTCTCGTTGTTGACGAGACGCAGCAACTCGGGATGATCGCGGTAGTAATCCCAAACAAAATGCGCGAGACGTGTCACCGCCTCGACCGGCGCAATGCCGTTCAGTTCGAGTGCGCGTTCCGCTTCATTGAGCGCGCTGAATGCGTGCTCGAGTACCGCAGTGAAAAGCTGCTCCTTGCTACCGAAGTAGTAATAGAGCATGCGTTCATTAGTCTCCGCGCGGCGGGCGATCTGATCGACGCGCGCGCCGAACAACCCTCCATTTGCAAACTCTTCGGCCGCCGCAAGCAGAATGCGGCGCCGCGTGCCTTCAGGATCTCTTTTGATTTTCGGCTGATTCATGGTGGCATCGTCTTCGTGAGCCGCGTTATCCGGATCGTACCGCCGGCCTCTCCTTGGGCCTTGCACCGACAGCACTGAACGGGCTGGTTGGGGGAACACCCTTATGCGGTCTTTCGAAAAAGCGCTTCGATTATGGCACATGGATTGCGGATGGCAATTGGGGAAATCGGCGATAATGTGCTATTTAGTTCAAGCTACGCGGCCGCAAGGCAAGCACCAACGTTGTGACCGTGATCGACTCCAAAACACTCGCAGACCGCATCGAGGATCTGCTGCCCCAAACGCAATGCACCAAGTGCGGCTATCCGGCGTGCCGTCCGTATGCCGAGGCCGTCGCCAATGGCGAAGCCAACTACAACCAGTGCCCGCCGGGCGGTGCCGAAGGCATCGCCCGGATCGCCACGCTGCTCGGCAAACCGGTGATCCCGCTCAATTCCGCCAATGGCGTCGAACGGCCGCGTCCGCTGGCGGTTATCGACGAACAAGTTTGCATCGGCTGCACGCTGTGCATGCAGGCCTGTCCGGTCGATGCAATAGTTGGCGCACCGAAACAGATGCATACGGTGATCGCCGAACTCTGTACCGGTTGCGACCTATGCGTGCCCCCCTGCCCGGTCGATTGCATCGCGATGCTGCCGGTCACCGGTGAGGCAACCGGCTGGAACGCATGGAGCCAAGGCCAGGCCGACGCCGCGCGCGAGCGCCACAACCGGCGGGAAGCCCGTCTCGCACGCGAACGCGAAGCGGCCGAGGCGCGTGCTGCAGCGCGGCGAGCAGTCAGCAGCACACCCGCTCAAGCTATGGAAACCGATGCCACGGCAACAACCGCTGCACCCGCAGCGGACTCCGCCGAAGCGAAAAAGCGCGCGATCATCCAGGCCGCGCTCGATCGCGCGCGTCAGAAGAAAGAAGAGTTGGCCGCCAAGGGGCAAGGTCCGCAAAATACGGAACGCGTCAGCGCCGACGTGCAGGCGCAGATCGACGCCGCCGAAGCACGCCGCCGCCGTCTCGGACTCGCCGCGGACAACACCGCGGGTAGCACTGCGGGTAACACCGATACGCCGCCAACGAAGCGCTAACCCTTAACTCTACGCTGCGCATGAACGCGAACAAACGCCGCGCCATCTACGAGACGCTTCAGAGTCTCAACCCGCATCCCACGACCGAGCTCGAGTACACCACACCGTTCGAACTGCTGATTGCCGTGCTGCTGTCGGCGCAGGCCACCGACGTGTCGGTGAACAAGGCGATGCGCAAGATGTTCCCGCTCGCGAACACGCCGCAGAAGGTGTTCGATCTCGGCGAAGAAGGGGTTGCCGGCTACATCAAGACGATTGGCCTGTATCGGACCAAGGCGAAGAATGTGATCGCAACCTGCCGCATTCTGCTCGACCAGTACGGCGGCGAAGTGCCTGAGGATCGTGAAGCGCTCGAAAGCTTGCCGGGGGTCGGCCGTAAAACGGCGAACGTGATCCTGAACACCGCGTTCGGCCATCCGACCATCGCCGTCGATACGCACATCTTTCGGGTTGCGAATCGAACTGGGCTCGCGCCCGGCAAAGACGTGCGCGCGGTCGAGGCGGCGCTGGAGAAATTCACGCCCGCCGAGTTCAAGCAGGATGCCCACCACTGGCTGATTCTGCACGGCCGCTACGTATGCAAAGCGCGCCGGCCGGAATGCTGGCATTGCGTGATCGAGCCACTGTGCGAATTCCGGCCCAAAACGCCGCCGCCGGATCTTTGAGGGCGCCGCGCCGCCAGCAAGCTACGTTACCCCGGCGTAAAATGACGCCCTGCACGTAAGCCTGAAGCGCGCCGCACTACGCCCCACGCCAAGCCCCGCACTCAGCCCCACACTAACCGCACTGTTCCCACGATGTTTAATCCCAGCCGCGACGAAGTCCGTCAATTTTTTACCGACACCTGGCGCAAACAGCGTCACGGCGAGATTCTGACGCCGCTCGAAGCGATCGCTGCCGACTGGATCGTCGAGCATCCGGAATATCACGCCGATCTAACCAACATGGAAGCCGCCCAGGCGCAGGACTACTCGCCCGAACGCGGCCAGACCAACCCGTTCCTGCATCTGTCGATGCATCTGGCGATCACCGAACAGTTGTCGATCGACCAGCCGCCGGGCATCCGCGCGGCGCACGAGCGGCTCGCCGCCCGTCTCGGCTCGACCCACGAGGCGCAGCACGCGATCATGGACTGCCTCGGCGAAACCATCTGGGAAGCGCAGCGCACCGGCACCCCGCCAGACACGGATGCCTACTTGCAGCGTATCGAGCAGCGCGCCACGCGCGACTGAGCGATTACTCAAAGCAATTCAAAGAGATCAAGGGATTTAAGGGCGCCAAACGCCCCGCCGCGAACGCGCCCGAGGTTCGAGCCGCGAGCCGCCGCACCATCCATCCGCCACACCGCGCGAATCACGGCGCCTAAAGCACAACACCCCGCCGAAGCGGGGTGTTGTTCAATCTGCAAGCAACGCAAAAACAGCGCGACGCTGTTACTTCTTCTGCACCAGATCGCCGTTCAGCGATTCGACGTAGGCCGCGATGTCCTTCATGTCGCTTTGCGACAGGCTCTGCACCTGCGCCTGCATGATCGCATTGTTGCGACCGAGGTGCGGGTTGCCATTGCCCATCTGGTACTGGCGCAGCGCCCAGTAGACATAGTCGGAGTGCTGACCGGCGAGCTTCGGATATTCCGGGCTCACCGGCTTGTTCAGGTTGACGCCGTGGCAAGCCGCGCAGTTGTGGCTGTCCGCCAGCACCTTGCCGTTGCCGGCGTCAGCGGCGTGCGCGACGTTCGCTGCAACCAGACCGATGACTGCCGCCGACGCGCATGCAGCCTTGAACACCGTGTGGAGTGCCTGTTGGGGCTTATTCATGAATTCTCCTATCCCGCGAATATAAATAGCCGAGTGACCGGACGGATGACCGCAGCCGATCACTTGTCGGGATTGTTCTTCGAAGAGGAATTTTGCGCCGCGTAGTAGGCAGCGATGTCGGCGATGTCCTGATCCGACAGCGACGTGGTGATCGCGCGCATCGTTTCGAAGTGGCGGTCGCCCTTCTTGTAGCCGTGCATGGCGTTCTCGAGGTACGCCTGATTCTGGCCGCCGAGCATGGGCACGCGGTAGACCTCAGGGTAAGCCGTGCGGTATTCAGGGATGCCGTGGCAGCCAATACACATCGCGACCTTGCCTTGGCCCGCCTTCGCGTTGCCGACGACATCCGCTGCCTGCGCACTGGCCGCATAGCCCGCGAGCACCGACAGCGCTGCGATCACGACGTGTTTGCCGACGAATTTATTCATAGCATGTAACCTGGCTTGAGGGGAAACGGGCGCCCAAAAAGGCAACGGCCCGCGCCGTTATTCTTATAGGGTAGCCACGCAGGCCAAAAAAATCGGGCTAATTGTACCGCGACGCCGCGCCGAACGTCCACCGCGCGGGGCCAGCGGCGCATCCGGCCGCCGCAAAACCACGGCTAGCGCCATTTCTGCCCCGCCGCGCCAGTTCCGCGTGACTCTACACCGACCACCGGGATCCGCCCGCCCAGCCCGCAACACCCGGCGCGCCCGCCCACCGGGCACGCCGGGCGAGTACGGGCCGCTCGCGAGCCCCGCATGGGGACTCGCTTCGGCGTCCGACACCGCGGGTGAAACCATACGCGAGCCCGTTTCAGCGCAACAGGCCTTCTGACTTATACTGGGTTTTTTCCCAAAAAAGAGCATCTCGCCATGCGTTTTGAAGGCTCATCGCAGTACGTCGCCACCGACGACCTCAAGCTCGCGGTCAACGCCGCGATGACGCTGAAGCGCCCGTTGCTGATCAAGGGCGAACCCGGCACCGGCAAAACGATGCTCGCCGAAGAGGTCGCCGCCGCGCTCGGCATGCCGCTATTGCAGTGGCATATCAAGTCCACCACCAAGGCCCAGCAAGGCCTGTACGAGTACGACGCGGTGTCGCGCCTGCGCGATTCCCAGCTCGGCGACGAACGCGTCAAGGACATCCGCAACTACATCGTCAAGGGCGTGTTGTGGCAGGCGTTCGAGTCGGAGGAGCAAACAGTGCTCCTGATCGACGAGATCGACAAGGCCGACATCGAATTCCCGAACGACCTGCTGCGCGAACTCGACCGCATGGAGTTCTACGTGTACGAGACCCACGAGCTGATCCGCGCCAAAGAGCGCCCGCTCGTGATCATCACGTCGAACAACGAGAAAGAACTGCCCGACGCGTTCCTGCGCCGCTGCTTTTTCCACTACATCAAGTTCCCCGACCCGGTGACGATGCAGCAGATCGTCGAGGTGCACTACCCCGGCATCAAGAAGGAACTGCTCGCCTCGGCCATGCAGAGCTTCTTCGAGTTGCGTAACGTCGCCGGTCTGAAGAAGAAACCGTCCACGTCGGAACTGCTCGACTGGCTGAAGCTGCTGCTCGCCGAAGACATTCCGCCCGAAGCGCTGCGCTCGTCCGACCAGAAGCAGATCATCCCGCCGCTGCACGGCGCGCTCCTGAAGAACGAACAGGACGTGAGCCTGTTCGAGCGGCTGATCTTCATGAACCGCAACAACCGTTGATTGACCGCGAACACCCGTTGATGAGCGCGGCGCACCGCCTACCTGCCGCCGCCGAGGACACAGCATGCTGATCGACTTCTTCTACTCGCTGCGCGCCGCCAAACTGCCGGTGTCGGTAAAGGAATACCTGACGCTGCTCGAGGCGCTGAAAGCCAATGTGATCGCGCCGTCGCTCGACGAGTTCTACTATCTCGCGCGCATCACGCTGGTCAAGGACGAGCAGTATTTCGACAAGTTCGACCAGGCGTTCGGCGCGTATTTCAAGGGCGTCGCGCAAGCCTCGGAACTCGCCTTCGACGTCCCGCTCGACTGGCTCAAGAAGAAGCTGCAACGCGATCTGTCGCCCGAAGAAAAAGCGCAGATTGAAGCGATGGGCGGCCTCGACAAGCTGATGGAGCGCCTGAAGGAGCTGTTCGACGAACAGAAAGAGCGCCACGAAGGCGGCAACAAATGGATCGGCACGGGCGGCACCTCGCCGTTCGGCAACGGCGGCTATAACCCTGAGGGCGTACGCATCGGCGGCGACGCGGCGGGCAATCGCACGGCGGTGAAGGTGTGGGAAGCGCGCGCCTATCGCGACTACGACGATCAGGTCGAAATCGGCACGCGCAACATCAAGATCGCGCTGCGCCGCCTGCGCCGTTTCGCCCGCGAAGGCGCCGCCGAAGAGCTCGATCTGCCCGACACGATCCGCAGCACCGCGGCAAACGCCGGCTGGCTCGACCTGAAGATGGTGCCGGAGCGGCACAACAAGGTGAAAGTGTTGATGCTGCTCGACGTGGGCGGCTCGATGGACGATCACATCAAACGCACCGAAGAGCTCTTTTCCGCCGCCAAGGCCGAATTCAAGCATCTCGAGTTCTATTACTTCCACAACTGTGTGTACGACTTCCTGTGGAAAAACAATCGCCGACGTCACGCCGAGCGCATGCCGACGTGGGACCTGCTGCACAAGTTCACGCCCGACTACAAGCTGATCTTCGTCGGCGACGCGACCATGAGCCCCTATGAAGTGCTGCAGCCGGGCGGCTCGGTCGAATACAACAACGCCGAAGCCGGCGCCGTGTGGCTGCGCCGCCTCGCCGATCATTTCCCGCACTACGCATGGCTCAATCCGGAGCCGGAAGGTTTGTGGGCGTACCGGCAGTCGGTCAGCGCGATCCGGGAAGTGCTCGGCCACCGCATGTATCCGCTCACCCTCGCCGGACTCGAAACGGCGATGCGCATGTTGAGCAAATAATCAGATCACGTTTTCACTCCAACTATAAGAAAGCTTCTGCATGAATCCGTCTTCATCGCCCGATTTGTCTTCTGCCGACGCACACGCCGGGCGGCTCAGACCGTTTGCCGATACGTCGTTGTCCGCCCTCGTCGCCGGCTTCGTCGCGATGATGACGGGCTATACCAGCTCGCTCGTGCTGATGTTCCAGGCAGGCCAGGCCGCGCATCTCACGGATGCGCAGATTTCGTCCTGGATCTGGGCGCTGTCGATCGGCATGGCCGTCTGCACGATCGGCCTCTCGCTGCGCTTTCGCGCGCCGATCGTGATTGCATGGTCGACGCCCGGCGCGGCGCTGCTGGTGTCGTCGCTGCCGCATGTGGCCTACCCTGAGGCGATCGGCGCGTTCATCGTCTGCGCGGTGTTGCTGACGGTGGTCGGCCTGACCGGCTGGTTCGATACGCTGATGAAGAAAATCCCGGCAGGCATCGCCTCGGCTTTGCTGGCGGGCATTCTGTTCGAGATCGGCATCGAGATTTTCCGCGCTGCGCAGTTCCAGACCGCGCTCGTGCTGACGATGTTCTTCACCTATCTGGTCGTCAAACGCCTCGCGCCGCGCTATGCGATCGTGACGACGCTGATCGTCGGCACGGCTGCCGCCGGTGGGCTCGGGCTGCTCGACTTCAGCCGCTTTCACGTCGCGCTCGCCCATCCGGTGTTCACGATGCCGGTGTTTTCGGTCGCGGCGAGCATCAGCATCGGCATTCCACTATTCGTCGTCGCGATGGCGTCGCAGAACGTGCCGGGGATCGCCGTGCTGCGCGCGGACGGCTACACCACGCCTTCCGCGCCGCTGATTTCGACAACGGGCATCGCCTCGCTGCTGCTCGCGCCGTTCGGCTCGCACGGTATCAATCTTGCGGCCATTACGGCGGCGATCTGTACCGGCCCCGAAGCGCACGAAAACCGCAACAAGCGTTACACCGCAGCAGTCTGGTGCGGCATTTTCTATCTGATCGCCGGGATTTTCGGCGCGACCATTGCCGCGCTGTTCGCCGCCTTGCCGAAGGCGCTGGTGGTCTCCGTCGCGGCGCTGGCGCTGTTCGGCTCGATCATGAGCGGCCTCGCCAACGCGATGCAGGACACGAAGCAGCGCGAGGCGGCGCTGGTGACGTTCATGGTGACGGCCTCGGGCCTCACGCTGCTGTCGATCGGCTCGGCGTTCTGGGGGCTGGTGGCGGGCGTGCTGACGCAACTGGTGCTGAACGCCCGGCGCGCCTGAATCCGCCATAGAATAGAAGCATCCGGCAGCGTTTCCCGGCAACATGGCGGGCGGACGCTGCAGCGTGACCCGCGGCCGCCGGCACTGTTTTGTTTTTTCCGTCCGGTGGCGACCTCATTTCTCCTGAACCACGGCGCACGCGCGCCATGAAGGCTCGAACATGACAACCGCACTCGATCAACTCAAGCAATACACCACCGTCGTGGCCGATACCGGCGACTTCCAGCAGCTTGCCCAGTACAAGCCGCAGGACGCGACCACCAATCCGTCGCTGATTCTGAAGGCCGTGCAAAAAGACGACTACCGGCCGCTGCTCGAAAAGACCGTGAAAGCCCACGCGTCGAAGCCGGTCGGCGCGATCATCGACCAGTTGCTGATCGCATTCGGCACCGAAATTCTCAAGATCATCCCGGGTCGTGTGTCGACCGAAGTGGATGCGCGCCTGTCGTTCGACACCGAAGCGTCGATCGCCAAGGGCCGTGAGCTGATCGCCCTGTACAAAGACCATGGCATCGGCCGCGAACGCGTGCTGATCAAGCTGGCCTCCACGTGGGAAGGCGTCCGCGCCGCCGAAGTGCTGCAAAAGGAAGGCATCCACTGCAATATGACGCTGCTGTTCTCGCTCGCGCAGGCCGCCGCCTGTGCCGAAGCGGGTGCGCAACTGATCTCGCCGTTCGTCGGCCGCATTTACGACTGGTACAAGAAGAACGCCGGCAGCGCATGGGACGAAGCGAAAGACGGCGGCGCCAACGATCCGGGCGTCAAATCGGTGCGCCGCATTTACGCGTACTACAAGAAGTTCGGTTACAAGACCGAGGTGATGGGCGCGAGCTTCCGCACCCCGGGCCAGATTCTGGAACTGGCCGGTTGCGATCTGCTGACCATCAGCCCGGATCTGCTGCAAAAGCTGCAGGAGAGCACTGAAAAGGTCGAGCGCAAGCTGTCGCCTGAGCTCGGCTCGGGTGCGGACATCGAACGCGTGCCGGTCGACGAATCGTCGTTCCGTTTCCTCGTCAACGACGAAGCCATGGCGACCGAAAAGCTCGCTGAAGGCATCCGCGCGTTCGCGGCGGACGCCGTCAAGCTGGAAAAGCTGATCGAAGCGCTGCGTTAAGCTTCGCCTGCGCCGCTTATAAGTAAGCGGTGGCACATGTGGCCAAATACGCGGCCCTGAGCCTTCCGGTTCAGGGCCGCGTGCCGTTTCTGGCGGCGTTTTATTGGGTCCACGTCAAGCCCAACTGCGCTTCCAACATAAAGTCACAATTGCTGCCACAACGGACGACTACAATCGTCTGCACGCCCGCTCCTCCTGGCCGTCGACCGAAGGAACGCGGCGCCGCTGACCCACATTCCAGGAGACGATCATGTACGTTCAGCCTTATGTTTTCTTCAACGGCCGTTGCGAAGAAGCGCTGAAGTTTTACGGCGAAGCAATCGGCGCCGAAGTGTTATTCCAGATGCGCTTCAAGGAGGCGCCGCCTGACGCGCAGGGCCAGCTGCGCCCTGGCACGGAGGAGAAGATCATGCACGCGAGCATCAAATCCGGTTCGACGACCTGGATGGCGTCCGACGGCCACTGCGACCCCGATGCCGGTCCGATGAACGGTTTCAGTCTGTCGCTGACGGCCGACGACGCGGCATCGGCCGAAAAATACTTCAATGCACTGGCGGAAGGCGGGAAGATCATGATGCCGTGGCAAGCGACCTTCTGGAGCAAAGGCTTCGGGATGGTAGTGGACCGCTTCGGCCTCGGCTGGATGGTGACGGTGCCGGAGGAGTAAGGCCTTCACGCTTACCGAGCGCTGCTGGGGCTACCTCGGTCGGCCCCGGCTGCGGTGGCCGCAGCCGCCTTATGCCTTCAGCAAGTTGCGCGAATGCCGCTCGATGTTCCAGTTGGGCTCGGTCTCCAGCAACAAAGCGCGCAACCGGTCCACCTGTTCAGCTAGCCGCTGCCCGAGCCAATACGGCCCTTGCAAGTCGGGCGGCAATTCAAGCGCCGCGTCGCTATGCGCCTGTGCGAGCGGCGACGCGGCCGGAATGCCGAAGTGCGTCGCGCGGCCAAAGCGCAGGCCGCGCGCCATCGCCAGCAGAATGCCGCGCACGGCATGCACTTCGACGCCGCACTCCCGCGCATACGCAGCGCGCGCCGCGGCATCGGCACGCATCAGCGGGCCGGTGGCCAGCAATTCCAGCGAACTGAGCACCGAGCGATGCAGCCGCTGGATCTCCTCGAGCCGGGCCTGCGGCACATCGATCTCCTTCGCCACCGAAGGCATCAGCGAGCGCAACTGAACCAGCCGCTTGTTGATCGCGAGGAAGCGTTTGACCTGTTCGTCCTCGCTGATGGTCTCCCCTTCCAGCAAACGGGTGTAGATCCGCGCGCATTCGCGCAGATTGGCGGCGAGCCCATAACGCCACGAATAAGTCGCGTGCAGCGGCAACGCGAACGAAAACGCCAGCGCGATCACAATGCCGATCAGCACGTTCAGCGTGCGCCATAGACCGACGTCGATGAGATTGTCGCCATGACCCGCGACGATGCACATCGTAATCGCCGTCAAGAGACCGATATATCCCGACGAACCGATCGCGAACCATGCGCAGATCGCCGCGACGATCGACATCAGCACATAGGTGAGCGGCAGCGAGCCGAGCAGATTCTGCTGCAGGATCAAGAGGAGCCCAATCGACGCGCCGAGCAGCGTCCCCGCAGCCCGGTCGGCGGCCTTCTTGCGGATATTGCCGTGATGTTGCAAGCCGCCGATCACCACCAGCAGGGTCACCGACGACCAGATGCCGTGAGGAATGTTGATACCGGTGGTCGCGAGAATCGACACCAGCATCGCGACGCCGACGCGCAGGCTATGCAGCATCTTCGCGTGGCGATAGCGGTAGTACGGCGACGTGATCGTGCGCACCATGCGGCTAATGGCCGAGCGGCGGGCAATGACGCGGTGGGGATCGGCAGAAGCCATGGCGGCGCGACGGACGCTTTGAAGGACGGTTCCGCTATCGTGCCCTGGAGTGCTCCGGAAAGACAAACGCCCGCAAACTTTTGTCTGCGGGCGTTGCTTTTTCAGGCGAGATTGAGCGGCTGACTTAGCCTTCGACCACGTCCAGATAATCTTCCGGACGGGTGCGGTCTTCGGCGCGCTGCATGCCGAGCACACGCACCAGAATACTCACCACCACCGACACCACCAGGTTCACGACGAGCGACCACACTGCCGCGTAGCCGGGAATCGCGAAACCGAACAGGTGGATCGTGAAGATCGAGCTCGCCAGCTTCAGCGAAATCGCCATCCACGTACCGGTGGCAATACCGGCCGCCCAGCCGAGCAGCAGGCCACGGTAGTCGAGTACGCGCGTGTACAGACCCAGCACGATAGCCGGCAGCGTCTGGATGATCCAGATACCGCCCAGCAGTTGCAGCTGAATCGCGTACGTAAGCGGCAAACCGAGAATGAACGCGACCGCGCCGACCTTGACGATCAGCGACACCAGCTTCGCGACGTTGGTCTCCTGCTCATGCGACATGTTACGGTTCACGAACTCCCTGTGGATGTTGCGCGTGTACAGGTTCGCTGCCGCAATCGACATAATTGCCGCCGGCACCAGCGCACCGATACCGATCGCCGCAAACGCCACGCCGACGAACCACGACGGGAAGAAGTGCAGGAACAGCGCCGGCACCGCGAAGTTCGGGCCGAACGCCTTGAAGTACGGCGCAAATTCCGGCATGTCCTTCACGCCCGACGCCAAGGCCATGAAGCCCAGCAGCGCGAGCAGGCCGAGCACCAGCGAGTAAGCCGGCAGCATCGCCATGTTGCGGCGGATCGTGTTACCTGAGTTCGACGACAGCACCGCGGTGATCGAGTGCGGGTACAGGAACAGCGCGAGCGCCGAGCCGACCGCAAGCGTCGCGTACGCGCTGTAGCCGTTCAGGCTCGACACGTCCGGCGCTTTCAGCAGCAGCTTGGCCGGCGGCACCACGCTGAAGATATGGCCGAAGCCGCCCAGTTGCGGCGGAATCACGATGATCGCGGCGAAGATCGTGATGTAGATCAGGATGTCCTTGACGACCGCGATCATGGCCGGCGCGCGCAGGCCCGAGGTGTACGTATAGGCCGCGAGGATCGCAAACGCGATGATGAGCGGCAGATCGCCGACAAAGCCCTGGGTGTCGAAACCCAGCGCGCCGATCACCACCTCGATACCGACCAGTTGCAGCGCGATGTACGGCATCGTCGCGACGATGCCAGTGACGGCAACCGCCAGCGCGAGCATGCGGCTGCCATAGCGGGCCGAGACGAAGTCGGCGGATGTCACGTAACCCTGACGCTTGGCGATGCTCCACAGTTTCGGGAACACCACGAACGCGAACGGGTAGATCAGGATCGTGTACGGCAGCGCGAAGAAGCCGGTTGCGCCCGCACCGAACACCAGCGCCGGTACAGCGATGAAAGTGTAGGCGGTGTACAGGTCGCCGCCCAGCAGGAACCACGTGACGATTGTGCCGAAGCGCCGGCCGCCGAGGCCCCACTCTTCCAGATGGGCGAGATCGCCGCGCCGCCAGTGGGCCGCGATAAAGCCCAGAATGGTGACGCCGATGAAAAACAGGACGAAGACGAAAGTTGCGGTGGCGTTCATTGTTGTGCGCCCCCTTGCGAGCTGCCCGTCGAACGGGTCTTGGTCTTGAAGTACACGAGCGCCGTGATGATCGCGCTAATCAGCACCCACAGGAGCTGATACCAGTAGAAGAACGGAAAATCGAACAGCTGCGGTTCGACCTTGTTATATGACGGCACCCAGATCATTGCGATCCAGGGCAACAGCAGCAACCAGAGCCAACGTTTGCTGGCCTTGTTCGCGTCGGCGTCGTGAGCCATGACGTCTCCTCTTCCCTATTATTGAAATGTTGGCCCGTGTTTGACGGGTGGTGGATCCCCCGTCGCAGGTAGGCCACGGGTGCCCCGAAAGCTTCGAAAGAGTATAGGAGCGATGAACGTCCGGTCAAGCAGGGACGACCCGAGGCGGGACAGTGGTTTGGAGGCTGGCGGGACGGGGCTTTGACGCGGGCGGGACCAGACTTTGATGCATGGCGCGACGCTCGGTGCGGCAGCGAGCCTGAGACCGGGTGACTTATGCCGGGCTCGCGCGTGAGCCCCTGAGCGGAACGCGGATCGGCTGTGCGATGCGCGATGGGTTGTGGCGTTGAAGACCGTCGCGCGGGCGCAACGGCGGCGGCCTTTTCAGTCTTACCGCGGTCGAGCCGGCTTGCCCGGCCCGACCGCTTCACTCATCAGATCGAGAACGAGCCGCCGTTCTGTCCGGTCGATTCCTGCAGACCCTTGATCCACTTGCGCGCCGGCAAGCCGAGTTCCGCTTCGATCAGCTTCGCGCGCGCTTGCAGCGCCGTGAACGGCACGTCGAGCGCCGGGCCCGAGAACGCGATCGCGATGCGGTTGCCGTCATGCACTTCCGGCAGTGCGACCACGCGGCCGTCGAACGCTTCGTTCAGACGCTTCATGTTGCGCACGAAGCTCGGATGATCGCCGAACAGGTTGATCGTCACCACGCCCGCTTCGGTCAGACATGCGCGCACCGCACGGTAAAAGCCGACACTGTCGAGCACCGGGCCACGCGCGGTCGCATCGTAGACGTCGATCTGCAACGCGCCGATCGCACCGTGGTTGGCGCGGTCGTTGACGAAGTCCCATGCGTCCATTTCGTGCACGGTCAGACGCGCGTCGTCGTGCGGCAGTTCGAACATCGTGCGCGCGGCCACGACAACGGCCGGGTTCACTTCGACTGCTTCGACTTTGGCGCGCTTCAGGAAGCGGTGTGCAAACTTGGTCAGTGCGGCTGCGCCGAGACCGAGCTGGACGATCCGCTTGGGCGTTTCGATGAACAGCAGCCAGGCCATCATCTGCTGCGCGTATTCGAGTTCGATGTGATCCGGCTTGCGCAGACGCATCGCGCCTTGCACCCATTCCGTGCCGAAGTGCAGGAAGCGCACGCCGCCCTCTTCCGAGAACGTGACCGGTGCGAAACGCGGCTTGCGCGGCGCTTCGATTTGCGGCGCGTCCTGCAGGTCGTCGTTGTGCAGCGCGCGCCTTTTGTTGCGCACTACTTTTTGTTTGTTCAGCGTGTGGTCGCCGCCGTCAGCGTCTTTGTTGCGGAAAGCACGTGCTTCAGCCGAGGCGCGCTTGATCAATTTCGTCATGTAAGGATGTCGCGCCAGAGACGCAATTTTTGGTCGAACGAGAGCATAGCATTCGCCGGACTCGACGAAGGCAATACGAGGGTGGCGTAGCCGGCTTCGCCGATCACCGCCGCGAAGCGGCCCGCCGTCTTGCCGTTGAAGCAGACTTTGGCAAGCTTCGGCGCGTGGGCACGCAGCGAAGCGAAATCGTTGGGGCTGGCGTTGCGGATCGCGGCGTCGAGACTGCCCTCGCGCTCGCAGGCGGCGAGCACGTCCCACACGCCGATGCCGCGCGATAACAAACGCCCTAGCCGCTCGTCATAGGCGAGTTCGGGAAGCGGTTCGTCGAGTACAGTGCCGAGCAAACGCCAGAACTGATTGCGCGGATGCGCGTAATACTGCGTCGCCACTAGCGACGCCTCGCCGGGAAAACTGCCGAGAATCAGCGTATGCGTATTAGCCGCGACGACGGGAGGAAAACCGCGCAGCATCAGCGCTTCACCTTACCGTCTGATGCCGGCAAGTGCCCGGATTCACGCGCGCCCCGTTCGGAAAGGTCTCCTTGCTCCGCACGCGGCGCACCATGAGCGCGCGACGCCGTATGCTCGAGCGGCCGGCCATGCTCCCGCACGTGACTGCGCTGCGGCGCGGACGGAGACGCGGGGTGCGCAGACGGTGTGCTCGCCGCATTGACAAGATTCGCCAGGTGCGCAAGCTGCGCCCACAGCGCCGGCAACATGCATTCGGTCACCATCAGCGGCGCACCGTGACGCTCGAACACCGAGCGGCGCGCGACCAGCGCATGCGGCGGCGTTTCGCCGATCTCACGCGCAGCCAACCGGTACAGGGGATGACGCACCGTCAGCCGCCGGCTCACCAGCGACGAACGCGCGACGCTGCTATCGCTGTAGAGCAACTCGGCGAGCGGCCGTGTGCGCAGCCGACGCGTGGCCTGCCACACGCCGGTGCTAGCCGCCAGCGGCGCGACGCTGTGCGCCGCGACAAACGGCACGCCGTCCACTGACAACACCACTTCCCGAACCCACACCGGCGCGCGCGGCACGAGGCCGAGCGCGGCATGCTCGTCGGCCCATGGCAGCGCGACGGCTTCGCGCGTCACGCGCACTGCGACTTCGCCGAGCGTGCGCAGATGCGCGGTCAGCGATCCACCGCGGGTCAACCAGTCTTTCTGGGCGGCGCTAAAGCCGGGTAAGGGCGCGACGCGCCAGTGGGCGTCGGCGGCATCGAAACGGATAGGCATGGTGTCGGATTATAACGGCGCAGCGTCAGAGGTTCGCGAGTCCCCTACCTGCCGTCCTGTCGGGAACTGTAGTCGATCTTCAATACGAGGCGAAACCGCCTCAATCAACGCATCGATTTCAGACAGTTCCGATTCTCCTCGTCCAGCGACGCGCGATACAACCGTCGTGCTTTACAAAGCCGGCGGTTCGCCCGCGGTCGAAGGGCGTGCCATGTGATCGAATTCCGAAGGAGAAAAACGAAACATGAAAAAATTCCTGGGCGTAACTGCGTGCGCCATGTCTGTCCTGCTGATAGCAGGTTGCGCAGCCCCGCTGAATCGCGATAAAGAAACATCGTTGAACAAGGCAGTCGGCATCGAGGTGACGCCAGTCGCTAACGGTGTCTCAGTCAAGCTGCCCGAAGCCGCGCTATTCGAATTCGGCAAATCCGAAGTACGCGGCGATGCAGCGGCAGTCGTCAACCGCTCAGCGGTTCTGCTCAAGCGCAGCAAGAAACCCGTGTTGGTCGAGGGCTACACCGACAATGTGGGCACGCTCGACTATAACCAACAGCTTTCCGAAGCGCGCGCCACTGCGGTAGGTTATGCGCTCGTGGCGCGTGGCGTGGCGATGGACCGCATCCGGACCAAGGGCAACGCGTACAACAACCCCGTCGCCAGCAACGATACAGCCGAAGGACGCGCGCTGAACCGGCGCACGGAAATCGTCGTGCGCGGCGAAACGATGGATACGCTGATGGGACGGAAGTAGGCGTTAGCCAGCTGACGCCCGGTTCGTAAAAGCGCCCGCGTCATTGCGGGCGTTTTTACGTGTGCGTTCTCATAGGCGCGCCTTTCCAGTTTCCGCGCGATTCGCGCGAACAACTATCGCGCGCTTAGCATCGCCCTCAAACGGGCCGCCACGCGCTCGACTACCGGCTCCCACGCCCCCGGCTGCGGTTGCCGGAACAGTTCGACCGAGTCGTACCACGGTTGCGCTTCCTCATTGCCCCAACACCAGTGCGACACGTGATCGAGCATCGCCAGCACGGGACGCCCTAACGCGCCGCCCAGATGCAAAGGCGCGCTATCGATGGTCACCACTGCATCGAGCGCGCTCACGTGCGCGGCCACGTCGTCGAAACTGGCCTGGTAGTGCGCGGTCAGATCGCAAACGCGATACCCGTGAGCATTCAAGGCCGCCACATCGGCGTCACGGCCCGGCGTCAACGGATAGAACACCACATTGGGTAGCGCGAGCACGGGAGCCAGTGCTGCAAGGGGAATCGACCGTTTCGCGTCGCGACGATGCGTCGGGCTGCCCGACCATACCAGGCCGACATGTAATCGCGCCGCTTCCCCGCCACATGTGCTGACCCGTTCGCGCCATCCGGCCACGCGGCTTGCATCGGCATACAGATAGGCTGCACCACGTACCTGGTCAGGCTGCAAGCCAAGCACCGACGGCACGCTCATGATCGGCAGACCATAGTGCGGCTTGCCGAGCGCGTCGTCTTCGATCGCCACGCAGTCCGCGTAAAAGCGCGCAAATAGCGGCTGTAACGGCCGACGCACCGCTAGCACGAGGCGGCCGCCCTCGTCGCGTACCCGCGCCGCCAACTCGGGCACAAAGCGCACCATCTGGATATCGTCGCCGTTGCCCTGTTCGCTGTGCACGATCAAGGTCTTGCCGGCTAGCGTTTCACCCTGCCAGCGCGCACACAATCGCTCCATCACCGTCACGATGTTGTTCGGCTCGCGATCGTCGCGCGTCAGACGTGCCGCGAAGTGCGGCCATGCGCTCGACCAGTCGCCGCGCCGCAACTTCAGATCGGCCAGATCGACGGCCGCCTGCGACGCGGAAGGGTCGAGCGTGAGGGCTGCATGCAGCGTCGCTTCGCTGTCGGCAAAACGCGCCTATTCGGCGAGATACATGCCGATTGCAGCCAGCGCGTGGGCATTGCCGGGCGCGGCAGCATCGACAGCGCGCATGGTTGCCTCTGCCGCGGCGGCGTCGTTGCACTGCCATTGCGCGTGGCTCAGTTGCCAGGCGATTTCGACATCGGCGGGATGGCTCGTCAGCACCTCGCGACAAACGCGTTCGACCGTGGGCCAATCGCGGACCTCCCGGAAAGCCAGCGTGAGCTGCAACGGCAACGCGGGGTGGATCGCCGGATCGAGCGCATAGGCCCGCAACAGCGCCGCGCGACGCTCGGCTCGCGCGCTCGCATCCGGCAACGCCGCAAGCGCAATCGCCAACCACAAGGGCGCTCGGGCATCTTGCGGCGCGTGTTGCTCATACGCGCGCAACATGTGCGCCGCCGCCGAAGGCGCGCCGCAATGGTCGATCAACCAGACGATCCATTCGACCGTCGCCGCATGCGGCTGCATACTCGCCGCCAGTTCACTGTTGCGCTGCGCGGCCTCGAGGTTGCCGAGTGCATCTGCGAAAAGCGCCAGCCGACCATGACGCGCACCGTTCACTTCGGCTTGCGCCTGGGATGCACTGTGGTACGCCGCTTCAAAACGCCCTGCGCTCGCGCACAGGTCTGCGTGCAATTGGGGCGTGACACCCTCTGCAACGAGTTCGAGGGCTCGTCGCTCGGCGGCGTCGAAACCTTGCTCGCGCAAGATCGACCACAGAAGACACACGGGATCGGCGGGTTTTACCAAGGTGGAATCGGACATAGGAATACAGAGAATTGTCGCAACGCCGGAAGGCGCAATCGCAGAAATAAGACTCGGTGCATAAAGGGCGTGGAGGCTGCAAATAATCCCTTAAGCATCCGAATTTCGGTCGAGCCAGCATAAGACAAAACCGTGTTTTCACATCTCACAAATCAATCTCAATTTAGTGTTGTTGAATAGGTTTGCTTGGATAAAGAGGTCAAAAAAAAATGCGCTACCGAAGCAGCGCATTTTTCAACTACAAGCGTCAAAGCAACGCCGATCCAGGCTCAATTCAAACTCGAAAACTCAACCCGCACGCGCCAACAACAACGCGTTCGTACGCTTCACGAAGCTCGCCGGATCCTCCAGCGCGCCACCTTCGGCAAGCAAAGCCTGATCGAACAGCAGATGGCACCAGTCGTCGAAGTTCGCGCTCTCCGCGTGCAAGCCCTTCACCAGCGCATGCTCCGGATTCACTTCGAGAATCGGGTGGAACGACGGCGCGTCCTGGCCAGCGGCCTTCAGCATACGCTGCAGGTAGCCGCTCATTTCACCATCGTCAGCGACGAGGCAAGACGGCGAATCGGTCAGGCGGAACGTCAAACGCACGTCTTTGGCCTTGTCCTTCAGCGCTTCCTTCATCTTCTCGACGAGCGGCTTGAACTCTTCGCCGACCTTCTCCTGCGCCTGCTTTTCTTCGTCATTCAGCGCGCCCAGATCGAGATCGCCGCGCGCGACGCTTTGCAGCGGCTTGCCGTCGAATTCGTTCAGGAACGACAGCATCCATTCATCGACGCGATCGGTCAGCAGCAGCACTTCCACGCCCTTCTTGCGGAACACTTCGAGATGCGGGCTGTGGGTCGCGGCCTGCCACGTATCGGCAGTCACGTAATAGATCTTCGTTTGCTCGGGCTTCATCCGCGCGACGTAGTCGGCGAGCGACACGGTCTGCTCCGGCGATTCCGTATGGGTCGACGCAAAACGCACCAGCTTGGCAATACGCTCGCGATTGGCGAAGTCTTCGCCGACGCCTTCCTTCAGCACCTGACCGAATTCCTTCCAGAAACCGGCGTACTTTTCCTTGTCGGCTTCGTTCTCGGAGTTGGCCAATTCTTCGAGCATCGACAGCGAACGCTTGGTCGCGCCTTCGCGAATCGCCTTCACATCGCGGCTTTCCTGCAGAATTTCGCGCGACACGTTCAACGGCAGATCAGCCGAATCGACCACACCCTTCACGAAACGCAGATACGCGGGCAGCAGTTGTTCGGCGTCGTCCATGATGAACACGCGCTTCACGTACAGCTTCAGGCCGCCGCGATGATCGCGGTTGAACATATCGAACGGCGCATGCGTCGGCACGTACAGCAGTTGCGTGTATTCGCTGCGGCCTTCGACGCGGTTATGCGTCCACGTCAGCGGATCCTGATGATCGTGAGACAGGTGCTGGTAGAACTGCTTGTACTGTTCTTCGGTGATGTCGTTCTTCGAACGGGTCCACAGTGCGCTCGCCTGGTTGACGGTCTCTTCCTCGTCCTTCGTGACCATCTCGCTCTTTTCAGCGTCCCACTCTTCCTTCGCCATCAGGATCGGCAGCGCGACGTGATCCGAGTACTTCTGGATGATCGACTTCAGACGATGCGACGACAGCAGGTCGTCTTCATCGGCACGCAGATGCAGCGTGATGGTCGTGCCACGCGCGGCGCGCTCGATTCTCTCCACCGCGAAATCGCCCTCGCCCGCGCTTACCCAGCGCACGCCTTCCGAAGCCGGCAAACCGGCGCGGCGCGTTTCCACCGTGATCTTTTCCGCGACAATAAAGCCCGAGTAAAAGCCCACGCCGAACTGGCCGATCAGCGCCGCATCTTTCTGCTGGTCGCCGGAGAGCTTGCCGAAGAATTCCTTGGTGCCCGAACGCGCGATCGTGCCGAGATGCGAGATCGTCTCGTCGCGGCTCATGCCGATGCCGTTGTCGTCGATGGTGACGGTGCGCGCGGCCTTGTCGTACGACACGCGAATCCGCAGGTTCGGATCGTTTTCGTACAGCGCGCTGTTTTCGATCGTTTCGAAGCGCAGCTTGTCGGCCGCGTCGGACGCGTTCGAAATCAGCTCGCGCAGAAAGATTTCCTTGTTGCTGTACAGCGAATGGATCATCAGGTGCAGAAGTTGTTTAACTTCTGCCTGAAAGCTCATGGTTTCTTGTGCCATGGTCGGACTTCCTCTCTGTTACGAATGGGGTTCTATCTAGTCAGGCGTGGCGCACGGCCCGCGGGCCACATGTGGCGCCGAGGCCGTGCCGCCGGGTTGTCCCGCTAAATTGGGGCAAGCCGGCGCGGTTTCAAGAGGCGCGCCGTGCGACGCTATCCAGATAGCGGCACAGGAACGTCGACAGTTCAGGATCGCCGCAATTGGCGATATTGAAGCGCATCCACGTGGTCGGCGATTGCTGCGGCGAAAACAGACTCCCGGGCGTCAACAGAAAGCCGTCTTCGTGGCCGGCGGCTGTGAGCGCGCTCGCATCGACGCCGGTGTCGACCCACAGAAACATGCCTGCCGTGGGCGTCAGGAACAGTTTCATGCCGGTCTTCTCCAGCATCCGCACGGATTTTTCGCGCACACCGTCCAGGCGCGCGCGTAGCCGCTCGACATGCCGGCGATAGTGGCCCTCGGTGAGAATCTTGTAGAGCACGCGCTCGTTCAGTTCGGGGCTCGTCATGCCGACCAGCATTTTCTGATCGCTGACAGCCGTGGCCACCTCCGGCGCGCAGGCGATAAAACCCACACGCAGATTAGGCGCGAGCGTCTTCGAAAAACTGCTGAGGTAAATCACGCGCTTCAACTGGTCGAGGCTCGCGAGCCGCGTGCCAGGATTGCTCGGCGGGCACAGATCGCCGTAAATATCATCTTCGACGACGATGAAGTCGTACGCTTCGGCAAGCCGCAGGATGCGGAACGCCTGCGCGGCCGTGAGCGACGTGCCGGTCGGATTCTGCAGCACCGAATTGATCACCAGCATTTTCGGCCGCCAGGTTTCGACGAGCGATTCGAGCGCGTCGAGGTCCGGCCCATCCGGCGTGTACGGCATGCCGACCAGCCGCGCGCCTTGCGACGCGAAGCGCCCGAACATCTGGAACCAGGCCGGATCGCCGACGATCACCGCATCGCCCGGCTTAACGTAAATCCGCGAAATCAGGTCGATGGCCTGGGTAATGCCGGAGACCATTACGATCTGATCCGGCGAAGCGCCGATTTCCAGCTCCTCCAGCCGCGTCTGCAATTGCTGGCGCAGCGGCAAAAAGCCCTGCGGCGTGCCGATGCCGAGCATCTGCGCACCGCTTTGCCGGCCGAGCGTGCGCAGCGCGTTGGTGATCAGATCGCCGTCGAGCCAGCGCCCCGGCAGATAGCCCAGACCCGGGCTGCGCTCGGGGCGCGCGCCCGTATGCAACATATTGCGCAGCAGCCAGACAACGTCGATCGTGGCCGGCGCGGGGGCCGCTGCGGCGATCGAACGGATCTCGGCCGTCGGCGCGCAGCCCAATCGTTCGCGCACGTAGAAACCGGAACCGCGCCGCGACTCCAGGTAGCCCTGCGCCACCAGCCGCTCGTACGCCTCGACCACGGTGAAGCGCGACACGCCCTTGTCCAGCGCCAGCTTGCGGATCGACGGCATGCGCATGCCGGGACGGAACACGCGCTCCTCGATGCGGCGGCGCGCCCACTGGACGAGCTGCTCGACCAGCGTCAGCGACGCCGTATCGTGAGGAGTGGGAATCTGGGCAAGCGGGACGGACATAACGGGCTCCAACTGTACCGAACGGTATCGAATCGATTGTACCGTTACTGTGCCGGTCGCCGCCGCTACATTCAAGGCTACATTTAAGATAAGCAACGGATGATGAAGCGGCTCGGGCGGCATGCACTGCACACGAGCGACATCGGGAAAGACCCGCCCAAACGCCATCCGCCTGGCCCGCCGACCCGGCAAACGGTTATGCTTACGACCCCGGCCACGCTGCTGCCGCATCCGGCACGCGTTCCGGCTTACCGCAGAAACCGTTTTCCTGATCCGCCATGACCGCCCATTCGCTCCGTCTCGATCACCTCGTGATTTCCGCCCGTACCCTCGACGAGGGCACGCAGTACGTCGCCGACACGCTCGGCGTCGCACCGGCCGGCGGGGGCGCGCATCCACTGATGCGCACGCACAATCGCCTGCTGAACCTGTGGGGCGGCGTGTATCTGGAGGTGATCGCGGTCGACCCGCAAGCCGCAGAACCCGCGGAGGGTGCCGCGCCCCGCGCCCGCCTGTTCGCCCTCGACGACCCGGCGACGCAAGCGCGGCTCGAAAAAGGGCCGTACCTGTCGCACTGGGTTGCCCGAGTTGACCGCCCGAAGCGGCTCACCGCGTGGCAGGCGCAGTATCCGCAGCGCATTGCACCGATCGTGCCGATGACGCGTGGCGATTTCAGCTGGGGTCTGACGGTGCCCGACGACGGCGCGTTCCCCGCGTGGGAAGGCGCCGGCGACGGCGTACTGCCGTCGCTGATCCAGTGGGACACGCTGCGGCATCCGTCGGCGGCCTTGCCGGAAACGGGCATCGCACTGAAAGCTTTGAAAGCCGCACACCCGCAAGCCGACATCATTGCGGCGCAATTGCACTGGCTGGGCGCGACGCACCTGATCGCACTCGAGCCCACGGAAGGCGCAGTGGCGCTCGTCGCCGAGTTTGAAACACCCGAGGGTCTACGGACCCTTAAATAAGCAGCGCGCGCGGGTCACAAACTCGCGCGATAATTGAAATTTTGACCGCTTCCAGAGATACCAGCAGAGGAGACCATGGACCAAAGCGACTTGAAAGCCCCCACGTGGCAACTGTCCGAACGCGCACGCAAGCTCACGAGCTCGGCGATCCGCGAGATCCTGAAGGTTACGGAACGGCCCGAAGTCATTTCGTTCGCGGGCGGCCTGCCCTCGCCGGCGACCTTCCCGGCCGAACGTATGCGCGAAGCATCCGACCGCATTCTGCGCGACGCGCCCGCCGCGGCTTTGCAATACAGCGCCACCGAAGGCTATCTGCCGCTGCGTGAATGGGTCGCGCAACGCTATTCGGTGAACGGTGCGCAGATTCGCCCTTCGCAGGTACTGATCACGACCGGCTCGCAACAAGCGCTCGACCTGCTCGGCAAAGTGCTGGTGTGCCCGGACAGCCCCGTGCTGGTCGAAACGCCGACTTACCTCGGCGCGCTGCAATCGTTCTCGATGTACGAACCGCGCTACGTGCAGGTGCCGACCGACGAGCAAGGCCTGATTCCCGAAGCGCTTACGCCCGAACTGACGGCCGGCGCGCGCCTCTTGTACGCGCAACCGAACTTCCAGAATCCGACCGGCCGCCGCCTGCCGGTCGAGCGTCGCCGCGCATTGGCCGCGTTTGCGAAGACCGCGCCGTTCCCGGTGATCGAAGACGATCCCTACGGCGCGCTCGACTACGCCGGCGAACCGCTGCCCACCATGCTGTCGATGGCGCCGGATCACATCGTCCATCTCGGCTCGTTCTCGAAAGTGCTGGCGCCGGGCCTGCGGGTCGGCTACATCATTGCGCCCGAAGAGTTGATCTTCAAGCTCGTGCAGGCCAAGCAAGCCACCGACCTGCACACGCCGAGCTTCACGCAACGCATCGTGTACGAAGTGATCAAGGACGGCTTCCTCGACACGCACGTGCCGACCATTCGCGAGCTGTACCGCGATCAATGCGCGGCGATGCTCGCTTCGCTCGAACGCTACATGCCTGAAGGCGTAAGCTGGAATCGTCCGGAAGGCGGCATGTTCGTGTGGGTGAATCTGCCCGCACAGATTGACAGCATGAAGCTGCTGGAAGAAGCCGTCGCGCAGAACGTGGCGTTCGTGCCGGGCGGTCCGTTCTTCGCGAGTGAAGCCCAGCACAACACGCTGCGCCTGTCGTTCGTCACGGTGCCGCCGGCCAAGATCGACGAAGGCGTGTCGCGTCTCGCGGCGCTGATCCGCGCGAAGGTCTAAGCGACCCCGGCCGCCCCGCCGGGTTACCGAATTTCACTACTGACCAAGGATGCACCATGGCTCAAACGAATGTGTACGACAAGCTTAAGGAACTGGGCATCGAACTGCCGAGCGCAGGTGCTCCGGCAGCCGCCTATGTGATGAGCGCGCAAAGCGGCAACACGGTGTACCTGTCCGGTCACATTGCCAAGAAGGACGGCAAGGTGTGGGCCGGCAAGCTCGGCGCCACGCTCACCACCGAAGAAGGCAAGGCCGCCGCACGCTCGATCGCGATCGACCTGCTCGCCACGCTGCACGCGCATGTGGGCGATCTGAATCGCGTCACGCGCATCGTCAAGCTGATGAGCCTCGTCAACTCGACGCTCGAGTTCACAGAGCAGCATCTGGTGACCAACGGCGCGTCCGAACTGGTCGCGGATGTGTTCGGCGAGCGCGGCAAGCATGCGCGCTCGGCGTTCGGCGTGGCGCAGATTCCGCTCGGCGCATGCGTCGAAATCGAAATGATCGCCGAAGTCGAATAACAAACTTGAACAGAACTTGCTGCCGGTTCGCCCGGCCGGTCGTTCTGAACATACTGAACGCGTCGCAAGGTGTCTGTCGCCTGCGGCGCGTTTTGCCTTTGTGGCAAGGTAGATCGTTCCTTTGTCACCAGGTAGAATCCCCGAACCCTATCAATCTGCTGGATTCGCCGGATCGCGCCCGATGCCCGCCAACACCGTTCGTTTCAAACAGGTCGACGTGTTCACGTCGGTGCCGTTCAAAGGCAATCCGCTTGCAGTCGTGTTCGACGCCGACGCGCTCGATGCGGATCAGATGCAGGCGATCGCGCACTGGACCAATCTGTCCGAAACCACCTTCCTGCTGAAGCCGACCGACCCGGACGCCGACTATCGCGTGCGTATCTTCACGACGCATGGCGAATTGCCGTTCGCCGGTCATCCGACACTCGGCACCGCGCATGCGTTGCTCGAGAGTGGATATCGACCGAAGCAGGCCGACAAGCTGGTACAGCAATGCGGCCTGGGTCTCGTCGAATTGCAAGCGCTGACTGAATCTGAATCGACCGGCAAGGCGCAAGGCGGATGGGCTTTCGCCGCGCCGCCCGCGCGCGTCACGCCGCTTCCCCAAGATCAGTACGCGGCACTGACTACGGCTTTGCGTAGCGACGCGATCGATTTCAGCGCAACGCCCTGCGCGGTCGACAATGGTGCGCCATGGCTCGTGGTGCGCGTCAATTCAGCGCTCGACTGCCTCGCGCTCGAACCCGACGCCGCTGCGCTCGCCGATATCGTGCATGCGATGAACACCCATGGTCTCGCCGTCTACGGACCGCACGGCGCTGACGGTCCGGCCACCTTCGAGGTGCGCTGCCTGATGGCAGGCGGCCGTTTCGGTGTCGGCGAAGATCCGGTCACGGGTAGCGCGAACGCCGCGCTCGCGGGCCTCCTGAGTGCCCAGCAGTTGCGCCCGGGCTCACACTACACGGCACGCCAGGGCACCGTACTGGGTCGCGCCGGCAACGTTTCGGTGCACTACGACGACGCAGCTGGCAAGACGTGGATCGGTGGGCCGTCGGTGACGATCGTCGACGGCACGTTCCGGTTACCATGAACGGCGCGGTTCCCGATTACAGGCTAGCGACCGCCGGCCTGCCGCTGAACGCCGCCCGTGTCTCGCCGCTTCCGGCCACGCTTGACCACAAAACGCCGCACGGTTTGCACAACTAATGCGTCATGCATGATCAGAGGCCTGGCACACCTGAATTCCGGACCCCGATGAAATATTCGAAAACGACTGCCAGGCTGCAGCCCCAAGGCTGGCCGCGCCGGCTGCGAATTCAGCCGGCCGGAACGGTCTGTGGCGCCCGCGTATACCCGATGCGCGGACCCTTCCTTAATCCAGTGGCATTAAGTAATATCGAGACGTACCCGATGACCTGCGGATGGTCAGGCACGACGCCACGCTCCGTTCCACTGCGCAGCAGTCCCGGCACCTTGGTCACCATGCAGCCACCTATGAAATTAGCGCAGTCGACGCTCGCGCAGTTGCAATTGGCCTGCACCAGGGAACGGGCAGCCCGATGAGCCAGCCCCGCTTCTCCGACCAGCGCGAAGCCAAACCCCGTCGCGATCCTGTCGTGTCGCGCCGCCGTGCCTTGCTCGCCATTCCCGCGCTCGGCGTGCTGGTGCTGATCCTGCTTTGGACGGTGATCTTCGCGCGCCTGTCGGTTGAGAAAGAAGCCACGAATCGTGAAGCGATGGCCTCCGCTGCGATTCTCTCCGCGGCACTGGAGCAGCACACGGTCAAAGCGATTCACCAGGTCGACCAGATCACCCGCTTCGTCAAATACGAGTTCGAGAAAACGCCGAATCATTTCGATCTGGCCAGCACGGTTGAAAAAGGCGTGGTGCAAAGCGAGACGCTGGTGCAGGTGTCGCTGATCGACGAGCACGGCACGCTGATCGCCAACACGGCCGAACTCAATCCCAAGCACATCGACCTGTCGGACCGCGAACACTTCAAGGTCCACGAACACGAAAACGACGACCAGTTGTATATCAGCAAGCCGGTGCTCGGCCGCGTATCCCGCCACTGGACCTTGCAGATGACGCGGCGTCTGAATCATCCCGACGGCTCGTTCGCAGGGGTCGTGGTGGTCTCCGAAGATCCAAGCTATTTCACCAGCGACTTCTACAACAACGCGGCCATTGGCCGCGAAGGCGTGATCGCGGTGATCTCGGACAACGGCACGGTGTTGGCGCGCCGCACGGGCAGCGCCGTAAGCGCCAATGGCGCATTCTCGGCGAGCGGCTTGTATCCGACCTCGGAGCACGTGTCGGGCACCTACGTCGATTCGATCGACAACGTCACGCGCATCGTCTCGTACCGGCATATCGACGGCTATCCGCTCGGCGTGCTGGTAGGTCTGTCGCAAGCCGAAGAATTCGCCGACTACAACCACACGCGCAACGTCTATCTGATGATGGCGGGCTTCATCTCACTCGCGATGTTGAGCTTCTTCGCGGTGGCCACCGGATTGATCGGCAAGCTGCTCGGGCGCGAGCGCGAGATGACGCATCTGGTCGAGTACGATCTGCTGACCGGTTTGCGCAATCGCTATGCGACGCTGCAAACTTTACGGCACGACGTGGCACAGCCCGCCAATCTCGGGCGCCTCGCGATTCTCTTCATCGACCTCGACAACTTCAAGACTGTCAACGACACGCTGGGCCACAACGCCGGCGACATCGTGTTGCAAATGACGGCCTCGCGCCTCGCCACCGCGGTTGGTGACGGCGGCGCGTTGAGCCGCATCGGCGGCGACGAGTTCGTCGTGGTGATCAAGGGCGACGACGTCGAGAAGCGCGCTGTGACACTTGCCGAAGCGGCGGCCGAAGCGTTCTCCAAGCCCTTCGAAGTGCGCGGCAGTTCGTTCGTATTGCATGCGAGCATCGGCATCGCGCTCTACTCGGTCGCCAACGAGAGCGAAATCGACCTGCTGAAAAAAGCCGACCTCGCGATGTACAGCGCGAAGGACGCGGGCAAGAACTGCTACCAGTTCTATTCGCCGCAGTTGTCGCACCGCGCGGACCATTTGATGAAGTGGGAACAGCAGCTGCGCGTCGCGCTCGCCGAAGGCCAGCTGTTTCTCACCTATCAGCCGAAGATCGATCTGACGCGCCGCTGCATCACCGGTTTTGAAGCGCTGGTGCGCTGGAACCATCCGCAACACGGCTTGATTCCGGCCAACGAATTCATTCCGGTCGCCGAATCGACCGGCCTGATCGTGCCGATCGGCGACTTCGTAATCGAAACCGCCTGCCGCCAACTGGCGTTGTGGCAGCAACAGGGCTACGACACGCTGTCGCTCGCGGTGAACATCTCCGCAGTGCAGTTCTGGCGCGGCGATCTGTACGAAACCATCTCGCACGCAATCGAGGAAAGCGGCATCTCCGCGCGCCGCCTCGAACTCGAAATCACCGAGACGGCGATGATGGAATACCCCGAACTCGTCTCGGAGAAGATCTTCGCGTTGAAGCGCCTCGGCGTGCGCATCGCGCTCGACGACTTCGGCACAGGCTATTCGTCGCTCTCCTACCTGAACCGCTTCTCGGTCGACACGCTGAAGGTGGACCGTTCGTTCGTCCAGGCGATTCCCGGCGACCGCAGCGTATGCGTCATGGTCACCGCGATCGTCAACCTGGCGCGTTCGCTCGGGCTCACGGTGGTGGTCGAAGGCACCGAGACCGAAGAGCAGATTGCGTGGCTCGCCGCGCTCGGCCATATCGAAGCGCAGGGCTTCCTGTTCTCGCGTCCGGTACCGGTCGACGCGATTCCTGCGCTGCTCGAACGCTTCGGCGTATGCGGCATGAAGGGTCACCGCACCGCGCATGAAACCGACAGCACCAACAGCGTGTCCAGCACCAATAGCTGAGTGTGCGGTCCGGCAGTGGCGCGCTTGTCACGCACAAGCGCTCCCCATTCAGCCTATAAGCGTGTAAGCAGCGCCCCCGCGCTTATCCAACCGCGGCATCGCAAAACCAGCTACATTCACGCTGTACCGCGTTACAGCGCGATGTCGGCCGCAGGCCGCGCCAAACCACACACAACGATGATCCAAAAGGGGCGGGCCGCCCGCGTGCCGGGGCCCGCGGCGCCATGCAGACGATCACGACCCAGGATGCCGCCAGGCGAGGAAAACGAGAACCGCTATGGACACTGTTCCGGGTCGTGTTTGGCCTGTCGGCGCTGTCGTGGGGCGGCCTCGCGCTGATGGCGCAACTTGAAAATCACTACGTGGAACGCGAGGGACGACTCTCGCGCGTCGCTTTTTCCGATCTGATCGCGCTTGCCTGGATGGTGCCCGGACCGGTGGGCTGCAATGTCGCCGTGCAACTCGGGCATGCGCTGCGTGGACGCGCCGGCGCCTGGGTGGCGGGCATCGCGAGCGTGCTGCCCTTTTTCATGTTGATGACGCTGTTCGCGACCTTCTATCGCACGCCGCTCGTGCGCGCCGCTGCCTCTCAAACTTTGCTCAATCATTTCAGCGTGGTGCTGGCCACGCTGATTGCGATCACGTGGTACAAACAGACGCGCGCGCTGGTGCGCGGCAAGCTCGAATGGATCGCCGCGGTGCTCGGGTGTGTGGCGCTCTTCTATGCGCGCAGTCCCGCGGCCTACGTGGTGATGCTCAGCGCGGCTTTCGGCGTCGGCTGGCTGGTCAGCCCGGTCCGCAATACGCGCATCGTCGTGTCGATCGGTCGCAGCGACTGGCACATGCTGGCTGGATTGTGCGTGTTGCTGGCGATATTCGCACTGCCGTTGCCACATCGCTATGAACTGGCGCTGCTATGGCCGCGGCTGGCCGGTGCGGGTATGACGTTGTTCGGTGGCGGATTCTCGGCGTTGCCGGTCCTCAAGACACTGTTCGTCACGCCGGCGATCGGTGTATCGGATAACGACTTCACCTTGGCGTTTTCGCTATCCCCGTTGTCGCCCGGACCACTGTTGAACGTGGTGCCGTTCTTCGGCTATCTGGTGGATGGTTGGGTGGGCGCGCTGATTGCTACGCTCGCGCTTTTTGTTCCGTCGGGCTGCCTGGTAGTGCTGGCGCAGCGGCATCTGCATCAGTTGAAGGCCAATCCGCGTTTCGAGCACGGCATGCGGATCTTGCGCGCGGTCACTACCGCGTTTCTGGCGGTGGCCGTACTGCGCATCGCGGGGCATGTGCCGTTCAAACCGGTGTATCTGGTGACGGCGCTGTTCTCCGCCATGTGCTTCGCGAAGCTCAAGGTGCCGGTGTATGTGGTGTACGGGACCGTGGCGGTCGTGTGTGGACTGTGGCTTGCTTACGGCGCCATACCGTAGGCAAAGCCACGCCCAAGATTCAAACGGCGATTTCAGAACCCGCGTGAGAGGACAGCCACACCGATCGTCACTACGCCCAGCACGATATTCACCAGTACCAGACGCCGGATCGTGCCGACCGCCTGCGCGCCGTCCGGCCACTTCTGCGCCTGCACCGCACGGCGAATGCGCGGGAACACGGCGAAGCGGATGTGCCCGAAGATCAGCATCATCACGATGCCGAGGCCGGCCATGGCATGCAACGGCCACGTAGCGTGACCGCCGCCGAATTGCATCAGCAGAAAACCACCGGTGAGGAGAATCACGAGCACGGCCGCGGCGACCCAGTTGAAGAAGCGGCCGAACACCGATTCCCACAAAGGCAAGCGCAGTTGCGGCGAAAGATCCGCAATGGCCGGGCGCAGACAGAAATGCGCGAACACCATCCCACCTACCCACACCGCGACCGCGAGCAGATGCAAAAAGAGCGCGAGTTCGATAGCTTTGTTCATGTTGTTTTCCTCTCCCGACGACGCCACACCGCTTATGACGAGTGATATTAGTAGCGGTTATTGAGCGCGTTCGACCGCGCGCTATGCGTGCAGTTCCGTGCGCTGGCAGCGTCTTAACATTCTTTGTAGTTGTTATTGCAACGCGCCCGATACCGCGACGGCGTTACACCCCGGACTTTTGCTACGCGCAGCGTGCGCTTCAAAGCGCGCGATGTTGCTGCTTGCGCTTCGAAGCACACGCCGCGTTCATGCCTGGCCCCACTCTACTTCTATCTACTTCTATTTACTATTACGCCGCGAGCACCGGACGCATACCTTCGAGCTTCATCTTGCTCTCAGGCGCACGCCCCTTGCGCGCCCGCTTGCCGATATGCGGCGCGAGTGTGGCGCCGCTCAGCTTCTCTTCGTCGACACGGCCACCGCGACGCGTGCCGATCAACATCACGCCCGCTTTGTTGATGGACAGCGCCTGCAGCAGCGTTTCGTTGTCGTCGAGCGCCATCAGCGTGACGCCGCGTCCGCCGCCCGAGAGCGTCTTCATCTCGTCGAGGCCGAACACCAGCAGGCGCCCACCTGACGACAGACACGCGATGTGCGTCGCATCCGGCAGCATCGGCATCGGCGCGAGCGGTGTGGCACCCGCGTCGATCGTCATGAACGACTTGCCGGCCTTCACGCGGCTCACCATGTCGCCGACCTTGGCAACAAAGCCGAAGCCGTTGCTCGATGCGAGCAGCAATGCCTGATCCGCAGAAGCTGCGTAGTAATGCATCAGGTGGCTGCCCGATTCGAGTTCGATCAGCGACGTGACCGGCACGCCATCACCCCGCCCGCCCGGCAGCATCGCAACCGCCACCGAATAGACACGGCCATTGCTGCCCCACGCGACCAGCGTATCCGGTGTGCGGCACTGGAACGCTGCGTAGAGCCCGTCGCCGGCCTTGAACGTGAAGCCGGCCACATCCAGGCCGTGGCCCTTCAGCGCGCGTACCCAGCCCTTCTGCGACACCACCACCGTCACCGGCTCGTCGACCACGCGTGCTTCGAACGTGGCGCGCTTTTCCTGCTGGATCAGCGTGCGGCGTTCGTCGCCGTATTGCTTCGCGTCGCCTTCGATTTCCTTGATGAGCAGACGCTTCATCGCCGATTCGCTGCCGAGCAGTTCTTCGAGCTTGGCCTTCTCGTCGCGCAGTTCGGACAGTTCCTTCTCGATCTTGATCTTCTCGAGCCGCGCCAACTGACGCAAGCGGATTTCGAGAATGTCTTCGGTCTGGCGGTCCGACAAACCAAACGCGGCCATCAGCGCGACCTTTGGTTCGTCTGATTCGCGGATGATGCGGATGACTTCGTCAATATTCAAAAAGACGATCATCCGGCCTTCGAGGATGTGAATCCGGTCGTCGACCTTTTGCAAACGGTGGCGCGCGCGGCGCGTAACCGTCGCGAAGCGGAACGCGATCCACTCGTGGATGATTTCGCTCAAGCCCTTCTGACGCGGCCGGCCATCGCCGCCCACCATCACCATGTTGAGCGACGCGTTCGATTCGAGGCTCGTATGGGCGAGCAGCGAATTGACGAACTCGGTTTGATCGATGCGGCTCGACTTCGGCTCGAACACGAGGCGCACCGGCGCGTCCCTGCCCGACTCGTCGCGCACGGCGTCGAGCAGCGCGAGCATGGTCTGCTTGGTCTGCAACTGTTCAGGCGTGAGCGCTTTCTTGCCGAGCTTGATCTTCGGGTTGGTCTGCTCTTCGATTTCTTCGAGCACCTTCTGCGCGGCCGTGTTCGGCGGCAGTTCGGTGATCACGAGTTGCCACTGGCCGCGCGCGAGCTCTTCGATCTTCCAGCGAGCACGTACCTTCAGACTGCCGCGACCGCTTTCGTACGCGGCGGAAATCTCGGCGTCGCTCGAAATGATCTGGCCGCCACCCGGGAAGTCCGGCCCCGCGATGTGTTGCATCAACTCGGCGTGCTCGATCTTCGGATGACGGATCATCGCGACCGCCGCAGCCGCCACTTCGCGCAGATTGTGCGACGGGATTTCCGTGGCCAGCCCCACTGCAATGCCGGATGCCCCGTTCAGCAACACGAACGGCAAGCGCGCGGGCAACAGCTTCGGCTCTTCAAACTCGCCGTCGTAGTTCTTCATGAAGTCGACCGTGCCCTGGTCGATCTCATCGAGCAGGAGCTTCGCGATCGGCGTCAGGCGCGCTTCGGTGTACCGCATCGCCGCTGCGCCGTCGCCGTCGCGCGAACCGAAGTTGCCCTGGCCGTCGATCAGCGGATAGCGCATCGAAAAATCTTGTGCGAGACGCACCAGCGCGTCGTACGCCGACTGGTCGCCGTGCGGGTGGTACTTACCCAGCACGTCGCCGACCACGCGCGCCGACTTGACGGGCTTGGCGTTGTCTCCGAGCCCCATGTCGTTCATGGCGTACAGGATGCGGCGCTGGACCGGCTTCTGGCCGTCGCATACATCCGGCAGCGCGCGGCCCTTGACCACGCTCACCGCATAGTCGAGGTACTGGCGTTCCGCATAGTTGCCGAGCGTGAGAAAGTCGCCTTCCGGGGGCGGCGGCTCGGTGAAAAGGTCGAGAGTGTTATCGTCGTCCATCTAGATTCCGTATCCGTGTTTGGCGTGAAGTTTTCGTGCGAACCGTGAGCGCTTTAAAAGACGCTCAGATATCCGCTTCCACTTCGTTGCCCTTTTCTTCCAGCCAGCTGCGCCGCGACGCCGCTTCGCCCTTGCCCATCAGCATCGTCATGCGCGCCACCGTGGCGTCATAGTCGAGTTCGCCGAGCGCCACCGGCGTCAGGCGCCGCGTGTCGGGGTTCATCGTCGTGTCCCACAACTGCTCCGCGCTCATTTCACCCAAGCCTTTGAAGCGGCTGATGGACCATTGCGTGTCGCGTACGCCGTCTTTACGCAGCTTGTCGAGGATCGCTTCCAGCTCGCCTTCGTCGAGCGCGTAGAGCTTCTGCGCCGGCTTCTTGCCGCGCGCGGGCGCATCGACCCGGAACAGCGGCGGACGCGCCACGCACACATGCCCGCGTTCGATCAGCTGCGGGAAATGCTTGAAGAACAGCGTGAGCAGCAACACCTGGATGTGCGAGCCGTCGACGTCAGCGTCCGACAGAATGCAAATCTTGCCGTAGCGCAGATTCGACAGATCGACCTTGTCGTCCGGGCTATGCGGGTCGACGCCGATCGCCACCGAAATGTCGTGCACTTCGTTGTTGGCGAACAGGCGGTCGCGCTCGGTTTCCCATGTGTTCAGCACCTTGCCGCGCAGCGGCAGGATGGCCTGGTATTCCTTGTCGCGGCCCATCTTCGCCGAGCCGCCCGCCGAATCGCCCTCCACGAGGAACAGTTCGTTGCGGCCGATTTCCGTCGATTCGCAATCGGTCAGCTTGCCCGGCAGCACGGCCACGCCCGAACTCTTGCGCTTCTCGACCTTCTGGCCTGCACGGGTGCGCGCCTGCGCCTGCTTGATGACGAGGTCGGCGAGCTTCTTGCCGTGCTCGACGTGCTGATTCAGCCACAACTCCAAAGCCGGCCGCGAAAACGACGACACCAGCTTCACCGCATCACGGCTATTCAGGCGCTCCTTGATCTGCCCTTGGAATTGCGGATCAAGCACCTTCGCCGACAACACGAACGACACGCGCGCGAACACGTCTTCCGCCAGCAGCTTCACGCCCTTCGGCTGCAGGTTGTGCAACTCGACAAAGCTCTTCACCGCCTGAAACAGACCGTCACGCAAACCGGATTCGTGTGTGCCGCCCGCAGGCGTCGGAATCAGGTTGACGTACGACTCGCGCATCAGCGTGCCTTCTTCACTCCACGCGACGACCCATGCGGCGCCTTCGCCTTCAGCAAATGTCTCTTCGCTGGTGCGTGAATTTTCGACATAGCGCTCGCCTTCGAACAGCGGAATCAGCAGATCGCTGCCGTTCATGCCTTCGAGCAGGTAACCGCGCAAACCGTCTTCGTATTTCCAGGTTTGCTGCTCGCCGGTTTTCTCGTTGATCAGCGTGACTTCGACGCCCGGCAACAGCACCGCTTTCGAGCGCAGCAGACGTTGCAGTTCGCCGAGCGGCAGGTTCGGCGAATCGAAATATTTCGGATTGGCCCACGCGGTGACGCGCGTGCCGGACTTCTTGTCGGCCTTTGTTGCAGCCCGCACTTCGAGTTGCTTGGCGACGTCGCCATTGGCAAAGCTCAACTCGGCGACTTTGCCATCGCGCCACACGGTGACGTCGAGGCGCGTGGACAGCGCGTTGGTGACCGACACGCCGACGCCGTGCAGGCCGCCCGAGAACGTGTAGGCGCCGCCGGCGGCTTTATCGAACTTGCCGCCCGCGTGCAGGCGCGTGAAAACGATTTCGACAACCGGCACGCCCTCTTCCGGATGCAGGCCGAACGGAATACCACGGCCGTCGTCTTCGACCGAGACCGAATGGTCCGCGTGCAGCGTGACCGTGATTTGCCGGCCGTGGCCGCCGAGGGCCTCGTCCGACGCGTTGTCGATAACTTCCTGAATGATGTGCAGCGGATTTTCGGTGCGGGTGTACATCCCGGGCCGTTGCTTGACCGGCTCCAGGCCCTTCAACACCTTGATCGACGCTTCGCTATACGCGGCGTTTGGCTTTTTCGTAGACATGGTTGACTCGGGTGCGTCGGTTCATCGTTGTCCACAGGTCCTGTGGACAGGTCCGTGGACAATGCGTTGAGTTTTCAAAAAAAGCGAAACGAAACAACGGGGTTAGGTGGGGTGCCCGCAGTGCGGGCAAGCTGTTTTATCGCCTGGCTTCCCGTAGGCGCGCTCGACGGCGGCTCGATGCCGGTTCTACAGCCCAGCAACGGCCAGCCGGTGCGAACGCCGGGGAAGCCTGTTCGCGGGGTATTTTACTGATTTCGATACAGGCGGCAATTCACGACATGTGGGATTGGCCGTTTGGATAAGGGGCAGCGCACAGCTTCGGCCAATTATGCGACCGCGATGAGACAGCTACGGGACCGTGAAAAAACCGCGACGGGACCGCTGCGCAGCCGCGGCCTCGACCCAGGCATGAAATCGGCGCAAGCTCGGATCGCGCCGCCCCCGCGCATCACTTGCGCTTGTTTTCCAGCTCGTCCCAGCGTTCCAGCGCGATCAGCAGTTCCTCGTCGATCGCGGCGTACCGCTCGGTCAGACGCGTGCCTTCCTGCGCATCTTTCGCGAAGACCGATCCGTCTTCGAGTTGAGCGCCAATGGTTTTCTGCTCGGCTTCGAGTGCGGCAATTTTCGCCGGCAACGCCTCGAGTTCGCGCTGATCCTTGAACGACAGCTTGGCGGCGCGCTGCGTATTGCGGCCCGCGCCGCTTGCCCCGCTGTCCTTCGACGCCACTTCTTTAGCTGCTTCTTTCTGCGCTTCCTGCGCCATCTGCTGCGAGCGATCGCGCTGAATCTGCCAGTCGGTAAAGCCGCCGACGTACTCACGCCACTTGCCGCCGCCTTCCGAAGCGATCACCGAGGTCGCGACGTTGTCCAGAAACGCGCGATCGTGGCTGACCAGCAACACGGTGCCGTCGTATTCGGTAAGCAGTTCTTCGAGCAATTCGAGCGTCGGAATGTCGAGGTCGTTGGTCGGTTCGTCGAGCACCAGCACGTTGGCCGGCCGTGCGAACAGACGCGCCAGCAGCAGGCGGTTGCGCTCGCCGCCCGACAGCGACTTGACCGGCGACCGCGCGCGTTCCGGCGCGAACAGGAAGTCGCCCAGATAGCTCATCACGTGCTTCTTCTGACCGTTGACTTCGACCCACTCGCTACCCGGGCTGATCGTATCGGCAAGGCTCTTGTCCAGATCGAGCTGTGCGCGCATCTGGTCGAAGTACGCGACCTGCAAATTGGTGCCGATGCGCACCGTGCCTTCGTCCGGCGGCAACTCGCCGAGGATCATCTTCAGCAACGTGGTCTTGCCCGCACCGTTCGGACCGACAAAGCCGATCTTGTCGCCGCGCATCACCGTGGCCGTGAAGTTGTCGACCACCGTGCGCGAACCATAGCGCTTGGTGACGTCGGTCAGTTCGGCGACGATCTTGCCGGACTTCTCACCTTGGCCCACGTCGAGCTTGACGTTGCCCTGCACGTTACGGCGTTCGGCACGCTCGTTGCGCATCTCCACGAGCCGCGCAATCCGGCCGACGCTGCGCGTACGGCGCGCTTCCACGCCCTTGCGAATCCACACTTCTTCCTGTGCGAGCAGTTTGTCGAACTTGGCCGCTTCCACTTGCTCGACCTCAAGCTGCTGCGCCTTCCTAGTCTGGTAGGCGCTGAAATTGCCCGGATACGACAGCAGACGCCCGCGATCCAGTTCGACGATGCGCGTGGCGACACGGTCGAGAAACGCGCGATCGTGGGTGATGAAGAACAAACCCGCGCGCAGCGAGACCAGCAGTTCCTCGAGCCAGCGAATGCCGTCGAAATCGAGGTGGTTGGTCGGTTCGTCGAGCAGCAGCACGTCCGGCTGCACGACCAGCGCGCGCGCCAGCGCGACGCGCTTCTGCATCCCGCCCGACAGCGAACCGACCCGCGCCTCGCCATTCAGACCGATCTGCTGCAGCGTGGTGGCCACGCGCGTGCTCCAGTTCCAGGCGTCCGAATGGTCAAGTGCCGATTGCAGCGTGTTCATGCGCGACATCAGCGCGTCGTGCTCCGGGCCTTCCGGCTCGTCGGCGAGCTGATTGGCGACCGCGTCGTATTGATCCAGCAGCTCGCGGGCGTGGGTCAGGCCGGCAGCGACCGCTTCGAACACCGTGTCGTCCGTATCGAACTCAGGCTCCTGCGGCACATAGACCGACGTCAGACCCTGTTGGCGCGTGACGAGGCCATCGTCCGGCTTGGTCAGATCGGCAACGATTTTCAGCAGCGACGACTTGCCCGCGCCGTTACGGCCGATCAGCCCAACGCGCTCGCCCGCTTCGAGAGAGAAATCCGCGTGATCGAGCAACGCGACGTGACCGAACGCCAGTTGGGCCCCGGTAATGGTGTAAAGCGACATGGAGAATTGGAGAAGACAGCGATGAGTCGGAACTGCTCATTGTACCGGGCGCGCGGGCGGGTGCCTGTATGCCGGAAGAGACAGGCTGAATGGCCGGCTTGCAAAACGGATTCTGAGCGGCGAAACGCGGCCGGGCGGCGCTTGCACACGCCCGGTCCATTCGAGCGTGCAGATTACTTCACATGCACCGTGATGGTCTTGCTCATGTCCGGGCCATACGAACGATGCGCGCCGTCGCCGAATTGCAGCGTCAGCGTATGGTCGCCCGGCGGCAGCGTCAGATCGGTTTCGGTCTGGCCCTTGCCGAAGTGGAGCGATTTGTCGTTGGCGGGAATCACTTCGCCCTTGGGAAGCGGCTTGCCGTCGATCAGCAGATGATGATGGCCCGTGCCTTCCGTCATCGTGCCGGCCGGCGCGATCTTCATGCCGTCGACACCGAACACCACGTGCACCGGATTGCTGACGGTTGCGCCGTCCGCCGGCTGCACAAAAGACACCCCTGCGGCCTGCGCCGCGCCCGATACGGCGAGCAACCCGGCCAGCACCGTACCGGCCAACCATTTGTTTTTAAACATCGTTTTTCTCCTTTTTGGGAAACGAGAGTCATGCGCGGGCCATGCAGGCGCCGATTGCGGCTCCGGTTTTGCCTGAGTCCGATCGTCGCAACGCATGCCAGGCGCCCGCTGCGCCTGTCCAAAAGATGAACTGCGGATCAAAGCATACACGCTGTGTATGACGGGTCCGTCGCGCGGGCCCGGGCCCGTCTCAGGCGCTTTGCGGCGATGCCGCATGGGTAATTAGCGGCCCATTTGACAAATTCCGGTAATATTGCGGGTCGCCGCCGTGCCCAAAAAAGGGGCAGACTGGGCGGATCATTGCACTGAACCAAAGAAGAGTACGTCGTGAGCGAAGTAATTGAAGTGACTGAATATAAGAGCTGGGTCTGCCTGATTTGCGGCTGGATCTACAACGAAGAAGAAGGCCTTCCCGAAGAAGGTATCGCCCCGGGCACGCGCTTCACCGCGATTCCGGACGACTGGCGCTGCCCGCTGTGCGATGTAGGCAAAGCGGAGTTTGCGGTGGTGGAATTCTGAGTGAGCTCGATTGAACCGTGGTGCGCTGCTTGATGTAGTTTAGTGCGGTAGTGCGCCGGGCGGTTCGCGCGGCCCAGTGGGTGAAGCCTGCTGGGCCGTTTGCTTTGTGGGACGGGCTTTGCAGCCCTCCTCGCGGCTGAGCGTGTTTGATATACTCTGCGCTCGCTGGCGAATTTGGACTCGCCTGGTCCCTGCCGGGGGTTGTTA
Source organism: Paraburkholderia elongata (assembly GCF_013177735.1). Classification (GTDB taxonomy): domain Bacteria; phylum Pseudomonadota; class Gammaproteobacteria; order Burkholderiales; family Burkholderiaceae; genus Paraburkholderia; species Paraburkholderia elongata. The sequence continues at coordinate 16,166 of NZ_WOEZ01000126.1, read as the reverse complement.
GTCGGCGGGATTGCGGCGATTATTTTGGTTCGGTCCTCTCCCCGTAGTTCAATGGATAGAACAAGTGCCTCCTAAGCGCTAGATACAGGTTCGATTCCTGTCGGGGGGACCAGCTAGCTTCCCAGCGTCACCCAAGTTTGCCTATAAAAGCCCCGAATGCCTTGCGCTGCGGGGCTTTTTGCTGCCGTCGTTGCCCATGTTTCGCTTGAGCTGCTCAAGGAAATTGCCGGGCCTTTTCGACCGTGCGCAGATTGGCGCAAAGAAGGAACGCGTGCGGGAGTGGATGGGCCACGCGCCACTTCCTACGCCATGATCGACGCGACAGCTTCCTTTGGCGTCGTGGGAGGCTTCGACCGTCTTATTTGCACCCCTAATGTACGATTTTTATTGCTTGTTCTCAAAAATCGTACGCGATCTTTGAATCGTACAAAAGGGTCTCTATCGCACACAAAACTATTCTAAATCAATAAATTATCAACCATCCGTACGATTTATTGACTCTGTACGATTTTTCGGTACACTGGTTAAAAATCGTACAGAGGGGCTAGCAATGCCATCCGGGAAAGTGCTCTCAATCACGGACTACCAGATTCTGGCTAACGCCTGTAATGCCTTCGCGAACTCGACGCGTGTCTTCAGCGCGGCGCCTACAGCCGCGCAAGATTTCAGTAGCACGATGGTGGATGCAGCCATCGAGTTTGACGTGGCCGGCAAGAAATTCACGATGCCGGTGCATTTGGAGGAGAGGGTCACCTTGCCGGGCGTGCTGCTCGCGCCGCAACGTCTGTATTCGACAGAGTTGGAGGGCCGCGACCAACGCCGACTGATGCTGGTCGCGCCGTTCATTGAGCCGGATCTCGCGTCGCATCTGGTCGAGCTTGAGCAACCTTTTCTCGACACGGCCGGCAACGTTTATCTGAGCGAACCCGAAGCGACCATCCTGATCGCCGGACGACCCAAGCCGCAGACGATCAAAAGCAAGCCAACCACGCGCGCAACCACGCGCAAGGGCCTCCAGGTGATGTTTGCCCTGGCGACGCAGCCCGGCCTTGCCAACCAACCGTACCGGACGATCGCCGATGTCTCGGGTGTCGCTTTGAGCACAGTCAACCAGGTGGTCGACGACCTTATCTACCGCGGCCTTCTCGCGACGCGCAGGAACGGCGATCGCACGATTCCTGACTGGTCGAAATACGTCCAGGAATGGGCGAGCCTGTACCCCTCGCGGCTACGCGCCAAACTCAGTTCACGTCGATTTGCCAGCACCTCCCGCGATTGGTGGAAGACATTCGACTTTACACAGTTCGACGCCAGGCTCGGCGGGGAGGCGGCGGCCGAGATTCTGACGCACGATCTGCTGTCCGCTCACGTCACGATCTACAGTCAGATCGCGCCGGAGCACGAGTTCATGTTCAAGGCTCGGTTGCGACCCGACCCGAGTGGCGACGTCGAGATTGTCCAAGCCTTTTGGCCTGAGCGGCTCTCGCAGGGTTGGCTGCCGGATGCGAGCCTCCCGCTTGTCCACCCTCTTCTGATCTACGCCGATCTAGTCGCCTCTGGCGACAGCCGAAACCTCGACACCGCTCAAGTCATCAATGAACAGTACCTCTCCAAAATTGCGCCTTAAGGCCAGCGAGGACCGCCCGCTTCATCCGGCAGCGATAACGCTGCTCAATCGCGTGAGCGAGGCGACGCGAGGTATTAACACGCCCTTTGTTGTGGCCGGTGCCACCGCGCGCGACATCCTGCTCTGGCACGTCTATGGGCAACGCCCTGACCGCGCGACAAGTGACGTCGACGTCGCGGTTTGCGCAGTCAGCTGGGACGCACATGAATCCCTTATCGCCGCGCTTGAGGCGACCGGGTGTTTCAAAAGGGATGAGAACGCGCAGCAAAGGCTGATTTTCACTGATCCAGCAGTTGGACGATCCATGCCCCTTCTGGATCTCGTCCCCTTCGGCCAGATCGAACAGCCTGAAGGCTCCATTGCCTGGCCGCCCGCCGGCGAAACTGTGATGAACGTCCTGGGATTTCAGGAGGCCGTCGACACGGCTGTGGAGGTCGAAATACATGAGGGTCTGGCTGTTCCTGTCGTGACGCTTCCCGCGCTCGCCTTGCTCAAGATCCTGGCCTGGAAGGACCGGCGCGCCCTGACGAACAAGGACGCGTCTGACCTGCTGGTTCTGCTTCGTAACTACCTGGAAGCCGGCAATACCGAGCGGATCTGGGAAGTTGGCGAGGGCCTCCTCAAACAGCACGAGTTCGACCTGACACTCGCCGCATGCGGACTGCTGGGCCGCGACGCGAGAGCCGTCGCACTGGCTGCGACGACCGAGGCGATCGACGCAATCCTGACCGACCACACGACCTACGATCTGCTCAGGGGCGACGTGCTGGCGCGCGCCGCTGGACAGATGTTCGATGACTACGCAGACGGGTCGGAAGACGCATTGAGCGCGTTTCGAAGTGGGTTTCTCGACGCACGCTAGTCCAACTCGCGCGCATGCTGGCGGCTTACGCAAAAACGGGGCAAGCCGTCACCCATTCAGCGCCCGAGCAAACCGCTCCGCTGCATGCGTAACCCCAAGCGCCGCCCGCTCGACCATCGACACCGCATCCACGCCCTCCTGCACGCCAACAGACAACGCATACACAACTCGTCCGCTGCGCAGAATCGGCGCGGCCATCAGCGGGAGCGCATTGACATCATCTGAACGTCCACCGCCGGCAACCACATCGCCGGGTGTCCATTCACCACCGTCCGCAACAGTGGCGCATTGCCCTCCCGCGGAGCCGCCATCTGCCAAGCCTGATAGCCAGACGCGCAACCCCGTTCCGCCAATTGCAAACCGTGCGCCTACGCGTGTCACCGCGCACGCGCCACGCACTGCGACGGGCAACGCTTGCGCCAGCACCACAACCTCAGCGCCATCGACAGCAAGCAATTGCGCGGCGGCCAGCGTTTGATTCGCCAGTTCCTCGATAATCGCAGAAGCAATCTGCACCGCCTCCGCTCCCACCAGATAGCTCGCGCCGATACCCAGAACAGCAGGCCCCGGACTCAATCGCCCTGCATCGTCCGCCACCAGAAAGCCAAGCGCCACCAGACTCCGCACCAATCGCGCAACCGTACTACGCGGCGCATCCACATACGCCACCAACTCGCTCATCTGCAGCTTCGGCCGTGCGGTTGAAAACGCTTGCATGAGCTGAAGCCCGCGCACGAGTGCCGGCACCAAGTTGGGAGAACCCGCCGGACTCAACGCGCCGCCATCACTCCCTGAAAGACCGGAAGAAATACCCGCCCACACTTCATCGAGCACCGCGACGCTCCAAATCAAGTGGATCGGGCGCGGATCTCACGTACGCTTTCGGCGGCATCCCGGCCCAGCGGCGAAACGCGCGCGCGAATGCCTTCTCCGACGCATAACCCACGTTCTCGGCCACCTCGATCAAGCGGCTCCTGCCGCGCATCAACTCGCCTGCCGCGAGATACATCCGGTACGCGGTCAAATGCGCAATCGGCGTTTCGCCGACCAGCTCCACAAACCGCACACTGAAGCCCGAGCGCGACATGCCCGCCGCCGTAGCCAGGTTCGCAACGGTCCACTCTTTCGCGGGCGCGCGATGAATCAGCGCCATCGCCTGGCCGATCTGCGGATCGGCCATCCCGCGCAGCCAGCCGGTGTGCCCGCCCGTGCTGGCCGATAGATGCGCGCGCAACAAATGGACGAACAGCACGTCGGCAAGGCGCGCGGCGGCCATCGCCCAGCCGGGCTGTGCCGCCATCGATTCCTGAACGAAGCTGGTCAGCGTCGTGGCAAGCCACGGCGCAATCGCGGCGTCGCCGGCACGAATGTGAATCAACGGCGGCAGCACACCGAGAAACGGATTGCGCATCGATTCGCGGAACACCACGATGCCGGTGTAGAGTTCGCTCACCGCACCTTGCCCGCCCGCCGAAAACGCCAGCGGCGTGTCAAAGCGCGGCTGGATGCCCTGGCTCGCCATCAACTCGTCGAACGGGACTGGCACTTCGTCGAGCGCCGAGCACATCACATGCTCATGACCGTGCGGCAACAGCACGAAGTCACCGGGTTCGACACGCACCGGCTGCATGCCCTTGACGACGATATAGAACGGATTGCCCGAGCAGGTCCGAAACGGCGCGCCGACGACCGCGGGCTTGTTGATGGCCCACGGCGCCGCCAGCGAAAACCGCCCCGTGACGACCGTGTCGGCCCGCAAATCGGATAGCACATCGCTCAGCAGATCCATGGTTCACCCCTCTGTGATGTGCGCAGCGTCATCCCCGTGCGAAACGCCAACGGCCATTCGCATCATGCTAAAAGCGCTGCTGGATGCCGACCATCACGCCGAGCTGTTCGGCGCCGGCTTGCACGGTCCCCGCCGCGGCCACCGGCGCGGCAGCCTTCTGGCTGTTCAACATATACCCGACCGACGAGTACACCGAGGTGCGCTTCGACAGCAAGTAGGTGGCGCGCGCGATCAGCAACGTCGAGTCAGATACGCTTCTGACGTTATATCGCACCATTTGCGTGTCGAGTGAAAGCGACGGCAGCACGAAGTAGTTCAGGCCGACAAAAAACAGATCCGTCTGCGTATGAACTGCCGCCGAGGTATTGCGCCGCTCCCATCCGCCGCCGAGTTTCGCGTCGCCGTATTTGACGTAAGCGTCGACGATGGTCCGTGTGTCGGTGTACGCACTGTTCGTCAACGGCGCCGACGCGCCCGTGCCGCCGCGCATCACGTCGTACGATGCCGCCGCGCCGAAGTGCGCCGAATCGTAGGCGACGAGCGCCGTGTATTGCCGGCACGCGAGGAAGTTGCCGGCGACCTGCCCCGCGCAATCGGTGGCCGAGGGGCCGGACGGTCCCGCCGCATCGCGGCCGAAGCTGTACGTGCCACCCATCGTCAAGCCACCGAACTTGCCGAGGTAACCGATTGCATTGTCGCTACGCGCATTCGGCAGATAGGTGTCGAAGCTCGCCATCGAATGAATCGACGGACCGATCACGTCGGCCTGCAACAGCGCGTAGTACGACATGTTGATCTGGCGCCCGAGCGTTAGCGTTCCGTACTGGCTGCTGATCCCGACATTCGCCGCGCGGCCGAACAGGCGGCCGCCGTAGTTCAGCGCGCCGGTACCGGTCGCAAAACCGCTTTCCAACTGGAAGAATGCCTGAATGCCGCCGCCTAGATCTTCGGCGCCGCGCAAGCCGAAGCGCGACGGGACTTCGCCAGTCAGGGCAGGCATGCCCACGACCGAGCCGCCGGCCGCCGCATGGTTGTAGAACTGCACTCCCGTATCGACGATCCCGTACAGCGTCACGCTGCTTTGTGCGTGGACCATGCCAGCAACGCCGGCGAGACACGCTGCCGCAAGATATTTTTTCATTTCCAGACCTTTGTCAAATTAGTCATCCGAATCATTTAGGCTGCTTATGCAGCTCTGTTGAACCTAGCGATCCGGCGGCCGGCGATTCGGCGGCCGGCGCTCCGGTGAGCGAGAAAGCGAAGCTAAAACGCCCGCCTGTTCGCGGACGTTTCATGAATACCTCAGTGATCCGGTGCGCCTGCGAGCACCCAGTTGACGACGAGACGCGCATCGGCGGTATCGATCCGGTTCGGCGGCATGGGTACGTTGCCCCACACGCCGGCGCTGCCCTGCTGCACATGTTTGACGAGCAGAGCCGCGGCGTTGCTCTGGCCGCTGTAGCGCGCGGCCACGTCGCGATAGGCGGGTCCGACAAGCTTCTTGTCCGCTGCATGACAGCCAAGGCACGCATGTTCGCCGGCAATCGCCCGCGCGCGGGCGAAGTCGGTATCCGCATGCGCCTGTGCAGCAATGCACGCCAGCGCAACGATCAAAGCAGTTCGTTTCATAAGGTCGCCTTCAACAAGTAGGGAAAAGGGTTGGCGGCAGCGCACGCCGCCTCTACGCATCAAACGTCGAAGCTTTGCGGTAGCGGCATCGAACGCAGCCGTTGTCCGGTCGCACGGAAGAGCGCCGCGGCGACCGCCGGCGCGACGGGCGGCAATGCCACCTCGCCGCAGCCTTGCGGCACGCGGTCGCTCGGCACGATCACGGTTTCCACCCTTGGCATCTCGGAGAGATTGAGCAGCGGATAATCGGCGAAATTGCTCTGCACCACGGCGCCCTTCGCAAAGGTGATTTCGCTTTTGAAGGTGTTCGTCAGCGCAAAGCCGATACCGCCTTCGATCATTTCCTGAATCAGCATCGGATTGATCGGCCGGCCGCAATCGACGGCGCACACCACGCGCTCGACCTTTACGCGCCGGTTCACGATACGCAGTTCGACGATCGTCGCGACGTAGGTCGAAAACGCGCCGCCACGGCCGGTATAAAGGCAGAACGCGACGCCGCGATGCAGCCCGGGCGCGCGCTTGCCGAACCAGTTCGCTTTGGCCGCGGCGGCGTCGAGCACAGCCAGGCTCAATGGATCGTGGCGCAGCAAGGTGCGCCGATAGCGCAGCGGATCAATCCCCGCGGTGTCGGCCAATTCGTTGATGAAGCTTTCGAGAAAAAACACACTCGAGGTGCTGCCGACGCTGCGCATGAAGCTAACCGGAATCGGCTGCGGTACGCTCACCGAATCGACTAGCAGATTGGGCACGCCGTAGCAAAGATCGTAGATGCCGTCGAGCATCGTTTCGTCCCATCCGCCAGCCTTCTCGAAGTAGTCGGGTTTGATCGACTTGTAGAGCGAGTGCCCCACCACGCGGGCATGCAGCACAATGGGCATGCCATCCTCGCCGAGTACCGCACGCATGCGCGCCGACGCGCACGGCCGGTAGAACCCATGCTGAATGTCATCTTCGCGCGAACGGATCACCTTGACCGGACGCTTGACCGCTTTCGAGGCCACCGCCGCATGCACGACAAAGTCGGGCACATATTTGCGGCCGAAACTGCCACCGAGAAACGTGGTGTTCACGATGACTTTGTCGGCCGGCAGCTTGAACATCGCGGCCATCGTCCAGCGGACTTTGTCTTGCCCCTGGATCGGGCCCCACACTTCGATCTCGTCGTCGCGCACATGGACAGTCGCGTTGACCGGCTCCATGGTCGCGTGGACGATGTACGGCGTGTGATAGTCAGCCTGGACGATTGTTCGTGCGTCTGCGTGCGCGTTTGATTGCGCGCCGCTGAACCGCGCGTCCGGATCGCCAATGCGGGTGGCAACCACCGCGTGATCGGATTGCAATGCGCCCTTGCATTCGCTCAGGATCGTCGCACTATCGAACGCGCCACCGGCCGGCGTATCCCATTCGACCTCGGCAGCGTCACACGCTTTCTTCGCCTGCCAGTACGTCTCGGCGACAACTATCAGCGCATCTCTTGCCAGCACCGTATCGACCACGCCGGACATCTTTCGGACTGCGTCTGAATTGGTCACGCGCAGCGGCTTGCCGCCGAGCGTCGGCGCCATTTTGACGGCGCCCGCCAGCATGCCGGGCACCTGCACGTCGAGCCCGTACTGCGCCGAACCGTTGACTTTGGCGGGCGCATCGAGCTTGTGCAGCGGCTGACCAATCAGCTTATGCGCCGACTCGGGTTTTAGCCGGGGATGGGCCGGCAATGGAATCTTCGCGGCATCCACTACCAGTTCGCCGTAACTCAACGCGCGGCCACTAGGGATATGCACGACCTGCCCTTTGGCCGCCGTGCATTGCGTGCTGCGCACCTTGAAGCGGCGCGCACCCGCTTCGATGAAGGCGGCCCGCGCCTGCGCACCGGCGATCCGCAAGCGTTCATAGAACATGGTCACCGACATCGACGCGCCGACGAATTGCTGCGGCATCTCATTGGCCGCGTCGATGCGATACGCGTCGCGGCCGGTCACGAAGGTGACGGAGACCTTTTGCCAGTCGGCGTCCATTTCATCGGCAAGCACTTGTGGCAAGCCGGTATACACACCTTGCCCCACTTCAGCTTGCGACAGACCGATCACGATATGCCCGCTCGCGTCTATCCGAACCCAGTCGTTGATTTCGTAGCTGTGCGCAGTGCCGTCGCTTGCCTTTGCGAATTCGCTGAAACTGAGCGGCAAGATAAAGCTGCCTACGATCGCGAGGCCACGCTTCAAAAACCCACGGCGGCTCGCCGAAGCTGCGACTGCACCGCTTTGCGCCCGATGCCCGCGCGTTGCGTCAGTGTTCCGCTGCGACATGGATAGCCTCGCGGATACGTTGATAGGTCGCGCAGCGGCACAAATTGGTGATCGACTGATCGATTTGTGCGTCGGTCGGTTTAGAATGCTGCGCGAGCAGCGCGGCAACGGCCATCACCATGCCAGACTGACAGTAGCCGCATTGCGGCACGTCTTTCGCAACCCATGCGCGTTGCACCGGATGCGCCCCGTCGGGCGACAAAGCCTCGATCGTGCGGATCGATTTGCCCGCCGCGGCCGAGACCGGCATCACGCACGAGCGCACCGCTTCGCCTTCCAGATGCACGGTGCATGCGCCGCATGCACCGATCCCGCAGCCGTACTTCGTGCCGGTCAGCATGGCATGCTCGCGGATCACCCATAGCAGCGGCGTGTCCGACTCTCCATCGAATGAGAAAGGCCGACCGTTGAGTTCAAATTGCATCGCGTGTCTCCCGGAATGCTGTCGTCTTGTTGTGAGTGCCGCAGATAAAGCGACGTCGACGGGCAGATTCTCGATGCCGCAAAAATCAGCATCAATGACCGGGAAGCTATAAAAAGGCACTGATCGTCCAGCGCTCGAAAATAGCGCTCACGCGAGGGGACGATAGTTGCGGGTGCAACCACTGATGAAACATCAGCGGAATGAACTTGAAGTTGCTTTAAGTCCGAGGAAGATGATCGGGAGAGGGAACAGGTGGTCCACGCAGAACGCGCGAACCGAAGGGAACGACGGCCGGAGACGATCGACGCCCCCGGCCGCACTAACCCATCAGGACGGCCGCTTCGGAATCTCCAATCCCTTCGCTACCGCCGGACGCGCAACGAACGCCGCCAGCGCCCGCTTCACATTCGGAAAGTCTTCGATCCCGACCAGATGCCCTGCTTCGTAGAAGCCGATCAGATTGCGCACCCACGGGAAGGTCGCGATATCGGCGATCGAGTACGCATCGCCCAAGATCCAGTCACGCCCTTCGAGCTGCTGATCCAACACCGCAAGCAGCCGCTTCGACTCGGCGATATAGCGGTCGCGCGGACGTTTGTCTTCGTATTCCTTGCCGGCGAACTTGTGGAAGAAACCCACCTGGCCAAACATCGGGCCGATGCCGCCCATCTGGAACATCACCCACTGGATCGCTTCATAACGGCCGGCGGCATCCTGCGGAATCAATTTGCCCGTCTTCTCCGCCAGGTAGATCAGAATCGCGCCGGATTCGAACAGCGGCAGCGGTTTGCCGTCAGGGCCATTCGGATCGATGATCGCCGGAATCTTGTTGTTCGGATTCAGCGACAGAAACGGCGCCGACATCTGATCGTTCGCATCGAAGCGCACGAGGTGCGGTTCATAGGGCAGACCGGTCTCTTCGAGCATGATCGACACCTTCACGCCATTGGGCGTCGGCAGCGAATACAGCTGGATCCGGTCCGGATGCTCGGCAGGCCATTTCTTGGTGATCGGGAAGGCGGAGAGATCGGTCATGGTGATGGTGTAACCCTTGTGCGAGAGCTGCGGCTGGAAATCGGAATCGGGAATCTGCGATCGGCCAGATGGCCGAAAAGAAAGACTCGAACGCGCGACCGCCAAATATAAACCGACTCAGCACAACGCGTACGAGCTCGCCTCAAAACACCCCAACGCAAGCATGGCCACTCAGCGCTCTTCCCTACCGTCTAACCGCGCGAAGGCACCAAGGCTCACCACAAGTCCTTGGTCGCCGTACCGGCGCGCAGGTTATACCCGTCGCGCCACAGCGTCGCGCCGACCGTCTGCAGCAACGTCTTCTGCTCGCCATCGAGTTGCTCCCACGCCGCAGCCAGCCAGGTGGCGTAACTCGCACAGGTGGTTTCGAGGTCGACGGGCACTTTGCCCTCCAGATACTGCCGCTCGAACATCGAAAGCATTTTTTCGGGTGTCATGGGCGCCTCCTCCATATTGGATGCGCCAAGTCTAAAGTGGGCGCACGGTGCGCGGAGCGTCCGCGGCGCCGAACCCGGGTTACTCCCAGGCGAAAGAAAGCGCCGAAGCGCCGTTTCCTTTTCCCTTCAAGTTGTGCCCGTGCCAGCCCGTTTTGTCCGATGAAGCCGGCCGCGAAAAATATTTCAAAAAGCCCTAAAGTCCCACCACCGCTTGCCGTAAAGGTGCCATGGAGGGGCTATGGAACGCACACTCACTACGCTGACGGGGTCATCCCAGGCGGCGCTGATCGACCAGGACATCGCGCATATCGGGCGTGTAATGCGGCCGTCCTTACATGGCGATCTGGGCGGCCCGATTCTGCCCCCCGCCTATTGGCGCAAGCGTCTGCACCAGTTGCTCGACACCGGCCACCTGTCCCATGCGCAACTGTGCGGGGTCGACAGCCTCCTGCTGCAGATCGACCAGTTCGAAGCCAATCCCCAGCCAGTATGGGCTGAGCCGGCTCCGGCAGCAGCCGCGCTCCCCGAGCCGCTACACCTCGTAGCCGCCGACCGTCATATCTGACACGCCGCAAGCCCTGATGGCCGGCCTTCCGCGCCGGCCAGTCCGACCTCCTCCCCGCTAAAAAAAGGCCGCGAACCTTGTCGCGGCCTGAACACGTCGCAACGCGGGGAATTCGCGTCACGCCACAAGCCTACACGTCCAACTGTGACAGTCACGTTTAGGCGAAAGCGGTCTTTGCGTTGCCGGAAACTTTCTGCTCTTTGTCGGCGAAAATAGGAAAAAGGGACGACCTTGGGTCATAATGTCCGCAAAAATTCCCAGCAAGGACTTCCGTGACCCTCGCCGCACCGCTCGATCTGCTTAGACAAGCGCGCACCCGCTTTACCCAACGCGAAATCGCAGCGCACGTCGGTAAGGACATCAAGACGGTACGCCGCTGGGAAAAAGGCGAAACGCCGTGCCCGTCCATGCTCGAACCGGCCTTGCGCGATCTGCTGCACAACAGCGACCGGGCGAAGGCCGGCACGGCTACGGGCGGCGCCCAGTTCCGCTTTATCGATCTGTTCGCCGGAATCGGCGGCATTCGCATGGGTTTCGAGGAGCACGGCGGCGACTGCGTATTCACGAGCGAGTGGAACGATTTCTCCACTAAAACCTATCGCGAGAACTACCCAGCCGACGCCGAACACGCGCTGATCGGCGACATCGTTTCGTTTCCCGCCGAAGAAGTGCCGAGCCACGACGTGCTGCTCGGCGGCTTTCCGTGCCAGCCGTTCTCGATCGCCGGCGTCAGCAAGAAGAACGCACTGGGCCGCCCGCACGGATTCGAGTGCACGACGCAAGGCACACTGTTTTTCGACGTCGCGCGGATCATCGCGGCGAAGCGCCCTGCCGCTTTCCTGCTGGAGAACGTGAAGAATCTGCTCTCGCACGATAAAGGCCGCACCTTCGACGTGATCCTGCAGACCCTGCGCGACGAGCTCGGCTATGAAGTGCACTACCGCGTGGTCGACGGCCAGCATTTCACGCCGCAACACCGGGAGCGCATCATCATCGTCGGCTTTCGCGGCAAAACGTCGTTTTCCTGGGACGATCTGCGTCTGCCGGAAAGCGGCCCGCGCCTCGGCTCGATCCTGCATCGCACCGACGGCAGCGAACCGGTGCTGCCGTGGGACCACGATCGCTTCTTCGACCACGCCGGCAAACGCGTGCAACCGAAGTACACGCTCACGCCGAATCTCTGGACCTATTTGCAAAACTACGCGGCGAAGCATCGCGCAGCGGGGAATGGCTTCGGCTTCGGCATGGCTTATCCTGACAGCGTCACGCGCACGCTCTCCGCGCGTTATCACAAGGACGGGAGCGAAATTCTGGTCTATCAGGGCGAGCAATTGCGGCCGCGGCGCCTCACACCGCGCGAATGCGCCCGGCTGATGGGCTTTCCCGATACCTTCAGGATTCCGGTCAGCGACACGCAGGCTTACCGGCAATTCGGCAACAGCGTCGTCATGCCGGTGATGCGGGAAGTGGCGCGCATCATACTGCCGCACGTGCAAACCCTGCTCGCCGAGGAAACGCACAATGGTTCGAAGCAAGCCCTTTCGCTCTATTCCTGAGCGGCCTGATCCGTTATCCAGGCGCTAGCGATGGTCGATATCGTCGACAGCGCAACGCGCAGCCGGATGATGTCCGGCATTCGCGGCCGCAACACCAAACCGGAAATCCTGATCCGCAGCCTGCTGCACGGCCAGGGCTTTCGCTTCCGTTTGGACGCGCGCGACCTGCCGGGCCGCCCTGACATCGTGCTGCCGCGCTACCGCGCGGTCGTACTGGTACACGGCTGTTTCTGGCACGGTCACGACTGTCATCTTTTCAAATGGCCGCAAACGCGACCGGAGTTCTGGCGCGACAAGATCGGCCGCAATCGCAGCAACGACGACAAGGTTCAGGCGGCGTTGCTCGCGAGCGGCTGGCGCGTCGGGGTGGTATGGGAATGTGCTTTGCGTGGAGCGAATCGCGATATCGAGGGCGTGTTGCAGCGGCTCGTCGAGTGGTTGAAGAGCGATGCGCCGCGCTTCGAGGAACGCGGCTGAAAGCTGCTTGTAGCCTGCTCGGTTCGAACGAATCTGGAAGCCGCTGGTGATACACTCGATTGGCTAGCTCGGGGCATTTTTGCGAGCCGAACTTGCAGAAATCGGGCAGTAAGCCGGCAACAAGTGACCCACACCCTGCCAGCAACTCAATGGCACGCCGGCAGCAAGAAAGCACGCCCCGACCATCCCAGAACACTCAAGAAGGGAGGCACACGATGGCTGATTTCCGTCTCTGGTCCGACGATTTCCCCGCCAACGGCTTTATGCCGAAAGCCCACGAATATCACGACAAGGCCTTCGGTGTAGACGGCGAGAACATCTCGCCCTCGTTGCAGTGGGATGCGCCGCCGGCCGACACCCAAAGCTTCGCGCTCACCGTTCACGATCCCGACGCGCCCACCGGCAGTGGTTTCTGGCACTGGGTTGTGGTCAACATTCCGGCTGACGTCCGCTCACTGCCGCGCAACGCCGGCAAGGACGATGGTTCGCTGCTGCCGCAAGGCGCACTGCAGGTACGGAACGACTACGGCACGGTCGGCTTCGGGGGTGCCGCGCCGCCGCGTGGCGACCGGACGCATCGCTACATCTTCCGCTTGCATGCGCTGAAGGTGCCGCACCTGCCGATCAACGCGGACACCACTAATGCGGTGGCGCGTTTCATGACGCATCTGAACGAACTCGACTCGACCACCCACACCGGTCTGTACGAACTCAAATAATGCGTAAGACGCGATGCCGGTGCGCTGTTGCAGCGCCGGCATCGTCGCTGCGTGCCGTCTTGTCTTTCCAGGGCGGCACGTAGCGCGCGTGGTTCATCGCCGGGTCGCAAGGTCGCACGGTCGCAGGGTCGATAAGCCGCCCCACTCCAAATCCAGAAGAACGATGCACGCACAACCATCGCGCAAGGACAGTTCGATGCCGGCCGATGCCGCCTCGGCTGCCCCATTCGCCGCCGGCACACCGCTCGCGGACAGCACCGAACAAGGCTTGCCGATTCCACAACGCTACTGGGCGATGCTGGTTATCGCCCTCGCCCTCACGCTGGCGGTGCTCGACAGCGCGATCGCCAACGTGGCGCTGCCGACCATCGCGCGCAATCTGCATGCGAGCGCAGCGGGCTCGATCTGGGTCGTCAACGCTTACCAGCTCGCCATCACCATTTCACTGCTGCCGCTCGCGTCGCTCGGCGATCGCATCGGTTACCGGCGCATCTATCTGGCCGGGCTGATCCTGTTCACCGTGGCGTCGTTCGGATGCGCGTTGTCCACCTCGCTGCCGGCGCTCGCGCTCGCCCGCGTGGTCCAGGGCTTCGGCGCGGCGGGCATCATGAGCGTGAACGCCGCGCTCGTGCGCATGATCTATCCGCCCACGCAGCTTGGGCGCGGCGTTGCAATCAACGCGATGGTCGTTGCGGTGTCGTCCGCGGTCGGGCCGACGGTCGCCTCCGGGGTGCTCGCCGTCGCCTCGTGGCCGTGGCTGTTCGCGATCAACGTGCCGATCGGGATCGCGGCGATTGTCGGCGGCTTCAAGGCGCTGCCGATGAATCCCGGGCACGATTCGCCCTATGACTACCTGAGCGCGGTGATGAACGCGTCCGTGTTCGGCCTGCTGATTTTCGCCGTCGACGGTCTGGGTCATGGCGAGCACTTCGGCTGGGTTGTCGCAGAGGCACTCGGCGCGGTTGTCATCGGCTACTTCTTCGTGCGCCGTCAGTTGACCCAGTCCGCGCCCCTGCTGCCGATCGATTTGCTGAGGATTCCGGTGTTCGCCCTGTCGATCGGCACCTCGGTCTGTTCGTTCTGCGCGCAGATGCTGGCCTTCGTGTCGTTGCCGTTTCTGTTGCAGGACACGCTCGGTTTCTCGCAAGTAGAGACTGGCTTGCTGATAACACCGTGGCCGGCAGTGATCATCATCGCCGCGCCGATTGCCGGCGTACTGTCGGACAAGGTGTCGTCAGGCTGGCTGGGCGGCGTCGGACTCGCTGCGATGACGATCGGCCTGCTGCTGCTCGCCACCCTCGGCGCACATCCCGAGCCCATGCAGATCGCGTGGCGCATGGCGCTATGCGGCGCGGGCTTCGGGATCTTCCAGTCGCCGAACAATCGGACCATGTTGTCCGCCGCGCCGCGTGAGCGCAGCGGCGGCGCGAGCGGCATGCTCGGCACCGCGCGCCTGACCGGACAGACGCTCGGCGCGGCGCTGGTCGCGCTGATTTTCGGCATCGCGCCGCAGCATGGGCCGACTATCGTGCTGTATGTGGCCGCGTGCTTTTCAGCGGTTGCCGCCGTGGTCAGCACGTTGCGGGTGATGCAGCGCGCGAATGTGCAAGCGGCGTGAGCGTGTGGCAGGCTTCGGCGCTTGCAGATTCGAGTGCGTTGTTGCCGGAATACGTTGCAGGCCTATGAGCACGACCGGCGTAAGCAGGTTATCCGCTTGAACCCAGATACAACAAGAGCGCGAATCGCATGCCGCGATCCGCGCCCTTTTTAATGCTTCAACCTTCCAATCAGTTCGACGTGACCAGCACGCGCGGCTCTTGAAGGAACCCGCGCCGCCGCCGATACGGCTACGACGACGATGCCGTCACGTCAGCGAGCTTTACCGCTTTGGCCGTCACCGAAGAGGCGGTCGCGACGTTGCGCAGATCGCCCAGGAATGTATCGCGCCAGACCGACAGATTGTTCTCGCGCATCGGCGCCATCATGTCCGCATGACGCGCTTGGCGCTCGGCGAGCGGCATCGACAGCGCGCGCTCCAGCGCCTCGGCCATCTGCGACAGATCGAACGGATTGACGACCAGCGCCCCCGGCAGTTGCTCGGCCGCCCCGGCAAATTGCGACAACACGAGTACGCCCGGATCAGCCGGATCCTGCGATGCGACGTACTCCTTGGCGACGAGGTTCATCCCGTCGCGCAGCGGCGTCACATAGCCGACCTGCGACTGACGGAACAGCGCCATCAGCAGATTGCGCTCGTACTTGCGGTTCAGGTACTGGATCGGCGTCCAGTCGAGTTGCGCGAAACGGCCGTTGATGCGGCCCGCTTCGCCTTCCAGCGTCTGACGAATGCGCTGATACGTCTGCACATCCGCGCGCGTCGGCGGCGCGATCTGCACCAGCGATACGCGCCCGTGCCAACCCGGTGCACTCAGCAGCAGCCGTTCGAATGCCTGGAAGCGCTCCACCAGCCCCTTCGAATAATCGAGCCGGTCGACGCTCATGATCAGCTTGCGCCCGCGCATGCCGTCACGCAGGCTGCGCACCGGCTTGCGGTCGGTGAACTGCTCGGCGGCCTTGGCGATCACGTCCGGATAGATGCCGATCGGGTACGCCGCCACTTTCAGGAAGCGGTTGTAGGCGTGCACCATGCCGTCTTCGCTCGAGGTGCCGTGCTGGCCGCGCTCGATAAAATCGACGAACGACTGGCGGTCCGCCTCGGTCTGGAAACCGACCACGT
>NZ_WOEZ01000125.1 GCF_013177735.1 Paraburkholderia elongata | reverse complement strand
GCGCGAGGGCGGGTCGACGACCGAGCTTTCCCGTTTCATGTTCCATGGCCGCAGCGACGGCCGGCACCACGAGGCGGCGATCGAGCGGCTGGACACGCCGTTCGGTGCGGTGACGGCGGCGGCGAAGCTCGACGGGGTGCGGCCGTTTCCGCTGACCGGCGATCTCGGCTATTCCGGCAAGGTCAACAACGAGGCGGTGCAGGTGGGCGGCCATCTGAGCGGCTCGCTGGAGAATCTCATCGGCGAACTCGATGCCAGCGGCATGAAGCTCGCCGGCCATGCGCGAGTCGAGGCGACGCTGTTCGGCGACGTACCGTTGCAACGCGCCACGCTGACCTTCGACCACGTCAACCCGCAGGCGTTTGCGCCCGGCGCGCCGTTGGCGGATCTGGCGGTGCGCGCTGAATTGCAGCCGGTGGGGCAGGGCGCGGCCAGTGGGGCCAGTGGGGGGAGTGATGCCGGCGCGGCGAGCACCGCCAGTGCCAGCAGCGCAGCCGGCAGCAATAGCGTGGGCCAGAACAACGCCGCCGGCATTACCGAGCCACATGTTGTCAAAAACGGCAAAGGCGGCGTCCACGCCGATGCGGCAGAAAAAGGCGCGGCAGGTTTCGCCGTTGCCGGCCATGTCTCGATCGTCAACGCCAAACCGGGTGCGATCGACCAGAATCTGCTGCCTTTGATCGACGCGCAAACCGATGTGCACCTCGACGCCCAGGCGCAGCGCATCTCGAACCTGAAGGTGCGGCTCGTGAAGAGCGCCACGCTCACCGGCGGCGGCGCGCTGACCGGCAAGCACGGCCAGTTCGATCTGCAAGTCGCCGGGCTCGACCTGAACGCGCTCGAAGCGACCGTACGGCCGACCCAGCTTTCCGGTCCGATCGGCATCCGTCTTAACGACGACGTGCAAAGCCTGACCCTCGATCTCGCCGACCCGAAAGCCGGGTTGCGCGCGCAAGGCAAGGTGACCTTCGACCCCGCGCGCATGAGCTTCAACGACGTGCGTGTCACGTCGGGCAAAGGCCGCATCGATCTGTCCGGCGCGCTTAAGCACGACGCGAATTCCACCTACAACCTGAAAGCGCAACTGACCGATTTCGATCCGTTGACGCTGACTTCGCAGATGCCGTCGCGGGCGCCTGTAACGGGCCCGGCGCCCAAGGCGCTCACGCAAGGCGCGGCGCAAGCGGGCAGTACGGCCGGTGCGAAGAGCGCGGCCCCCGGCGACAAAGCCGCCGCCGCGGTAAAGAACACCGCCAAAGCCGCAGTGCGAACCGAAGTGGTTCAACGCAAAGCGCCGCCGCCCAAACGCGCCGCACCGCCCGCCCGCAAGATCGAGGCACGCGTGAACGGTACGCTCACCGCGGCCGGCATGCTCGGCCCGGTCTTCACCACCAAGGCTGAATTCAAACTCGGTCCGAGCGTCTACGACGGCCTGCCGTTGACGGGTGGCGGCGTGGTCCAGTTGGCCGGCTCGCGGATTCTGCCGAGCCGCGCGAATCTCTCGGTGGCGGGCAATCAGGTGGACTTGCAAGGCAGCTTCGGCGCGCGCGGCGACCGGCTGCGTTTCCGCGTCGATGCGCCCGAACTCGAGCGCCTCGGTTTCGGGCTCGCCGGTCTCGTCGCTGCGGATGGCGACGTCACCGGCTCATTCGCGCATCCGAATGTCGTGCTGAACTACAAGGCAGACAGTGTGGTGTTCAGCAGTAACCGCATCGGTCATGCGGAAGGTCACGCCGAACTGCGCGACGGCGCGAACGGAGCGCTCGTCTTCACGACCGACGCGCGAAATCTCAGTGCCGGCGGCGTCGATCTGACCACGCTCACGGCGCGCCTGTCCGGTACGCGCGCCAACCACACGCTGGAGGCGGCGGCTACCGGCAAACTGCAGGACCGTCCACTCGATCTGACGCTCGCCGCCAACGGCAAGCTGACCGAAGCACGTGACGGCACGCGCTGGGACGGCACCGTGACCCGCCTGCAGAACCGCGGCACGCCGGCGCTGAATCTCGAGTCGCCGCTTTCCGTGAGCGCCGGACCGGACCGCCTGACGCTTGGCGCGACACGTCTCACACTCGAAGGCGCGGTGTTGAGCCTCAAATCGTTCGCCTTCGACCACGGCAAGATTCAGTCCGCGGGTACCTTGACCGACATTTCACTCGCGCGCCTGCAAGATCTGCGGCGCGAAATCACCGGTACGCCACCGGCCGTCAAAACCGATCTGGTATTCGACGGCGACTGGGATTTCGCACTCGGCAGCACCGCGAGCGGCCACATCCAGTTGAAGCGTCGCGGCGGCGACGTGACGGTCGAAATCGGTCGTGGTTTGACCTCGCTGGGCATCACGGATATGAGCGCGCGCGCCGAATTCAGCGGCGGCAACCGGCTGAATGCAACCGTCCACGCGCAGGCCAGCCGGATCGGCGTGGTCGACGCCGACGCGCACACCACCCTCGTGATGCGCGACGGCTTTCTGGCCGTCAACGAAGAGGGCGCGCTCACCGGCAATGTGAATGCGAACGTGCCGTCGCTGAAAACGACCGGCGGCCTGTTCGGCCCGAGCTATCTGCTCGACGGCCACCTCGCGCTGAAACTCGCGCTCGGCGGCACGGTCGCCAAGCCGAATCTGACGGGGTCGCTGCTCGGCGACGGTTTGTCGGCGACGATGGTCGACCAGGGCGTGCAGTTGAAGGACGGTGTGGTGCGCATCGCGCTCTCACAAAATCTGGTGGACTTCCAGCAGGTCGAGTTTCACGGTGCGAGCGGCACGTTGCGCGCCACCGGCCGTGTGCGTCTGGATGGCGCGGAACCGGATCTGTCCGCGAGCATCGTCGCGGATAAGCTGGAGTTGTTCGCGGCGCCGGACCGCAATCTGTCGCTGTCGGGCAGCGCGAGCGTGGCGAATGCCGGGGCCGAAGGCGGCATGGCGATCAACGGCAAATTCGTGGTCGATCACGCGCTGTTCGATATGCCGGAGCAGTCCGCGCCGAAGCTCGGCGACGACGTGGTGGTGGTGCGTCCGGACGGCACGGTGGCGGGCGAGCGGCCGGCGCCGGTGGCGGGCACCAACAAGCCGATCGGTCCGTTCGCGCCGCGCGCCAATATCGACATCAGTCTGGGCAACAGCTTCCGTTTCCGCGGACAAGGCGCGGACCTTGGCCTGAGCGGCACGATCACCGCGATGAGCGCGCCGAACCTGCCGTTGCGCGCGGTCGGCAATGTTCGCGTGACGCAGGGTTCGACCTACACCGCGTTCGGGCGCAAGCTCAACATCGAGAACGGCTTCTTCACGTTCAACGGCCCGGTGGCCAATCCGGGCATCAACATTCTGGCCATGCGCCGCAACCAGCAGGTCGAGGCGGGCGTGCAGGTCACGGGCACGGTCCAGTTCCCGGTTGCGAAGCTGATCTCCGAGCCGAACGTGCCGGATAACGAAAAGCTCTCATGGCTGTTGTTTGGACACGGCACGGACCAGGGCAATAACCTCGGTCAGCAAAGCACCATGACGACCGCGCTCGCCTTGCTCGGCAGCGCGAGCGGTAAACGAATTGCGCAGACCTTCGGGCTCGACGAATTTTCGATCGGGCGAAGCGAAGTCGGGTTGACCGATCCTCAGGTGGTGATGGTGTCGAAGGCAATCAACGAGTGGCTCGTGGTCGGCTACGAGCAGGGTCTGCAGTCGGCGAGCAATGCGATCAAGGCGACGGTGAACCTCACGCGCTATTGGTCGGTGGCGGCATATGGCGGTACGTTCGACGGCATGGAACTGCTTTATACACGGCGCTTCGACCGGATCCGGTGGTGATGATGGAGGTGACGGCGGTGGCCGTGGTCTGAGCAACGCCACGGCACAAAAAAAACGGCACGCCTTTTAAAGCGTGCCGTTTTTTTTGATACCCGCAGCGTTCGACGCCGCGCGCTTTATTTCACGCGCATGCCCGGCTTCGCGCCGCTATCCGGTTCGAGGACGTAGAGGCCCGGTTCGGCTTTCTCGTCAGTTGCCGAGGCCGCCAGCACCATCCCTTCGGACAGGCCGAACTTCATCTTGCGCGGTGCGAGGTTCGCGACCATCACCGTCAGCTTGCCGATCAGTTGCTCCGGCTGATAGGCCGACTTGATGCCCGAGAACACGTTACGCGTCTTCTCTTCGCCGACGTCGAGCGTCAGTTGCAGGAGCTTGTCCGAGCCGTCCACCGCCTTGCAGTCGACGATCTTCGCGATGCGCAGATCGATCTTGGCGAAGTCGTCGATCGAGATGATGCCGGGCGTTTCATCCTTATCGGCGGCGGCTGCTTTCGCAGCCTTCGACTTGGCCTTCGCATCCACCGGCGCCGCAGCTTCCGGCGTGGCTTGCAGCGAGTCGCGATTCGCTGCGATGAGCGCTTCGATCTGCTTCGGATCGACGCGCGTCATCAGGTGCTTGTATGCGTTGATCGGGCGCGTGGACGAGAGCGGCACGTTCGCGTCGGCCCACACCAGCGGCTCGATGCCGAGGAAGGCTTCGACCGCTTCCGCCAGCTTCGGCAACACCGGCTTGAGCGCCAGCGACAGCAGACGGAACGCCTCGATGCTCACGCTGCAGGTTTCGTGCAACGCGACCGCACTAGCCGGGTCCTTCGCCTGATCCCACGGCTTGGAAGTGTCGACGTACGCATTGACCGCGTCGGCCAGTTCCATGGTCTGGCGCAGCGCCCGGTTGTACTCGCGCGCCTCATAATTCGCGGCGATTTGCGGCACGGCGGCGCGCAGCGTGGCGAGCAGCGGGTGCTGCATGGCGCTGTCTTGCACGCGACCCTCGAAACGCTTGATCAGGAAGCCGGCCGCGCGGCTCGCGATGTTCACGTACTTGCCGACCAGGTCGCTGTTCACACGCGCCTGGAAGTCGTCGAGGTTCAGGTCGAGGTCTTCCATCGTGCTGTTCAGCTTGGCGGCGAAGTAGTAGCGCAGCCATTCCGGATTCAGGCCCGTGTCGATCACGCTTTGCGCGGTGATGAACGTGCCGCGCGACTTCGACATCTTCGCGCCGTCCACCGTCAGGAAGCCGTGCGCGAACACGTTGGTCGGCGTGCGATGACCCGAGAATTCGAGCATGGCCGGCCAGAACAGCGTGTGGAAATACAGAATGTCTTTGCCGATGAAGTGGTACTGCTCGGCGGTCGAACCCTTGCGAATCCACGCGTCGAAGTCGAGGCCGCGCTTAACGGCCAGGTTCTTGAAGCTCGCGTAATAGCCGACCGGTGCGTCCAGCCACACGTAGAAATATTTGCCCGGCGCGCCCGGAATTTCGAAGCCGAAATACGGCGCGTCGCGCGAAATATCCCAGTCGGCGAGCTTGGCTTCGCCGGCGTCGCCGAGCCATTCGCGCATCTTGTTGGTGGCTTCCGGCTGCGCGAGGCCGCTGACCCAAGCGCGCAGGAAATTCTCGCAGCGCGGATCGGACAGGCGGAAGAAATAGTGCGTCGAGGTCTTACGAATCGGCGTGGCGCCCGAGACGACCGAATACGGGTTGATCAGCTCGGTAGGCAGGTAAGTCGAACCGCATACCTCGCAGCTGTCGCCGTATTGATCCTTCGCGCCGCACTTCGGGCATTCGCCCTTGATGAAACGGTCCGGCAGGAACATTTCCTTGACGGGGTCATATGCCTGTTCGATGTCGCGCGCTTCGATCAGGCCCGCTTCCTTGAGCGCAAGGTAGACCGACTCGCTCAACACGCGATTCTCTTCGGAATCGGTCGAGTAGTAATTGTCGAACGAAATCCCGAAGCTGTCGAAATCGCGTTTGTGTTCCAGCCAGACGCGGTCGATCAGCTGCTTCGGCGTCAGACCTTCCTTTTCCGCGCGCAGCATGACCGGCGTGCCGTGAGTGTCGTCGGCGCCCACGTAGTAGACCTCGTGCCCGTGCATTCGCAACGTCCGGACCCAGATGTCCGTCTGGATATATTCGACCAGATGGCCGATATGGATTTGCCCATTCGCATACGGAAGGGCCGACGTGACGAGGACCTGGCGACGGCCTGACGGCGCGCCTGCGGAGAGATCGGTTGCGGGTGCTGACATAAGGATGGTGGGAGCCTGCGATGGGACGAAACGTTGATTCTAGCAGGGCAGGCGCCCGGCGCGGGCTGGGCCACCTAGGCCGCGGCTGGGTCGGTGCCGGGGCAGGACGGTGTGTCCCCAAGGGGATTTCCTGCGGGGCGAAAACCGAGCGCCCAAAAAAAAACCGGGGCTATTAACCCCGGAGCAACAACGACAAGAGGAGAATGGTGACGCGGCGGCTTCGCCAGCCACGTACCGTAGAGACAGACCGCGGATTTCCGGCAGAGTTCGAAATTTTTTTCGTTCTCGAGCGAGATTTTCTTTCCTCCGCTTTTTACGGCTTGCCGGACGCCGGTGGAAACATTGGCAAGAGCCTGGCGCCCGGTTGCTTCTTCCTCTTTCAGGCTTGCGCCCTTATTGCGTGGCGTGTTGAGCCGTGGCGCGCAGATAGATTTCCACGCGACGGTTTGCTGCACGGCCGGCTTCGGTGTTGTTGTCAGCGACCGGCTGGTTCTGGCCCATGCCGCTTGCCGACAGGCGTTGCGGCGCGACGCCGCGTTGCCCCAGATAGCCCGTCACGCTTTCCGCGCGGTTGACAGACAGTGTCTGGTTGTAAGCCGGCTGACCCGTGCTATCCGTGTAGCCGATTACCTGGGCGATCAGTTCCGGATTCTGCTGCATGGTCTGCGTCAGCTGATCCAGCACCGGCGTGAAAGACGGCTTGACCGCGTAGCTGTTGGTGTCGAACGTGACCGAGCTCGGGATGTTCAGCTTGAGTGAGCCGTCCGGCTGTTCGGTGATCTGCGTGCCGGTGCCCTTGGTGGCGCCCGACAGCTTGTTGTGAATGGCTTGCCAGTTGTAGCCGGTGATGCCGCCGACCGCTGCGCCGGCGCCCGCGCCGATCGCCGCGCCCTTGCCGCCGCCGAAGATCGCGCCGATCGCCGCGCCGGTGGCGGCGCCCACGCCCGTGCCGACGGCCGTGTCAGTGCCTTGTTGGGATGCGCAGCCTGCCAGCAACGAGCCAGCAACGGCGAAAACGGCAAGGCGAGTCATGATTTTTGCATTCATTTTTTGATTCCTCTTGAGTGAAGCAGGTGGAAGCGATAAATCTATACGCCGGACGTGACGGCCGTAAAGCGCGCAAGTCGACAATACGAGAATCCTGCGTCTTCCCTGGTCCCGGTCCGACAGTGGAGAAGGGTCTTCCGGCAAGGCTTGGCGCCAGCCACTACAATGATGACTGAAGTACGCAGCGATGCGACCCCATGGCGTTCCGCCTGCCCGAAGGGTGCATGGCGCGCCTGGTTTTAGCAATGGTGCCTAACAATTTTTTTCAAATTCCGGCGCGTGCCCGAAACTTGGATTCCGCCGCGCCGCAAGTGTTCCCCACGGAGTGTCAATGAGTATCGATCGGGCTTTGGTCGACGCTGCCCTCGCGGCCGTCACTGACCCCAACACGGGCAAGCCCTACGTGGCTGCCAAAAACGTTAAGAACGTGGCCGTGGAGGGTCACACGGTCAGCCTCGAGGTGGTACTCGGCTATCCGGCCAAACGGCAATTTGAAGCGGTCCGCACGCAATTCGCCGACGCGCTGAAGGCCGTTCCCGGCGTGGCGAACGCACGCGTCGAGGTGTCCCAGAACATCGCTGCGCACACCGTGCAACGCGGCGTCAAACTATTGCCGAACGTTAAAAACATCGTCGCGGTGGCGTCGGGCAAAGGCGGGGTCGGCAAGAGCACGACCGCCGTGAACCTCGCGCTGGCACTGGCGAGCGAAGGCGCGTCGGTCGGCATCCTCGATGCGGATATCTACGGCCCCTCGCTGCCGATGATGCTTGGGATTGTCGGCCGTCCCGAATCACCCGACGAAAAGTCGATGAACCCGATGACCGGCCACGGCTTGCAGGCCAACTCGATCGGCTTTCTGATCGAGCAGGACAACCCGATGGTGTGGCGCGGCCCGATGGCCACCTCAGCGCTCGAACAGCTGCTGCGGCAGACCAACTGGCAAGATCTCGACTACCTGATCGTCGACATGCCGCCGGGTACCGGCGACATTCAGCTGACCTTGTCGCAGCGCGTGCCGGTGACGGGCGCCGTGATCGTCACGACGCCGCAGGACATCGCGCTGCTCGACGCGAAGAAGGGCCTCAAGATGTTCGAGAAGGTCGGCATTCCGATCCTCGGCATCGTCGAGAATATGGGTATGCATATCTGCTCGAATTGCGGCCACGAAGAGCATATCTTCGGCGCGGGTGGCGGCGAGCGGATGAGCAAGGAATACGGCGTCGACGTGCTCGGCAGCCTGCCGCTCGATATCGCCATCCGTGAGCAGGCCGACTCGGGCAAACCCACCGTCGTGGCGGACCCAGATGGACGTATCGCCGGGATCTACCGGTCGATCGCGCGCAAGGTTGCGATCCATATCGCCGAACGGGCTCGCGACATGACCTCGAAGTTTCCCAGCATCGTTGTCCAGAACACCTGAGTAGCCGTTCGGATGAGGGGCCAAAGCGGGGCCAAGGCGTCAATTTGCGCCTGGTCTCGCGGTATCATGTCGACTTCACAAGTTCGGCTCGGCGGCCGCAGGGGCGGCCGCCAGGTCGGCAAGAGGATCGCATGGGAAAACGAATCGACGGGCAGGCGGTGCATGCGTTCATCGTCCTGGCTGCCAGTAGCATGCTGTTATGCGGCTGTAGCACGTTCCTGAGACCACAGGAAAAGCGAGCCGATGCGCAGTTGCTGCCCACCGTGGGCAATCAGGCGCGCGGCCTTGTAACGTTCATCGAGCGTTCGGACGGCGTGCAGGTCACCTACAATCTCGCGGGCTTGCCGCCCGATAGCGACCACGCATTGCAAGTGCATGAGCGCGGCGACTGCAATGCCGCCGACGGCTCCAGCGCCGGCCAGGTGTTCTCGCCGGCAGCCGAGCGTCTGAAAGCAGGTGCCCGGGTCGAAGGCGATCTCGGCAACATCCACGCGGACGCGAATGGTGTGGCCACCGGCTTCATCGTTGCACCGGACGTGTCGCTCGACGGTATCCGCTCGGTGTTGCAACGCGCTGTGCTGCTGCATCACGACGCGACCGACCCTTATGCGTATCCGCAGCATGGCGCAGGCCCCGCGCTTGCATGCGGGTTGATTCGCCAGTGAGGGCGGCGCAGGTGGCGGGTCCCATCCGCCGCAAGTGTTTAGCCGTTTGAATGGCCTTGCAGCAAGCCTTTTGGGGGGGCCACGGACGGCTCTCAGGCCATGCCCGCAGCAGCATTCTCCTGATCGCGTAAAATAAGCGCCTTTCGTTGGGGGCGCCTAGCCGACGGCGCCCGGCCCGGAACTTACACCGGGTTGTTATCCGTCACACCCTCGTCACACACCTGTCACTCAAGTCGAACAGCGTTCACCTATGACTATCAAATCCGACAAGTGGATCCGGCGCATGGCCGAGTCGCACAATATGATCGAGCCGTTTGCGCCAGATCAGGTCCGCGTCTCCGAAGACGGCCGGAAGATTGTCAGCTACGGCACGTCGAGCTACGGCTACGACATCCGCTGCGCCGACGAATTCAAGATCTTCACCAACATCAACTCGACCATCGTCGATCCGAAGAACTTTGACGAGAAGTCGTTTGTCGACTTCAAGGGCGATGTCTGCATCATCCCGCCGAATTCGTTCGCGCTGGCCCGCACCGTCGAGTATTTCCGCATTCCGCGCAGCGTCCTGACCGTGTGTCTGGGCAAATCCACGTATGCGCGTTGCGGGATCATCGTCAACGTGACGCCGTTCGAGCCGGAATGGGAAGGGCATGTCACGCTCGAATTCTCGAATACGACACCTTTGCCTGCGAAAATCTACGCGAACGAAGGCGTCGCTCAAGTGCTGTTTTTCGAAAGCGACGAGATTTGTGAAACGTCGTACGCGGATCGCGGCGGCAAATATCAAGGTCAGCACGGCGTCACGTTGCCCAAGACGTGACGCCCGGCAGCACTGACCCACCAGCTATTCGGGTGACCGCTGCTTAGTCAAATGCAGCGGTCGTTCTTTTTGGAGAATCGCCCCATGAAGTTTCGTTTCCCCGTCGTCATCATCGACGAAGATTTCCGCTCCGAGAACATCTCGGGTTCCGGCATCCGGGCTCTGGCCGAAGCTATCGAGAAAGAAGGCGCGGAAGTGCTCGGGTTGACGAGCTACGGCGACCTGACTTCGTTCGCGCAGCAATCGAGCCGCGCGTCGTGCTTCATCCTCTCGATCGACGACGACGAACTGCTGCCGTACGTCGATAACGTCGTGGTGGAAGGCGAGACGCCGGAACTGGCTGCCGCGATCGTCGCATTGCGCGCGTTCGTGACTGAAGTGCGCCGCCGCAACGCCGATATTCCGATCTTCCTGTACGGCGAAACGCGCACCTCGCGCCACCTGCCGAACGACATCCTGCGCGAACTGCATGGCTTCATCCACATGTTCGAGGACACGCCGGAGTTCGTCGCGCGCCACATCATCCGCGAAACCAAGGTGTATCTGGATTCGCTCGCGCCGCCGTTCTTTAAGGAACTGGTGCAGTACGCGGACGAAGGCTCCTATTCCTGGCATTGCCCGGGGCACTCGGGCGGCGTCGCGTTCCTGAAGAGCCCGCTTGGCCAGATGTTCCACCAGTTCTTCGGCGAGAACATGTTGCGCGCCGACGTGTGTAACGCCGTCGACGAACTCGGTCAGCTACTCGACCACACTGGCCCGATTGCGGCCTCCGAACGCAATGCGGCGCGCATCTTCAGCGCCGACCACGTGTTCTTCGTGACCAACGGCACGTCGACCTCGAACAAGATCGTCTGGCATGGCACGGTTGCGCCGGGCGACATCGTGCTGGTGGACCGCAACTGCCACAAGTCGATCCTGCACGCGATCACCATGACCGGCGCGATTCCGGTCTTCCTCACGCCCACGCGCAATAACTTCGGCATCATCGGTCCGATTCCGCGCAGCGAATTCGAGCCGGAAAACATCAAGAAGAAGATCTTGGCGAATCCGTTCGCGCGCGAAGCGCTCGCGAAAAACCCGAATCTCAAGCCACGTATTCTGACCATTACGCAGAGCACTTACGACGGCGTGATCTACAACGTCGAGATGATTAAGGAGATGCTCGGCGATTGGCTCGATACTTTGCATTTCGACGAAGCGTGGCTGCCGCACGCCGAGTTCCACGAGTTCTATCAGGACATGCACGCGATCGGCGCCGGCCGTCCGCGCATCGGCGCACTGGTGTTCGCGACGCACTCCACGCACAAGCTGCTGGCGGGTATTTCGCAGGCTTCGCAGATCGTCGTGCAGGATTCGAAGAACAGCCGCTTCGACAAGCATCGCTTCAACGAAGCGTATCTGATGCACACATCGACCAGCCCGCAGTACGCGATCATCGCCTCGTGCGACGTGGCCGCGGCGATGATGGAAGCACCGGGCGGCACGGCTCTGGTTGAAGAGTCGATTGCCGAAGCGCTCGACTTCCGCCGCGCGATGAGCAAGGTCGACGCCGAGTACGGCGACGACTGGTTCTTCAAGGTGTGGGGCCCGGAGACGTTCGCGGAAGAAGGCATCGGCTCACGCGAAGACTGGATGCTGCGCCCGAACGACGCGTGGCACGGTTTCGGCTCGCTTGCCGATGGCTTCAACATGCTTGACCCGATCAAGGCGACCATCGTCACGCCGGGTCTGGACATGGACGGCGGCTTCGGCGAGACCGGCATTCCGGCTGCGATCGTCACGAAGTATCTGGCCGAGCACGGCATCATCGTCGAAAAGACCGGCCTGTATTCGTTCTTCATCATGTTCACGATCGGCATCACCAAGGGCCGTTGGAACTCGATGGTCACCGAACTCCAGCAGTTCAAGGACGACTACGACAACAACCAGCCGCTGTGGCGCGTGCTGCCCAAATTCGTTGCGCATCATCCGATGTACGAGCGTGTCGGTTTGCGTGAGCTGTGCCAGCAGATCCACAGCGTCTACCGTGCGAACGACATTGCGCGCCTCACGACGGAGATGTACCTGTCGAGCATGGAACCGGCGATGAAGCCGTCGGATGCGTTCGCCAAGCTCGCGCACCGCGAGATCGACCGGGTACCGATCGACGAACTCGAAGGCCGCGTCACGTCGATCCTGTTGACGCCGTATCCGCCGGGCATTCCGCTGCTGATTCCGGGCGAACGCTTCAACAAGACCATCGTCAACTATTTGCGTTTCGCGCGCGAGTTCAACGAACGCTTCCCGGGTTTCCACACGGATATCCACGGGCTTGTCGGCGAAACCATCAACGGGCGCATCGAATACTTCGTCGATTGCGTGCGCGCCTGACGATGTGGGGAGTGAATTCCGTGTTGGGCACTGACGGCTCGCGGCGCGCGTTTGGCGCGCTGGCGATGTCGGCGGCGGTGCTCGGCGCGGTGCTTACTGTGACGCTCGGCGTGACGCCCTCGGTGGCGCATGCCGAAGTCGCCGCCGCCGATCCGATCGACGCGTCGATGCGCACGTGTCTGGCGCGCAGCGACATGTCGTCGACGGCGGGGCAGGTGCAGTGCATGGACAACGCGCGGATCGGCTGGAAGGCCGCGTTGGACGGCGCGTGGCAGCAGCTTCAGACGAAGTTGCCGCAGGCGCAACGTAAACCGTGGGAAAAGAGCCAGGCGAGCTGGCTGGCCTCGCGCGATGTCGAGAAGCAGTTGCTGGCCGCCGTGTTCGCGACGACGCACGGCTCGATGTATGTGCTGGCCGAAGCCGATATGCAATTGCAACCGGTGCGTGACCGCGCGCTTGCGCTGCGCAGCGCCGTGGCCAGGATCAGCGCTGGCGGGGACCCGCCGCGCCGCCCGCGCGCCTGTACCGCGGACGCGCAATGTGAACACGCGATGTTCGATCTGAACCGCTATTACCGCCGCTTGCAAGCGAAGATGCCGACGCGCTCGCGTCCGACGCTCGCGCGCGCACAAAAGGCTTGGACCGCGTATCTCGACGCCACCACGCCAGTGATCGATGAACGCGGCCGCATCGATATCATCGGTGCGCGGGTGGCGACGCTCAAGCGCTTGTCGGAGACGGCCGGTAACGACTGAGGGTTGCCGGGACCACCGGCAACGAATGAGCGTCGGCGTCAAGCGGCACGCTTGGCGCACGGCCGGCCTGCATCCATCTTTTTCCGACTATGCGGCCGCGCTTGGCACCGCGACGCTATCAATTGAGTATGTAACCTTCATCTTCCGGCTTGGGCAACTCCAGCGCCGGCTCGCCGAGCAGATCACGCGTGGCGTCCTCGATAGAGAGCGACAGCATGTTGAGCGGCAGGTCGTTGTCGTCGGTGCCGAACGGCTCTTCGATTTGCGATGCGATCGCTTCGTGCGCCATGAACGTGTACGCCACGAACACTGCGAAGATCGGCGTAAAGATCCCGATACTGTCGACCAGTCCGAACGGCAGCGCCGCGCAGAAGAAATACACCGTGCGGTGAATCATGACCGAGTAGGCGAAGGGCAGCGGCGTCGCCGCGATGCGCTCGCAACCGCCGATGATGTCCGACAGTCCATTCAGGTTTCGATCGAAGGCGAGCACCGCCATGGGATCGATCGCGCCTGTTTGCGCGTGACGCTGCACCCATTCACCTAGCCAGAGCATCAGCGTCGCCGGTTTATAGCGTGACGCCATGACGCGGCCGAATAACGGTTTCGGCAGGCGTGCGGCGAGGTCTTCGCTCGGGTCGCTTTTGCGGAGCTGGTGACGCAGCGCATGGGAGAGGGCGCTGAGGACGGCTGTGAATGCATCGATTTCTGTTTTGGGCAGTGGCCTGTTTGGCAGCGTGAGTGCCTGACGGATCAGCGAGCGTGCGTCGTTGAGCAGTTGGCCCCACAGTTTGCGGGCTTCCCACCAGCGGTCGTAGCTGGCGTTGTTCCGGAAGCCTAGGAAGACGGCTAGGGCGATGCCGATCAAAGAGAAGGGGGCGGTGCTGTTGAGGTTGAGCGAGACCGGCAGCAGATGGTCGTGGGCGGCCACCGCGACGATCGAAATGCAGAAGATCAGGAAGAGGCGCGGCAGGAGCCGCGGGAGGACCGAGCCCCGCCAGGCCAGCAGCATGCGGAACCAATGGAGATGTGGGCGGATGATCATCAGGGTTTGGTTTGGGCCTTCGGCGATGGGGTCTATTATCGCTGTTTGCTTTTGGTGTTGGACTTTTCTTGCTTTGTTTGCCTGCGCGGCGCTTGTTCGTCTGTATGCCTACGGCGTTGGCCTTTCCTTGATTTCTTATTGGTTTATTAGCGTCGCCCCTGTGCGGGGCAGGCACCTACTTTTCTTTGCCGCCGCAAAGAAAAGTAGGCAAAAGAAAGCGGCTCGAACCCCCTGCTAAGCGGGTCTCCCGCGCAGTAGCGGTAGTGGAGCATCTGGAATCTGTGTCCTCGCACATTCAGCGTGAGTGACAAGGCAGTCATACTTCCGGCGGCGCTGCGCGCGCCGACACGTAATTCACCAACCGATCGCTGCGTTTTCGCTCTCGCATTTTGATTTGCACCGCCGCCGCGCGCGGAACCATCTTCTGAGCACTTGGGCGTCTCGCCGAGGCGAAGCCGATGGTCCCCGCCACGCTCAAAACGAAACCTTAGGTTTCCCAAGCATACCCATCCGCGACGCACGCAGTGCGGAGTGGGCGCTGACGAGCCCTTTGTCACTGACGCGGAGTGCGCGAGGGCACGGATTCCAGATGCACCACTACCCCCTCCAAGCCAGGAGACCCACTTAAGAATTAGCGGTTGGAGCCGCTTTCTTTTGCCTACTTTTCTTTGCGGCGGCAAAGAAAAGTAGGTGCCCGCCCCGCACAGGGGCGACGCTAATAAACCAATAAGAAAACAAGGAAAGGCCAACGCCGCAGGCAAACAGACACAGGGGCAACGCCAATAGACCACTAACAAAGCAAGGAAAGGCCAACACCACAACCCAACACCCAACCCGCCGCGAAGGCCAAAAAACCCTCTAATCGCGAGCCGAAGAAGCTGCCCCATGACTCAACCAATCAAGCACAGCAGAAGCATCATCATCCGCGCCTTGTCGCGCCTTAGCGACCGTCTCAGCCACATCCGCGCTAGGCACAGCACGCCGAATCGCCACACCAACGGCAAGAATATCAATCATCACGAGATGCAAAATCCGCGAAATCATCGACAACTGCGACTCGCGAATCTCAATGTGATCGGTCTCCAAAGCGACAGTAGCCCGCTTGGCCAGCGGCGTATTGCTGGACGTAATGGCAATCACCTTGGCCCCCGCCTGCATGGCGACATCCAGCACACGCAGTAGCTCAGGCGCACGCCCCGACTTGGACACGGCAACGATCACATCGCCCTTACCGAGCAACGCAGCAGACGCCGCCTGCATATACAGATCGCCATAGGCAATCGTCGGAATACCAAACCGGAAGAACTTGTAATGCGCATCCTGCGCGACAATATTCGAATTGCCGAGCCCATAAAACTCGATCCGCCGCGCACCGTTCAACAGATCGATGGCCCGCTCGACCTGGTCGAAATTCAAATGCTCACGCAACTGAAGAATCGCGGAAATCGTATTGTCGAGCACCTTCGCGCCGAAGTCCGTCGCGGTATCGCCCAGATGCACCTGGCTATGACTCACCGGAATCGTGCCGGTCAAACCCGTCGCCAGCTTCAGCTTGAAATCCGACAAGCCCTGGCAGCCAAGCGAGCGGCAAAAACGGATCACCGTCGGCTGGCTCACGTCGGCCTTGCGCGCAATATCCACAATCGGATCGTTGATGATCGAACGCGGATGATTCAACGCGAGATCGGCCACGCGGCGCTCGGCCGGCGTCAACGCATCGCGCATCTGGCGAATCCGCTCGAACACGGCCGATGAACTGCCGCCCGCGCGGTTCGACAACTGCTCCGCGAGAATCGCCGAAACACCCAGAAACGCCGGGTATTCAGCGGTAATTACGTAGGTCGGCACGTTCTGCAAATACGCTTCGAAGCGGCCTTTCGCTTCGAACCGCTTACGGAACGACGAACGCGCGAAAAACTCCCCGAGCCGCGGCACGACGCCGCCGCCAATGTAAATGCCGCCCAATGCGCCGAGCGTCACCGCAATATTGCCCGCGAAGGTGCCGAGAATCCCGCAGAACACATCGACGGATTCGGCCGCCAACGGTTCGCCTTCCAGCGCGCGCTTGACGACCTCGACCGTGTCGACATTCGCCGCCACGCGCTTCTTGTCGCGGCCCGCGAGCGCGCGGTAAATCACCTCGATGCCAGGGCCCGCGGCCACGCGTTCGAACGACACATGCGACCACTTCTTGCGCGCGTACTGCAGCACGATGTCTTCGCGTTCGTCGGCCGGTGCGAAGGTGGCGTGGCCGCCTTCGCTGCCGAGCGCGATCCAGCGGTCGTCGGCCGGAATCAGGCCAGACACGCCCATGCCGGTACCCGGGCCGAGCAGGCCGATCACGCTGTTCGGACGGCGCGTGCCGCCGCCTACCTGCACGCGCTGTGCGTCGGTCAGGCCCGGCAGGGCCATCGCCAGCGCGGTAAAGTCGTTCACAACGAGCAGCGTGTCGAAGCCGAGCGCGCGGCGCGTGG
Source organism: Paraburkholderia elongata (assembly GCF_013177735.1). Taxonomy (GTDB): domain Bacteria; phylum Pseudomonadota; class Gammaproteobacteria; order Burkholderiales; family Burkholderiaceae; genus Paraburkholderia; species Paraburkholderia elongata. The sequence goes on along the minus strand of NZ_WOEZ01000125.1, from coordinate 28,713 downwards.
CTTCGATCGAAAAGCTCCAGTCGTGGTTGGTCATGCTGACCTGATCGCCGTCGACCGGGTTCGCAATCGCAATCGCCGCGTGATTCACGCGGCCGATCTTGGTGTCCTTCAAGTACTTCTTGATGACTTCGGCAACGCCCGGATAGTCCGCGCACGGATAGACCTGCACAGAGCCGATCTCGCCCGGGCTGTATTCGAGCGCGAAGCGCGCATTGGTGCCGCCGATGTCGGCGAGCAGCCTCGGTCCATCGGCGTGCTGGCCCGCGCCCGGAACAGCCTTAGTTTGCACACCAGTAGACATCGAGTCTCACTCCCTTGTCGTTTGCCAACTGCGAGATGGCATTTTTTTGTAGCGAAGCGGCGGCGGCATTCAGCACGTCCATCTTTCGCGGTCCTGCGATCAGCAAAAACAGGTGCTTCACTTCTTTCAGAGCGGAGAGCGACCAACTCACGCGCGCATGCGGCGCGTTGCCGGGATGCACGGCAACAAAGCGCTCGGGGGTGGTGATCGCGTGGTCCCACTCGGGCGCATCCGCGAAAATCGACGCGGTGTGGCCGTCTTCGCCCATGCCGAGAATCGCGACGTCCGGCACGGCGCTAAAGCGCGGGTCGGCGTTCAGCGCAGCAACGTGCGCGTTCAGGTCTTGCGCCGTGTCGACCAGCGGCCAGAAAGCGGCGTGCTTCGCGGCGTTCTGCAACAGCGTGTCGTGCACGAGTTGCGAATTGCTCGCGCTATCCGTTTCCGGCACCCAGCGGTCGTCGACCAGCGTCACGGCAATGCGCGCCCAGTCGAAGGATTGCGTGGACAACGTCTGCAGGAACGGACGTGGACTGGTGCCGCCGGACACTGCAAGCATAGCCGGGCGCGCGCCAGTATGTGGCGTGCCCGCTGCGGCCGTGGCCGCCTGTGCGGCGAGCGACGCATGTAACGCGTCGCCAACCGCTTTCGCCAACGCGTCGGATTGGGCGCGTTGATCGTCGAAAGCGTGAAGCTCGATCACTTCTCCTCCGTGCTGCTTTCTTGTTAGATCTGCGGAATGTGCCGTACTGCTCTCACGCGATGCCTGCAAACGGGATGACTTGCAGGCGCCTTCGTGATACCGGCGCCATTCCGTTCAGTTCGTCGGTGGGTCCTGCAGGCGCTGCGCTGTGCTTCGATCGGGATCTCGATCTGGGCACGGCGCGGCGCCGTGATTCAGTTGATTCAATTCTCTTCTTCGAGCCAGCAGGTGTCGTGCTGCGCCAACATCGCGCTCGCCGCGGCCGGTCCCCACGTGCCTGATGCATACGGCTTGGGCGGCTTGTTCGATGCTGCCCATTCGTTGAGGATCGGTTCGACCCAGCGCCATGCCGCTTCCTGCTCATCGCGCCGCACAAACAGCGCGAGGCGGCCATTGATGACATCGAGTAACAGACGCTGATACGCCTCCATCTGCCCTTCGCGGAAGAACCGGTCGAACGCGAGGTCGAGGTGGACGCTGGCGAGGTTCATGCCTTCGCCCGGCTGCTTCGCGAGACAGTAGAGGCGAATGGTTTCGTTCGGCTGTAAACGGATCACGAGACGGTTCGCACCGCCGCGCAACGCGGACGCGCCCAATGCCGAATGCGGCACCGCACGAAAATTCACCACGATCTCAGCGACACGATCCGCGAGACGCTTGCCCGTGCGCAGGAAGAACGGCACGCCGGCCCAGCGCCAGTTTTCGATTTCGACCTTCAGCGCAACGAAGGTTTCAGTCGTGCTGTCCGGCTTCACGCCAGGTTCGGTTGCATACGCCGGCACCGCGTTGCCGCGGATTACACCCGCATGATACTGGCCGCGTACCGCGACCTTGCCGATATCGCGCGGATCGATCGGCTTCAACGCGCGCAGCACGCGCAGCTTTTCGTCACGTACGGAGTCGGAATCCATCGAATGCGGTGGTTCCATCGCCACGATGGAAAGCAGTTGCAGCAAATGGTTCTGCACCATGTCGCGCAATGCGCCGGTGTTGTCGTAGAAGTCGCCGCGCGCTTCCACGCCGAGTTCTTCCGCAATGGTGATCTGAATGCTTTCCACCCATTCACGGCGCCACAACGGTTCGAACAGCACATTGCCGAAACGCAGCGCGAGCAGGTTCTGCACCGGCTCCTTACCGAGGTAGTGGTCGATCCGGTAGATCTGTTCTTCAGCGAAGATTTCGCCGACTGCATCATTAATTGCGTTGGACGACTTGAGGTCGTAGCCGAGCGGCTTTTCGAGCACGATGCGCGAATTTTCGTTGAGCCCGACCGACGCCAGCGCGCGGCAGATCGGCACGAACAGCGACGGACCCGTTGCCAGATAGAACACGCGAATGCCCGGCAGGCCGCTCACGGCGTCGCGCAGCAGCACGAAGTCTTCGGCCTTGCCCAGATCGATCTTCACGAAGTCGATACGGTCGAGGAAGCTCGCCCATGCTGTTTCATCCAGACCGTTCTTCGACACGTGCGGCTTGACGTGCTCATTGACCCATTCGAGGTAGCCCGCACGATCGGCCACATGCCGCGCCACCGCGACGATCTTGCCGCTGTCGGCCAGCATGCCACCTGCACGGTGCGCTTCAAACAGTGCCGGCAGGATCTTGCGCATCGCCAGATCGCCGGTTCCGCCGAAGAGAACGAAGGTGAAGCTTGAATCGGTTTGCATGAGTCTCCGTCGATATCCTGGGGCCGCCGTGGTGACCGAAAAGGGCGACCGTAGTCCGATAAAATATTTTTTGACACTGAATTGTAGTTTAACTACAATCCAAATCAAGAGGTAGCGCTAATTCGATGAAAAAAGCGTGCGCTGTGAGGCAAGATGCGCGTTTTCCCGAATCGGCAGGCGCCCCCTGCATGTTAACGGACATTGCGTGCGAGCACGTGCCAGCATGTCCCCGGCGGCCCTTACGGAATGCCGGAAGGCGGAGTTGGCGTCAGGGTTAACGTGTGAGACACCTCGAGTCTGCCGCGCGCGACGCGGGCAGGCAAAAATCAAAAGAGGAGACAGTCAGTTGCATCCCGAACCACTCATCTCTTGAGCTTCCAGCGGCCGGATATCGGTCCGCCGGCTCATGCCTTAAGCATGCGCCCGACCGTGCTCGATCGCCCAGTGTTTTGCCTGTTTGAACCAACCACAGCACCCTGGCGACATCAGGGGCCATTTGTTTTTTGTTCAGGTGTCTGGAGGAGATAAGCAATGAAATTTCGCGCGATCATGGGCGCTTTGTGCGCCGCAGGTCTGATGTGTGGCGTCTCGGCTGTGCAAGCTGCCGAGTCGATCGAAGTGTTGCACTGGTGGACTTCGGGCGGCGAATCGAAAGCCGTCGGCGTCCTCAAGGACGACATGACGAAGCAGGGTTACACGTGGAAGGACTTCGCGGTTGCTGGCGGCGCAGGTGCGGCTGCCATGACGGCACTCAAGACGCAGGTGATCTCGGGCAACGCGCCGAGCGCCGCGCAGATCAAGGGTCCGCTGATCCAGGACTGGGCACAGCAAGGCGTGCTGGTGCCGATCGACGCGGCTGCCGGCGACTGGAAGAAGAACCTTCCGCCGGAAATCGACAAGATCATGCACGCAGACGGTCACTACGTGGGTGCACCGTTCTCGGTGCACCGCGTGAACTGGCTGTACATCAACAAGGCAGCACTGGACAAGGCAGGCGGCAAGGCGCCGACCACGTGGCCTGAGTTCTTCGCTGTGGCCGACAAGATGAAGGCCGCCGGTATCCAGCCGATCGCGATGGGCGGTCAGCCGTGGCAAGACCTGACGCTGTGGGAAGACGTCGTGCTGTCCCAGGGTTCTGACTTTTACAGGAAGGCGCTGGTCGACCTCGACGAAAAGACGCTGACGTCGGACAAGATGATCGGCGTGTTCGACACGGTCCGCAAGATCCAGGGTTACTTCGACGCGGGCCGCACGGGCCGTGACTGGAACCTGGCAACGGCCATGGTCATCAACGGCAAAGCCGGCATGCAGTTCATGGGTGACTGGGCCAAGGGCGAGTTCGCCAACGCCAGCAAGAAGGCGGGCTCGGACTACATCTGCGCTGCTGTTCCGGGCACGGAAAAGGCTTATACGTTCAACGTCGACTCGTTCGTGTTCTTCCAGCAGAAGGGCGAGAAGTCAGCAACGCCGGGTCAAGTCGCGCTGGCCAAGACGATCATGTCGCCGGACTTCCAGGAACAGTTCAGCCTGAACAAGGGTTCGATCCCGGTTCGTCTGGGCGTGTCGATGGCCAAGTTCGACGACTGCGCGAAGAAGTCGTACGCGGATGAACAAGTGGCGATCAAGTCGGGCGGCTATGTGCCTTCGCTGGCACACGGCATGGCGCAACCGGATGCAGCAGCCGGCGCGATCTCGGACGTGGTCACGAAGTTCATGAACTCGCAACAAGATTCGAAGACCGCGGTTGCCGCGCTCGCGAAGGCAGCGAAGACCAAGTAAGTGACGTAAGCGAAGTGGTGCGCCTGGCGGTTCCCTTCGTGGGCGCCGGGCGCGCGCTTCAGATAGCTTGCAGCCGTTGCGTTGCTTAGGGCGAGAGGCTTCGCCCCTGGTTTCATCGAGTCACACCTATGCCGCTCCGGCGTCGCGTTTTCCATGCGTGAGCGCCCCGGCGGTACAGTTTCAGCAGGAGTCGAGTAGTGACTGCTTCTATCAGCGGAAACGGGAAAACCACGGCTTCCGTGACCCGCCGCACGTCGCCGATGGCGGCCCTTGCCGATCGCTGGATTCCGAAGCTGGTGCTCGCGCCCAGCGTCGTGATCAGCTTGATCTTCGTGTATGGCTTCATCGCTATTACCGGCTTTCTGTCGCTGTCGAATTCGCGACTGATGCCACGTTATGAATTTGTCGGTCTCGATCGTTATCGCGAACTGTTCGATAACGATGTGTTCTGGACCTCGGCTGCCAACCTCGGCTGGTTCGGCATTCCGTTTATCGGTATCTGTATCGGCCTCGGCCTGTTCCTCGCGATCCTGCTCGATCAGCAGATCCGCAATGAAGGCGCGCTGCGCGCCGTGTTCCTGTACCCGATGGCGCTTTCGTTCATCGTGACGGGTACGGCATGGCAATGGATCATGACGCCGAGCGTCGGCCTCGAGAAGGTGTTCCACGACTGGGGCTGGACGAGCTTCTCGTTCAGTTGGCTCGGCGACCCCGACAAGGCGATTTTCTGCGTCGTAATCGCAGCGGTGTGGCAATCCACTGGCTTCGTGATGGCGCTGTTCCTCGCGGGCTTGCGCGGTGTCGACGGTGAAATCTTCAAGGCCGCGCAGATGGACGGCGCCGGCTTGCCCACCATCTATCGCAAGATCGTGATTCCGAGCATGCGCCCAGTGTTCTTCTCCGTGCTGCTGATTCTCTGCCACATCACGATCAAGACCTTCGACCTGGTCGTCGCGTTGACCGCGGGCGGTCCGGGTACGTCTTCATCGCTGCCGGCTATTTTCATGTACACGTTTTCGTTCAATCGCGGGCAGCTGGGCGTCGGCGCGGCATCGTCGATGATGATGCTCGCTACCGTTGTGGCCGTGCTCGTGCCGCTGATGTACCTGGAATCGAGGAGCACCCGCAATGCAGCCTAAGATGACGATCAGCCGTGCCGTCATTTATGCGGCCTTGATTTTGTTCGCCCTGTATTTCCTGTTTCCGCTCTACGTGATGCTGTCCACGTCGTTCAAGGACATCGACCAGCTGCGCTCCGGCAACCTGCTCACGCCGCCGACTCACTGGACCATCGACCCATGGATCAAGGCATGGAGCGGTGCATGTACCGGGGTGCGCTGCGACGGTATGCAGCCGTTCTTCATGAACTCGGTGCGAATGGTGATTCCGGCCGTGCTGATCTCGTCGATCATCGGCGCGTTCAACGGTTATGTGCTCACGCACTGGCGTTTCCGCGGTGCGGATCCGATCTTCACGATGATCCTGGTCGGCTGCTTCATTCCGTTCCAGGCGATCCTGCTGCCGATGGCGCGTTTCGAAGGCTTCCTCGGCCTGTCGAATTCGATAACCGGTCTGGTGGTGGTGCACGTGATCTACGGTATCGCCTTCACCACGATGTTCTTCCGCAACTTCTACGTGAGCATTCCGGCTGAACTCGTGAAGGCCGCGCGGATCGACGGTGCCGGTTTCTTCACGATCTTCACGAAGATTCTGATGCCTGTTTCGCTGCCGATTTTCATGGTGTGCCTGATCTGGCAATTCACGCAGATCTGGAATGACTTCCTGTTCGGGATTGTGTTCTCCGGCGTCGATTCGATGCCGATCACGGTGGCGCTGAACAACCTCGTGAACACCTCGACCGGCGTGAAGGAATACAACGTGGACATGGCCGGTGCGATCATCGCCGCCTTGCCGACGCTGCTGGTCTACATCGTCGCCGGCCGCTATTTCGTGCGCGGTCTGACGGCGGGCGCAGTCAAGGGCTAAACACCTACGCATCGCGGCGGCGCTTCCTGCACAACACGCACTAAGTGCAAGAAACGCCGCCGTCATCCGACAAGACGTTCCTGAGAAAACGCCGGGCCGCCCCAAGTTTTCTCAGCCCCCCTCGGGGGGGCCTGGCGCGAAGTGCCAGGTTTGGGGGCGCTTTCAAGCAGTACCAGAGACAAGAGGATTCACAGCATGGCAAGCCTTTCCATCCGTGACGTGTACAAGACTTACCCGAACGGGGTGCCGGTTCTGAAGGGTGTCAACATCGACATCGAAGACGGCCAGTTCCTGATTCTCGTGGGCGGCTCGGGCTGCGGTAAGTCGACGCTGCTCAACATGATCGCCGGCCTCGAAACCGTGACCAAGGGCGAGATTCAGATCGACGGCAAGACGGTCAACAACCTCTCGCCGAAAGATCGCGACATCGCGATGGTGTTCCAGTCGTACGCGCTGTATCCGTCGATGACGGTGCGCGAGAACATCTCGTTCGGCCTGGGTATCCGCAAGGTGCCGAAGCAGGAGCAGGCGCAGATCGTCGACCGCGTGTCGAACACGCTGCAGATCACGCACTTGCTGGACCGCAAGCCGGGTCAGCTTTCCGGCGGTCAGCGTCAGCGCGTGGCCATGGGCCGTGCGCTCGCGCGCGATCCGGTGATGTTCCTGTTCGACGAACCGCTTTCGAACCTCGACGCGAAACTGCGTATCGAGATGCGTTCGGAAATCAAGCTGCTGCATCAGCGCCTCGGCACGACGATCGTTTATGTGACGCACGATCAGATCGAAGCGATGACGCTCGGCGACCGCATCGCGGTGATGAAAGACGGCATCGTCCAGCAGTTCGGTGCGCCGCAAGAGATCTACGACTCGCCGGCGAATCTGTTCGTGGCCGGTTTCATCGGCGCGCCGCCGATGAACTTCATTCAGGGCAAGCTGGTGGAGCAGGGTTCGGGCGTCGGCATCGAACTGGATACGGGCACGGCGCGCAATGTGTTGACCCTGCCGTTCGACTCGGCGAAGGTGAAGTCGCACATCGGGCGCGAAGTGATTCTCGGCCTGCGCCCTGAGCGGATCACGGACGCACGCGGTGCGCATGGTGACCACGCGAAGCTGCAGTCGATCGACGTGAATGTCGACGTGATCGAGCCGACCGGTCCGGACACGCTGGTGTTCGCGCAGGTGAACGGCAAGCGCATTGTGAGCCGTGTGCACCCGGCTTCGAATCCGAAGCCCCTGTCGACTACGACATTGTTGTTCGACGCTTCGAAGGCGGTGTTGTTCGATCCGTCCAATGAAGAGCGGATTGCCTGAGGCGGGTTATTCGCTGAGCGATTCGAGTTGAAGAAGGCCCCATGCGTTGTGAGACGCATGGGGCCTTTCTTCGTTTGACAGGTGCTGTTTGCACCGGGCGCCGAACCTGGTGCCCCTGCGCCGTGACGTCAAGCGTCTGCGATGCGCAGATCCGGATTGTTTCGCGCCAGTTCGGTGACCCACTCGGTGAATGCGCGAAGCCGTGAACTCAGATTACGGCGATGCGCGTACAAGATCGACAGCGGCGTGCTAGGGCTCGTGTAGGACGTGAGGATTTCCTTGAGCGCGCCTTGCGCGATCAGATCGGCGACCATGAAGCGCGACGGCTGGATGATGCCGTGACCGAGCGCGCTCGCGCCGATGTAGACGGAGCCGTCGTTCACCGCGAGCACGCTCTTTAGCGTGACCTTGACGATCTCGCCGTCCACTTCGTACTCGAACGGAAAGGTCTTGCCGCTGCGCGCCGAAATGTAGTTGACCGCGCGATGCTCGCTGAGCTCGTCGAGCGTGGTGGGCGTGCCGTATTTCTCCAGATAGGCGGGCGACGCGCAGGTCACAATCCGCGCCTCGCCGATGCGCCGAGCGACAAGACTCGACTCCTCCGGCGTGCCCATGCGGATCACGCAATCCACCGCGTCCTGAATCAGATCGATATTGCGATCCGCCAGCCCGAGCCGCACGTCGATCTCGGGGTATTGCCGGTAGAAATCGTCGAGCGCGGGAAGCAGCAGCGCACGGGCGAGCGTGCCGGACGTATCGACGCGAATCGTGCCGCTCGGATGTTCGCGCTTGTTCGACAGCGACGATTCGGCATCGGTGACTTCCGCGAGGATTCGCACGCAACGCTCGTAGAAGAGCGCGCCGTCGTCGGTGACGCTGACCTGCCGCGTCGAACGGTTCAGGAGCCGCACGCCGACGTGCTCTTCCAGAGCCTGAATGGTGCGGCTCACTTTGGCGCGTGGCAGGTCGAGCGATTCGGATACTTTGGTGAAGCTGTTCGCTTCGACCACACGCGTAAATATCTCCATCGCTTCGAAACGGTCCATGTTTTGCCTTTTGAGTGATGGGCTGAAGTGGGTTTCGAAGTGAAGTGTATCGCTTGGAAATAGTGTTGGCGTTGTTGTGAGGCTATGTCGAGTCTGTGCCGGGTTCGTACGATCAATCCCGGTCGGGCGCGCCGAGCGGGAACAGCGGGCGATACGGGCGTGCTTCGTCGACCGCGCGTGCGAACGATGGCCGGGCCAGCAGCCGCTTGCGGTAGGCGAGCACGTGCTCAAAAGCCGGGCCGATGCGATGCGTCCAGTCGGCATAGAACAGGAACGGCCCCGCGCCGCAATCGGCGAGGCTGAACGTATCGCCGGCCGCCCATTCGCGCCCGGCCATCACCGTGTCGAGCCAGATGTAGGCGGTGTCGAGCATGTCGCGGGCTTCGGCCACGGCGCGCGGATCACGCTCCGGCTCGGCGCGCAGGCTGTCGTACACGATTTTTTGCTGCGGCGTGGAGATGTAGTTGTCGAAGAAGCGATCCATGCTGCGCACTTCCAGTGCGGCGCGGGCGTCGGCCGGCAGGAGCGGTGCCGGTCCCGGGTGATACAAGCCGAGATATTCGATGATGATGCTCGCCTCCGTCACGGTCCGGCTACCGTCGACCAGCACAGGAAAGCGCTTGATCGGCCAGAGCGCGGCGAACTCCGTCATGACCTGCGAGTCGTCGTGCGACAGGAGGCGCAGTTCGAACGGCGTGCCGTTTTCGTAAAGCGCGGTCAGCACCTTCTGGCAGTAAGAGGAGAAGGGGTGGGCATAGAGCTTCAGGGTCATCGGGGTCACCTGTGGCGGTTGCGAGGAGCGCTGTGGCGCGATGACGGCCGGGAGGGGCCGTTTACCTGACGACGAACGACAGCGGAGGAAATCGACAACCGCGCGACAGCCTCACGACAGCCGCGAAAATTTTAGCGGAAGACGGATGTTCACCCACTTTCGGTGAAGACCTGACGCGACAAAAGCTTATACGCCGCGATTTGGTACGACAAAACGTCACAAACTTTCAAGAAATATCGTGTAACATTTGAAAAATTTGTAAGAAAACCGATGTGAACGTGACGTAGCCGGTTTGCCGCCGTAATAAGAATGACCACCAGGGCGTCGCGCAATAAATAACGAATAACTCGACGCACGGAGCCTTTGCATGTCAACGATCACCACTACGTCTGTGAATAGCGCGACCGCTAATGCGCAGAGTCAGGTGCAGCAAGCGGCGCAATCGATTATCAGCGGCTCCACGGGCAACTCGGCGATGGACGTGGCGTCGCTGGTGTCGGCCCTCGTGAATGCGAAGACGGCCGGCCAAACGGCGGCGCTAAAGGCCAAGCTGACGAGCGATACCACCGTCCTGTCCGCCTACGGCGCCCTGAGTTCCGCGTTGAATGCCTTGCAGGCGGCGATCAAGAGTCTCTCGGACGGCACCACCCTGTCGACCTTCGGGGCCACCGCGAGCGGCAAAGGCATGGACCCGAAGGCCGGTCCCGGCGCGGTCGCCGGCAGCTACTCGATCGACGTCACACAAATCGCTGCGTCGCAGAGTTTGTCGTCGGCAGCGTTCGGCGCCACCGCCCAGCTGGGCACTGGCAAGTTGACCATTGCGGTCGGCGGCAAGTCGATGGATGTCACGATCGACAGCACCAACAACACGTTGAGCGGTATTGCCAGCGCTATCAACAAAGCGGGCAACAATCCGGGCGTCACGGCCACGATCGTGACCGGCACGGGCGGCGCACACCTGGTGCTGCGCTCGACCACCACCGGCGCGGCCAACACGATCGACGTGTCCACCAGCAACGTCCAGAACGACACAGGCCTGTCGAGTCTCGGCGTGACGTCCACGCCCGGCGCGAACGGCGCGGCGTCCACGATCGTGTCCTCGGATACCAACAAAGCCTGGCGGCAAAGCGAAGCCGCTCACGACGCGCAGTTCACCATCGGCGGGATCGCGGCGAGCAGTTCCACGAACGCCGTCACGTCGGCGATTTCCGGCGTCACGCTGAATCTGTCGAGCGCCGCGGTCGGTACCACGCAGACGCTGACGATTGCGCCGGACACGAGCGCGCAGAACACGGCCATCACCAACTTCGCCAATCTCTACAACACCGTCGTCACGACCATCAACTCGCTGTCCTCGTACGACAAGTCGTCGAAGACCGGTGGCGCGCTGCTCGGCGATTCGACGCTGACGACGATCAAGAATACGTTGGCGTCGATCGTCGGCGGTGGCGTCGGCTCGGGAACTTCAACTGTCGGCCTCGCTTCGATCGGCATTGCGCTGAAGGGCGATCCGGCGGACGGCACGCTGGTCATCGACAGCAAGAAGCTGGGTACGTCGCTCACCAGCAGCCCGGCGCAGGTCGCCACGTTGTTCAACTCGACCAACGGCACCGGCGCCAAGTTGAATAAGAGCATTACGGATTTCGTGAAGACGGGCGGCATCATCGACACCCGCAGCACGGCACTGAATACCGACCTGAAGAGCATCACAACGCAGCAGACCACGCTCGCCAATTACAGCGCGCAGTTGACGAAGCAGTACCAGAACCAGTTCACGGCGCTCAACACACTGATGGCGACGATGAACAACAATTCCCAGTACCTGACAGCGCTGTTTGGCGGCTCGAAGAGCGCGGGCGCGTTGGCTACCAACAAGTAAGGCTGCTTCAAAGCGCGCGCAGCCTCGTTCCGGGCGGCGCGCTTTTCTTTAATGAGGCAAGTTTGGTGAAGCGGGCTCAGTGAGGCAAACTCAGTGAAGCAAACTCAGTGAAGCAAGCTTAATGAGGCAGGCGGACGTTGAACCTGAATGTCACCAGCCTCGCGAGCAGGATGAAGGCGGTGGCGATCAACACGCTGTACACCGTATCGACGTTCACGTAGTCCAGCAGCACGTACAGCCAACACCCCACAAAAGCGCATGTCGCATACGGCCGCGAATCGCGCAAAATCAGCGGCACCTCGTTGCACAGCACGTCGCGAATCACGCCGCCGAATACGCCTGTCAACACGCCCATCATCACCGACGTGAACCACGGCATTTGCGCGTCGTGCGCGATCGACGTGCCGGAAATGCTGAACAAGCCGAGTCCCACGGCATCGGCCACCAGCAAGACCCGCTCGGAGAGCAGGCGCGAGGTCATCTTCAATAGCGTCGGCGCAAACAAGGACATCACGAAGATCACGATCAGATAAGCCTGATGTTCGACCCAGTAGAAGGGCCGCCGCTCAAGCAGCACGTCGCGCAACGTACCGCCGCCGAAGGCCGTCGCAATTGCCACGAGGAAGGTCCCCACCGCATCGAGCCGTCGGGTTCTGGCTTCGATAAACCCGGAAATCGCGTACGCGAAAAGAGCCAGCGCTTCCATGATGGTCAGCGCCAGCGTCAGCCTCGGATGGATCACCGGGACTCCGTCAGGACTTGGGGGAAGCCGGCGATGCGCCCGGCTGCAACAGTACGACCACCGCACCCGCGCCGCCGTCATGCGGACGTGCCTGGCAGAACGCGATCACCTCGGACTTCTGTACGAGCCACGCGCGCACTTTGCCCTTCAATACAGGTTCTTTACCGATCGACCCGAGGCCCTTGCCGTGAATCACGCGCAAACATCGCAGGCCACGTTTCACCGACTCACGAATGAACTCGGCCAACGCCTCGCGCGCTTCCTCGCGACGCATGCCGTGCAGATCGATTTGCGCCTGCACGATCCAATCGCCACGCCGCAGTTTTCGCACGACCTCCTGGCTTATGCCGGGCCGGCAATAGGAGAGCGTTTCGTCGGTTTCGAGCAGGATCTCGGGATCGAACTCGTCAGAGATCGCTTCGTGCAGCACGGCCTCTTCGTCCAGTTTGGTTTGCACCGGCAGCGGCGACGGGGGATTGCGCGCCAAGCTGGCGCGCGGCGGGACCGCCAGCGGTGCAACCGCGCCGATTTCGCGGCGAAACAGATCGGCGTCCGCCGAGGCTTCGCGCTGCGCTGCCGCTGCTGCCGCGCGTTCGCGTTCACGCCGTTGCGTGTCGCCCTTTAACGCATCGCGCAACGCGCCGAGGCCGGCTAGACCCGCGGCCGGTTCGATCTTCGGTGTGGCGACGGGTGCGGCCGCCTCGGGCTCGGGCCTCGCAACGGCGCGGGCGCGCTTCGGTTCGCTAGGGTGGGGCTGATTCTTCGGCATATCGGTAATACACAGAAAAGTAGATCGATCGCGCGACGCAAACAACACGCGCCAAGACGCAAAAAAGGCCGCCAGCTTCTCAGCCGCGGCCTTTTCAAAAGCAGGCGGCCGGGCCACGCCCTACCGCCATTTTACCGTTGCGCTTAATGTTGCGATGAGGTTGCAGATGAGGTTGCAGATCAGCGCTCGGCTTCGGCGCTCATCACGTGCTCGCCGATCCCGTCGATGGTTTCCAGATAACGCTGCGCGTCGAGCGCGGCCATACAGCCCGTGCCCGCGCTGGTGATTGCCTGACGATAGATGTGATCCTGCACGTCGCCCGCCGCGAACACGCCCGGCACGCTGGTTGCTGTTGCGAAACCGTTCAGGCCGCCCTTGGTGATGATGTAGCCGTTCTTCATCTCCACTTGGCCTTCGAAAATGTCCGTGTTCGGCTTGTGGCCGATCGCGACGAAGATGCCTTGCAGCGCGATGTCCGTGGTTTCGCCGTTTTTCGTGTTCTTGATACGCAGGCCGGTCACGCCGGATTGGTCGCCCGTTACTTCGTCGAGCGTGCTGTTCCACTTGATCTCGACCACGCCTTCCTTTTCCTTCGCCAGCAGACGGTCGATCAGGATCGGTTCGGCACGGAACTTGTCGCGGCGATGGATCACCGTCACTTTCTTGGCGATGCCGGCAAGATAGAGGGCTTCCTCGACCGCGGTATTGCCGCCGCCGATCACGGCCACATGTTGTTGCTTGTAGAAGAAACCGTCGCAGGTGGCGCAAGCAGACACGCCTTTGCCCATGAACAATTCTTCGGATGGCAGGCCGAGATACTGCGCCGATGCGCCGGTCGAGATGATCAGCGAGTCGCAGGTGTATTCGCCCGAATCGCCGATCAGGCGAATCGGCTTCTCATCCAGCTTGGCCGTATGGATGTGATCGAAAATGATTTCGGTGTTGAAGCGCTCGGCGTGCTCCAGGAAGCGCTGCATCAACTCCGGGCCTTGCACGCCGTTGCCGTCAGCCGGCCAGTTTTCGACGTCGGTCGTGGTCATCAGCTGGCCGCCTTGGGCCAGACCCGTGACGAGCACCGGCGACAGGTTGGCGCGTGCCGCGTAGACCGCTGCCGTGTAGCCGGCGGGACCGGAACCGAGAATCAGAACCTTGGCGTGTTTCGTGGAAGTTGCGGGCATGATCGAAATCCTTTTACGGCGCCCGGCTCGCCCATGCGAGGCCGCGCGACTTGAGCTGAAACTATAGATGGGTATCAGAGCGGCATTATAAAGGGCGGCACGCCGGCCTGCTCCATGAAGCTTTCTGATCGCGGCGATAGCGTTGCCACGGGTCCCGGCAGCCTTTCGTGAGGCCGATCGGCTAACAATCGGCTAAGTTACCGTCATTTACAGCCTCGCGTGAGGCACTGCGTTTACAATAGGCCGCATCGATGGACCCGGCAGCCGGGACCGGGTCTGGAGCCGCCTTAAGCGCCGCTTCGGGCCGCGACTCTGGCAGCAAATCGGCCACATAAGCAACAGGATCAATGGCAAAAGCTCCCTATTCCGCGAGCGCGCAGGCATTGCCGCACCGCATGTCGCGCCTTTTCACCGAAATCCGCTGGATCTTGCAGGTCGCGCTCGGCGTGTTCATGCTCATGGCGCTCGTCAGCTACAGCCGGCACGATCCGAGCTGGACGCATGCCGCCCAGGTCGACCGCATCGCCAACTGGGCGGGCAGGGTCGGCGCGTGGACGTCCGACATCCTGCTGCTGCTGTTCGGGCTATCAGCCTACTGGTGGATCGTGCTGCTCGGCCGCCATATCTCCGCCAATTACCGCCGTATCACCCGTCACGAGGAACTGCAGGAAGACGCGCCGCGCGATGCCGGCTGGCTCGCGGACGCGTTCGCGTTCATGCTGGTGTTGCTCGCTTGCGACGGTATTGAAGCGCTGCGCATGTGGTCGCTGAAAGTGCAATTGCCGCGTGCGCCGGGTGGCGTGGTCGGCGAAGCAGTCGCGCGCGGTATTTCGCATGCGCTGGGCTTCACGGGCGGCACCCTGGCGCTCCTGATCGTGCTTGGCATCGGTTTGTCGCTGTATTTCCGTTTTTCGTGGCTGTCGGTGTCGGAAAAGGTCGGCGAATCGATCATTTCGGCGGTCACGTTCGCCAAGTTGCGCCGTGAGGCCGGCCGCGACCGTAAATTGGGCGAAGCCGCCGCCGTCAAGCGCGAAGGCAAGGTCGAAAAGGGCCGCGTGCGGATCGAGGAACACGAGCCGGTCATGATCGTGCCGCCGGTCGTCACGCCTGCCAAATCGGAGCGCGTCGAGAAAGAGCGGCAAGTGCCGCTCTTCACGGACCTGCCGGGCGACTCCACTTTGCCGCCGATCTCGCTGCTCGACGCGGCGCCGGTCGCGCAGGAAACCATTTCCGCCGACACGCTCGAATTCACCTCGCGCCTGATCGAGAAAAAGCTCAAGGACTTCGGTGTCGACGTGAGCGTGGTGGCCGCGTATCCGGGCCCGGTCGTCACGCGTTACGAAATCGAGCCGGCTACTGGCGTGAAGGGCAGCCAGATCGTCGGTCTGGCGAAGGACCTGGCGCGTTCGCTTTCGCTGGTGTCGATTCGCGTGGTCGAGACAATTCCGGGCAAGAATTTCATGGCGCTGGAGTTACCGAACCAGCGCCGTCAGACCGTGAGTCTCTCCGAGATTCTCGGCTCGGCGGTTTATGCGGATGCGGCGTCGCCGCTCACCATGGGCCTCGGCAAGGACATCGGCGGCAAGCCCGTGTGCGCCGACCTCGCGAAGATGCCGCACTTGCTGGTGGCCGGTACGACCGGTTCGGGCAAGTCGGTGGGTATCAACGCGATGATCCTGTCGCTGCTCTACAAGGCGAGCGCCGACCAGGTCCGCATGATCCTGATCGATCCGAAGATGCTCGAAATGAGCGTCTACGAGGGCATTCCGCATTTGCTGTGTCCGGTCGTGACGGACATGCGCCAGGCCGGTCACGCGCTGAACTGGGCGGTGGCCGAAATGGAGCGCCGCTACAAGCTGATGAGCAAGCTTGGCGTGCGTAACCTCGCCGGCTACAACAACAAGATCGACGAAGCCGCGAAGCGCGAAGAGAAGCTGCCGAATCCGTTCAGCCTGACGCCGGACGATCCGGAACCGCTCACGCGCCTGCCGAACATCGTCGTCGTGATCGACGAATTGGCCGACCTGATGATGGTGGTCGGCAAGAAGGTCGAAGAGTTGATTGCGCGGATCGCGCAGAAGGCGCGCGCGGCCGGCATCCATCTGATTCTGGCGACGCAGCGTCCGTCGGTCGACGTGATCACCGGCCTGATCAAGGCCAACGTGCCGACGCGCATGGCCTTCCAGGTGTCGTCGAAGATCGACTCGCGCACGATTCTCGATCAGCAAGGTGCGGAATCGCTGCTGGGCATGGGCGACATGCTGTACCTGCCGCCGGGCAGCGGCCTGCCGGTGCGCGTGCATGGCGCGTTCGTGTCGGACGAAGAAGTGCATCGCGTCGTCGACAAGCTCAAGGAGCAGGGCGAGCCGAACTATATCGAGGGCATTCTCGAAGGCGGCGTGACGGGTGAGGGCGACGAAGGCTCTGCGGGCGCCGGGGGAGCCGGCTCGGGCGACGGTGAGTCGGACCCGCTATACGACCAGGCGGTCGACGTGGTGCTGAAGAACCGCCGAGCGTCGATCTCGCTGGTGCAGCGGCATTTGCGCATCGGCTATAACCGTGCGGCGCGCCTGCTCGAGCAGATGGAGAACTCGGGCGTGGTATCGGCGATGTCGTCGAACGGCAATCGCGAGATTCTTGCGCCGGCGCGGGAAGCGGAATAGGCGATCCATACGGCTATTCCACCGAGCCTGCCGCAAAGCGCCGTGTATAAGTCCTGAGCATAAGTCCTGCGTATAAGTCCTGCTTAAGGCTTCTTGCTTAAGCTGTGACCCACGGCTGAGGGCTCGTTCCTTGGCTGCGCGGTTCAAGCTAGCCGCCACGGTCACCCGGCCGCTGCTCTCAACGCTCGCCGCCATGACCGCTCAACAAATTCAATCAAGGGAGAAAACACCATGCAGCTATTCGCGCAGCAGTACGCTCGACAGAGTGCTCAACCCAGCCGTTTTGGCCAACTCGCTCGCACGATCGCTCGTGGCGTCGGCAGTGTGGCGATCGGTGCGTCGATGCTCGTCGCGTCGCAGGCATTCGCGAGCGGCACCGAGCAACTGAAGGCGTTCGTCGCGCAAGTGCATTCCGCGCGCGGTACCTTTGTGCAGCAGGAAGTGCGCGCGCCGAGCAAGGCGCAGGGTGCGAGCGGCGCGAGCGGCGTGCTGTCCACGGCTGGCAAGACCGGTACGTCGAGCGGCACGTTCACCTTTGCGCGTCCGGGCAAGTTCATCTGGCAATACGAGAAGCCCTATGCGCAACTGCTGCAAGCCGACGGCGACAAGCTCTACGTGTATGACAAGGATCTGAACCAGGTGACGGTGCGCAGCCTCGGCGGCGCACTCGGTGCGAGCCCCGCGGCGATCCTGTTCGGCAGCAACGATCTGGACAAGAACTTCACGCTGCGTGATGCAGGTGTGAAGGCCGGCATCGACTGGCTCGAACTGACGCCCAAGGCGAAAGATACGCAGTTTCAGCGTGTCGGTATCGGCTTCAAGGACGGCAATCTTGAAGCAATGGAACTGCACGATGTGTTCGGCAACGTGACGCTGCTGACGTTCTCGAACATTCAGAAGAACCCGCCGCTGCCGGCCGATGCGTTCAAGTTCACGGTGCCGAAGGGCGCGGATGTGATCAACGGTTAAACTGGCGGTTGGAGTTTGCCGATTGGCAGAAGGCCGCGCATCTGGCGCGGTCTTTTTTATTGCGGATCGATTGCAGACCGCCTGCTTGCGCGCGCGGGACGCACTATTCGTCCGCTTCCAGAAATGGCACCGGTTGCGCAGAAGCGCCGTTCATTCATCCACTTCCAGCACCTGCACCGGATGCGCGGCCTTCATGTCGTCGATAAACGCTTCAACGATATCCGTTCGATGCTGCCGCGCGCGCGTGACCATATGAAACGCCACGCGGTAGCGCATCTGTGCCGGATTCAGCGCGGCCAACAAGCCCTGCTTGACGAACGGCGCCGCGAAATGCCCCGGCAGATAGCCGAGATGATGCCCTGACAGCACAAGCATCGCGACCGCTTCCATGTTGTCGGCGACGGCGGTGACGTTCTGCGGCGTGGTCGAACTTTCGGCTTCGGGGAGCGGATAGCTGCGCCACGCCCATTCGTGAGCTGCGGCTTCGGCGGGTGACACCTCTCCGGCTGAAGCGAACAGCGGATGCCCCTTCGCGCAATACGCGAATTGATCTTCGGCGAACACCTCGGTGTATTCGAGCGACGGCACCCGATGCCAGAAATAGCCGATGCCGATCTGAATCCGACCGTTCAGCAGCAGTTCTTCGAGTTCGCCCGGCGAGCGCACCAGAATCGAAAACCGCACCGACTGATCGCGCGCCCGAAACCTGCCGATCGCGTCGCTGATACGCGCGCTCGCCGACACCGGCGTGTGCCCGATCATGCCGATATCGAGCGTGCCGACCAGCTTGCGGCCGACATTGCGCGCCTGCATGCCAAAGGTATCGACGGCGGACAGCAGGGCACGCGCCGCGTCGATGAATTGCTCGCCGCGCGCGGTCAGGCTGAAGCCGCCGCGGCCGCGCTCGCACAGCCGGTAGCCGAGGCGTGTTTCCAGCGTGGCGAGTTGCGTGCTAATGGTCGACTGGCCGACGTTCAGCGTGGCCTGGGCCGGCGAGACACCGCCGGCGTCGACGATGGCGAGGAAGACGCGGATCAGCCGCAGGTCTAGATCGGTGAGTTGAGAGAACATACGTCAGGATACATCGATACGAATCAATGTGAAGTTTATTCTGTTCGTATTTTAACTTGCGGGAAACTGCTCAAGAATTGAGATTCGCCCGGCAAGGTGCGCTTTTCTATTGATCCCTCGGCCGGTTGCACTAATTTGCTTACTGCCCCCTTTTCATTGCCGAGACACGATGAATACTTCCTCCTTCATTTCCCCCGAAGCCGGTGAACGGCCGCAACCGCTGTCCGGCAACGCAATGCCCCGCTGCGGCGGCATTGCGACGATGATGCGGCTGCCGAACGTCGGCTCGGCCGAAGGGTTCGACGCCTGCTTCGTCGGCGTGCCATTCGATCTCGGCACCTCGAACCGCACCGGCGCGCGCTTCGGGCCGCGCCAGATCCGCAGCGAATCGGTGCTGCTACGCCCGTACAACATGGCGACGCGCGCTGCGCCGTTCGATTCGCTGCGCGTGGCCGATCTCGGCGACGTCGCAATCAATCCGTACAACCTGCACGATTCGATCAAGCGCATCGAAACCGCCTACGACGAAATCCTCCAGCACAACTGCAAGCCGATCACGTTGGGCGGTGACCACACGATCGCGCTGCCGATCCTGCGCGCGATTCATCGCAAGCACGGCAAGGTCGGTCTGATTCACGTGGATGCGCACGCTGACGTGAACGACACGATGATGGGCGAGAAGATCGCGCACGGCACGCCGTTCCGCCGCGCGGTGGAAGAGGGCTTGCTCGACTGCGACCGCGTCGTGCAGATCGGTCTGCGCGGCACGGGTTACGCGGCCGAAGATTTCGACTGGTGCCGCGATCAGGGCTTTGAAGTCGTGCAGGCCGAGGCGTGCTGGAACCAGTCGCTCGTGCCGTTGATGGCGCGCGTGCGTGAACGCATGGGCGACGGTCCGGTGTACATCACGTTCGATATCGACGGTATCGATCCGGCCTTCGCACCGGGTACCGGCACACCGGAAATCGCCGGTTTGACGGTGCCGCAGGCGCTGGAAATCATTCGCGGCTCGCATGGGTTGAACATCGTCGGCTGCGATCTGGTTGAGGTTGCGCCGCCGTACGATCCGTTCGGCACGACCGCGTTGCTCGGCGCGAATCTCGCGTTTGAATTGCTGTGCGTGTTGCCGGGTGTTGAGTGTCGGGCGTCGAAGCGTTGAACGGCGAGTTGAACTGTGGATTGAATTGATTAAGGTTGATGACGCATGAAGAGAAAAGGCCTGCAAACGTTATTCAGGGAAAAACTCGTACTATTACGCTGTGAGTGAGTAAATTAGCCAGTCTCGCAATGTTATATGTAACATTTACACGTAATATTTCCAAACCCCGCTTGCGAATGTGAGTGGGGGTTTTTCTTTGTGAACGGATTCGTGGGCTTCGCTCCTGCAACCCCGCACTCGCCGTTGGGCAGCCGGGGGTGGGTTCAACAACCAACCCACCCCCAGCAGCCATGAGCGTGAGCCGCTCCGGTCCGTCAAGAGCCTTTCGCGGCATAAACGGAATCCTTCCCACGCAAGCGTGGGCCCCTTCCATTTATTCCACGGTGCTCTTGACTGCCCGCCGCTCTAGAACCTTTCTTCCCACCTGCCCGACGCGTAGACGGAGCTACACCGCATTCAAGACCTTCTTAATAGCGGTGGCGAACCCAGCTCTGAAGATGGCATGCTCGTTCTTCGACACTCGGCCAGTTTTCGCGTCAACGCTCCAGCCCATCTTGTCGAGCAACTCCTTAGAGATAGCATGCCGCAGCGCCTCCACCTCCAAAGGCAAGAGCGTACTCATTGCTGGTAGCACTTGAACACCAGACGGAGATGTCGGTGCCGACATCGAGGAACTTGGGCGTCGGTCAATCACGACTTGGGCTTGGCTTTTCAGTAACGTGTTCTCAGCCCTGAGTTTGCGATTCTCGGCGAGGAAGCTCCCAACGACAGCACGCACCGAAGGGTCCGGTATCATGGCCAGCACATCGTCAGCCACGCCGGGCTCTGGTCTAACGGCCGGCTTCCGGGAAGCGCCATCTACATGGTTGGCCCAGGCCTTCAGCAAAGCCCGATAATGCTCCCCCGTCGCATTACGGATTGCCTGGGTGGAAGGCCCCCCGCGTGCCGCCGATAGCCGACCAATAGTTGCGACAGAGAAATCAAGGTTGCCAGCTTCATACTGCTCCTTGCAGAGGGTATGAATAAGCTCCAGTGATTGTTGGGTGCGATTGGTGGCATCCCGCTTCAACGCTGCCAGCACATCCTCGGGGGTTAGCTTATTCGGTGACATTGGCATCTGCCTCCATGGTTCCCTCAGGCGCGGCATGCTGCAAAGAGCGAGGAACCTTTATCGAAGTTGCGAGCAGTTGAGTCTCTGCCAATTCCACGACCTGGCCCATTGCCATCTCGTGTGCCAATTGTTCCATGTTCAGGTCCAAGCCAAGCTCCGCAAGCTGACGTGCGCCCTCAACAAAGGGGAGAGCATCCTTGATGCTGCCGGCTTCAGCGGCGAGCAGCCTTGTGATGTGTTGAACCACCGAAGTAAGCTCGTCGTCCGGGAGGCGGAACAGAATGGGTTCCTTGCCATTACGCGCCAACATCATGTCAAAGGCCTTGCCAGCTTGCAGGATGGCCTTACTCACGTCGTGCTCCGGGTACACAGTAGAGCCCGCGACGGAGGTGAGCACTTGACGCAATCTATCGCATTCGTCGATAGCCACGCGCACATCCTGCGAGCCGCCAACAGCAACCAACTGGACGCCATCACTTTGTGACCCACTCGTGGCCAATACCGTGCACTTGGCTATGAGCCGAAAGGTAGCGCTCGAGTCTTCAGCATATTTGTTGTTCTTCTCATACTCGCTCTGATGGATTTTACGCAGTGTATTAAGCTTGTCTTGTTCCAGAAACGGTCGGTCATTTTCTTGGCATTCGAATACTTCGTCCTCCAACGCGGTAATCTGGCCTTCCAACTTCACGATGCGCTCACCGACATCGCCCATTTGCAACTGGATGTTGTTCCAGTGGTTGTTCAGCCCATCGAGAAAGGCCGGACCGGTAAAAAACCAGCGGCATCGCGGACAGTTCTTCTGGGGATAGCCCGGCACCTCGCCGTACGTCACGGTGCCGGTATCCTCGTTGACGTACACGCCACCCGAGTCGCACCCCCATCCTCCCTTCGGGCAAAAACCCTTGTCGTCCTTTGTTAGGCTCGCCCCGCACTGCATCGCCAGCATCATCGCGGAAATCGCGGCCGGGTCGTGGTACGCACCGTGTGCTTCCAATTGCTGGTAGGTTTTGTCCTTCAACCAGCGCGCATAGTTTTCCTGCTCAGCCACCATCAGGCGCTTGGTGGCCGCGTCCATGGTCTCAGTGCAATAGGTAATTCCAGCTTTCGTGTAGTAGAGCGTCATCACCAGTCTTGCGTGCCCAGCGATGCATTTCGACAGAATGGACATGGGCACACCACCTTCCAGCGCATATGCGGTAATGAGCGAGACCCGCAGCGCGTGCAGTGGGTAATAGGTCGTTAAGAGAGTGTCTCTCCTTACAAATATCAGGGGTTTGTCAGCTAGGTCATGAAGCTGCTCCGCCTTGCAGTGCTCCTCTAAAGTGGCCAGTAACTTGTACCAAAGGGAGTCAAGGACGGATTGTGCCGCAACGGGCTTCGCTTTGTCCGAGCCATGGGCAGCGGCATCACGAAACAAGAAGCAAGTGGAGCCCATGGCTTTCAGTTGCACGTCGGATTTTGTCTTGCCGATGTGCTTGCGTTCGAGGTCCGTCCACGCCACCGGGGCCGAAATCGGATTGTATTTTTCTTGCCAATCTCTGAGTTTTTCTAGCCAAAACAGCACATCAGGGTGCTCCCATGGAATCGAATAGCCTTTGCTCCACTCGTCCTTCCCCTTGTCGGCGGTCTTGTTGGTATTGATAAACAACCCCGTCATTTGGCGATGTTTGATGTCATCTGTCATCTGGCGGAAGACACCGTGCCGCCAAGGATTTTTAACATGCCCTTTCGCCAACTGACTTGTGTTTTTTACCCATTCCCCCTTCACGTAGCGATGAGTGTCCGCCTCCCCGCTATCGAGCATGCGCACTTGGAACGTTCGCAGGGGCAATTGCAGCTTCAGATAGAGCGCCACCGCTCGTGCGGGGCTCCACATCTCAAACACCAATTCGCCATAGCCATGGGTGCTTCGCTCGTGCTCGGACGTCACGCGTTGCCGCCAGACACAGTCTGGGTCGGTCTTATCTATGTTGTCGACTGGCACGACAAACCAACCAGTCCTCTCTTCCGCTGATTGTGCCCAACTCCAATCAGCGAAGTTCTTCGCTTGGACAGGGCACAGCAGTCGACGTAGTCGTGTGATGAAATAATGAGGCAAAACGAGCTTGTTGGACTCGTCGTTTTTTCCACTTGCATGGTTGGAATGCATCGCATCGGGAAGCGATGGAATTGGATTCCCGAAGGCAGGGGAAGTTACACGATTGCCATCGTCATCGTCTACCGAAAAATAACTATTCAGAACGTAGTCAATGAAGTCGGATATTTTCGTGAAATGTAGGGCGATTTGA
Organism: Paraburkholderia elongata; assembly: GCF_013177735.1. Taxonomy (GTDB): domain Bacteria; phylum Pseudomonadota; class Gammaproteobacteria; order Burkholderiales; family Burkholderiaceae; genus Paraburkholderia; species Paraburkholderia elongata. The sequence goes on along the minus strand of NZ_WOEZ01000125.1, from coordinate 5,322 downwards.
CGTTTCGTTTTAAAGCGGGAAAGGCAGCGTTCGTAGATGCAAGGAGCCGAGTTATTCCGACGGAGAAAGTTTGCCGGCTCCACGTCCAGGCCCCCTTCATGTACATAGTCGACTAAGAATATTCTCAGAGCCGCCATCGCGTGGGATTTTCCTTCCTTTATGGTAGCGAGCCACTCCGCTGCCAAGACTCTCCATTGCTCTAGCTTCGGGTCAAGCGCTGTGGCGTAGCGACACTCAGCATCTTTTGAGGCCCCGCGAATTCTTTTCATTTTGACCTTGTCGTTATTGCTTGTCATCGCTATCTGCCCTTCTTCGTGAGATTTCCGGATTGCTTTTTCTTCACTGCCGACACTAAGGTCTCGAGGTCTGGCACCATTGGGAGCGACTGTCCGGAGGACAGGGTTTCATTCGCCTTTTCCAGCGCAGCAGTAACTTCCGAAATGGACGGCTCGGTGTAAACGGCTTGGGATTCGATGGACTTGTGATGCATGCCCTTCTGGGTAACGATGTTGTCAACTGCGCCACGCCTGGCGCGCTGACCGTATGCATGGCGATGGCCATGCTCGGTCGTACCGTTCATTTTCGCGGGTGTAAGGCCGATGCGGCGCACCGCGCGAGCATGGGCATCCCGGTAGGCGTCTATCGTGTAAGGTTCTCCGTGCTGAAGGCTCCGGAACGACACGAATAGAAATGGATGCCGGTCTGCCCCAATCCTTGCACGCATGCGCTGATACATATATAGCTTCCACGCTTGCATGAAAAGGCGGCCGCCAATACCGGCTGGCAGCCAATGGACGTGCATAAAGTTCTGCGTCGTATCATCTAGCTTCGGATTCTTCCAGCCGGACTTGCGGTTTCCTGTCTCTCTGTGGCGCGGGCGATAGCCCGGGTAGCGAGCCTGAAGATAAGCCTCCCGATTAGGCAAGTACCGTCCATCAGGTCCTCGGAAATCTTTTGGAGCAGCGCCGTCAATTGGATGGTAGACGCGGACGTAAGCTTCGTCCGGCTTCAGCGGGTCGCTCGTAATATCACCGACCCAAAGGTGAAATGGCTCCGAAACACGCAAACCGCCCCAATGCAGAAGTATTGTGATACAGATGCCACGCCAATCGTAACGCTCGACAATATCGGGGCTGTCTTGCTTGCCGGGCACAGTAAACCCCACAAACAAGAGTTCCATAAAGCGGTCGTCGGGAAATGCCTTGGTCTCCCCGTGGTCACCCGTTGGTGCCCTACGCTGGCGTGTATTGCGCGCCTGCTTGGCGGCCGCAGCTGCATCCGCGTAGCTATCAAGGTGCCCGAGAAAAGAGCGTTGTGACTTGTTGATAAACGCAGCCCAGTTCAGACGTTGCTCGAAGATAGTAGCCTCGCGCCACGGATTGAGGGGGATGGCACCATATTTCTTGTGCATCCAGTCCGAGAACTCGCTCAGCATGGTTAATAGTTGCTTGGCAGTCTTCGTGCGTTTGGGGAACCAGTAGAGATTGCTTGGGTCCCGACCGTCGTCGCCAATGGTGCCGGTATAAACTCGTTGGGTGAACGTTTCGAACAAGTCTTCGGGCTTGTCAAAGTACGCATGATTCGCTGCCACGTAGTCGAGAAGCATTTCCACAACTTGGCACAGCTTGTTCATCCAAGCGAGGCTCCTTGCCTGATAGTTGGCAAGCAAGTAGTCCACCACTGGTTCGAGCGCGATACATTGGCCACCTTCCTCGACCAGAATCGCCGGAATCTCGGCTCTTATACCGGTGTCGTCGGTCACAACCCGGGCGGGGACACGGACGTGAGTCATGTCGTGCCCTCTGCGATAGCCAACTGGTCAGCCACGGTAGCGCCCAATGCCACTCGTCGATGGCGCGCCCTCGGCACGGCTTCAACGGCCCGCCTAGCGGCGGCCTCATCACCAACGAGAATTACTTGCCACTGGGCTCTCGTGACGGCTGTGTAGATTAAAGTGCGGTCGAGCAGTCGATTGCCAGTAATGGGTATGAGGATGCGTTCCCATTGCGAACCCTGAGCCTTGTGCACGGTGATTGCATAGCCGAGTTCCAGGTCATCGAGCATCCCTTCGAATATCGGTCTGCGTTCCCCGTCATCCCATTCGACCCATGCCAAGGCATATCCTTTCTCCGTACCGTCATCGTCCCGGATAAGGCGTGGTTCGTCTTCAATCTGCGCTAGCTTCCCGAGCGAACCATTCTGCAGACCCCATTCCCAAAGGTTGCGAGTGCAGAGCAAGGGGTCTCCCAGATGGAAGCCCGTGTGAACATACATAGCGTACTCGCTGCTCCAAAGGCGGAGAGGCCTAGAATTTGCCGTAAGGCGTAGTTGGCACAGGGCATTGAGTCCATTGGTTCCGTCGATGCCATTGCGGCGGGACGAAAGAATCTGAGTATTGGTTGGGCTTTGCAGGTACAGCCTTAGAACTTCATCTGCGAGTGTGCCGTCGGGTTCAGATGCATGTCGCCCACTGGAAGCCGTCCACGGAATGAATGCGATAGGCGCTGATTCGATGTCTGGTAAATCGGGCCAGGCTCCGCCGTGGATAGCGTGCGCGGCTGCGGCAATCGCGCCACCATAACGCTTTACGACCTTGAGCTTAGCGTTGGGAATCCTAGGCATTTCAGTCAAAGCATGCAGGACGAGTCCGGGACCGACGGGCATCAACTGATTTGGGTCACCAACCAACAACATTCGAACATGGTTCGGGAGCAGTCCACACAGTCGGCTCATGGAAATGATGTCGACCATCGAGGCCTCGTCCACCACAACCACAGAAGGCGTAGCAAACGAGTCTGCCTGTGTAGTTCGAAGGAAGCTGGCGATTGTGCTAGCTGGGCGAGCGGTCGCTTCCTGCATGCGTTTTGCGGCACGGCCGGCCAGCGCCATTTGATAGATGTGAACCCCAGCCCGGTCGTAGATTTCGTAGAGGGCCTTCAGAACCGTCGTTTTGCCGACCCCCGCGCCACCGGTGATTAGCGCGAACGCATTCGCCGCAGCCGTCAATATGCCGGAGCGCTGTTCGTCATTGAGACTGATGCCTTCACTTACCTCGTACGCCGACAGTAGTGTGTGGACCTCTCCGTCGGACAACAATTGAGATGCGTTCGTTTGGTGTAGGCGGTCTGCGATGGCGCGCGCCACCTCGGTTTCCATTACAAAGGGCCCGAGGGGCCGGAGGCAGCCGTCGGCCTCAATCACATAGCTGCCGTTCGTCAACCCTCTGGACAGGGCGTCCGACATCCGGTCGCGCCAGGTAGAAGTGGAATTCTGCTCCCCAAGCACAGTGGCTAGACGTTCTACGAGCATGGAGCGCGTAGCCACCGTATGGCCATCGCCGAACAGGCGATAACAGCTTTCTTCGATGGCCCCTTGGACGCGGCGAGCATCGTGTTCTTCGATGCCGAAATGATGGCGGGCTAGGCTATCCACCTGTCGCCACGTTGCACAGAAGCTCAAGAGACGGTAAGGGTCCGCTTCAATCTTTTCTGGTGTCTCGGCCCCGAAGAATGCGAGAACTTTACGACCGGTCGTTTGATCGAGCCCTTTGGCATGTAGCCACTGGAGGGCGCGCGTGTTGCCGTACAACGTCCACGCCGACACGACTTGCCGTGCACTATCTTCGGTCAGTATCTTAGCCAAGGACACGACGTCACCCCGGTCAAGAATGTCGTACAAGTCGCTGCCGAACGTCTCCCAGAGCTTACGGGCCTTTACCAAACCGATGCCTTGGAATTCGGCGCTCTCCGCCATCAGCGTAATGATGTGCTCGCCTGACGGGAGCAGCAGTTCTGCCTCACTAGCGGTGATTTGCCACTCGGTCAGGTGGTAACCGTTGACGATGATGGCATTATGCGTGGGGTCGCCGCCGACTCGCCACCACTGCCCCACCTGCACAGACGTGCCGCCCAGAACCCGATTCGATGCTCGAACAACGTAGTAGGCTCGCGCATCCAGGACATTGCCTTGTCCGTCGATGGGCGCGCCGGTAAAGATGCAGCCGCCCTTTCCTTGCGGATTTTGGCTACGAATGGTGGATACCCGCAGCGTCTGCTCACTCATCGCGGTAGCCTCCCGGTCAGGGACAGGGCCTCTTGGAGCACGACATACCTTTCCAGTTGGCGCTTGAGCTCGTCGTTCTCGGCGCGCAGGCTTGCGTTTTCCTGCTCTAGCCGCTTCAGGCGTTCGCCATCACGCGTGGCGCGTTGCGGACCGGCCTCGCGCATCGGTGGGGCAGCTCCGTCAATCGGCAGTTTCTTTTCGAGTGCTGGCAGAATGCCACGCTGTCGCAGACCGTCTTCAACAGCCTTGAGTGCTGCCTTGATGCGAGGGTTTTGGTCGAGGGCGGACTTGGCGAATCCACATTCTTTGGCCATTTCTTTTCGTGACAGAACCCCGCGACTGACCATCTGCCGGAAGTCCATGTCTGTCTTGCTTGCCAGCCAAGTCTGGAAGATTTGGAAGTTCTGCTCTGCGATTTGCTTGCCGCTCGCCATGCTGTCGCCCCCAATGTTTTGTTAATAGTATTTATATTACCCCGAGGAACGTCAATCAAGATGTGGTAAAAAGCCCACTTGGAAAGTCCAAGTGGGCTTAGATGCGACTAATTATTAGGCCAAAACTACCCCAAATAACATTTGCAGGCCTTTTCCATATTGCAGGGATACTTACGCGACTCAAGCGTATGCAGTCTTCCGAGCCGACACCAGCGCCAGATAACACACCGCGCCGATTGCCAACGCGGGCAGCGTCGCGCCAAGATCCGGCAGCCATTGATTGATCGCCTGATACGACGCGATCCCGATTGCCCACGACGTGAACGCGCTCAGATGCCAGCCGCCCGAGAAGCCATAACGCCCGCGCACATCGCCGAGCACGGCGGCTTCAATGCGACGCTTGCGCACGATGAAGTGATCCACCAGCACCACGCCGAACAGCGGCGCGAACACGGAGCCGATCAACAGCAGGAAGTTCTGATACTTCGCCATCGGCACGAGCAAGGCGATCGCCGTGCACAGCGCGCCAAACGCCGCCGACAACAACGGCACGCTGCCGCGCGTCCAGAACGTGCCGGTTGAGACTGCTGCCGAGTGGATATCGGCGAACGCGTTGTCCACTTCGTCGATCAGGATCAGCAGCAGGGCGAGGCCGCCGCCCGCTTGAGCCAGCGCGCCGGTCAGCAGCGCATCGCCGCCGCCTGCCGCGAGACCGTAGATCGCGCCGAGCGCGTAAAACCAGATGTTTGCGATGCCATAGCCGAGCAGCGTGCCGCGGAAGGTCTCGCCGGGGCGTCGGCCGAAACGCGTGTAGTCGGCGATCAGC
>NZ_WOEZ01000124.1 GCF_013177735.1 Paraburkholderia elongata | reverse complement strand
CGTGTAGTCGGCGATCAGCGGCAGCCACGAGAGCGGCATCGCGACCACCAGGTCGATTGCACCGCCGAACGACATCTCGCCGGTGCCAGGACGGCGCATCAGCGCGGTAACATCATGCTTGGCAAGCAGATTCCACGAGAGCCACGCGGCGCCCGCCAGCAGCAGCCAGATACCCCACGTGCGCAGAAACCGGCGCACGAACGACAGCGGGCCGCTGATGGCCAGCAGCGTCGCGAGCAGACCGAAGATCACGGTCCAGATCAGCGGCATCGAGAAACCGAAGGCTTGCTTGGCGAGAGCATCGGCGGAATCGCGCATCACGATCACCTCGAACGAGCCCCAGCCGACCAGTTGCACCGCGTTCAGCACCGCCGGCACCGATGCGCCGCGCACACCGAGCGTCGGCCGCAACGACGACATCGCCGCGAGGCCCGTATCCGTGCCGATCACGCCGGCCAGCGCCAGCAATACGACGCCGATCACACTGCCGATCACGATCGCCAGCAACGCATGCGGCAGCGACAGCCCCGGCACCAGCAGTGCGCCCGCCTGCGCGACCAAGAGGCCGATGCCGAGCGAGAACCAGAGCGCGAAAGCGTCGCCGGTGCGGAACGCGCGACGCGCGTCGGGCACCGGTGTGAGCGGTGCGTAGGTGGAGCCGGCGTCGCCGACGAGTGGATCTTGTGCCATCTAGTCTTGTCCCTGTTTGTATTGCTTGCACGTTCGTGTGCGATGCCGGTGTTGCCGGCCAATCCGCGCGCGATGTTAGCCTGTCAGACTGTCGGCGAGATTACTGGCTAATCGGCGCGCTCATTTCCGAGCGCCGTCACTGTCATAATGCGGGACGTTGCCCGCACTCTTGCGTGCCGGCTTTGTTCATCCGGCAGCACGCCGCCTTCACACGGACCGCGTCCGGAAAAGCCGAGATTATCCCCAAAACGTTATGTTTGAAGAAACCCGTGCCAATGTTCCGCTCGCCGAACGCCTGCGGCCCCGCAATATCGACGAAGTGATCGGCCAGAAGCACCTGCTTGGCCCGAACAAGCCGTTGCGGGTCGCTTTCGAATCCGGCGAAGCCCACTCGATGATCCTCTGGGGCCCGCCCGGCGTCGGCAAAACCACGCTTGCGCGGCTCATGGCCGACGCGTTTCACGCCGAGTTCATCGCGTTGTCCGCGGTGTTGTCGGGCGTGAAGGATATCCGCGAAGCCGTCGAGACCGCGCAGATTCATCGCGCGAACGGGCATCAGACGCTTGTGTTCGTCGATGAAGTGCATCGCTTCAACAAGAGCCAGCAGGATGCCTTTTTGCCGCACGTCGAGTCGGGGCTGTTCGTGTTCGTCGGTGCGACGACCGAGAATCCGTCGTTCGAGGTGAACAGCGCGTTGCTCTCGCGAGCCGCTGTCTACGTGCTGAAAAGCCTCACCGATGAAGAACAGCGCGAACTGCTCGACCGCGCGCAGCAGGAACTCGGTGGCCTCACGTTCACGGACGAAGCCCGCGACGCCCTGATCGGTTCCGCCGACGGCGACGGCCGCAAGCTGTTGAACAACCTGGAAATCGTCGCGCGCGCGGCGGCACAGCAGAAGAGCACCGAAATCGACGGCGCCTTGCTCGGCAGCGCGCTCGCCGAGAATCTGCGCCGTTTCGACAAAGGCGGCGACGCATTCTACGACCAGATCAGCGCGCTGCATAAATCGGTGCGCGGCAGCAGCCCGGACGGCGCGCTCTACTGGTTCTGCCGCATGCTCGACGGCGGCGCGGACCCGCGTTATCTCGCGCGACGTATTGTGCGGATGGCGTGGGAAGACATCGGCCTCGCCGACCCGCGCGCGGCCCGTATCGCGCTCGACGCGTCCGAAACCTATGAACGCCTCGGCACGCCCGAGGGCGAACTGGCGCTGGCGCAGGCGATCATCTATCTGGCGGTCGCGCCGAAGTCGAACGCGGGGTACAACGCGTACAACGAGGCACGCCGTTTCGTGAGCAAGGACCAGTCGCGCGGCGTGCCGGTGCATCTGCGTAACGCGCCAACCAAGCTGATGAAGGAACTCGGCTACGGTCACGAATACCGCTATGCGCACGACGAACCCGATGCCTACGCGGCCGGCGAGACCTATCTCCCGGACAACATGCACGACCCGCACTGGTACGAGCCGACGCCGCGCGGTCTTGAAGGCAAGATCGGCGACAAGATGGCGCGTCTGGCCGAGCTTGATGCGCAGTGGCGCAGCGAGAACAAGCCTAAAAAGAGCTGAGCGTCTTCGCTGGTGCTTCTGCTGCATCTGCGGCCGTTTCAGATGCCGTGTCGCCATTCCGCACGCCTTGACCATCTAACGCACCGGCCGCCCGCGGCGGTGCGCTAAAATCCCAGCTTCATATAACGAACACCCGCCCCATCCCATGCTCGACATCCAGCTGCTGCGCAAAGACCTCGACGGCGTCGCCAAGCGCCTCGCCGACCGCGGCTATACCCTCGACGTGGCGGCCTTTACCGCGCTCGAAGCGGAACGCCGCGACACCCAGACCCGTACCGAAGAGATGCAGGCGCGCCGCAACACCCTGTCGAAGCAGATCGGCGGGATGAAGGGGCGGGGCGAGGACACCTCGGCGCTGATGGCCGAAGTGGGCGGTATCGGCGACGAGATGAAGGCGTCGGCGGCCAAGCTCGACGATATCCAGAAGCGTCTGTCCGACCTGCTGCTCGGCGTGCCGAACCTGCCGCACGAAAGCGTGCCGATGGGTGAGGACGAAACCGCGAATGTCGAAGTGCGCCGCTGGGGCACGCCGCGCCAGTTCGATTTCGAGGTGAAGGATCACGTCGACGTCGGCACGCCGCTTGGCCTCGACTTCGAGACCGGCGCGAAACTGTCGGGCGCGCGTTTCACGTTGCTGCGTGGCCAGATTGCGCGGCTGCATCGCGCGCTGGCGCAGTTCATGATCGACACGCACACGCTGCACCACGGCTACACCGAGGTGTACACGCCGTACATCGTGAATCCGGAGATTCTGTACGGCACCGGCCAACTGCCGAAATTCGCCGACGACATGTTCCGCGTCGAGAAGGGCGGTGACGAGAACACGATCACGCAGTATCTGATTTCGACCTCGGAAATTTCACTGACGAACACGGTGCGCGACAGCATCGTCGAAGCGGACGCGTTGCCGATCAAACTGACCGCGCATTCGCCGTGCTTCCGCTCGGAAGCGGGCTCGTATGGCCGCGATACGCGCGGCCTGATCCGCCAGCATCAGTTCGACAAGGTGGAAATGGTGCAGATCGTCGCGCCGGAAGCGTCGTATGACGCGCTGGAGCAGATGGTTGGCCACGCTGAGACGATTCTGCAGAAGCTTGAATTGCCGTACCGTGTGATCACGCTGTGCACGGGCGATATGGGTTTCTCGGCTGCCAAGACGTATGACCTTGAAGTGTGGGTGCCTGCGCAGAATACGTATCGCGAGATTTCGAGCTGCTCGAATACTGAGTCGTTCCAGGCTCGCCGGATGCAGGCGCGTTTCCGCAATGCGCAAGGCAAGCCGGAGCTGGTGCATACGCTGAACGGGTCGGGCCTGGCGGTTGGCCGCACGCTTGTGGCTGTGCTGGAGAATTTCCAGAACGCGGATGGTTCGGTGACGGTGCCGGCGGCGCTGCGTCCTTACCTGGGCGGTGTGGAACGGCTGGAAGTGCCGGCGGCTTGATGCCGTCGCCGATTGCCAAGTCACCTTGAAATTTTTTGACGAGGGGCTTGGAAAGCGGAATCAACTGTTCTATAATCTTTCTCTCCCAAGCAACGACCCGCTTGGATCTGACGAAGCAGCCTCGTTGCTGTGAGTTGGAAGACCCGGAAAGGTGGCAGAGTGGTCGAATGCGCTGGACTCGAAATCCAGTGTACCTTTAGGGGTACCGTGAGTTCGAATCTCACCCTTTCCGCCAAGACATCAAGACTACAGGCCCTTCGGGGCCTGTTTTCATTTCTACCCGCCAAAGAACCCGCCAAACATCGAAATGTCCTGTGGCGGCATCTTTTAGTGCCTATGGCGCATCAGGTCCCGAAGATGATGTTCCCGGAGCCAGTGGGATAGTCGCTCCTCGTTCGCGGATGTGACCCAGATCGCGGCGCCAAACACAACCACGATGATCCCCATCAAAATCGCCAGCGTTGAGTCGCTCATGTCAGCCTCCATCAAAGTCACGGCCACGCTTAAATTTTAGGTGAAAGCTTGCACCGATGCCTGCCTTGGGTGCTGGTATCAGTACGTTTCATCGTTCGCCGCTGGCGTCGACGTGAATCGTCGGAGTTGCCAATCCCGGATCTGCAGCAGGGCATTGGCCCACTCGGCTGGCGACAGAGTTCGCCAGTCAGGTTCGGGCCGCGGCCACACGCGTTTAACGCGGAATTGGTCGATGTCGTGCCACGCTCGGCTGGCCGGATTGGCCCTTGGCGCCGGCGTGTACAACGCAACGAACGCCGGCAGGTTCGCCATCTTCGCGAGCTCGCGGATGACGCCGGTCGGTTTCTCCTGGCCGATGTCCTGCGCAACCTCAACAAGCGCGAGAGGCAGCTTGCCTGAATAGCCGTACTCGACGAACAGCACGCTATCAAGATCGGCCATCGTCAGCGACTGCGCTTTTCGGTGGCCGATAAAGCGGCTAATCGATCGCGACCGGTGCCAGACACCATAGGCACGGTCGCGGATGAGATGTTGTTCTTCTTGCATGGCGATTTAACCTTGAACAGTCGACGCGCCGAACTGCGAGTGGCAACGACTACCCGCAATCGCTTCTTGCAACTCGCCGTTCAGCGAGTTGAACAGCGTGCGCAGCTCGTCGCGAGCGCACTCGGGCAAAGCATTGAAAGCCTCTCGTCCATCGCAGTACATGAAACCGGCGAGTGCGGACATCTGTCCGAACAGTGCGGATCTTCTTTCGCTGGCGGTCATTTCGTATCTCCTCGATCCGATCGACACGCCATCAAAACACGCTCGGCGGTTTCGACGTCACGCTCTATCGCGCTCAGGCCCAGTTCAACGAGCGTTTGGTAATCGTCGATGTCTTCCCGTGCAGTGTCGACATGGACGTTGTTGTGAAGCCACTGCAGCGCGCGAACGATCAGGAGAGCATTCCCCGAAGCGATTTCGCCGTCCCGTGGGATCGACGCGAGATTGACGAGCTTATCCATTGTCGCGTCCTCCCTGCTTTTGATTTGACGTCGATCTCGCCGCCATGACGCGCTGTTTCCATCGCTCGCGCAAGGCCCATTCAGTCAGCTCGGAGATTTCTGTCATTCGCTCGATGGTCATCAGCGTGTCGGAGGCATGAAGCAGCAACTGCTCAAGGCCGTATGGCTGAAGGCCACCAGATCGCTGGCCGCCCGCGTTGATCTCGTACCCGACCAATGCCGCAACTTGGCCGAGCATCTCGCCGAGATTCCCTGCCATCATCTTTGTCTGGCTCGATGCGTTCGCAAGCCACTCGAGTTCGGCATCCGGAATACTATTGACCTCCGAGTCCACGCGTTCAAGTAAGTAGCGCAGCAGACCGGCCGTGTCGCTTGAATATGACGGCCTTTCGCCGGACTCGCGCTCAGTCATCTGGGCGGCGAACCCCTTCGCGTCGTTATGCATGACTTACCTCCGTCGCTGAGTTAATTTTCTCGATCCCTGCATCCGCGGCCCGTTTGATTACGGCTGCCGCGTACGCGATACGCTCGAGCTTCGTTTGCAAATCACCTTCGTCCTCGCATAGTTTGAGGATCACCGCTGCGGCGGCGTCGACCGTTTCAATCTCAGACATGGCTTACCTCCGCTGCGATTGGCACACGAACGCGGCGACGCCGTGTATCTCGTCGAGCAACCTCGCGCGTTCCACAATGTCTTCCGGCCTATCCATATCGAAGCAGTAGGTATGCCGGACCAAATATGCATCCGGCTTCCTGGCCTTGATCTCCACCGAGGCTTCGACGCACTCCTGGCGGGCAGCAAACTTCGGAGATAACGGAACACCCCTCACCCGGCGTCCGTCCTTCACGCGATCCTCGGCTACCAGCCAAAAGGTGACATCAAAGTCATCGAGTTCTGAGTTGAGGATAGCCATCACAGATTGCTCCCGCAGAGTTCGACCACAGGAAACTCATCGGCCGCCGCGCCCCATGCTGCGAGATCTTCCGGATGCAGCTTCCCACAGTCGGCCATAAGCCGCAGCGCCGAAACAATTCTGCCGAGGCCGCGCGGGTCGACGTGCATCCGATGGTTGAGCGCGTCGGCCACCGTGAAGCTGCGAAGGATGCCGAAGTCGTCCACCAAGTGGATGACGGCCGGCCTATCACCTAGGCCGAAGTCATCGCCCTGCCAGACCAGATGCGACGCGCCTTCGACACGCGTAATCCAGATCGAGTCGGCGTGTTCGGGGTAAAGCAAAAGACCATCCGCGAATCGGCTCGCCTGCTGATGACTATCAAAAAGGCCATAGCTGCGCACAGCTGTTCTCACACGCCAGCGCACGGGACGCCATTCGCTGTAGGCTAGGACGGTCGCAATACTAGTAACTCGAGACATGATGTGACCTCGTATCAGGTTGCAAAGTGCGCCGACAGTCGGCGCAGCGCCTACAGTACGCCTCGGCTCGCTAACACCAGCAGCGCCGGTCGCGGGGCCGGCGCGGGCTTACGGCGACCCCGAACGCGTGCGGTACGTCGTGGTGTCTGTAGGGCCTTACGCGCCCGATAGTGGACGTCGGTCGAACGGCTGGCGATCTCCTGTGCGATCCGCGCGGCGAAGCCATCACAAAACTCGCGCGTGCGCTCCGCGGCACGTTGCGGCTCATCGCACGCAGCCAGCAGCACCGCCAACGCCTGGTCGCGGTAGTCGGCCATGCTCGCGCTTGGGCACAGCAGCCAGCGGCGTGCGGCCTTGGCGCCGGCTGCAGCGCAGAACGACATAACGGGTTTGACGTTGCTCGATTGGTCCATGGAAATTCCCCTATGAGATCGGTTGCCGGCTGATCACTCCTGCTGCTTTCTGAGCATCCGTGCATCGGCCTGATTCAAATGTAGCAAAGTGCTACGTTGAGTGCAAGCACTTTGCTATATATACTTCCGAAATGACTAGCGAAGACATTCAAACCAATCTCAGATTGCCCGCCGACCTGAAAGAACGGTTGAAGCAGGCAGCCGACACCAGCAATCGGTCGATGAATGCTGAGGTCGTGGCACGCCTCGAAGAAAGCTTCACGGGTGGAGCGCCATCGATCGACGAACACACGCTCGACCTCTTTGCCGAGAAGGTCGGCCAGGTGCTGGACGAGCGGGAAAAGAAGCGCGGTAAGCGCTAACCGACATGCGCCACGTCAAGAGAGCATCTGCCGCCGATTTTTTTGCCTCGACGGTAAAACCGACGGTGGAGGAGTTCTTTGGTGACGTTCGGAATGTTCGGCGCGGTCGCTTGGCAGCTATCGTTCTGTATCACATGGCAGACCATGCTGCGCTAGAAGGTTACGCCGGCAACGACAGAAAGATAATGAACGAGCGTCTTGAGGCGCTCCGCAAAGAACTAACCGATGTCTGTCCGGACTTTTCGCTAATCGGCGATATTGCCGACGCATCCAAGCACGCCCGCCTGTCTGTTCCGAAGAAGGCCCCGCGGCAAATCTCGACAGCCGAACAGCTCACTAGACCCCCTGGTATGTTTGAAGTGCCGTTCGGAACCGCAGTCTTCGGCGAAGCCTCGTGGGTTATGGCGACGTTCGACGATGGTCGTGTGAGGCCGTTGGCTGGGATCGTACGATCGGTTATGCAGATGTGGGAAAACAAACTTCAGCCGGTTGACCCCAAAGTTCCCCCAAACCCATGAATACCAACAAAGCCTTGAATATCGCTAGCGCGATAGCCGGTTTCGCCGGAACCGCCTTGATGTACTGCGGAACATTCGGGCTAGTAGCGTCCGGCGCCTATATGAACACGGCGTTACTGGCTGAAACGAAGAAAGCGAACGACCGCCGACAGCTACTCCAAAGGTCCGGCCTCCTGTTGCTGACGGTCAGTTTTTTTCTGCAGGGAGTTGCGCAGTTCACGCCCGAGTAGCGGGGGAATTTGGCGGGCTGATGGCGGGTAAAACAAAAACGCCGCTCGGAGGCGGCGTCTGTCACTGATGTCAGGCGGAAATAAGGTCCGCCGTCTAGCTTGCAAAAACAATCTAGACGGCGTGGCCTCGCGAGTGGGTGCCATCATCAAGCGTGAATGGCTGTTGCCTATTACCGGGCCACGACTCGTCAGAGCGCCTTGTCCACCAGTTAATCTCAAACTTATCAAGATGGAGCCGACGTACGATCCTGCCGAGTCGCTTGGTTGGGTGAGACCCAAGTGCACGGTCAGTCACGAACAGATGCACGTATTCCGGCTCTTGATCATACGAGATGAGAGCAACCTGCGCCGGCTTGTCATCGTCGACGCTCACTTCCATCAACACCACCCGCTCCTCGCTCTCTGGTTCCGCGTGAGCGGTGGCATGCAATAGGTTTTCGACGTCTTCAATCGGAGCAAAGACGACCAACGCGGGCAGCATATCCGTCGCTGACCGCAAATCTGCAGGCTGAATTTCGCGAAAAGTTTTCATGATTTTTACGGCATCTTGAATACTCTAATCTTAATCGGAACCTTCACAAAAGGGTCTTCCCATCTGACTAATGGCGGATCGGGGCGCCAAAACACGATCTTTGGACCTCCGAGGGGGTAGTCCGGTTCGGCATCAGTGGAGAACTCGACCCCTCCCTTGCCAGCATTAGGAGGGCGAGCACTTAACGTGCCCATCCAAGCGCGCGCCGCTGTCCCGCCCACTCCGACGCCGCTTCTCGCAGCCCGTCCCCACAATTCATTCGTCTTACAAATTCCATCCACCCCATTTTTATCACTATAGTGCACAAATGGTCCGTGCATATTCCTCCTCACCCATCTGTTTTGATATTGTTCAATCTTCCCGAGGAAATTAGTTCATCAAGGGCAGATATGCAACAAAAACGGCATATGTGCAACGATATACCAATGTTTCGATCAGCAATCGTAAGTTTTTGCGCAAGGTTGTCTGTCCCATACCGCACACACCTGTGCGATGCGCACCTCGGTTGAGCAATGGCCTTGCTCCAAGCGATGCCGCCCGAAGGCGGCCAATGTTTTTGATACAATCTCGCCCGGTTGTAGGCGGCAGGTCTATTCTGTTGCCGGGAGCCAAAGACCCCATGTGCCGATAGGTCATGGGGTCTTTCTATTTGCGCGCACAAGCGAAGCCGCGTCAGTCAGTGCTGTGCGCCCCCGCTACGCGATCGTTGCACTCGCACTTGGCAGTGTTGACGACGCACCGGCGATCACAGATTTCAGCGCGTAGACATAATCACGCACCGCCGCAGCGAAGTTCGTGAAGTTGCTTTGGCTGAACGCGTGCATAGCGCCGGAAGCGTCGGGGTAGTTGAACGTCGTGGCGCCGCCGGGAAAACCCTTGCCAGCGTTCAGGCTGGTCTCGATCGCGATGATGTCCATCTGACTCAGCGGGTCGCAAGCAAACGTCCCGTTGAGCGCCGGCGTGCCGGTGCTCGTGAGTTTCAGACCGGTAGCAAGCGCCGATTGGGCCTGCATCGGAAGTGGGATAGTCGCCGGATTGTGCACGGCATAGACCGCTTCAACGCCCGCGACAACTGATGCTGGCGTGTCAGCGAAAAATTCGATTGTGCCGTCAGCCGACCATGAGAAGTGTTGCCCGACGAGGCCGCCGGATGCAACCAATTCATCGTAGAAGGACGGCCCGATTGCTTTTTGTGTCATTGAATTAACCCCTAACCGTGACCTTCATATTGAGAGTGCTTATGCTTGCGGTGCCAGCCGTAACAGCACCTGCAAGTGTCGAGTAATGGAACCCCTCCGATAGCGTACCTGCGCCTGCCGAGACAAAGACGGCAAGCGTATTCGCGACCGGAATATAAGAATCTACCGCAGGGCCAAACGAGCTACCGTCAATCCAATTTTGGACCTTGTTATCGTTAATCCCGTTGTTGGTGTACCCGCCATCCGACTGAGAGTACACAGCCTCATCTGCCCATGTAAGAAAATTCACCCGATAAGTTGCGGAAATCTCAGCAAGAGCGCCAGTATTGCTGAAGTTGACAGAAGTTCCGTTAATGTTTGCCGCGATCGTTTTGCGATTGAACCAATTCAATAAATACGAATATTGCGAGGTATTAATGAATGTGCCGTCGGTGAATGTTCTTATCATCCCGACCAGCGTCTGTGTGCCGTCGCCAGTCTTGATCTCGACGCCATTGGATGCGGTGCTGTGCCCCGTCGTCGAAAAATTCAATTGAATGGCGGCGCCAGTCCACGAGGCATAGACGTAATACAGCGTGCTTGCTGTCAAGCCTGCATTGCTACCGGTCACACCTGCCAATGGAACTTGTCGAGGCACGCCGTTGATGCTGATGTTGTTGCCGTTATACGGCGAGAGCGTCAGCGTCGTGCCGTTGGTCACCGA
>NZ_WOEZ01000123.1 GCF_013177735.1 Paraburkholderia elongata | reverse complement strand
TGACGGCCCTTGAGCGCCACTATCTTGCACAGATCTCTGTCGCAGTCGGGGGGGCGCTCGCCTTCAGCGAGCGTCCGCTTCGAGCGAGGCAACGGCCGTATAGGCAGTGGGAGCAAGCGTCTCAAACTGGCCGCGTGCTGCCGGACGCGTCGGACTCGTGGCGACCCGGTATAGCCGTTCCCCTTGCTCGATACCGGTCATCCAGGTCGTAGCCCCGCGTGATGGTGTAAATCCATAGTCCGGACGGGGCTGAGATGCGCGATTATTCAGCGGGCCACAGCGGACAGCCGAGTGGGAACAGTATTGGTTAGCCGCGCACAGCCGCCTCGATGGCGGCGACGTCGATCTTTGTCATCGGCATCATCGCCTCAAACGCACGTTTAGCCGCGTCGCCACCCTTGGCGAGTGCATTGGTCAGCACACGCGGGGTGATCTGCCAGCTAACGCCCCATTTGTCCTTGCACCAGCCGCACTGGCTTTCCTGCCCGCCATTGGTGACGATCGCGTTCCAGTACCGGTCGGTCTCTTCCTGATCGTCGGTCGCGATTTGGAAAGAAAAGGCCTCACTGTGCTTGAACCGCGGCCCGCCATTGAGGCCGATACAGGGTACGCCCGCGACGGTGAATTCGACAGTCAGGGCATCGCCCGCTTTGCCGTCGGGATAGTCGGCCGGCGCACGGTGGACGGCGCCGATGCTGCTTTGCGGAAAGGTTTCGGCGTAGAAGCGCGCGGCCTCTTCGGCATCGTGTTCATACCACAGGCAGATCGTGTTCTTGGTCATCTTAAATAACTCCCTTTGCCAATCAGTGAGAAGGCAGCGGTCGTGTCCCGCGTGACGGTGTAAGTCCCCGGCCTGGAGAGGCTGAGATGCGCGGTACTCAGCAGGCCACAGCCGACAGCAGAGTGGGAACAGTATCGCTGAGCGTTTGCAGCCCCTCAAGCTGCATGTAGCGGCAGCGGCGGTTGCGCGACCAGGGACGGCTATCAAAACGAGTAGCGAAACATTTATGAGCAATTCGGTGTGAGGCGCACATAGCCTTGAGGTCGTCTCCGGCACCTCCAATTGAAAATCATCTAGCGGACCTCCTGCCGCCGCCCGCTGCCCCATGCATGAGGGGCCGTTTCCCGTGGCACGTAAAGCGGTGATCTGCGGCAGGCGACCCGGAGCGCCCAGCCATCGCTACAAAAAGCAGACACGTGACGCATGTGATCAAATTGGAGTTGCTCCAATGCCGCTATCCATGTGCGTATTTCAAGTACCTGCAGCACGGATTGCCCGCGCGGCCTGTTAGCGTCCCGGGCTCACTCGCCTGGTGGCGAGCAAGCCTCAACCGCGGAGCGCCACAGTAACCACAACGAGAGCCGAGAAGATCAGCGCCGGGGCGAGATGCCCGAACGACTCCCGGTTTCGTAGCAACGTGAAGAGCGCGACGACCATGATCGCACCGGCCAGCGTTAGGCCCAAGACCCTCGTTTGTTGTCCAAAAAGAAGTGCCGCACACAACAGCTCAAGAGCGCCACAGAGCAAATGAAACCATGCCGGGTAACCCCAAGCGTGCGAAGTCGCGCTTCACCGCGCCGCGCCCTGCGAGATTGACCGCCCCAGCAACCGCGAACAGAACCGCTACGATCATCGCGAGAATCGACTCGAAAGATGCACTGTTCCACGCCATGGTCATGCTCCGTTGATTTGCTGAAAGTGCTTTTGTACAGAGAGGTCCGCAATCAGGCCGGGGCCATGGGGCTTCCACGCAAGAACTCGCCGGGCATGCTGGCCGCTTACTGTCTGATCGAGCGCCAGTGCGTCAGCGAACGGTCCAAGCGATTTGCGAGCATTTCATATCGAAACTGGCTCGCCCTGCCCTCCTTATCGCGACACAACCCTTTTGCACGCTCTCCAGTCGGACGCGATATCGGCCAACGCGCTGACACTGTGCGATTCGTTTGATGGACCGTGCGCTTCACGATTCATTCCCGACTCCTCCCGCGACTTCGGAAGACATCGCGACCCGGTGGTATGCGCGCCACACAACTGCAGTCTAGCGTTGAGCTACGGACACGTTAAGTGATCGACGATGTAATAGTTAGGTCCGGTTTTCCTCAGGGTCGTGTTGAAGAACACGTTGTCTAGCCCGATGTTTTCATTGGAACCGTTAGCCCGGGCATAACCTCGACTATCGTGGGCCCTGCCCGCCTGAACGTGTACAAAATTGCTCGAGTAATAGCAAGCTACCGCCGCGCTTGTAGTGGTCGTCACTTTATTCGAGTCACCACTCGAGGCGCCAGAGCGATTCTCGGACCTGACCGAAAAACTGTAGCGGGTGCTGGCCGTCAATCCCGCCACCGTGTAATTTGCATCGGCTATGAGACTGGGGTTAACTCTGATCGCCCCACCCGAGTCGCTCGAGCGAAATACGTCATAACCCGCAACCCCGGCCGCGGCGGTCCACGACAATCTCACTGTCGTGTCGGTTACGCCCGTCACAACGAGATTCGTCGGCGCCGCTACGGCAGGCGGTTGGCCACTGGTCATGGCAAGGACCTCCGACGAGGGCGCGCCTTCGGCTCCCCCGCTGTCTGTCGCTTTCACGGTATAGCGATACTGCGTGCCCGGTGACAAAGGAGAATCCGTATAGTTGGTCCCTGTCACCGGGGAAGCGTTAGCCCTTGTGCCATCGCGGTAAATGTTATATCCGGCGGCGCCGGACACGCCGTTCCATGACAAGGAAGCGGAACTATCAGTCGTGTTCGTCACCGTGAGTCCCGAGGGCGAAGCCAGTTGAGTTGCGCCGCTGGTGATTCTGTCCACCATCGCCTTGACAGCCTTCATCTGGTTACCCGTCCTGGTGGCATAGTTTGGATCATCGTAACCCCACCAATCCCAACAACCGTTTGGATTGTTGCGGCCGTTAAACGCTTGCGGATAGAGAACGATAATGTTGTTCGTATCGGCCCACTGGTTATAACCCGTGTTCCTGACGTAAGTCATACCGAACGTCACCATTCCTGAACCGGCAAAGTACGAGTAGACTGGATACTGCTTGCAACCGTGAAATACCACGTGAAGCTTGCACGCCTGACCGGCGGCGCAGTTAGCCGGCACATAAGCCCAGCCGGTCGTCGCCATGCTGTGGCTATTCGGGTTGGGGATGAATTCACTCTGATCAAATTCGATGAAGTGATCGTCACTCAACGCCCCTGTGTTCCTTGGATTTAGAGTGTCACCGTAAATCCATTTCAGCAAGTCTCCGGCCGCGTCGAAGTGGCAGTTGTTGATGTAGGGATCGCCTTTGGTAGGACAACTGTTTCCGTAGAAATCGGTGGACATTGCGTGCTCGGCGTCCATATTATTAATGTATTTTATCTGGGTATTACTGATGTAGTGTGAATAGTACGTGCGCAAATCATTCATCACGGACTGCTTGACCACCGAATCCGCTGTGCCGGAAAACATCCAGATCCTGTGACTGGCTAAACCGGACGTCGGATCTATCGCCTGATTCCGTGCGTTCTGTTCCGTAATCCCGATAAGCGTTGACACGTTGGTTGAACCATTCGCGGCCATGCAAGGTTGCAGGGCGGTGGTGACACTTCCTTGGGCGCAATCGTACGGGCCACCGGCGATAATGCCGGCACCCTTCAGGAAAGAGGAATACCCCACGTCGAATTGAACCGCCATGAACCCACCCGAAGACAAACCGGACACCGACGTCTGCTTGATGTCGACGTTAAATTTTGGCAGCGCAACCACAGCTGCAACTGCCGACGGACACTGAGCGACGGCTGCGAACAAACATAGCGCCCATCGCAACAGGCATTGGCCATTTCGTGCACCCAGGACGTTCTGAATCAGAGACATGATGTTCGCTATCCTTGTGGCCATAGATCTCTGTCAGGCCAACCGCATCACCAGGGCATAGTTCTGCGGTGTCGTCACCCGGAACGCGCGCACGACGATATCGATGTTCCCCTTCGGCACGTCGGCCCAGGTCACCTGCTCAACGTTGTTCGCACGATCGAAGTCCGCCGAACCGGGGGCCACATTGCCATGTCGCTCCTGACCATCCGCGGATCGAATGATCAGATCCAGATCATTCTGCAGTGCTTCTCCGGGCGCATCGGTCCAGACCAGCGTCACCTTGAGCGTGCGTCCGTCGACATCGACCGCCTGCGCCGCGTGTTCCTCACTACCTGTGTCGAGGGTCCCGGCCTCGTCCTTGAACGTGACGGTTTCTCCGGCTGCGTAAGGGCCGACGGTCGCCGCCAGATCGACTCTGCCAAACCCCTGGGAGACATCGGGCGGCGCCCCGACTTCCGGTGGCGCGTATTGGCCGGCGATGACCGTTGCCCCGTTGATCAGCATCGCCTTGATGAGCGCCGCGCTCGGCTGCGCGATCCCGCGCGACTTCAGGTACTGCCGGACCACGGCGGCACAGCCCGCGACCAAAGGGGTTGCCATGCTCGTGCCGCCGTCATAGAAATAGAGCGGATCGGTCGATGGCGCCCACCCGTCACCTTCGGCCAACCGGGATCGCGTCGAGAGAATCGCGGTTCCCGGCGCAACGACATCGGGGCCTATGCGGTTGTTGACCGCCGGCCCCCTGCTGCTGAACGCGGCCATTCCGTCCGGATTGTTCGCCACCAGATCGTCGTGGATCGGGTTCTCAGGAAAGTCGCCCGGCCAGCCATTGCCGTAACATAGAACGTGAGCAGGATCGATGAAATCCGGTCGCCTGCTTTCGCAGGCCCCGACGGTAATACAATTTTTTGCGGTTCCAGGTGAACCCACCGATCCCTCATCGATGATTCCGCGTCCCTGGGAATCGATGCCGTCGTTGCCGGCGGCAAAGCAGATCACACAGTCCCTGAAATTCCAGACGAAGTCGTCGACTTCACTGGAGTTCGCCGTGTAAGCGCCGGCTGTTGGACTGCCCCACGAATTCGTGTGAACTCGCGCGCCGTCGTCGCGGTATGGGCCGGCAAAGAGATCGTGCAGATCGGCGGGCAGCCCGCCCAACGTGTCGTTCGAAGCGAGCAGCGATTGCAGAACCAATTGTGCTTTGGGCGCCGTACCGCGGATCGGCGTGCCGTCAGCGAAGACCCCGTCTCCGAGAACCGACCCGGCAACGTGCGTTCCGTGGCCGTTCGGATCGCTCGCGTCCGGTCGGCCTAGCGGATAAAGTTTGAGCACGCGTCCCGTGAATGCGGGATGCACATCGACGGTGTCGCCCTTGTCGAAACCGGTATCGGCTATAGCGATAATTTCGCCCTCCCCCTCGAGGGAATGGCCGGTCTGCGCATCATTGGCGCGCAGGATGCCACGTGCAACGTTGTTGGCAAGCTTTGGCGCGATGTAGGGCTCGATATGCCCGACCTGGTCCACGGCGGCGAGCGCTGCCAGGCGCCGGCGCGCGACGGTGAGTCTCACCTTGTGTCGGCCCACCTCGAGCTGCGACGGATCCAGGCCGGCCGCCGCCGCGATTTTGTCTCGGACGGAGTCCGCGGCGACCTGTCCGTGAAGCACCACATCGACGGTCACGCTGTCCTTCGACAACGTGTCCGGTGGCGTCAGCGACAGCAACTGCCCGCTCGCGCCGGCCTTGGCGCCCGGGCGCAACGACGGGTGCACCTTGAAGCCGGTCATGTAGACGTTCGCCCACGCGACATAGGCGAGCGCCCGTATGGGCTTCAGGTCGGAAGGCGGGTAATGACAGATATAGGTGTCTTCGGGAACGTACCGGAGGATGGCCGCGCCGTGGCGCGCGAGTTCGTCCCTTTGAGCCTGAGTCAGCGGCTGCTTCGCCTGGACGAGAATGTAATCCGATGCGGAACTGTCTGTGCTCAGGAGATTGGCCGCCGCGAGCGCAGGCTGACTTGCTACCGGATCGATCGAAATTCCATTGATGGTGATCTTGGCCATCGAATTTCCCCAAATCGCGTTAAACAGTTGCCATGGAGCGGCAGGTACTCCGGGCAAGAAATCAGGTTCAAAATCAGTCAATCCTCGCGGCGAGTCAGGCTTGACTTGCCTTCACCACGCTACCCGGTCAGCCCGCCACCCCGAAATGGCGCTTGTAGGCTGCCCTGATGAAGTCGTGCGCGTCGCCCTGGGTAATGGGAAGCGCGGCCGCAGTCATCGTCGCGGGCTGCGACGCCTGCGTGAGATGGTAGATCCTCATCAGCATGTCGCGCTGGTCTGGATCCAGCGGTTGATTCGCGGGGTGCCGTGGATCATCCTCGGCCACGGTGATCTGTGGCAGTGCCGCGCGCGGCAGCGTGACGGGTGTGTCGTTGCGCAGCTCGGCCACTTCGGCGAACAGGGCCTCAAAGCTGTTGGCGCTCGCGTCCCGCGCGGTGAGAAACCCGCCGAGACCGAACATCCTGTTTAGCGTGGCGAGCACCGACGTGTGCTGGTAGCGCGTAGAATCGACACGTTGCGCCTTCACCCATGGGGACGCGATCACTGCAGGCACGCGGATCCCGAGCCGGTCGAACGCGAACGTCGGTGCGAACGACGGGTCGCCCTCGGTCGGCGAGGTAAGTCCATCCGGATTCGGCACATCCTGTGAGGGCGGCGCGACATGGTCATAGAAGCCGCCGTGCTCGTCGTACGTGACGATGAGGGCGCTTTTCGCCCAGACGTCCGGATTACCGCGCAAAGCTTCATAGACGTCGGCCACGAGATTGTCGCCGTACCGGGCATCCTGAGGTGCGTGCTGCGAGTTTGCGAGTCCGCCGGTCGGTGCGGCCGCGTCCCTTGAATTGAAGAAGCGCGGGATGATGAACGAGTAATTCGGCAGTGTGCCCGCCGCGACGTCGGCTTTGAACGCGTTGTCGAACAACTTGAAGTTTTGCGTCTTCCCGTTCACCTGGGAGAATTCGAGCACTTCGTTGCTGTCGAACGCGTACGTGGCCCAGCTAAAACCGGCGTCTTCGAGCGCGTTGTAGATCGTGCGCACGTCGAGTACGCGTTTCCAGTTGTTCAGTGCGAAACCCGTCGAGGTCGCCGCCTGCATGTAGAAGCGGTTGGGCTGGGTCGGCCCCGGCACTTCCGAAAACCAGTTGTCACATACACAGAACGCATCGGCCAATGCGTTGATGGACGGCAGGCTGTTGGCCGAGAAAGACTGCATCACGACCTGCAGCGTGTTCGGATCCGGGTTCGATACGTGGTCGTGTCTCAGCTCGTCCCGATAGTTCCGCACGAATCCGTTGTTGGAAGGCGGCAGACCCGCGCTCGGTCCGGCCTTGTCGTTCACGAGCTGGTAATTCGTCGCGTTCACCGAATGCCCCGGTCCGTTTCCGGCGAGAACGGCAAAGGGCGCATTGCTGTCGACCTGAAACGCTGGATTCGCGTCTGATTGCGGCTCGGAAGGGTCAGGCAGATTGAATTCGTTCCCTTTGAGCCCGTTGACGCTCTCGCGGAATCCGAAAATATGGTCGAACGACCGATTCTCGAGCATCAATACAACTACATGGTCGATTTTTCGCATGGCCATCGCGCTCCCTTACTGTCATCGAACCTGTGTCCGCTGGTACGATAACCCGCCCTCAATACCAGTCACAGCGTTGCCGAAATCGGTTTCCATTCAATCAGGCCCTCACCCGCCTCATCCTCTTGCCCCTGGGTGAAGGCGCGAGTCGCCTCGCGACCTGTCACCGCTGTCAAGGGCTCAGTACGGCGTGCGGTTCGAACGCCTGCGATATCTCGCGATGCCCATGGTTGCCTTCTGCTCTGGCTGAAGCACAGCCTTGATCGCGGCGATATGTGTCTGCGCCTCCCCATAAAACGACGAGAGGTCCGCCTTCATCGCGGTTCTTGATGCATTGTCCAGGTAGACCATATGGCCCGACGGATAATTCCTGACCGTCAGGTTGCTCTGGGTCGGCACGTTGCCTAGCGGCATGTTCTGGAAATTGAGTATGGTCTGGAAGAATGGCGTCACCGCGTCGTAGTACCCGTTTGCTGAAAACACCCTCAGGTAGGGATTGACGGCCATCGCGGCAGCGAGGTCTCCTGCCGTATAAAGACTTCCGATGCCGCCTCGTTGGGCTCCCGTTGGATCGACATGGCTGAAGTCCCAGTTAGCGAAGGCCTGGTCGTTCAGGTCCATGAACGGCGATATCGATGTGTATTGCAACGCCTCGTTGAGGTACACGTTCCACATAGCTGTATAAACACCGCCCACGGCAGCCATCGTCGGATCGTTGCCGCCTGAGTTCGGCGCGACAAATTCGGCAATGCCGGTGTCTTCCCCAGTAACACGGCCGTCATACGCGCCTACAGCCAACCCGGCGTCCAGCAGGAGGCTCGTCAGGAACACCGAGCCATTTCCCGTTGAGGGATTGAGTTGCCAGTACTTGAGGACCACGGGTGGGATGCCGAGGATGTCGCTGAGATACTGCAGCACGTCGGGATCGACTTGTGGGAAAGCGGCTAATGCATTTGCATAGGGACCACTCGCAAACGCTTCCACCTTGTCCATGAAGCCGGGCAGATCGGGAGGCACCGGGGACAACGATACTTTGCCGTGGAACAAGGCGTCAGCCGCATATGTTGGAAGGATTCCAATCGGATTGCCCGCCTGTGAGTAGTCGAGAATCGAAGATTGCAGAACGATTCCGTTCAGATCGACGCCATCTTCGTGCAACATCCACGTGAGCACACTGGTACGCGGCGTTCCGTACGATTCTCCAAACAGGTACTTCGGGGAATTCCACCGGTTGAACGCGGTCAGATAACGTTTGATGAACTGCTTGATACAGCCTGCGTCTTCATCGACGCCCCAAAAGTCCTTGTTGGTGTGAGGCTCGATCGCGGTCGAGTAGCCCGTGCCAACCGGATCGATGAACACTAGGTCAGTGCGATCGAGCAGGCTGTCCGGGTTGTCTTCCAGCGTATAAGGCGCTGGTGGTGTGAAGTCCGGCATGCTCGTTTTGATCCGCCTCGGTCCGAAAGAACCCAACAGCAGAAAGACCGACGACGAGCCCGGTCCACCGTTATAGAAAAAGGTCACGGGCCGCGTCGATGGCGTCGCGTCATCGGCTGTGAATGACACGTAGAACAGTTTCGCGCCTGGCCGTGAGTTGTAGGTATCGGTCGTCACAAGGTGACCCGCTCGCGCCGTATAGGCAATCGACTTTCCGTTGAGCGTCAGCGTGTGATGCGTGATCGCAGCATTTTCGGTGACATCGCTGACTGAATCGCCGGGACCGTACCCGTACGGTGTGGCGTCGGCAAGCGGCTGATCGGGTGGCGTCCCATTCCTTGCGGTTGCATTCATCGCAGTTCTCCGTTTTCAGTTGAGTCGAACACGCCTCCAGGTTTCGACGTCGTCCCGCCGCCACAGTCTGGAGCGTCAGCCGTTACAGGAAGTGCATTGAGGAACGCGAAGGTGGTCGTAGACATCTGATGCATCACAAACGCGCTGAGGGCGCTGGCGTGCGCGGAGAGTTCAACTTTCCCGCGTGGGAACATTGATGGTCCTGCGAAAGCCGTATCCATGTCGCCACCTCTGGCGACGTGATGAACATCGCCTCGAAACGTGGTTCACACCCCGATCACGATTTCCCGGCACTCGAAGTTTCGGCGGTACCTGTCGCGCACACGTCGCCGCAGATGGGATTCAATTTATTTAAGGCGTTCTGGTGTGCGAATGTAGCGAAGTATAGGCAAGTGCCCGTCGTTTCCAAGGAGCATTTTCACCACCTGTGTTCTCCATTGAACAGACAGACAACGGTCTGGATCGCTGATGACGGGAGAGAAATGGTTCTCATGCAAATTGCAGTTTCATGCACAGTCCAGTGCTAACGGCGCCTTGGTCGCGCTCGATCCTCAACCTTCTATAAGCATTGCGCCGGGTACTCCAGAGTGCAAAGTAAAATGAAATATTCATGACGAAAAGCTGAAGAAATTCTGAAGATGGCTTGTATCGTTTGAGAGTTGAGAAATGCAACTGTCTCAGCAAACGGCTCGTCACCAATTGCAGGGTTGAGCTGATCTCAAAGAATGATTCTCGCGGAGTGAATACGGAAAGAAAGTGCGAAGTACCGACGCTCGAAGAGCGCGGTGAAACTGCGGTAGTTAAGTGTTCCTGGTAAATCTGTTTGAATTTCGCTAACCTGGCGCCTTCTTGATGCCGGGGTAGCGGATGAAGTGTGTGGTAGAGCTGAACGAAGCCGAGGAAATAACGTTGCAGCGGCTTTCGATCAATCACCGGCATCGGGAAACGCGCACGCGGGCAGCGGGTCTGCTGATGCTCGGGCGCAGGATCAAGCCCAAGGTCATCGCCTTGCAGCTCGATGTGAGCGGGCAAACGGTCTACAACTGGGCGCACGCATGACGGGACGAGCAGTTTGTCTTGCCGCATCTGAGTACGGGTCGGCGTGGTCCGGCACCGACGCTGGGGTTGCACAGGATCTTCAACTACATCCTGCAGTTGCTGTACATGGGATGTCAGTGGAAGGCGCTGCCGATCGAGAGGAATGCCGAAGGTCGCCCTGAAATCCACTACACGCGCATCTATCGGGCGTTGCGGCGATGGCAGGCCGATGGCTGCATCGACGCGATTTTTGCGGGCTCGGTGCGCAAGCTTCATCAGGACGGGCTGCTTGAGCTAACGGTCATCCACGGCGACGGCACGACCACTGCCGCGAAGAAGGGCGGCGACAACCTGGGGTACAGCGGACACAAGCACCTGAAAGGCGACAAGGTGGTCGCCTTCTGCGATCGCGGCTGCAACGTGATCGCGCCATTCGTTTCTGCCCCGGGCAACCGCAACGAATCGCCGCTGCTGCGTGAGGCGCTGCCCAGATTGAACCACATGGCCCGCGCCATTGGCATGGACCTGCAAGGCTCAACGGTCAGCCTGGACGGCGTCTACGACTGCCGGGCCAACCGCAAGGCGATTTTCAACCGGGACATGATTCCCAACATTCCCGAAAATCCGCGTGGCCGCAAAGCGCCGAAGCGGGGCCGCAAACTGCAGTTCAATCCGGCCATTTTCGAGGAGCGCTTCAGGACCATCGAGCGGGTCTTCGCCTGGGAAGACAAGTTCCGGCGCCTGCTGCTTCGCTTCGAGCGTCTGAGCCCGGTTCACTATGCATTCAAGACCCTCGCTTACACGATGATCAACCTGCGGCACTACGGCTGACTATCAGCGCCGGTGCGAGCACCGTGGCAATGGCGCTCGGCGCCGTGAAGCGTCACGTCAACTTCATCTGCAGTCCTGAAAAACTATCACTCAAAATAACATAAAGATCGACTTTTTTCACAACTCGAACCGCCCCTGCGCGCTCACGCCACATCGCTTCACTGCTTCCAGTTCGCGCTGGATTGAAACCCGCAACCAGTTGAATGAGCTGGGACGCCAGCTCGTCCCACTCCCCAACTCTTTCCCAATACCTTAAACCACCACTACCAACCGTGGAGGTTCATGGAAAGCGTTTTGAATTCGTATCCCTCTCTCGCCAGCAGCCGACTGTCCAGTGCCTTGATCCGCTCCACCGCCTTGCTGCCCTTGCCATGCCAGACCAACCACTTCGCGTGGGTGATTTCGGTCTCCACCGACTCCTGGTCCATCGAGTCGATCATCTTGCTGCCGAACACGGAACGCTGCGCCGCCTGGAACTTCATCGCGATGTGGAACCAGTCGAGGATCCGGCCGCGAGCCAGTTGACTGCCCTCGACGGTCTTTGCAAATTCACCAGCGTCGTCGCTGATCACGGTCACGCGTTCATCGGTCGCCACACCGTTCCGGCTGAGGAACTGATCGAGTCGCGCTGCAGCCTAGGTGACTTCCCTGTGCACATACGCATACAGTTTCGGAGGACCATCGGTGAACGTCGCCCGCCCGGCGACAATATTCACGTGGCGGCCAGGGCCTCTCCCTGAGTCGCAATTGCGCAGCCACGCCGAGTCGACGCTCACGGCCGCGACATGGCTGGATTCGCGAACCTGCACGTCTGTGACGGCTTGGGGTAGCTTCGCGATGTCACGCTCGATGTCAGCGTCGAGCTGCTTTCCAATGTCGAGAATCCGATTCCGGATGCCGCTGGACGAAATGCCCTTGTCCAGCGGCAGCACTTCCTTGAGCATGGCGGCGGCCTGCCGGTAGGGCAAATGAGCTGCCCACTTCGCCTGGAGGTATTCCAGCTCCGGAGTGACGCGCCAGCTTAGGTCTTTGGACAGGGGATGCACCACATGCTGTGGCGTCCGCGCAGCCCCCTGGCAAGCACACGACCACAGCCGCGGACTCTTCACCGTCACTTTGCCGTAGACGGTGCGCAGCACCGTCGAGCGACTGTCCTTCTATGAGCAGGACTCGACACGCTGATTTTATGCATCAGTTCGTCGAAGCCCCCCTGCCACATAGCTTCCCAAGGCCGCCAATCGTCCCCGGTGTTCCGGAAGAAACGATGATGCGCTATAACACAGGCGGCAGCGCCTTGATGACCGGAAGATCACTGGTGCCCGCAAGCGACGTCACCCGACGCCGCGTGGCGAGCCCGGCACATAGCATGGTCCGGGAATCGTCGGTGACATTGGTGAGCGGCGCGAGCCGCATCCCGTTTGAGAGATCGAGTCGATTCAGACGCTTCCCCCTGGCGCTGCCCTGAACCAACCAGCCGGGAGCGGGTCATGGCCATGCGCAAGCGGGAAAACGATGAGGTGTATCCGAACGCCGCCGGGATCGATGTGGGCGCGTCCAGCCACTGGGTGGCAGTCCCCCGGACGGCCGACGACCAGCCGGTGCGCGAGTTCAGCACGATGACCGGTGACCTGCACGCGATGGCCGACTGGCTGCTCGCGTGCGGGATCGACACGGTCGCGCTGGAGTCGACTGGGGTCTACTGGATTCCGGTCTACGAGGTGCTCTAGCTGCGCGGGCTGACAGTCTGGCTGGTCGATGCGCGGCAGATGAAGTACGTGCCGGGGCGCAAGAGCGACGTGCAAGACTGTCAATGGCTGCAGAAGCTCATGAGTCTCGGACTCCTGCGCGCGGCCTGGCGCCCCGCTGGCGAGGTCTGCGTGGTGCGCGCGATGGTGCGGCAGCGCGAGCTGCTGCTCACCGAACAGGGCAGCTGGGTGCAGCGCATGCAAAAGGCGCTGGTGCAGATGAACCTCCAGCTCACTGAGGTACTCACTGACGTGATGGGTACGACCGGACAGGCGATCATCCGCGCGATCGTTGCCGGCGAACGCGACCCGAAGGTGCTCGCGCGTTTCCGCCACAATCTTGTCAAGGCCAGTACCGAAGACGAAGACGTCATCAGGGCGCTGACCTATATCACGCGAGGAGCACCTGTTCGTGCTCGCGCAGGCGCTCGCCATGTTCGACAGCCTCGCCGAGCGCATCCTCGAGTGCGATGCGAAGACCGAGGTGCTGCTGGTCCCGCTGGGACGTCACGACGTCGAGCTGGCCGGGCCGGACAAGAAGCGCCAGAAGAACACCCCCCGGTTCGACGCGCGTACCGCGCTCGCGCGCTGGGCGGGCGTGGACCTGACGCGCATCAACGGCCTGTCCATGGCAACCGTGATGACAATCCTCTCCGAGATCGGCCCGGACCTGAGCCACTTTGCCAGCGTCAAGCACTTCTGTTCGTGGCTGCGCCTCTGTCCCGCCACGAAGATCAGTGGCGGCAAGACCCTGTCTTCCGGTACCCGACCCTCCGCCAACCGCGCCCGGCAGGCACTGAAAATGGCAGCCATGAGCCTGTCGCGCAGCGATTCGGCGCTCGGCGCTTTCTACCGCCGGCTGTGCGCCCGCATGGACAAGCCGCGCGCCAATACCGCGGTGGCCCACAAGCTTGCCCGCATGGTGTACTTCATGCTCACGCGCGGGGAAGCCTTCGTCGACCAGGGGCAGCACCGCTATGAGGAACAGCAGCGCCAGCGCAGCATCGCAGCCCTTAGGCGACGTGCTTCCGCCCTCGGATTCCAGCTCCAGCCAAACGCGCCAACTCCCTGAAAACCGATCTTTTCTGCCGGGTTTCTTGAGAGGATCTTGTGGTTCAAGGCCGCACCGCAGCTCCGACAGTGGGTCTGGCCTGAGAGCCACGACTGCACCTGTTTCGAAATGAGCTCGGCCTGCACCTTTGCCAGCAGCGACCGCCCTTCCGCGAGAGTCAGGCCCAGTTCGGCAAGACAGCAGTCAGGGCGCTCAATCACCGCCAGAACTCCGTCACCTTCCTCGACCGTATCATTGTCTCCGTCGGCCAACCTTGCTTCGATGATCAACCGCATGGCTTGCTCCCACCGTTGCGAGACCGATCAGCCTACTCCAGACGAAACCGATGCCGCTACCGGAAGCACAAGCGGCCCTCCTTGGGAGCCTCCCCAACTTTTGCACGCTCTCGTTTTCACGTACGTAAAAATGTCAACATGCATGCGGTTTGCCCCGCCAGTGCTATGCCGGGTAGTGACAGATTTGCTTCGCTCTACGGCTGCGGAATGCGGAAGGCCGCCGAGCAACACCTAAAGTGCCCTACAGTACGCCATTTTTCGTCGGTGCCCGGAGCCCAGCGGCGTCATATGATCGCAGGAACGTCTGTTGAAATTTACGCCCGCTGCGGCCCTAGCCATGCTCGCCTGTTGAGTGGCCCAACAGCCGCATTAGCGGAATTAGTGGACACGTTGAATGCGCTAGCAAAATTAGCGGACACGCGGCCGGTCGCCCGTTGCTGAAACGCAACGGCGGCAAATCTAGACATCCGCCCTGCCAGCCTTATTGGGAGCGGGCCACCAGCTTTCTTTCATTAGCGCAAGCTATGAACATGGCTAGCGGAATTAACGAACAGCTACAACAATCGACTCGACTCGGATTGTGCTCCCAATTCCTCTGACGTTTCTGTTAACCGGAAGTTATTGGAATCGACTAGAAAAAGTGCCTGATACCCACCATTGCTCCGAACTGACCCTGCCCTGGCGCCGGCGTCGTACCCCCACCTCCTGCGCTGACCGAATAGCTCGCATGCTTGCTATTACCGAGATAGGCACCTTGAACATATAGCGCTGGGTTTTGTCGCATTAAGGCGCTGAGATAAGATTCGCGTCCAAACATGGATGACGAACTAGATGGCCAAAACGAAGAAGTCGGCGCGCGCGACGTTGCCACCGAGTATCGGTAAGGTGCTGAAGCGACTGCACCATCCACTGGACGTGATTCTGCTGTGCGTACGCTGGTACGTAGCTTACTCGCTGAGCCTGCGCAACCTCGAGGAAATGATGGCCGAGCGGGGTTTGGAGGTCGACCATTCGAGCGTGCACCGCTGGGTGATCAAGCTCGTACCGTTGTTCGAAAAGGCGTTTCGCAAACACAAGCGCCCAGTTGGCAAGAGCTGGCGGATGGACGAGACCTACGTCAAGGTCAGAGGCCAATGGAAATATCTGTACCGCGCCGTTGACAAGGCCGGCAACACGGTCGACTTCCTGCTGCGCGCGCATCGTGACAAGGCGGCGGCCCGCCGCTACTTCGAGAAGGCGATTGACCGGAACGGCGAACCCGAGACGATTACGGTGGATAAGAGCGGCGCCAATCTGGCCGCGCTAGAAGCGCTCAACGCGGATCGGCCAACACCAATCAAGGTCCGACAGAGCAAGTACCTGAACAACGTCGTCGAGCAGGATCACCGTGCCATCAAACGCATCATCAAGCCGATGATGGGCTTCAAGGATTTTCGCTGCGCCCGCATCATCCTGGCAGGCATCGAAGTCATGCATATGATCCGCAAAGGGCAAATGCAAGACGATGGCATCGCTCGAAATCCTGCGGAGAAGTTCTATTCGATCATTATATAAGTAGTCCTTTTCATATCGAAACTGGCTCGCCCTGCCATCCTTATCGCGACACAACCGCTTGCCCGCCAGTAAGAGACAGTCGGGCGTCACGTTTATGCGGCACAGTCCCGACTAAATGCCCGTCGAAGTTCTATACGCGGCTAGTCTAGCCGCAAATCCGGCTTCCGGATTTAAACGACCAGCGCGTTTTGTCCATAAACGAGCGCAAACACCCTGCAAAAGCCGACGCCCGCGTCGCCAGGTCGAAACGAGGAGCAGCGCCGCGGCCGACTTTTATCTGAGCGCCCGTTTTATCCTCAATCAGCTGAGCCCTGAATACGCGCGATGTTGTGTCGACGCGTACAACGCCGGACACTTCACGGACCAAGTGCGATTGAGGGATCGCTCGCGACTCGTTTGGCCCGTTCGACAAAGACTGCCGAAGGTCCGGTCGTTACTGGTCAATGACGAATCTGTAATCAACGGGCAAGAGTGCCGTCATCTACCCGATCCAATAATGACTGCACGGTCTCAACGCCAACAAGGCGCGTTCAAGTGCAGTCGCTTGAGTCGACCGCCATCCCTGTCGCAATGGTGGATGGAGCGCGAATGTACACCTTGACCGCATGACCGTTCACGCCCCACGTAAAAGGCATCCGGTATCGCCGGGTCCTCTTGCCGCAGACGACTGATTGTTAACGAATATCTGGATTTCCATGAAAGCCCCGCTTTGCCTTGCGGTCGTTCTCGTCGCGCTTACTACCGGCGGTTGTGCGAATACCCGTCCGTTTCAATCAGGAACAGGGACACCTCGAGCCGGCGTGCGAACGTCGTCCTGGACGCCCGTCGCATGCCAGTACCTGCACGTAAAGGCGAACTGCATGGGCTGAAACCACCGCTTGTTTCGCGGCATATCCGATGTTCGAAAAATGATGGCCATCCTGTTTGCGTGCATCTCATTCGAGGTCCAGGCCGACACTTATATCGTTTCCAGCAGGTGATCAAACATGAGCGCAGCTAAAGACTCCTCTTTTCTTGTCCGCCATTCCACGCTGAGCGCTTTCGTTGCAGCCGTTATCGCGGTCGTGGCAGCCGGATTCGGCTTTATGTATTCGGGCCTGTACGATGTATCAGCCGCATCCGGACACAACCCACTTGTCGCCTGGGCGTTGCATAAGACCTACATGCAGTCACTGCACCGCCATGCGGCCGGTATCCAGGTGCCGACCGACCTGATGACCGTCGCCAACGTCGAGGCCGGCGCCCGTCTCTACCGGGGCACCTGCGCGGCGTGTCACGGCGCACCAGGACAAACGCTGAGCCCGATTGGCCAGGGCATCCTTCCGATCGCGCCGGAATTGCTAAGCGCAACACGCCGCAACAATCCTCAGATGATGTTTTGGGTGATCAAAAACGGCGTGAAAATGACCGCGATGCCCGCGTTCGGCAAGACGCAAGACGACCAGACGATCTGGGACTTGACGGCGTTCCTCTATAAAGGACGCGGCATTTCCGCTCAAGACTTCGAAAAGCTAAGCGCAGCCAAACCGAACACCCAGCCGTAAGCTATGCCCGTTGAACGGGCGGCAAAGGACCTCTTGGCGGCGGAAATATTTTTTGCTCATTGGGGACTTCAGGTGCTGCGCGGATGCACTTACAGGCTCAGCCCCTGAATGCGAACAGCCTGGCTCTGTCGCGATAAGCCGAAGGGGTAAAATCCGGAGCAGACGAAATTCCCCGAATGGCACGATGAAGAAGACGCAGACTCCGCGAAAGACACTGGCCTCGGGCATAGCTAAAGTTCTGAAGCGACTTCACTATCCGCTCGAAGTGATATTGGTCTGCGTGAGATGGTACGTGGGCTACTCGCTGAGTCTGCGTGATCTCGAGGAAATGATGGCTGAGCGCGGTATTTCAGTCGATCATTCGACCGTGCACCGCTGGGTGATCAAGCTGGTGCCGTTGCTTGAGAGAATGTTTCGCAAACACAAAAGGCCGGTCGGTAAAAGCTGGCAGATGGACGAGACCTACCTCAAGATCAGGGGCCAGTGGAAGTATCTCTACCGCGCCGTGGACAAGCCCGGCAACACCATCGACTTCCTGCTGCGCACCCATCGTGACAAGCCTGCAGCGCGCCGCTTCTTCGAGAAAGCGATTGGCCAGAACGGCGCCCCGCAGACGGTCAACATGGATAAGAGCGGTGCCAATCTGGCCGCCCTCCAGGCCATCAACGCCGCATGCGAAACACCCATCCGCATCCGTCAGGTCAAGTATCTGAACAACCGCATTGAGCAGGACCACCGGGCCATCAAACGCCGAACCCGACCCATGCTCGGTTTCAAGGATTTTCGTAGTGCGCGCATCATTCTGGGCGGCATTGAGGTGATGCACATGATCCGTAAGGGGCAAATGAAATGCGCCAAATGGACCGGTGCGTCCGCCGCACAGCAATTCTATTCCCTCGCCTCATAAACGATCGCGGCCCGTGCACTGCGCTCGCCCCTCCGTCCTTATCGCGACAGAGCCCCGCCCGATGCCGATGTGAATGCGCATGTCGCGCAACGCATCGGTTTGCTCCTCGGTGAGCAACTCGAAGAGCTTGAGTTCGACCTGCTGGAATGCATTGTGAAACGCCTTGAGCGCGGGCGGCAGGATGCTGTAAATCGCCGAGCGCGTGAAGCCGATGCTGAGCCAGCCGCGCCGGCCGACGCCGATCTCCTGCGTCGCTAGGGTCGCCTGTTCCAGTGAACCCAATATCTGACGCACCTCCGTGCAGAGATAGTGGCCGGCCTCGGTCAGACTCAGCGGGCGTCTTGCCCGATCGACCAGCTGCGTGCCGAGCCGCTCTTCGAGCGACCGGATCTGCTGGCTGAGCGCGGGCTGTGCGATATGCAGGCGCTCGGCGGCACGGCTGAAGTTGAGCTCCTCTGCCAGAATCACGAAGCACTGTAATGCCCTAAGGTTCATGTCCATTTTTCCCTGATCTTCGGTAGGCAGAGGACAGCGGGTTAATGGGCTGGCGGGAAAGCGTCGACAACAGGAATTTCGCCAGTAGCCGCGCGGGCCGCTGCCAGAGGAATTCCACGAACGGCTCGCACGCGTGTGCTAGCACCCAACAGAAACATCGGTTGAAATTCTCGCCAGCGCCCCAAGCCGCTCGACGGCGGCTTCGAGTTCGTTGGTCCAGCGATATCCAGCGTTCAACCGCAGGCAATCGTCATAAGCCCCTGCCTGTCCAAACAGATGCCCCGGGGCAAAACCGATTCCTTCGGCACGTGCCCGCTCAAACAGGGGGCGCGTGCTGACAGAACCGCTCCGGGCCTCAGGCAGCCTAGCCCAGAGGACAAAGCCTCCTGCTGGACTGTTAACCTCGGTGCCGCTTGGGAAATAGCGCAGAATCGCGTCGCGAAGCATCTGCTGCTGGCCTTGGAGAGCTGCCTTAAGTCGCCTGAGGTGTAACGCGTAACCGCCGCTCGCGAGCATTTCCGCCACCGCCGCCTGTTGCAGTTCGGCAGTCGCCATGCTGGTCGTGTATTTCAGCGCTTTCACCCGTTCCGTGAATCGCCCCGCCGCAATCCAGCCCAGACGTAATCCGGGACAAAGGCTCTTCGAGAAGCCCCCGCGTAACAGCACGTTGCCGGCGGTATCGAAAGCCCGTACCGGCCGTGGGCGCACTTCGCCAAAGCAGACATCGCCAAAGATGTCGTCTTCGATCAGCGGAATATCCCGTTCCCGTAGCAATCGGACTAGTGCCGCCTTGGCGGAATCGGGCGCAACACTTCCGACAGGATTGTTTTGGCGTTGGCGATCGTGACGACCACTTTGACTGGCGTCTGGTCGAGCACAGTCTTCAGCGCGCCGAGGTCCATGCCGGTGTCAGGCAGGCATCGGATCGGCAGCGCCGTCAACTCGAGGGCAAGCAACATTTGCAGCAACGCGAAATACGTCGGCGACTCGACGGCAACCACGTCACCGGGCCGGGAGATGGCTCTGAGCGCGAGGTTCAGCGCTTCGACGCAGCCGTTCGTCACTACCAGTTCCTCCGGGTCAATGTCGCAGGAATACTGGATCGCCTGACGAACGATTTCCCGTCGCAGATTCGGGGGGCCGGTTCCGCGAACGTGAGCGCCGACGAGACTCCGATGCTGATAGGCGAGACGGCGTAACAGCACACTTAGCCGATCGACGGGGTACAGCGAGGGTTCGCCGGCGGCCAGATCCAGACGTACCGCGCATGGCTCGCCGACCATTGCCAGGTGATCCCGGGCTTGAGCGTCCAGCTCTGGCAGCGGATCGGGCCACCTTGCAGTGCGCGCTTCATTACCCCGCTCTGCCCGCGTGGCGACGAAATAACCGGAGCCCGGGCGAGCCCGAACATACCCCTGGACTTCCAGCCACCGCACAGCCTGCAATGCGGTGGTCAGGCTGACGCCATGCTGCGCAGCGAGCGTGCGCACGGACGGCAGGCGACTGCCTTCCTCCAGTCCAGCCTGTTCAATACTGCTCCACAGCCGCTTCGCGAGTTGTCTGTATCGCGGCAAAACGGATTCTGCGGTCCCCATGATCGCGATCAGGTTGGGTAAATCTGTTATGTAACAGATTCTTCGCTGTTGTGTATAGGCCGTTCGTGATCGGAATGCCAATATGGGGCCCTCTTTCCGGGAGATACCATGAACACCACAGTCCGATATGACTTCCGTAGCGACACCGTTACCCGGCCAGGTCCGGCCATGCGCGCTGCAATTGCCGCGGCCGAAGTTGGCGATGACGTCATGGGCGATGACCCGACCGTAAAGCGGCTTGAAGAACGGATGGCTGACATGCTCGGGAAAGAGGCAGCACTGTTCGTGTCGTCGGGTACCCAGTCGAACCTGATCGCACTCATGGCGCATTGCGAGCGCGGCGACGAGTACATCGTCGGCCAGAATGCCCACTGCTACCGCTGGGAGGCGGGCGGCGCAGCGGTGCTGGGCGGCATCCAGCCCCAGCCACTGAACAACCAGGTGGACGGTACGCTACTGCTAAAGGACATAGAGGAAGCAATTAAACCGGATGATCCACACTTCGCGCGCACGCGCCTGCTCGCCCTCGAAAACACGATCGGTGGAAAGGTTTTACCACTGTCTTACGCCGATGCCGCGACGATGCTGGCCCGTCGGCACGGGCTCGCCTGCCACCTGGATGGGGCCCGGGTATTTAACGCTGCCGTGGCCCTAAGGCTTCCGGTCAACATGCTGGCGCGCCCGTTCGACACCGTGTCTGTATGCCTTTCCAAAGGACTCGGCGCGCCAGCGGGATCGGTGCTCGTTGGTTCTGCGTCACTTGTCGCCAAAGGAAGGCGCCTGCGCAAGATGCTAGGCGGCGGCCTGAGGCAAGCAGGGATTCTCGCTGCCGCGGGCCTTTATGCGCTGGAACACCATATTGATCGGCTCGCTGACGATCATGCAAATGCGAAGGCGCTCGCGCAGGGTTTGTCGGAACTTCCAGGCCTGTCCGTATCAGTGCCCGCCACAAATATCGTCTTCGTGGATGTCGCCGCCGAGTTCGCATTGGACTTCGCAAACCATCTGGCCGCGCAGGGTATCGGCGTCACGTCCGTATATGGTGCAACCAGACAGCGCTGGGTAACGCACCTTGACGTCGGCGAGGAAGCCGTAGCGTTCGCGCTCGCTGTCGCCCGCGATTTCCTTGCTGGCCGGAATCCCCGTAGTCTGGCGAGCGTACCTCACGCTGAGCACGAATAGCTCCGTAGCGTGCGCGATAGCCGTAAGGAAGTCCCTCAGTCACCCTCAACCATGCGCATCATGCAAGCTGAAAATTTTTCGCTGCAACAGTACTTCGAACGGATTGGCTTTCAAAAAAGCGGGAAAACGGACATTGAAACCATCACAGATATGATGAGGTGCCAGCTATTCACTGTGCCGTTCGAAAATCTCGACGTGCAGGCGAAAAAAGTCGTCTCTCTGATTCCGGAGGAGATCGTCGGAAAGATTCTCCACAAAAGGCGAGGTGGGTATTGCTATGAAGTGAATGGACTCTTTGCCATGGCACTTCAGGCGATGGGCATCCCATACCAATTCGTTGCCGCCCGTCCGATGTTCTACCCGGTCAAGAGACCCAAGACCCATATGGCACTTGCTCTAACGTTGGACGGTATTCGCTGGTTGTGTGACCTCGGTTTCGGGAGTTATGGGATCAGGGCTCCGATGCGACTGGATCTGCTGGACGTCGAAGTCAAACAGGACTCGGATACGTTCATGGTGAGCATGTCGGACAATCAGGAATACGTATTGAAAGCGATTGTCGATGGTGAATGGGTCAATCAATATGCATTCGACCTGTCTCGTCATGAATGGATCGATTTCGCGCCCGCCAATTACCTGAATTCCACGCACCCGGACGCAATCTTTGTGCAGAAGCTATTGATTGTCCTGCACAACCAGGCCGGTCGAAAGATCTTGTTTGGTGACACGCTAAAGATCGTGGAAAACGGACAAACCGAACAGCGAACTATTCTGCCTGGCGATCGCATATCAATGTTGTCGCGAGAGTTTGACCTGGACGCTACGGAATGCTGATCGCTTAGAAAGCACCCGGAGACGATTGGTTTGAGCCGCAAGGTACGACTAGTTTTAAGCGGGGCCTGATCCATCGTTGCAGGCGGCTTGCGTGCGTGGGGTCGGCACGCAGGGCCGACTGCAACGTACTTCGGGCGCCCTGAACGAGGAGCGTGCGCAGGTAGACGTTGCCGCGCAAGCGGATATGTCCGAGCCGCGTTCTGCCGCCCGAGCTGTGCTGTCGCGGCGTCAGGCCGAGCTAGGCGCCGAACTGCCGTCCGTTCCTGAAGACCTTCGCATCGGGCACCGTGGTGGCGAGCGCGCTGGAGGTAAGCGGACGACGCCGAGCAGTTCGCCCGCGCGTCTTGCAACGTCACTGCTTCTGGCGTGAGTGGCGATCTGCTGGTCACAGCGGGCGAGGCGCAGGTTCAGCGCTGCGAGTTGTTCACGCACCTCCAGCAGCATTGCGCGCACCGGGTCAGGTAGCCTCGTCTTCGATCAGTGTGGGCAACGCGCTGAGAAACCGGTCTGCGCGAACGCGCAAACAAGGGAGCTTGCTACTGACAGGCCGGCAGAAAACCAGTCAGTGACGAAGCGCGCTAACCCGACCCGAGCGAGTTAGCGGCGAAGGAGAGTACTGCGGCGGCTATCTCGCGTTTACTTTGCTGGCACAGGCCGGCATCGGAATTCCACTACCAGGGCATGCGTTCACAAGGGATTCCTTTTGATAAGTCAGGCGAATCATATTCGTCTGTCGAGTGAGCCTGCAAGTTAAAAAGCAAAATAAATATCGCACTCCGAATGTATTTTCCAAAAATCACGAAACAAACGGTTCTGCTTCACATTCTCATCAACATTTCCACGCTTGCGCGCACCTTTTCTTCCCATCATTTTGAATGATAAAAAGGTCCTAACACGCCCATTAAAAATTAAAATTGCTCTGCTTAACGAATCATGTTGACTTCGGTTTCAGGCGGCACTTAAAATTTACACGTCTTCACAAACGGGGCTGATGCCTTGGACACCTGCAGTAGTCGAACATTGAATATTTTCGCTGCCTGACCGGCAGGACGTCCGCGCTCCCTTTCACAGCCGCCGTCCTGCCAGCGGCAGACGGTGCGCGCCGTAGTCAATCTCTCCGTGCACCCTTGTTAGCGCCATATGGCCGCCGCGGTTGCGCGCGTCCACTTGGCACCGCGTCGCGAGCATCAACTCGCGGCTGCATCCGTTCGCGCCTGTTCGATTCAACGGCGCGCTCAGACGCGTGACTAAGCACGTGCGTACAAACACCGATACGGAGCCGCCATGCCGGACAGTGACAGTTACCCCATATGCCGCTCACCTTTGTTTTTGCTTTTGCCCAAGGAAAGCGAGTAGACCTTCGTTGCTGCGCGTGACGCGCACGACCTCTCCGTCTGCTGGCTTTCCGCGAACCGCGTCAAGCCACGCGTATAGCCACGCATTTAGCCATGCACGCACGGAGAAATATCATGACCTTCGGCCTCCTTCTGTCGAAACTGCCGCAAGTCCAGGAATCGCGCGTCCACTACGACACCATGCTTGCCCTGCAAGCACCTGAACCGCACAAATTCGCCGCCTTCTGGCAGTGTTTCAAGCTTCTCCTTTCCTAAGTTCGCGCCCTTTACCGTCATACGCAAGCGACGCGCCCTTTACCGTCATACGCAAGCGACGCCCCCGTTACACGACTCACGTCCTTCCGTATGCCGGAGGTGCGCATTTTCCTTAAAAAACCAGACTCAGAGAAGAAAGCAAAATGTCTACTCCAACGCAAGTTTCAACCACGCGGAGCGCCGTGCTCGACTCCGCGCACGTCGGCGACATCAGGGGTGCTTTTGGCACCATCGCCCATCACGACACCGCGCCGCGCAACAACTGGTGGGCGCGCTTTCGCACACTGCTGGCCATCCTCGGTCCGGGCGTTATCGTGATGGTCGGCGACAACGATGCGGGCGCCTTCGGCACCTACACCCAGGCCGGACAAAACTACGGGACCACGTTGCTGTGGACCATGTTGCTGCTGGTCCCGGTGCTCTTCGTCAACCAGGAAATGGTGCTGCGACTGGGTGCCGTGACCGGTGTCGGCCATGCGCGCCTCATCTTCGAACGCTTCGGCAAATTCTGGGGTGCCTTCAGCGTCGTCGACCTGTTCATTCTCAATGCGCTGACCATCGTGACCGAGTTCATCGGCATCACGTTCGTGCTCGACTTCTTCGGGATCTCCAAGATTGCCGGCGTTTGTATTGCCGCGGCGCTGACCATGGCCGCCGTTAGTACGGGAAGTTTCAGACGCTTCGAACGCTTCGCCATAGTGCTGTGCCTGCTGAGTCTGTTGCTGGTGCCGGTGCTGGTGTCGATTCATCCGCCGGTTGGCCAGATAACGCGCGATTTCCTCATTCCGGGCTGGCCCGCGCATTCGAAGCTGAGCGATGTGATGCTGCTGGTCATCGGTATCGTCGGCACCACCGTTGCACCGTGGCAACTGTTTTTCCAGCAAAGCTACATTGTCGACAAACGCATCACGCCGCGTTTCATGAAGTACGAAAAGGCGGACCTGTGGATCGGCATTGTGTTCGTGCTGATTGGCGCCGTGGCGATGATTTCATTCTGTGCGGCCCTGTACGGCGGCAAGCCCGAGTTCGGTAATTTCACGGACGCCGGTGGCGTGATTGCGGGTCTGGAGAAATACGCAGGCCGCACCTCGGCCACTCTGTTCGCTGTGGCACTCCTCGATGCCTGCATCATCGGCGCAGCCGCGGTGTCGCTGTCGACCGCTTACGCCATCGGCGACGTGTTCAAGATTCGCCACTCGCTGCATCGCAGCGTGTCCGATGCCAAGGGCTTCTATCTCGTGTACTTCGGCATTGTTGCCGCCGCAGCAGCGCTGGTGCTGATTCCGGGTAGCCCGCTGGGTCTGCTGACTGAAGCCGTGCAAACACTCGCGGGCGTGCTGCTGCCGAGCGCTACCGTATTTTTGCTTCTGCTGTGCAACGACCGCGCGGTGCTTGGCCCGTGGGTCAACTCAAGGAAGCTTAACCTCTTCACAGGTGCCGTTGTCTGGGTGCTGGTGATGCTCTCCATCATTCTGACCGCTTCGGTCATGTACCCGGATATCGCCGGTGAAACGATTCTCGAGATACTTGCTGGTGGCTCATTGCTGGCCGTCGTCGGTTTTGCCGCAACGATGATGATTCGCAAGCTTCCACGTGAACCGGTGGATGGTGCCGCGCAGGCGTATTCGAAAGAAGCGCGAAACACCTGGCGCATGCCGCCGCTGGAGAAACTGCCTCCCCCGAACCTCACGCTAACTAAACGTGTCTGGATGGGCGTGCTGCGCGGCTATCTGCTGGTGGCTGTCGCACTGGTTATCGTGAAGGTCATACAGATGACGCTTCTGAAATAAATCGGGCACTGGCGCGGTCAGTACTTCCTGTCCGTTCGCTCAAGCTCGGTGCCCGCCTGCCGCCAACCGAGCAGGCAGGCCGGATAGCGCGCGTCCGGCGGATTTCACGGGACAAGCCATCGAGCCCCACTGAGTGGGCTCCCCTCGTCGCGTGGTCCTGCGTCCTGTTGGCGATGGTCTCGGCACTACTGTGCATCAGAGTGGTTCGAGCGGCTCGTTACGTGAAGAGTTGAATGAACGCGAGCACCACGTCGAAACTTGTGAATCAACCACGCTTCCGGACAACTCAACCGAGCTTGTGCGAGGCGGTCGGAGGTACGGCCATGAGCCGCTTACACATCAGCTACACATTGGTACTTTGTCTCCTTTTGGTTTGGGCAATGACGCTTATGATGGCAGCCTCGCCGCATGACATCTGCGCGACTCCCACCCCGCGTACAGCGCACCTCAACATTGGTGCAGTACCCTTCGGCGGCAATTCGGACAACGCTCCGTCACACTGCTTGATTTACGGAAAAGACTGTGTCAGTGAATCCCTTCATGGCCGCTAGCGATCTGATGCCTCTACTCTGGCGCTCTGGCCCGCTGCTATTTCAGGGTGTAGCTGGCCGTCAGCTTGCCGCATGTGAATCGGATAAACGACAAGAGCAAACAGCGCGGTTCTGCCGCAGTAACGCGGGAGACGTAAAATTCGAAGCTGACAGAAACGCTTTGGGCCCCGATGAAGAAGACACTGACGCCACGAAAGACACTTGCCCCGGGCATTGCGAGGGTCCTGAAGCGGCTGCACTATCCACTTGAAGTGATGCTACTGTGCGTGCGGTGGTACGTGGCCTACTCGCTGAGTCTTCGCAATCTTGAGGAAATGCTGGCTGAGCGCGACATTGGCGTCGATCATTCGACGGTGCATCGCTGGGTCATCAAGCTGGTGCCGCTGCTTGAAAAGACGTTTCGCAAGCACAAGCGTCCGGTCGGCACGAGCTGGCGGGTTGATGAAACCTATGTCAAGGTCAAGGGCTTGTGGAAGTATCTTTACCGGGCAGTGGATAAGGCGGGCAACACCATCGATTTTCTGTTCAGGGCCAGGCGGGACAAGGCTGCTGCCCGGCGCTTCTTCGAAAAGGCGATCGGTCAGCACGGCTCGCCCGAGACGGTAACCATCGACAAGAGCGGTTCCAATCTGGCTGCGCTTCACGCGATCAATGCCGAGCGTGAGACCGCCATCAAGGTTCGTCAGGTCAAGTATCTGAACAACATCGTCGAACAGGACCATCGGGCGTATCAAACGCATCACCCGGCCGATGCTGGGGTTCAAGGACTTTGACTGCGCGCGCGTCATTCTGGGTGGCATCGAGCTGATACACATGATCAAGAAAGGATCAGATGAAATGCTCGGGTAAAGTTCCGCTGTCAGCCAATCACCAGTTCTACTCGCTCGCTTCATACGTAATCCTGATAATATCGCCTTTACCCATCCCTCTCGTCTTACTGCGACACAACCGTTGCTGCAGGCGCATGCCATCGACTTCTGTCAGGTCGATAGCTGCCGCCTGGGCGGTCTGAACGAGGTGATCGTTGTCTTGCTGATGGCGGCGAAATTTGGTGTGCCCGTGTGCCCGCAAGTGGGTGGCGTCGGTTTGTGCGAGTACGTACAGCACATTTCGCTGTTCGACTATATCTGCGTGTCGGCGTCGCTGGAAAACCAGGTGCTCGAGTACGTGGATCATTTGCATGAGCATTTCGTTGATCCTGTCGTGACTCGCAACGGCCGTTATATGCCGCCGCAACGTGCCGGCTATAGCATCGAAATGCATGCAGCGTCGCTCGATCAGTATGACTGTCCTGAGGGGCCGGCCTGGCGAGCATGACATATTGCGAAACACGAGTACCCGAGTTCCTCCGCAACCGTCTTTGCATGGGTCCAGACCGTATCGGGGCACTGTCGCTTGCGTGC
Organism: Paraburkholderia elongata; assembly: GCF_013177735.1. Taxonomy (GTDB): domain Bacteria; phylum Pseudomonadota; class Gammaproteobacteria; order Burkholderiales; family Burkholderiaceae; genus Paraburkholderia; species Paraburkholderia elongata. The sequence continues at coordinate 62,491 of NZ_WOEZ01000123.1, read as the reverse complement.
GTGGCTTGCGCGATCCCGAACCCACGCAAGCGTTCCTGTCGAGATTCGGCCCAATTCGCCAGCACTCCGCGCTCACGCGACGTCTACTGTCCATCTCGCTCTATCGAAAAGAACTCGGCGAGCGCTTTGTCGCAGGAATGATTATCGATAACGCTTCAATTCAAATTCGAGACGAGTGATGGAATCAGGAAAGGCTTCTCCAATTATTTGCTCGCATGCCCACGTTCCTGATTTCATTCCAACTATTCCGCGCAATGATAAGGTTAAGTTAAGGTCATTTATAAAATGATTAAATGTCTTGCAGCAATTCAAGATAAAGAAACATATCATTCATAAGGGTATGCGTTAAAATACTAAATTGAGTTGTAATAGCTCGAGCTGAGTAAAGCACACAGCGCCTGCCCACATATCGATCATGTGGCTGCTCGGCATACCGTCGCACCAGGTTATCCACACGGCACGCCGAGGCTCAGCACGACGATCCACGCGCGTCGCCTGCACGGACCGCCACAAGCGTGCCGCGGCGTCATTGTTGAGAAAAGGGAAATGCAACAAGGCCCCCGCCAGATTTTCTCTCCGAAATTTCGAATATTTTTTTAATTCACATTTCCGTCATAGAATTTGCAATAGCTCTGCGGGGCAATTCGTGTTAATTGTCAACTTTATTTTTGTAATTGTTACTTTCTAAAGGAATTTTGTCGCTATTGAAATGATAGGAAAAAGAGATTGGATAATCGAATGGCTGAGTAATAGGATTCTTCCGGTTTCCCCCTGAACCAGGAATACAACGTGAAAATACTGAAGACACAGATTGCAGCAAGCATTTTCTCGATCGTCTCGGCAATCTCGATCGCTCAACCGGCGCATGCCGTGGATATGACCCAGGATAGCGGGTCGCCTGTCGGCGACAACCAGAACTCCCAGACGGCGGGCCCCGAAGGTCCGGTTCTTTTGCAGGACTCTCATCTCATCGAGAAACTGCAGCGCTTCGACCGGGAGCGCATACCCGAGCGCGTCGTACATGCGCGTGGCACAGGTATCTTTGGCGAGTTCGTGCCGACTACGGACCTCAGTTCGCTGACCACTGCCCAGGTGTTCACGCCTGGAACGAAGACGCCGGTCTTCGTTCGATTCTCGACGGTGATGGGCTATCGAGGGTCGCCCGAGCAGGCACGAGACCCGCGCGGTTTCGCTATCAAGTTCTACACGCAGCAAGGCAACTGGGATATGGTCGGCATCAACTGGCCGATCTTCTTCATTCGGGACGCCATCAAGTTTCCTGATTTCGTGCATGCGAACAAGCCATCGGCGGTGACTGGCGTGCAGGATCCGAATCTGGCGTTCGACTTTTTCGCCCATTCGCCCGAAGCGACGAACATGCTGACGCACCTCTACACGGACGAGGGCATGCCGGATTCGTATCGCCACATGGACGGCTACGGCGTGCACGCCTTCAAGTTCGTCAATGCGAAAGGGGAAGTTCACTACGTGAAGTTTCACTGGAAGAGCCGTCAGGGTGTCGAAGGCATTCGTCCCCAGGATATCCCGCATTCGATCGGCGCGGACTGGAACCTGATGACCAATGACCTGTACAACTCGGTCAAGGCGCGTTCGTATCCACAGTGGGACCTTTACATTCAGGTGCTCTCGCCGAAGGACCTGGACAAATTCGATTTCGATGCGCTGGATGACACGAAGGTGTGGCCGTCCTCCATCCCTGAGCAGAAGGTGGGCACGATGACGCTCAACCGCGTTCCGGACAACTATTTCGAGTCCACGGAAGAATCGGCTTTCGCGCCGTCGCGGCTCGTACCGGGGATCGAGCCTTCCGAGGACCGGATGTTGCAGGGCCGCCTGTTCTCCTATGCCGATACGCAGATGTATCGCCTCGGCCCGAACTACAACCAGTTGCCGATCAACCGCCCGATCGTCCCGGTCTACAACAACAACCAGGACGGCTTCATGAATGAGGGCGATCGAAAGGGCGAAGTGAACTACGAGCCATCCGGAGTCGCCGAAATCTCACAGCAGGACAAGTACAAGTCCGTGCAGACGCCGCTGAAGGGGACAACCCAGCAAAGAGCGATCCACAAGACGCTCGACTTCCGTCAGGCCGGCGAGTATTACCGGACGCTGTCCGAGACCAGCAAGACAGATCTGATCACGGCGCTGTCGGGCGACCTTGGCCGCGTGACCAACGACGCGAACAAGTACGCAATGCTCTCGTACTTCTACAAGGCTGATGCCGACTACGGTACCCGCCTCGCGCGTGCGACCAACGCGGATGTCACACGCGTGAAGGATGCGGCAGCACACCTGAGCGATAACTGAAGCGTGCACGGGGGCCTGCGCAAGCAGGCTTCCCAACTGGTTAGCTATGCTTTCTCACGGAGGACGTAATGCAATGCTCTTTCACTGCCCGGGGCCTTGTTCGGACCGTGGCGGTCGCCACCCTGGCCGCACTGTTGACGGCGAGTTGCGCACAGCATGTGTATCAGCCGGGAACGTATTCGGCCGTGACGGACACGCCGCGTTACACCGAAGACTGGTTTGTCGCGGCGCGTGCGGGACGCACGGATATCGTTCAGGCGCTGATCGATGCCCATTTCCCGCTCGAGACAACAACGCCCGAAGGCTATACCGCGCTGATCCTTAGCGCGTATGACAATCACCCGGAGACATTGAAGGCCCTTCTTTCTGCAGGCGCCAACGCTTGCGCCGCCGACCGGCACGGCAACACGGCACTGATGGGGGCGCTCTTCAAAGGCGAGACGAATATTGCGACGATGTTGCTCGACACGCATTGCGACATCGATCAAACCAACAACGCGGGGGAAACGGCATTGTCGTTTGCCGCGCTATTCGGCCGGCTCGATATGATTCCGGTGCTTGTCGCGCACGGCGCCAACGCGAATCATGTCGATGCGCGCGGCGGGACCGCGTTGCAAATGGCGATCGCACAACACAACCCGGCTGCGGAGAATGCATTGCGGCACACCGGCGCGACACAATGAGACGTGGCCGATAAACTGCCTTTCATGTCGTGTCGACCGTCGGCAAATCAAGTGATCGCGATACTCGCACAACCTGGCCTTGGCACCTGGCCGTTCGCTGATCACGCCCGGTTCAAGAGTGCGCTATCCACCGGCAGCGCCCGGATTCGCGTGCCCGTCGCATTGAAGATCGCGTTGCAGATGGCAGCCGATGTCGGCGGCACACCCGGTTCGCCAACACCGCCGGGCGGTGCAGCGCTCGGCACGATATACACGTGCGTTTCCGGCACGGAGTCGATGCGGGCGACCCGGTAGTCCGTGAAGTTCGACTGATCGGCCGCCCCGCTACTGAAGGTCAGTTCGCTGTATAACGTGTTGCCGAGCGCCATCACCACCGCCCCTTCGAACTGCGCGATCACGCGATCGGAATTGACGATACGTCCGCAGTCGACCGCCAGGTCGACACACGTCACGCGCACCGAGCCATCGTCGGCCACCTGCACCTGCGCGACCGCGGCGACGTACGTTAGAAAGCTGCGATGAACAGCGATGCCGTGCCCATGGCGAGCTGGCAACGCTGCGGACCAGTTCGACCGCACCGCCGCCGCGCGGACCACCGCAGCATAGCGCGCGGTATCGATCGGATACTCGTCGATCGACGCGCCGTAGTTCGGATAGTCGACCCCCAGCGCATGCAGATCGACATGGCGCGGACTGCCCAGTAGCGCGAGCAGATGCTGCACCGGATCCTGTCGCGCAGCAGCGGCGAGTTCGTCGACGAACGAGCCCAGCGCGAAGCAGTGCGGAATGTTGTACACCGAGCGATACCAGCCGATACGTGTATGCGCTGGCGCTGCCCCGTTTTCGCACTGCACGTTGGCGACTTCATAAGGCATGTCGGTCACACCCTGACCGAGTTCGCCCGCCGATCCATAAACCACATTCGGCGTGAACGTCGAACCGATCGACGGAAACACGCTCCGGTGCAACCACGCAATCGTCCTGCCCTGCGCATCGAGTCCGCCTTCCATGTGCTGCGCGCACACGGCATGGAAATAGTCGTTACGTATGTCGTCTTCGCGTGTCCACGTCAGCTTGACGGGTGCGCCGACTTCGCGCGCCAGGAACGCGGCCTCGGCCACATAGTCCGGCTTCGACTTGCGACCGAAGCCGCCGCCGAGCAACGTGACATTGATCGTCACGGCCTGCTCCTGCAGGCCGAGCACCTGCGCGACGGTTGTACGCGCTTGCTGCGGGTTTTGCGTCGCGGTCCAGACCTCGACCGTGCCGTTCGCAAACGATGCAGTTGCAGCTAGCGGCTCCATCGCCGCGTGCGCCAGATGCGGCACGTAATAGTCGGCCGATACGTGTTGCGTAGCGTTCTTCAGCGCGCCCGATGTATCGCCGTTGTTGCGCACAACCTTCGCAGGCTGCCGCGCGGTGTCTTCAAGCGCCTTGCGATACGCGTGGCTATCGTAAGTGCCGTTCGGCCCGAGGTCCCATTCGAGCTTCAGTTTCTGGCGCCCTTGCAGCGCGGCCCACGTGCTGGTCGCGACCACCGCGACGCCGCCCAGTGGCTGGAAGCCGGCGGGCAGCGGCGCAGAAGGAATGCGCACCACGTGCAGCACGCCGGGCACCTTCAGCGCTTCAGTCGAGTCGACGCTTTTGAGGGTTGCGCCATACACGGGCGAACGTTCGACCGACGCATACGTCATACCGGGTAACACGACATCGATGCCGTACGTCGCGCGGCCATGAACAATGTCGTCAAGATCGACAATCGGCAGTGACTTGCCGATATAGCGCCACGTGTCCTCGTTTTTCAGTTGCAGCGTGTCGCGGCCGGGCACTGGCTGACGCGCCGCGGCCACCGCCACCGCGCCGTATGAAAGGCGCCGCCCGCTCGCCGCATGCACCACATGACCCGGCTCGGTCCGGCAACTTGCCAGGCTCACGCGCCACTGCGCCGCGGCGGCCGCCATCAGCATCTGCCGCGCGGAGCCGCCTGCCTCGCGCAGTGGCTGGAAGAACTGGCGGATGCTGCGCGAGCCATCGGTATTCTGGTCGCCGTACTTCGCATCGCCTTGCGCCTGCACAACCTTGACGGTGTTCCAGTCGGCATCGAGTTCGTCGGCGAGGATCATTGCGAGACTGGTGCGGATGCCGGTGCCCATCTCGGAGCGATGCACGACCAGCACGATCTCGCCAGACGGCGCGACCGACACATAGACGTTCGGCGCAAACACCGTTTTGACGCCGCTCGCCGCAAACGCCTTGGGCGCGCCGCCGACATGTAGCCCCAGTACCACTCCGCCCGCCAAGGTGCCCTTCAATACCCGGCGCCGGCTCAGATTGACGATCTCGCTCATTACGCCTGCTCCGCTGCTGCCTTGATGGCAGCCTTGATGCGTTGATAGGTGCCGCAGCGGCAGACATTTCCGGACATCGCTTCGACGATCTGCTCGTCGCTCGGCTTGGGCGTTTGTTTGAGCAGCGACGCAGCCTGCATCATCTGGCCAGGCTGACAGTAGCCGCACTGCGGCACATTCGCGGCTTTCCACGCTCGCTGCACGGGATGCTCGCCGCCTTTGCCCAAGCCTTCGATCGTGGTCACCGGCTTGCCCTGTACATCCCCTAGTGACGTGACACACGAGCGCACCGCCACGCCATCCAGATGGACGGTGCACGCGCCGCATGCGCCCACGCCGCAGCCGAACTTGGTGCCATGCAGCCCTAGCAGATCTCGCACCACCCATAGCAGCGGCATGTTCGCGTCGGCGTCGACGTTGTGATGCACGCCATTCACATTCAGTTCCATCCGTTAACTCCGTGTTGTCGACGCACGCCACACCTGCCAGGCGTCTGGCTCCCTGTCACGCTATGAGCACGCGTTCCGGCGGCGCCATGAATTCCGGCCCCACGGAATCCCTGACGAACTGCGCGACAATCGCGTCGATCTGCTCGAACGCCTTCTGGTCGAGGTGCCAGCCGAACACATCTTCAATCCCGTCCAGCTGCGCCGGACGACGTGCGCCCCAAAGTGCGATCGTCGGACCGCGGTCGAGCACCCAGCGCACCGCCAGCGCGAGCACCGACTTGTCGAAGTTATCGCGCGCGAACACGTTGAGTGCTTTTACGGCCGCGACATACTGCTCGCGACGCGGCTCGCAAAACTTCGGGTCGCGCTGGCGCAGATCGTCGCCCTCGAAGCGTGTCTCGACGCCGATGCGCCCCGCCAGCAGCCCGCGGCAAAGTGCCCCATAGGCAAGCGCGACGAGCCCATGCTGTTTTACGTACGGCAGCACGTCACGATCGATATCGCGCTCGAACAGGTTGTACGGCGGCTGCGTGGCCGACAGCGGCGCCACGTGGCGGAACGCATCCATTTGCGCAGGCGAGAAGTTGCTGACGCCCAGCGCGCGCACCTTGCCTTCCCTGCGCAGATCGTCGAGCACCGCAGCAGTCTCTTCGATCGGCACTAGCGGATCGGGCCAGTGGACCTGATATAGATCGATGTAATCTGTCCGCAAGCGCCGCAGCGTATCCTCTACTTCTTGACGAATGCGTGCCGGCGACGAATTGCGGAACACCGCGCCGTCTTGCCATTCCAATGCGACCTTGGTCGCGATGACCGCCTTGTGCCGATACCCGTCGGCCAGCGCCTTGCCGACGATCTCCTCCGATGCGCCGAAGCCGTACACCGGCGCTGTGTCGATCAGATTGACACCGCTGTCGAGCGCCCGGCGGATCACCGCGATCGAGTCTTTCTCGTCGGTGCCTCCCCACATCCATCCGCCGATCGCCCAGGTGCCAAGGCCGATGCGTGAGACGGGGGTCGTTAAACCTTCAATTGCGATTGTTTCAATAGTCATGTGAAGCTCTCTAATCAAAGCACTACGTAAAGCACCGCATCCGGGTCGAATGCGATCTGACAAACGGCGACGAGCCCATCGCACGGGCAGGCGAACCGATTATTTCAGCGGCATCCGGCGATCACAAGAAGGCACCTGACGGTTTCATACTTTCCCCATGGAAACTAATTGCTACGACGGCGCTTACGCGCACGACAACCCGCAAAAAAAGACCGACGACCTGGCGCGGAACATCATCGAGCAGATCGCGGACAAGTGGACGATCCTCGTCATCGACGCGCTCGGCACGCACGGCGAGATGCGTTTTTCGCGGCTGCGCGAAGTGGTGGAGGGTGTGAGCCAGAAAATGCTCACCAAGACACTGCGGCAGCTCGAGCGTGACGGCCTCGTTACGCGCTACGTGCATCCGGTGATCCCGCCGCGGGTCGACTATCAGCTGACGCCACTGGGGCGCAGCCTGCTCGATAAGATCTGTGGGATATGGGACTGGGTCGAAGTCCACATGAGCGAAATGGAATTGGCGCGACGTGAATTCGACCACGGCGAAAAGCGGGTCGATCACCTACGTCCGCGTGATGTGCCCATCGCTTAGCGTCGCCGCCGTAAAGCGAGGTCGAAGCTGACTGCCACTGTCGAGCCGCCAGCAAGGCCGTGAGAAATTGCCCATAATTGCGCGCAGTCTTCGAGCAACCGTTGGGACGTTTCATGAAAGCAGCTTCTGCCGTACCGCAATCCCCGATCGCATTTCTGGCTGTCGCGTTGGCGTTCGCGATCAACATGATGGGTACAACGCTACCGACGGCAATCTATCGGTACTACCAACTGCAGTATGGTTTTACGCCGACAATCATCACGGTGATCTATGCCTCGTATGCAATCGGGGTGCTGGGTGCACTGCTGCTGGTGGGCAACTGGTCCGATCAGCTAGGCCGTCGTCGCATGCTGCTGGCGGGACTATGTGCGTCGGCCGCGTCAGCGCTGACGTTCCTGCTCAGCGACGGACTGGCGCCTCTGATGCTAGGCCGCCTGCTGTCGGGAATCTCCGCCGGCATCTTCACAGGAACCGCCACCGTCGCCGTGATCGAACTCGCGCCGCCTGCGTGGCGCGGCAAAGCCATGCTCGCGGCTACCGCCTCCAATATGCTGGGGCTGGGTTGCGGTCCGTTGCTAAGCGGCATCATCGTCGAACTATTCCCCTGGCCGACGCGCTTGCCCTACGCGGCGCATCTCGCGCTGGTGGGCGTCGCCGCGCTAGTCATCCTTGGCGTGCCGGAGACCGCCGCGATTCCCGCGCGAGTGAAGCTCTGCATCCAGAGAATTTCGCTTCCTGCCGAAGTACGCCGTGCGTTTATTCCTGCCGCGCTGGCCGGGTTTGCCGGTTTCGTCGTGGTGGGCTTCTTTGCGGCGGTCGCCCCGCAACTGATTCGGGTCGTACTCGGCTTTCACAGCGGTATCGTGACCGGCTCGATTGTGTTCCTGCTGTTCGCGTGCTCCGCTCTCGGGCAGATCGTGCAGACGATCATCGCTGCCCGGTGGCGGCAAGCTGCCGGCTGCATTGGACTCGTCGCCGGATTGGTGTGTGTCGGCCTGTGCGTGCCGGAGCGCTCGCTCGGCGCGCTTTTGCTTGGCACCGCCCTGGCAGGAGTCGGGCAAGGTATCAGCTTTCGCGCCGGGTTGGGCGAGATCGCGTCAGCGGCGCCTGCGCACCGGCGAGCGGAAGTTACGTCCAGCTTTTTCGTCGTGTTGTATGTGGCGATCTCGCTACCTGTGATCGGCCTGGGTATCGCCGTGCAGCTCGCCGACATTCAACGCGCGACACTGCTTTTCGTTGGCTTGACGATAGTCCTTGTACTTATCGCGCTGTTCCTGCTGATGCGTGAGCAAGCGGACACGGGGCAAGAGTCCCGAGCGATCGGTGACTGAACTCGAAACCCTTGCCGATCGATCGCGGTTTTGCCTGGTCATTCAGCCAAGATAAGAAGACGGCGATCCAGGCGACAGGCTACTGTGGGTGACCAATTCGCAAACCTGCCTGTTCGGCAGGCTGGTCACACGGCTCTGATAATCATATAGCCGGCCTGTCGCATTGACGCGGGAGAGGTAAAATTCGAGGTTGAGGAAAGCGCTTTGGCCACACGATGAAGAAGACACTGACGCCACGAACGACGCTGGATCCGGGCATCGCCAAGGTGCTGAAGCGGCTGCACTATCCGCTTGAAGTGATCCTGCTGTGCGTGCGATGGGGCTCTGGTGCAAATAGCCGGTCGGAACGATCTTATGTGTATAGATAGGATATCTTATTGAGTGGAGAGGACGGCATTCCAGACAGCGGGAGCAGCCGTATCTTTGAGTCGCAATCTCGCAAGGCCAAATTGTCCTTTGCGGATGCGATGCATCAACTCGATTCCTGAAATCGTGTTCGCAGCGTTCCCGAAACGTTTGAAACCGAGCATGACGTTCGTTCTGGACTTGACGTTACGATGGTCCTGTTCGATCAGGTTATTCAAATACTTCGAGGATCGTATCACCGTATCCTCCGGCAGCAGGCCGTCGACCTTTCTTTCGCGCACCGCGCGGTGCGAGGCTGCATAACCATCGAGCGTGATGGTCTTCGACGGTTGGCCCTGATGTTTGATGGCCTTGCTGAAAAAGGCTTTGGCCGCCCTAACGTCGCGCTTCGCGCGCAGTATGAAGTCCACCGTCTGACCAGCCCGGTCAACCGCCCTGTAGAGATACGCCCACTTGCCGCGAATCTTCAGGTAGGTCTCGTCGACACGCCACGACTGTCCCGTGGGCGTGCCAAAACGATTCCAGCGCTTGACGAACTCCGACGCATAGCGCTGCACCCAGCGCAGGATCGTCGTGTGTGCGAGCGACAAACCCCGTTCAGCCATCATCTCGACAAGATCCCGCAGACTGAGTTTGTAGCGCAGGTACCAGCGGACACACAGAATGATGATCTCGCGATCAAAGTGTAGCCCATCGAACAACTCGTCAAGACTCTTCAGCTTACTCATCGGCGACCATCAGTGGCTCTGTCGCGATAAGCCGGCGGGGTAAAATCCGGAGCAGACGAAATTCCCCGAATGGCACGATGAAGAAGACGCAGACTCCGCGAAAGACACTGGCCTCGGGCATAGCTAAAGTTCTGAAGCGACTTCACTATCCGCTCGAAGTGATATTGGTCTGCGTGAGATGGTACGTGGGCTACTCGCTGAGTCTGCGTGATCTCGAGGAAATGATGGCTGAGCGCGGTATTTCAGTCGATCATTCGACCGTGCACCGCTGGGTGATCAAGCTGGTGCCGTTGCTTGAGAGAATGTTTCGCAAACACAAAAGGCCGGTCGGTAAAAGCTGGCAGATGGACGAGACCTACCTCAAGATCAGGGGCCAGTGGAAGTATCTCTACCGCGCCGTGGACAAGCCCGGCAACACCATCGACTTCCTGCTGCGCACCCATCGTGACAAGCCTGCAGCGCGCCGCTTCTTCGAGAAAGCGATTGGCCAGAACGGCGCCCCGCAGACGGTCAACATGGATAAGAGCGGTGCCAATCTGGCCGCCCTCCAGGCCATCAACGCCGCATGCGAAACACCCATCCGCATCCGTCAGGTCAAGTATCTGAACAACCGCATTGAGCAGGACCACCGGGCCATCAAACGCCGAACCCGACCCATGCTCGGTTTCAAGGATTTTCGTAGTGCGCGCATCATTCTGGGCGGCATTGAGGTGATGCACATGATCCGTAAGGGGCAAATGAAATGCGCCAAATGGACCGGTGCGTCCGCCGCACAGCAATTCTATTCCCTCGCCTCATAAACGATCGCGGCCCGTGCACTGCGCTCGCCCCTCCGTCCTTATCGCGACAGAGCCACCGCGGGAGGTTAGTTCTCAGCATAGCGGCCACTTCGTTACCCAAATCCGTCCGGCAGATTACAGGATTGTTATTTTCCTGGTTATGACGGCAGTTTCAAAATACAAGTGCAACAGTCTTAGTTAGGATGTGTTGCATGGGAAAAATATACGCACATCTGAGCGCTGAAGAGCGCGGCGTGATCTTCGCGATGAAGCTTGAGAATTGCAGTTCAGGCGAGATTGCGTTGGCTTTGCAGCGCTCGCACAGCACAATTAGCCGGGAGTTGAGGCGCAACAACTGGAAGCCGAAGCACAAACGTAGCGCGCTGGGCAGGCCACCGATTGCTCAGGTGATCATGACGTCATGGCAAGACAGGTTAGACCGTGGTTGGCAAAGCCCGGGAATGTCCGAGCACCTTTGAGTGCGCAAAAGCGACGGGGAGCCGACCAGCGAAACCCATCAAGGACAGCGGCGCAGGCGCAACGAAAGTCCGAATGTACGGTTGCAATCTACCTACCCATCATCACCGATTGAAAACTTGCCAAACTGCGGGCGTCCATGTACGGACATCTGAATCTGGCCGGAACCCGGAAATTTAAAAGAAGCCTCGGCATTCGATGTGCGCGCCTTAAATTCATGCAAGTGCGCCACGGCAAAAGCGGCTGGCTCACCCGCTATGCTCGGGAAGCGCGCGCCATTTCCCTTGCCGCCGGCAGCATGGCAACTGAAGCATGCCTGCACGCTCATGCCCGCACCCATCTCAGCGAGTTGCTTGCCCGCCATCGCGAGCGCCGGCGCGGCAACGTTGCGGTTATCCAGTCGACCGTTTATGACGGGGCCAATCACGGCATCAGTGCCTCGTCGATTTCAAATCGGTAATCCGTTCGTCACGCTGTGGTCGCGAGTTGGACGCTAAAATGAACTTTTGGATCCTGCTCCCTAACCACCCTAACGAAACTCATGCAGACGACTGCCCGGCTACTTGCCCTTGCTTGCCTTTGCGTTGCATCGACAGCCTTTGCCGCAGAATCATCGACAGACCCGCTGAGGGTTCTTTCAACCACGCCGCTACCACACGTCACCGGTGGCGATTTCGACCATTTCGCAGTCGACCTGGCTCACTCCCGTCTGTACGTGTCAGCCGAGAAGTATGGCTCCATTGAAGTATTCCAGTTGCCCAATGGCGAGCATCTTGCGAGCGTCACGAACGTTGCGAAGTCTCCTCACAAGATACTGTTGGCACACAACGGTCAGGAATTGTTCATAGCGGATGCGGGCGACTCGAACGTCAAGGTTGTCGATACGAACAGCTTTGAAGTCAAGAAAGTGATTCCACTCGATCCGCAACCGGATTCCGGTGTAGCGGATAGCAAGAGCGGGATCTTTTTTCTCGGTAACGGCGGCGCGCAGTCACATCGTGACAACGCGTACATTAGCCTGATTTCACTTGCCGACGATTCCGTATTGGGGAGAATCGATGTTCCTGCGGGACAATTGAAGGCCATGGTCATCGACCATGCTACGCAGCGCCTCTTCGTGAACATGCGCGACAAAAACGAAATCGGCGTTATCGATCTGAACACCCGCAAGTTGACGAGTCTCTGGCACGTTCCCGGCCCAAGCCGAAATTCGGCCATGGCGTTCGATCCGAAGGCCGGGCGCCTGTTCGTCGGTTCGCGCGCCCCCGGCAAGCTGTTCGTGCTGGACGCGAGCGATGGCTCTGTGATTCAGTCTCTCGATATCGTCGACATCTCGGACGACATGACTTTCGACTCGCAGCATCAGCGCCTCTACGTTACCGGCGCGGAAGGACTCGATGTCGTCAAACAGGTCGATCCGAACCACTACGCGATCGAGCAACACATCAACACGCTCGGTGGCAAGACCTCGATCTATGTTCCGTCGTTAAAGAGGTTCTACGTCGTTCACACGAAGGGTCCGCAGGCAGCGGAGGCCGGACTCCAGGTGCTCAGCGTCCGCTGAGTCGAGACATGACGCGCCGGCGCAGTTCAACTGCGCCGGCGCGTGTCAGGCGAGTCGCGCACTCGCCCTCAAACAGATTTCCTCAAGCAATCTAGTCGGTCTGCGTGAAATCAAACGACTGCTCGACCACGACCTGACCGCCGCCGTCGACCTTGCATTGGTACTGAGCCATCGCACGCCGTACCGATCCGTCAAAAACCCCCGGAGGCGTCGACTTCACGATATCGACGCGGGCGACCTTGCCGCCTTCGATCGTCGCACGCGCCGTGACTTCGCCGGAGATTCCCTCGGCTAACGCCCGCGGCGGCATGTCGGGCTTCGCCTGCACGGGACACACGATTGCAATGTCGGCGGGTGCCGCAACGGCAGCTGTCGTGTTGCCGGATCCCACGGTTGAAGGACCGGGCGCGGCTGGCGCAGCATGCGCCGTAGAAGGCGCATCCTGTGTCGCAACGGGCGTGGGAGCAACCGGCGCCGGTGCGGCTGTCGGCGTGGCAGCGTGCCGTTGTACTGGGGCAGCCGGCCGTGCCACCGGCTTCGGCACCGGAAGATCCGATTGCTGCTTCACCACTTTCTTGATGACCGGCGGTGGCGGCGGTGGCGGCGGTGGTGTAACGGCTTTGACAAACCGCATCTGCATGACAGGCGGCGCGTGTACCGGCTTCGGAGCGGGCACACGCACCGACATCACGCCCGCTATCAGCATGCCCTCGATCGCAAGCGCAGCGAGAATCGCGATGGTCATTGCATTGCCGGAACCTGGCTGTGACGCCATGGTCGGCCACAGTGCTCCACGGGGTTTGCTCGAGATACTCATGTTCATTACGCTCGCCTCCAGAGACTATTGCGCATCGGTCGCGAGCGCGACCGAACCGATCCCCGCGGAACGCACCAGATCCATGGTTTTGATGATCGTCTCGTACTCGACTCCCTTGTCGCCCGCAATCGTCACATTGACCTGCTTCGTGGCCTCCATGTCCTTCAGGCGTGCAGTGAGTTGCGGCGCAGAAATGTCGTTCCGGTCGAGGTGCAGTTCTCCGTCCTTCTCTACCCCGACCGTCACGTCAACCGTGTTGAGTTGCGTCGCGGTGGACGATTGCGGCAATTCCAGCTTAAGTCCAGTGCCCTGAATCATCTTGAGCATGACAAGCATGAAGAAAACGAGCAGAAACATCATGATGTCGATCATCGGAATGATCTCGATCCGCGGTTTCTCTTCATTGCCAAAGTAGTGAGCCCGATGGTTTCTCACGGTGTTCTCCGTATGTGAAGTGGCCGCGGTTCAAGCGGCAAATCGCGTGACGAGCATCGACTTGATTATGTCCATCTGCAGAAGAACCATTCGCACGCGCTTGTTCAGATAGTTGAGCGCCACGACGCCGACGAGAGCGATCGTTAGGCCGCAAGCGGTGGCGATCAGCGCGTGTGCAATGCCGCCGGAGACGGCCATCGGATCGCTGGTTCCCGACGAGCCCAGAATATCGAACGATCCGATCATGCCGATAATGGTGCCCAGCAGGCCGAGCAACGGCCCGAGGGTCACTGCGGTATCCAGCACCCACAGATTACGGTCGAGCTTTCTCATCTGGAACATGATGCTTTCTTCGACTTCGCGCTCGAAGTCTTCCGCAGGTTGACCCTGTGATTCGATCGCGGATCTCATCAGTTCGCTTTGCACCGATCCCTGGTAATGTTGAATGAGTTTCTTCACATCGTCGGCCTTGGCGCGGCCTACCTGCTTGAGGTCGTATTCGAGGCTGACGCCGTTGCGCACGGACGTGCTGAAGAAAATCGCGCGTTCGATGATGATCGCGAGGGCGGCCACAAAGATCACTGCCATCAAGGGTAACAAGCCGAATGACTGAACCGATGAGTCGATAATGATGCGAAGCATGATGCTACCTTCCAGGTTGTGTCTTGAATCTGCCGCCGGCCGGCGTATCGCGGTTGCGATGCCGCCGGTGGCGCAGTTGAGGTGACGGCGATACGTTACTGGCTGCTTTGCGGCATGCGCTGCGCGACCAGGACGTTGAACGTGCCGGGCACGATGCTCGGATGCGGATGCGGATTGTCGGCAGTCGCGGCGGGAGTCGAACCGAACTTCGACGAGACCAGGTAGACGCGGTGAGCATCGTCGTCGAGAACCATCGACTTCGCGCCCACTTCCGTCGGCACGTTCTGCAGCACGGTGTAGTGATCCGCGTCGTCTTCGTGCACCACGGTCAGCGTTCCGTCTGCGCCGTTCGAGCTAAACGCGGTCTTGAGCACCGGATCGAACCCTGCGGCGTCCGGGTGGCCGCCGATCGGCAGTTGAGCAACCTGGCGGCCGGAGCGCGCATCGATCACCATCATCCGGTTGTTCGCGCAGACGGTGAAGAGCCGTTCCGACTTCGTATCGATCGCGAGTCCCGACGGCTCTTCGCAAGGCGCGATCGACCAGTGAGCGAGCACCTTGTTCGATTTGCCGTCCATCACGACGATCCCTCCCTTGTCTTCGACGTTGACGAAGACGCGACCGTCGCTGTCAGCCGCGAGCGATTCAGGCTTGCCGCCGACCGGCATCGTCGCGACGACCTTGCGCGTAGCCGGATCGATCGCGCTGACGCTCTGGTCATGGCCATTACTGACATAGAGGCGCTTCAGTTGGGGCGCATACATGATGCCGTCCGGGTCCGGGCCGCCCGCCTTCATCGTTTCAACGGTGCGCAGCGTGTCGAGATCGACCACCGTGATCGTGTCGGCACGGCCGTTGGTGATGAAGCCGAGCTTCCGGTCCTGGACAAACGCGAAACCATGCACGCCGTCCGTGTTGGCGATCTCACCGACCAGCCTGCCGGATTCGGTATCGACAACCTGGACGTGACTGGCACGGCTGATGAACAGGTGTTGACGAACCGCGTCATACCCGACGTAGTCCCAGCCCTCTGTGCCGCCCAAGGCGTAGTGCTTCACGACTTCGAACTCACCGTGATTCGCGCCCGGTACTGCATGCGCCGTGCTGCCCAGTAGCAGTGCGGAGGACAGCGCCAGCGTCGTTACTGCCTGAACAATAGACTTGAGTTTCATGTTGATCCTGTTTTTGCGGGGTTATTCGTTGATCGTCAAACCAACCATCACGGTCGGGCCGTAGAACTCGCGCTGGATCGGACGATCCGGCGAGCCCTCGTAGAACTTCAGCGGCGTATTCAGGATGTTGCGAACGTCGAGATAGATGCCCACATCCTTTCTGATCTGATAACTGCCGCCGAAGTCGAGCGAGAAGCGCGACGCCGTGTAGACGTCGGTTGCAGCAGAACTGCCCACTGCCCACAGGCTTTTGCCCACATAGGAGGCCGACAGGCGCATATCCAACGGACCACGCTCGTAGAACACGCTGGCGTTATACGAATTGCGCGGACCGGATGGCAGCGTGTGGTCGTCGCCCGGGCGAATGTCCAGGTGCGAATTGGTCCAGGTCCAGTTCGCGCCTGCGCCCAGGCCGCTCAGGAACCCCGGCAACTGCGTAAAGTGCTGCTCATAGTTGGCGGTGACACCGCGCACACGTGCTGACGAGACATTGGCAAAGCTTAGGAGCTTGATGGGGCCCGAATACCCCGGAAGATACGGCGAGCTGAAGACGGTGGATGACTGGCCCACGACGTAGTCGGTCATCGACTTGTCGAACGCGCCGAGCGAAATGATCCCGCCATGCGGCAAATACTTCTCGAACTGAATATCGAAGTTCTGTGAAGTGGTCGGCTTCAGGTTCGGGTTGCCGGTGGTCACGGTTCCCGTTCCCGCATCGGCCAAGACCGACGCACTGCTCTGGGCAAAGCCCGGACGCGCGATCGTACTCGAATAGATCGCGCGACCCACCAGCGTCGGCGTGAAGTCGTAGCGCAACTGCACGGACGGAAACAGGTTGAAGTAGTTGTTCGCCGTCTGGTTTGGCGTGACGGAGCTGCCGTTGATCAGATTGCCGCTGAACGTATCCTGCGTCCATTCGCCGCGCAGACCCGCGAGCACGCCCAGGCGGCCCCAGCCGAACTGATACTGGCCATACATGCTGTAGATGTTCTCGTTGATAGCCGAGAACGCGGCGGCGTCCTTCAACGGGTAAGCCGTGAGGTTGCCGTTGGCCGCAGCGGCGCCATAGAGGCCGCTCATGACGCCATCGCTTATGGACGGCCCGATGTTGTACATGCCGTTGTAGAAAACATTCGGCGCGCCGAACACCGCCTGCGACAGCGGGATTCCCGCGGCCGGCGAGTACGTGTAGTTGCTCTGCGCGCTGGCGAAGGTCATTCGGCGCAGGCCAGCACCGAACTTGAACTGTTCGTCATCGGCACTCGTGAAATGAGCCGGCAGCGTGTAGTTGACGTTGGCCGACCACTCATTCGTCTTGACGTACTGCGACGAGTTGACGATCTGGCCCAGCGTGTAGCCGGCGGGATCAGCCGGGTTCGGACCGGATACGATCGATTGCGTCGCGTAGTCAAAGCCGGGGTAATACGTCACCGTAGCCGGGGGGCCGTTGTTGAACGTCGAATTCAGGTCGTACGGTTTGTCGTAGGTGCCACTGGTGAAGCCGGCGCGATAATCGATCTTGCCGGGGCCGATTTTGTTTTCGCCGCCCAGCGCAAAGAGTTGCGTTCGCAGCGTCTCCTTCTCGTCGCGCAATCCCTTCGCATAGGTCGCCGTATCCGTGAGCGTGCCGTTCGCATTCTGGACCGGATTGCCAGTGAAGTTGGTCTGGAGGTCTTGCCGGTTCACGTTCTCCGTATAGCCGAAGTTGTAGTAGCGGAAGTACCACTTGTTGTCGGCGTTAGGCTGAAAGTCCAGTTCGCCGCCGTAGCCAAGGCGCTTGCGATGATAGTTGTAGTAACGCGGGTCGGTTTGCGCGTAGGCCTTGTTCGGTACGCCAGCAGCATCGACATAGGCGTTTTCTTCGTCGTCGACGCCGCGGTGGTCCTGGTTGTAGGCAAAGGTACCGATGAAGGTGAACGGCGCGTCGGAATATGACGTGATGCCCGAACCGAGACCTGCGATACCGTGCGCGCCGAAGCGCGCACCCGCTGTCATCTCGACATCCGAAACTGTGCTCCCGCGCAGCGTTTCGACACCTGAACCGAGCTTGGCATCCAGGAACGGCTTGCCCGAAGGGGGCAACGTGCGAGGCGAAATGTCGATCGTGCCGCCGAGCGCATCGGCATCCTGTTCGGGCTTGTTGGTGTTGGTCACGAGGATCTGCCCGATCATGCCGGCCGGAATCGTATCGAGCGCGACAGCACGCCCCCCGTTCTGGGCCGAAGCCGGGTTGGTCGGCGGCAGGTGGATGCCGCCGAACGTGGTGCTGTTCAGGTTGGTGTCGAGGCCGCGGATGTTGACATAGCGGCCTTCGCCGGAGTCCGTCTCGAGCGACACGCCCGGCATACGCGCAGCGGCTTCAGCGGCGCTCACGTCGGGGGCCTTGCGGATGTCGTCGGCGGTCCGGATGGTCACCATGTTCGGAGCGCTCTGCTGAGTCGCACGTGCGACAACGTTCGCGGTGCGCTGGGACGTGACGGTCACGCGGTCGAGTGAGGGAACGGCTGCGTCCACGGTGAGGTCGTCGCTTGTCGTGTCGTTCTCGCGCACCACCACAGTCCGTTCGACGGCGGCTGAGCGAGTCGGCGTGATGACCAGTGTGTATTGCCCTGCCGCAAGTCTGGTAAAACTAAAAGCCCCATCAGACGAGGTGGTGGTGCTCGTCCCCGTCTCGCGAATCTGAATTCGGGCGCCGGCGAGCGGACGCTTGTCCGCGCTCGACAGCACGTGACCCTGCAACGTCGCCGTATCCGCCGCATACGCGACGCTCATTGTCGCGCCGCTCACCAATCCCACCAACAACCCTGTCATATGCCTGTTCGGCATGTTTATTCTCCGTCAATCGTTGCAAACATCCTGCCCCGGATACACATGTTCCTGGTGTCAGGTATGCGGAAATTCAGGCGACCTCCACGAAGCTGGGCGACGCAACCAAGCAGGTAGGATCACTAATGATCTACCAATCTTTTTATCGCGCAGGTTCACATCGACGGCACCCGGATCGATGTCATGCGTCGCACGTCCGACGTGCATCGCCCTCGATGCGGAAGACGTTTTACGGAACTACTGTGACGCCAAAGTGTCAATTTGGCCAATTTTTCGACAATTGATCGTCATTCGACGATCAAATATTACACGGACCCACTCATCAACCTAAGTTAATATTCAATAAAATCAATGATGTATACGTATATATGCGTAGAGAATCGGAAATTTTCAAAAACATTGAATTTCTACATCGTCACCTGACGATATTTGATGGATGATGTCAGGCGCCATGACATGCATCGACGTGCATGTCACACCATCGAGGCGATATCGCAGCACAAGACTTCCTCGTAGATAACAGATTCGTAATCGCCGCTTAACGGACGTGACACCGGTGCAAACGAAAATGCGCGTCAGCCGTTCCCAGCGCAATGCACATCAATACACTTCAACAGGAAAACATAGACATGATGCTCACTCGTCGGCGATGTTCGATAGCAACCGCCCTAGCGCTTGGCCTGGCCACCTCTCTCGCCGCGTACGGTGAAGCCGCTGGCAGCGCGAGCGTTGCAACGGCTTCAGTGCCGGGAACCCAGCAGGGCGCGCACACGGCTACGCCAATCAAACATCTCGTCGTGATCTTTGGCGAGAACGTTTCGTTCGATCATTACTTTGGAACGTATCCGAAGGCGTTGAATCCGGCCGGGGAGTCCGCCTTCAATGCGCTGCCCAACACGCCGCGTGTCGACGGCCTGCTCGATGGCCTGCTCAGGCCCAATCCAAACTCGACGAATGCCGCCAACGGCGCAGACGCCGCAGACCCATTCCGGCTCGATCGTTCGCAGGCGCTGACCGCATCGCAAGATCACGCCTACAAGCCGGAGCAAATGGCGTTCGATAATGGTGCGATGGACCTGTTCCCGAAATACACCGGCCGCACTTCGGCTACAGGCGGCTCAGGCGCCCTGTACACGAATGGATTGGTGATGGGCTATTACGACGGCAACACCGTTACCGCGCTGTGGAACTACGCGCAACACTTTGCGCTGAACGACCACTCGTTCGACACTACGTTTGGCCCATCCACGCCAGGCGCGCTGAACCTGATTTCCGGGCAGACGAACGGCGTCACGGTGACGCCCGCGAACGCGAATAGCCGGAACATCGTCGGCGACGGTGCCGGCGGTCTGACCGTGATCGGCGACCTCGATCCGACGGGCGACGTCTGCTCCAAGGGCACAACAGTTAGCATGCAAGGCAAGAATGTCGGTGACATGCTGAGTGCGAATAATATTTCGTGGGGCTGGTTTGAAGGCGGTTTCGACCTCAGTGCGACGAATGTGAACGGATCGACGGGCTGTGCGCGAAGCTCATATTCGCCGGTGGTTGAAAGCTATAAGGCCGACTATGTGCCGCACCATCAGCCGTTCCAGTATTACGCCTCGACCGCCAATCCGAGGCATAAGCGCCCTGCTTCCGTTGCGACTATCGGCATGAGCAGCGACGGCGGCGCAAACCATCAATACGATATCGAAGACTTCTATGCCGCGGTGAGCGCCGGGAATTTTCCTGCCGTCAGTTTCCTTAAGGCCCCTGCCTACCAGGATGCGCACGCCGGCAATTCGGACCCGCTCGATGAGCAGGCATTCGTGACCAAGGTCATCAACTTCCTGCAGCAGGCGGACGACTGGAAGGATACGGCGGTCGTGCTCGCCTACGACGATTCGGACGGCTGGTACGACCACGCCCATCACATCGTGAACGCATCGGCGAGCACTCAGGACGCGCTCAACGGTCCAAATAGTTGCGGACGTGGCACGCCGCTCGGCGGGCTGACAGGTGTGCCGGTGCAAGGCCGTTGCGGATATGGTCCGCGTCTACCGCTGCTCGTCGTGTCGCCGTATGCGAAGACAAACTATGTCGATCACACGTTGACCGATCAGACTTCCATTTTGCGTTTCATCGAAGACAACTGGCTGAACGGATCGCGTATCGGGCAAGGGTCATTCGATGTGATGGCTGGCCCCATCGACAACATGTTTGACTTCGCCTCGCCGCGGAATCCCAAGTTGTTTCTTGACACCGTGACGGGGCAGCCGCAACGCTAGTCGATCGGTGCCGGGCAGCGGAGCGGTCCACGACGCGCGCATTCGCGCGTCGGTTGATGATTATTTTCCGCGCTGGGCGAGGCCGCCAGCGCGTCACGCTCAGGAGCTTTCTAGCGCCGGAAGCAGCGCTGGCGCGCTGGTGAGGAAAGCGCGCACGTGCATCGCAATCACCGCGTCGCTGGGCGTGGTGTTGTCGTTCGAATAAATACGGCGGCGAATCGCAAGGTGGGATACCGCGCCGTGCAGCAGCCAGCCCACTTCGGTCAGATGAGCGGGATCGGCCGGTACCCCGCGTCCCAATTCGTGCGCCGTCTCAGTGACAATGATCTCAAGCGCATGCGTCACGACGGCATTCGTGTACGTCGGCGCCATTTGCAGATCTTCAAGCGAAGAGTAAAGGAACAGGCGAAGCCACTGCCGCGTCAGCAGGGTGTCGTAGTACTCGCGATAAAACGTATTGAGCCTGCTTTCAATGGGCACACTGCGGTCTTTCAGCTGAACAAACCACATTGCCTTGAAGGTCCCGACAATTTCGCGCTTGTAAACTTCGTCGATCAACGCAGCCTTGCTAGGGAACAGGCTATACAGCAGACGTTGCGACACGCCACAAGCCTCGGCAATCGCGCGAGTCTGCGCATTCAGGCCGTGCTCGGCGAAATATTCGGCGGCCTTCTCCAGCACGCGCGCCTGACGCTCGGCACGTGGCAGACGCTGCGGTGCTTTCTTCATCGGCCGCTTGATCGGCGCGCGACCCGTTACGGTCTTGCTGCCCGGCTCTGCAACATCCCTGGGTTTGGCCTTCATAACGCTCCTCTATTCATCGCTTTTTTAAAAATACGTCTTCACATGACGACTTATGGTTTGGTAGAGTATATCGTCCGGGTACGAGGAAGAGTCTCGCCAGGCACTCGGGCGCAGCCATTCATTATCTCAGGCTGCCGCAAAGCGAGCCCCATCTTTGATTGCCACCGACTGCAAACGCCTCAATCTGAAGCGTTTGAGGGCCTGTCGCACAACCCGGATTCCGTTCTCCGCCCATGTCTTTGTCAAGCCGCCAGCCAGTCATCATCGCGCTGATCGTCGCCAGTGCCTATTTCATGGAGAACCTGGATGCGACGGTGATCGCGACCGCACTGCCTCACATGGCCGCCACGTTCGGCGTCACGTCCGTGAGCCTGAGTATCGGCATGACTGCCTATCTGCTGGCGCTCGCGGTCTTCATTCCAATCAGCGGATGGGTGGCCGACCGCTTTGGGCAACGGTCGGTGTTCGGTGGCGCGATCATCGTGTTCACCGGCGCCTCCATACTTTGCGGGCTGAGTAACGGCCTCGTCGAATTCACCATTTCGCGGATCCTGCAGGGAATCGGCGGCGCAATGATGGTGCCGGTAGGCCGCCTCGCCGTGCTGCGCAGCACCGAGAAGCGTCACCTGATGCGCTCGATAGCCTATATCACGTGGCCCGGCCTCGCTGCACCGGTGTTGGGTCCAGCGTTGGGCGGGTTTATTTCGACCTATTTCAACTGGCGCTGGATCTTTCTGCTAAACGTACCGATCGGTTTGCTGGGTCTGGCGCTAACCGCCCTATTCATTCCGAACTACCGCGAACCCACCCGCCGTCCCTTCGATGTGTCGGGGTTCGTGCTGAGCGGTATCGCGCTGACGTGCCTGATGTACGGCATGGTCCTGATCGGGCAGCTGCATAGCGATTGGCGCATCACGACCGCCGCGCTGATCTGCGGCTTTGTCGCCGCAGTCCTGGCCATACGGCATTTCGGCCGCGCCGAACATCCCCTGATCGATCTTTTGCCCTGGCGAATTCCGACGTTCCGCGTGACCCTCGACGGCGGTTCGTTATATGTCGTATCGGTTAGCGTCTCACCCTTCCTGTTACCACTGCTGTTCCAGTTGGGCTTCGGGTTAAATGCATTCGCTGCGGGTTTGCTGGTGCTCGCGTACGCGGCCGGCAATCTGGGCATGAAGACCGTCACCACGCCAATCCTCAAACGCTTTGGCTTTCGCAAGGTAATGATCGTCAACGGGTTGCTTACCGCCGGGACAATCGCTTTGTGCAGCCTGCTCTCGCCGGACACGCCGCGCGCGCTGATCATGTTGGTGCTACTGGTCGGCGGCCTGTGCCGGTCGATGCAGTTCACGAGCATCAACACGCTCGCGTTCGCGGACGTCCCGCCGGTGCGAATGAGTTCAGCGAGCACATTCTTCAGTATGGTCCAGCAGATGACCATCGGCCTGGGCATCGCATTTGGTGCGATCGCGCTGCACGTTGCGGTCCTGATTCATGGAAATCACGCACAGCTCTCACTGGCCGATTTCCGGATCGCCTTCCTGCTAGTGTCTGCGCTGGTGCTGTTCTCGGTCCTCTACTTTATCGGCATAGAACCGGATGCAGGCCGGGAGGTGAGCGGCCATACGCGGACCGCACCGCGATAGCGCGGAATTAAACCGGGTGAATCCGCATGTCCTGATGGGCATAACCGTGGAAGTTGAACAGAGAGATCGTCCGTGCAGGAAAAAAGCGTTACCCCGTCCGCAGGACGACCGGCCGCCTCGGCTGGTGTCATGCCAATAGCAGACGTAGCAGTCCCCCGTAGCGCCTCGCAACAGATGCTGATCCTCGTGGGCATTTGCATCGCCGTGCTCGTGCTGCCGCTGAATTTCGGCGGCGCGGCCGTGTCCGCGCCGGCCATCGGCACCGCCTTGGGAGGCAGCCCAGTGGCGATCAACTGGATTCTCAACGCCTTCATGCTGAGCTTCGGCAGCAGTCTGATGGCCTCGGGAGCGCTTGCCGATCTGTTCGGACGAAAGCGTGTATTCGCCATAGGCGTGGTGCTCTTCGCGTTGACATCACTTGGGATCGCCGCGGCGCCGACTCTGTTGTGGGTCGATTTTCAGCGCGCGCTACAGGGCATTGCCGCCGCGTTGGTCCTGGCCGGCGCGTCGGCAGCGCTCGCACAGGAGTTCGACGGACATGGGCGCGCCCGCGCGTTCAGCATGCTCGGCACCACCTTCGGCATCGGCTTGGCGCTTGGCCCACTACTCGCCGGGTTTCTCACGGAGACGTTCGGTTGGCGTTCGTTCTTCCTCGCGGATGCCGCAATCGGCTTGACCGGATTTGCACTCGGCGTTCCGAAGCTAAGAGAATCGTACGACCCCAATGCCACGGGTCTCGATTGGCCTGGCGCCGCCAGCTTCACCGCCGCGCTGACACTCTTCACATTCGGGCTGTTGCAAGGGCCGGAAAGCGGCTGGAGCAGCCCTCTCATCATTGGACTGTTCTCAGGCGCCGTGGCGATGTTCATCGCGTTCGTCTGGATCGAAAAGCGTGCTTCCCGGCCAATGCTCGACCTGTCGCTGTTTCGCTATCCGCGCTTCGTAGGTGTGCAGGCGCTCCCGCTAGCGACGGCATTTTGTTACGTTACGCTGCTTCTAGTCTTGCCCACACGATTTATCGGCATTGAAGGACATTCTGCGATCGACGCCGGCTTGATGATGCTTTCGCTATCGGCGCCGATGCTCTTTGTGCCTATCACGGCTGCATTTCTCACGCGATGGATGTCGGCCGGTGTCATTTCAGCGGTCGGCCTCGTCATAGCGGCGGTTGGTATGCTTTGGTTCAGTGGCATCGCGCCTGACGCGCCATCCGGTGCCCTGACGCTTCCGCTCTTCGTCATCGGAGTCGGAGCCGGCCTGCCGTGGGGCCTGATGGATGGCTTGTCAGTCAGCGTCGTTCCAAAGGAACGCGCGGGCATGGCAACCGGGATCTTCAGCACGACGCGTGTAGCGGGAGAAGGCATGACGCTCGCAATCGCGGGTGCGATATTGGCGGTCCTCACACGTCTAAGGCTATCCGATGCACTCGCAGCGTTCCCGCTCGTTTCGCGCGATGCCGCCGCGGAAGCCGCCCAGCGCGTGGCAACCGGCGATCTGCCACATGCCGTCGCTCTCCTGCCCGCGCTGGGGCAGCCCATTCTCGCGCAGGCGTACGATGGCGCGTTCCGCATCCTGCTCCATATTCTTGTGGCAATCACACTGGCCTCCGCGCTCGTCGTGCTTGTGTTTCTCGGTCGCACGCCATCCACTGCCAGCCCGAACGATACCGGCCTCACGCATTTGGGCGGCGAAGGGGCGGTTGACTGAGAACACGTCCGGGGCGAATGGGTGATCGGTAAGGCGCCCGCCCCGATCTGTGACGTTTTCTCACAAAGTCAATATTTTTCGTGCATTGTCGTACCCTTGGTCAGGGTGCCTAATCATCCTCGAGAGCATTCCGTAACGCGTAAATCTGGAGGAAGCCATGGATCTCGGGCCGCGCAAACCTGCGATTTCCGATCGGTTGATGAAACGGATCGCCTGGCGGCTCGCGCCGCTGATGATTGTGATGTACATCGCGAATCAGCTTGACCGCGCGAACATCGGCTATGCGGCGCTGACCATGAACGCCGAGCTCCACATGACAACGGCGCAGTTCGGCTTCGCCGCAAGCCTGTTTTTTCTCGGCTATATCCTGTTCGAAGTGCCGAGCAACCTGTGCATGCATCGATTTGGCGCGCGGCTGTGGATGACGCGCATTCTGCTGAGTTGGGGTCTGCTCTCCTCGCTGACGAGCTTCGTCCCCGACTCCCGCTGGCTCTATATCGCCCGCTTCTTTCTTGGCGCGTTCGAAGCCGGGCTGTTTCCGGGCATGGTGTATTACCTCACACTGTGGATGCCGGCGCGCAATCGCGTATGGATGATGTCTCTGTTCGTGACGGCAATCCCGCTGACCGGCGTGCTCGGGGCACCGGTGTCCACCTGGCTGATGACACATGCGAACGTGTTCGGTATCACCGGCTGGCGCGCAATGATTCTGCTGGAGGGGGTCCCCGCTATCATCCTGGCCGGGATTGCCTATTTCTGGCTGACGGACGACCCGTCCCGCTCCCGCTGGCTTTCCGCTGCGGAAAGGAGTGAAATCGCCGCGGCACTGGCTGCCGAACGGGCCGAGGCAGCGGCCGCCACCTCGCCGTCCAGCGCCTTGAGGGCGCTCGGAAATCCGAAAGTCTGGGCGCTCGGTGTCGTCTACTTCGGCACCAACGCCGGCATCATCGGCTTGCTCTATTTCCTGCCGCAAGTCATCAAAACGTTTGAAAGCACTTTTGGGGTGAAGTACAGCCTCATGGATATCGGGCTGATCACGGCGATTCCATTCGGCGTTGCCGTTGTCGCGACGCTGATCTGGGGCCGTGTGGTTAGCCGCCACCAAGTCGGCGCCTGGCATGTGGCAGGCCCCCTTCTGGTGTGCGCGGCCGCGCTCTCGGTGGCCCTGCTGCTGAAGTCTCCCTACCAGTCGATCATCGCCCTCTCGATCGGCTCCGCGGCCTGCTTCTGCAGCATCACGACCTTCTGGCAGTTGCCTAGCCGCATCCTCACCGATCGCGCTGCAGCGGCCGGCATCGCCCTGATCACGAGCATCGGGGTTTCGTCAGGATTTTTGCTGCCGTATTTTATCGGTTGGGTAAAGGATACGACCGGCACGTTTGTCCTCGCATTCGTCGGCATCGCCGCGACGATGGTGCTCGCCTCGATCACGGTCACGCTGCTCGAAACCCGCTGGCGAAAAATTGGCCAGCCACAGCTGGCCAGTGAATAAGCGTGGCCAGCGCCTCGCCGTCCTTAGGACTATCATCGACGGATCCATTGCCCATTTCTTTTCGCCAGCAAGGATTCTCGATGCGCCGCGGTGTCCCTAGTCTCAGTGCGCTGCAAGCTTTTGAAGCCGCGGCGCGACATGAAAGTTTTTCGAAAGCTGCGGTCGAGCTGTCGCAAACGCATGGTGCTGTCTGCAAAAAGGTCAACGAGCTCGAGGCTCATCTGGGCATCCCCCTGTTCGAGCGGGTACGTCAGCGGCTGGTATTGTCCGCAGCGGGCGCAGAGTACGCGCGGCGAATTCGCGTCCATCTCGACCAGATTCGCCGCGATACGCTCGAGCTGATGCGCAAGCAAAGCGAAGTGAAGATCCAGTTGGCCGTCGGCGTCACGTTTGCGTCTCAATGGCTGATTCCGCGTCTGCATGACTTCTACGAGCTCAACCCGGACCTGCAACTTCACATCATGGGGCGCGACCAGCCAACGTTCTTCGACAATTCAAGCTTCGATGCGGCGATCTATTTCGGACAGAGCTTGTGGCCCGCTATGCCAGGACAGCCGCTCGTGAGCGACGATCAGATTCTCGCTGTCTGTGCACCCGGGTTGATCGGTAGGCGCGATAGCTTGAGCAGCGAAAAGATCAGCGCGCTGCCTTGGATTCACACCCGCGATCTTCCGCGCGCGTGGCTTGCATGGTCCGAAAGCGCGTCCACGCAGATCATCGAGCATAGCGCGGCGAACCAGCACTACGACATGTTCATCATGGCAATCAACGCCGCGATTTCCGGACTAGGCGTGGCTTTGCTTCCGCGTATCCTGATCGAACGGGAGCTGCGCAGCCGTGCACTCGTCCAGGTGCATCCTCATTCGATCCCGAATCCGGAGACCGTCTACTACTCGTTTCCCGAGCAGAAACGTGACTGGGAACCGCTTAAACGCTTCGATCAATGGCTAAGCGAGGCCGTACGCGACTATCGCGAAGGCTGCCACCGCGACCGCACGGCAGCCTTCGAGGCGACACTTACGCCAAACTGAGGACGTCCGTGTCAGGACGTCCGTGTTCACGCGAGTTCGCGCAGATCAGGGCTGTCACGCAGGAGTTGCTGGTAGAGCCCCTGGAAGCTGAGCCATGCGACGTAGTCGGACCCCAGTTGCGCGCGCGTTGCCCGCGCGTCCTCGTCCGATAGCGGCTCAATTGAACCTGCCGCCTCTGCCAGCAACTGCACCTGGCAGCAACGCTCCATTGCAATGAAGCGGTACGCCGCGGCGTCGACCGATGAACCGACGGTCAGCAGGCCATGATTGAGCAGAACGGCCGCGCGCTTTGTGCCCATCGTCTCCGCGATCCGGCGACCCTCTTCGGTGGCGAGCACGACGACGTCGCCGCGAAATAGCACGTGATCGTCATAGAAGAGACAGGCCTCCTGATTGAGCGGCGCAAGGAGCCGTGCGCGCGCTGAAAACGCGCGGCCGGAAGGCGTATGTGTATGGGCTGCTGCAACGATATTGGGATTCGCGCCGTGGATACCGCAGTGAATCGCCGCCGCAGCGGCGTTGACGGGTCCGGTCCCATGATAAACGTTGGCCTCCTCGTCAATGCACACGAGATCATCGGGATGAATTGACGAAAAATGCTGCGCGTACGGGTTGACCCAAAATCGGTCGTGAAACTCCGGGTCGCGGACCGTGATATGCCCGGCTATGCCTTCGGCCAGCCCGAATCGCGCAAAGATGCGAAATGCCGCAGCGAGTTTGAGCTTGCGATGTTGCCGTTCATCGTCGAGGCTGGCGAATACCGGCGGCTCCGGCAAGCGTCCGCCGATTGGTTTGGGAATCTGCAACTCGCGGACTTCCGCGTGGCCCATGACATACTCCTTCGTGCTGATCGGAGCCTTGATTTTCGTCTGCACAGACGACTCAGTCCATCGACGATTTGTCACAAGATCGCTTCTTGCGCTCACAACGCACGGCCTGACGATTCGACCTTGGTGTCCAGATACGTAGGACAACGCGCAGCCCACAGCGCGATCGTTGGGTCGGTGATCCAGCACTCAGCACACGGCGAGCGCGAGCACGGCTTTGCCGAAGGTGTCGTGAGCAAATACGTCGAGCGGCCGCCGGATTACTGCGATCGAATGCGTTTCATTGGTGCCACCCAACTTCCCTTCGCAGATAGCACGCGTCCGAGGCAGAGGCTTGAAGCAGGCGTACAAAAAAATTCAATCGCAAGTATTTCGATAGTCATGCGATACTCGCTGCTTGACAAATCGCACCCGTGTCGGATGCTGCCCGAGGAATTGAGGCATGCTGATTAACCAAGCAGGCTAACGATCATGTCTGCCACATCAGGCGACCACAAGACGCCTCGCGGACCCATACTCTCCCCATGGAAACAAATTGCGCCGACGACCATGCGCAAAAAAAAACCGATGATCTTGCGCGCGACATCATTGAGCAGATCGCCGATAAGTGGACCATCCTGGTGATCGATGCACTTGGGACCGACGGCGAGATGCGTTTTTCGCGCCTACGCGAACACATCGGTGGCGTCAGTCAGAAGATGCTCACGAAGACGTTGCGCCAACTTGAGCGCGACGGCTTGGTTTCGCGCCACGTGCATCCAGTGATCCCGCCGCGCGTCGACTATCGGCTGACACCGCTCGGAAGCAGCCTTCTGGACAAAATCTGCGGAATTTGGGATTGGGCCGAAAGTCACATGACCGAAATGGAAGTGGCGCGGCTGCAGTTCGATCGTAGAGAAAAGCGGGCCGACACCTCACGGTCACCCGACGGTGCGACTCTTTAGACGGCAAGGTTGAAGCTTGTGAGTTGCGAATGCATGCGGCCGTTCGATGCCCACAAGGGTGACTGAAGCTTTATACGAGCGGATCAATCGCGCTCCGTTGGCAACGAACCGCGTATCCGGAAAGCGCTGACGGCGCTGCGCAACGCAAACGCCTGCTCTTCCAGTGATCGCGTAGCCGCCGATGCCTGTTCAACCAGTGCGGCATTTTGTTGCGTCGCTTCGTCCATTTGCACGATTGCCTGTCCGACCTGTTCGATGCCGATGCTCTGCTCTTCCGACGCCGCGGCGATCTCTGCCATGATCTCGTTGACCTGCCGTACCGATTGCAAAATCTCGGCCATCGTCGCCCCGGCGTCGCGCACCCTAAACGACCCCGCCTGGACACGCTGGACCGATTCATCGATAAGCGCCTTGATTTCCTTTGCAGCGGTCGCTGCGCGCTGCGCGAGCGAGCGGACCTCGCTCGCGACAACCGCGAAGCCACGCCCCTCCTCGCCCGCGCGAGCAGCTTCCACAGCTGCATTGAGCGCGAGAATGTTAGTCTGGAACGCTATACCCTCGATGACCGAAATGATCTCCGCCATCCGCTCCGACGATGCCGAGATTCCGTCCATCGTTTCAACAACGCTTTGCACAGTTTGACTGCCGCGCGTGGCTATCTCCTCCGCCGCCGTAGCTACTGCACTGGCTTGCTTAGCGCTATCCGAATTCTGTTTGACGGTGCCGGTGAGTTGATCCATCGACGCTGAAGTCTGTTGCAGCGACGCAGCTTGCGATTCGGTGCGCGTCGACAAATCTGCATTGCCCTGGCTGATCTGAATACTTGTCGTCGAGACGCCGTCGGCATGCTGCCGCACGCTTTCGACGACGTCATGCAGTGCGTTGCGCATCCGCTCCATGGTCGCAAGTATGCTGTCGCTATCGCCATGTCGTACCCGCACCGCCTGGAACAGGTCGCCGCTGCGGATCGCGTTAGCGAGATGCTTGACCTGACCCGGTTCGCCGCCAAGCGCCCGCGTGATGTCATGCGTGATCCAATAGGCAATCACACCGCCTGTCAAGATTGCCAGCGCGGTCAGCACGAGCATGAGCACCTGGAATGTGCGCCCAACTTCCCGCGCCGCGTTTCCCTGTACGCTGTTCAACTGCTCTTCGAGATCAATGAAGCGATCGATGGCGTTCAGCCAGTCGACGAATGCCGGCCGGGCCTGATCAAGCAGCACGCGCTGCGCACCGGCTGTGTCCCCCGCCTGCTGCCTTGCAATCACGTCGGCCATCAAGGGCAGTGTGCGAGCCTCGTCGGCCTTGATGGCTGTCAGCGCCGGCTTCTCGTCGTTATACGCCGCGCTGCGCGCAGCAACCATTTTGTCAAGTGGACCGGCTGCTTCCTGGTACGCTTCGTTCAATTCATTGATACGCGACAGCACCGATGGAAGCTCTCTCGGCGGCACGAGCACCACGTCGCGCAGCGCTATTGCGCGGTTGTGGACACTTCCGCGGAATGCGATCGCATAGGTTTCTTTGACACTGTTAATGTCGTTGATTGTCGTGAGGCTCGCATTGATCTTGTTGACTCGCGTGATCCCTACAATCGTTAGCGCGACGAGCGCAAACAGAATCAACCCAAAACCCACAGCAACCCGCGTGCCGGTGCGAACATTCTGAAGTTTCAACATCGCTCCCTATGCGATCACTCTCAGTAACTTGTGTACCTGCTTACTAACGACCAACGTGCCCGAGCTTTGCGAACAACCGACTCACGACTTTATCGCCCGACAAAGAAGTCCCGCACGATGGTGAGCGCAGCCTCGACGGCGTCCGCGGAGACGTCGAGGTGCGTAACCCAGCGCTGCTGCGTCGTGCCATACACAGACGTGACGCCAATACCGTGTGCAGCCAGGTGACCGGAAAACACCCCTGCTATCTCTTCGGCGACATTCACGAAAACGATATTCGTGTCGGGCGCTGACACGGTCAAGCCAGGGAACGTCGACAGACCCTGCGCGAGGATCCTGGCATTGGTGTGATCAACCTCTAACCGATCGACGTTGTGCTCAAGCGCATACAATCCGGCTGCCGCCATGATGCCTGCCTGCCGCATGCCTCCGCCGAGCATCTTGCGCAGCCGCCGCGCCCGCGAGATAAAAGGGAACGAACCGACAAGCATCGACCCGATGGGCGCTCCCAATCCCTTTGACAGGCAGACGGATGCGGAGTCGAACGGTGCGACCAGCGTCGCCGCCGGAACGCCCAGTACCGCGGCCGCATTGAACACGCGCGCACCATCGAGATGGCATGAAAGGCCATGCCGACGGGCAAGTGAAGTGGCGGCGTCGACGTAGGCCAAAGAGAGGGCCTTCCCGCCGATTGTGTTCTCGAGCGCAAGCAGACGCGAGCGAGCGAAATGTGGATCGTCTGGCTTAACGGCCAGTTCGATATCAGCGAGCGACAGCGTCCCATCGGGCTGATTGGTCAACGGCTGCGGCTGGATACTCCCGAGTGCTGCGGCCCCACCGGCTTCCCAGCGATAGCAGTGGGCGTTCTGGCCGACGATATACTCGTCGCCGCGCTCGCAATGCGACATGAGTGCGATAAGATTTGACTGCGTGCCCGACGACACAAACAGGGCAGATTCCTTGCCGAGGATTTCGCAGACTATTGCTTCCAGTCGATTTACGGTCGGATCGTCTCCGAGAACGTCGTCGCCCACTTCGGCCGCTGCCATCGCGGCACGCATTAGAGGGCCGGGTCGGGTAACGGTGTCGCTGCGAAAGTCGTAGCGGATTGCAGGGCTCATCGGATTTCCTTCCAAGAGCAGCGATCTTGGCATTCCGATTGCGTTAGGCCAATACACAGCAAAGGCGAATCTGTTAGATAACAGATTCGCGGCGATGAATTGAACAGCATGCAGGCAACTGAATCCGTTTTGCCACGATATAAACGACTCGCCCAGCAATTGTGGGAGGGAATCGTCCATGCGGGACTGTGCGAAGGCAGTCGCATACCGTCCGTACGTACGCTGGCAGTGCAACACGACGTGAGCCTCACTACCGCAGTGCAGGCCCTGCGCTGGCTGGAAACGCAGGGTCATATCGAGGCTCGCCCCCGATCGGGTTATTTTGTCGCAAGGCGACCGGAGCACTCGTGCCCCGCGCGAGCCACAGGGTGGCCCAACCCGCCTCCAGAACTCGATGCCCAGGTCCGTGATCACCTTGCGATGGTAGGTGCGCCGTGTGCGGTTCGTTTGGACCTTGCTGTCGGGGAGCCGTCGCTGTATCCGGTCGACAGGCTGAGCGTCCTGCTACGCCGAAGTGCGTACCAGCAGCCGGACCTGGTCGGTGCGCATGCGCGGGGGGCGGGACACCCTGACCTGCGGCGCGAGATCGCTCGTCAGGCGATGCAGTATCGCTGCGAACTCGCCCCCGACGAGCTGGTTGTTACCAACGGCTGCATCGAAGCACTGAATCTTGCACTCAGGGCCGTGACGCGACCCGGCGATGTCGTGGCAGTCGAGTCGCCGACTTATTTCGTGTTGCTGCAAATGTTGGGCGCCCTCGAACTGCGGGTCCTGCCGATCCCGTGCCGAACCGGCACCGGGATGGATCTCGACGCGCTGAAAAGTGCGCTCAATGAAACGCGTATCAATGCGGTCGTCACGATCGCAAACGCCAACAACCCGGTTGGCAGCATCGCGTCAGACGCGGACAAGGCGGCGCTCGTGAGGCTGCTACAAGCGCGCAACATCCCTTTGATCGAGGACGACATTTTCGGAGACGTCTGCTATGACGAGCTGCGGCCGCGTCCGGCACGGGCCTTCGATACGTCCGGCAATGTGCTTCTATGCGGCGGCTTCTCGAAGAGTCTGTGTCCCGGCTTGCGCCTTGGCTGGATTGCGGCGGGAAAGTTTAGCGATAAAGTTCGGGCACTGAAGTACACCACCAGCATGGCCACGGCGGAATTGCAGCAGACCGCGGTCGCCGGGATGCTCTCCAGTGGCGGTTTCGCTTTGCACCTGAGACGCCTCAAAGGTGCGCTGCAGGACCAGCAGAGTGCACTACGCGATGCTGTCCTCCGTCACTTTCCCGAAGGCACAGAGTTGAGCCACCCACGCGGCGGATTCGTTCTCTGGCTAAAGTTGCCTACCACCGGCCATCTTCGCGTCAGCACGCGCCCTATGTTTGAGCAGGCACGCACCGAGGGTATCGGTTTTGCCCCAGGACATCTGTTCGGCCAGGGCGGCGCCTACGACGATTGCCTGCGATTGAACGCCGGTTATCGGTGGACGAACAATCAGGAAAAAGCGGTCGAGCGTCTCGGAGCGCTAGCGCGGATCGCCGTCGCCGCGTCGGAATAGCAGCGCTCGACAGACAAAAATGATTCAGGCTGCGCGCTTGCGTCGTGTCGGCGGGAGCGTCCATTCACCGCCCTCCTCAACGTGTTCCGTCAGCTTGTCGACGCAGTGAAAAAGCACTCGCTTTTCCTCCGCTGACAGAACGGACATGAGCTGCTCGTCGAAGATCTTGCCGATCCGATCGCACTTGCGGACAATTGTCTTGCCCTTCCTGGTCAAGTGCAGGTTGATGACACGTGCATCCGTCGTGCCGGTAGAGCGCGTCAGCAAGCCGCGATTAGCTAGCGTGGTGACCAGCTTCGAAACCAGCGTCTTTTCAAGGTATGTCAGCTCAATCAACGGACCGAGGGAGATGCCCGGCTGCATATCGACGAAACGCAGCACGCGCAGGTCGCGCAGGGTGACATCGCATTCGGCTTCGTAGAGGCCAGACGCCACGCCCTTGGCCAACTCGCTGAGTACGTCGAGGCGGAAATTCAAATGCTCCAGTCTTGGATACGGCGCCTTCGACATGCTGTTCTCCCATTCAGCTACTCTGATTCAGTTGCACACTACAACATTTGAATTTTACGCGTTTCATGCACGAAACATACCATCGTATGGTAACTCCCCATACGTGCAGACAAATCGGGCGCTTGCCACATGGCACTAGCATGCCGCAATGCGCACGAATGGGGCAAGCACGCACAATGGCGGCGCAGCAAGCGGATGCGGACGCGACCCACCTAGCTTCCGAACGCCGCTTCATAAAACGGCCTCGGAGCGAGAGGCCACCGCACTGTTGACCAGCGCCTGCATTAGGCGGCGTGCCCAACTCAAACAGCAACCCGCAATAGAATCGATGCTGACTAGCCCCTCGCCCCCTCGTCAATCGCCTTGAGCACCAAACCGAAAAATTCGTCAGCATGCGCCGGATTGAGCCAGCGCACCACCACCGCCAGCCGGCGTTCAGGTTCGATCCAGGTGAACGAACCGCCCGCGCCAATTGCGAAGTAGCTGGAGGCCGGCACGCTCGGAAAGACGCTGCGCTCGTGGTTAAGCCAGACCAGGTAGCCATAGAACGGTGCGATTGCACACGGTGTCAGCATGCGCTGCAGCCACTCGCTGGAGACGATGTGCTGGCCGTTGACGCTGCCCTGACCCAGGAACAGCTGGGCCACCTTGATCTGGTCCTGGGCGCTGATCGACAGGCCGCCACCCCAATGCGTGCCGCCCGGAACCGACTGCACGCGCTGCCCGCTCACCTCCACCCAGGCATTATCGTAACCGACCCATTGCCAGTTCTCGCTCGCGTCGAGTGGCCGCATGATCGCTTCGCGAAACACCTCTGGCAACGGACGGCGGAACAGGTGCAGCAGCGCCAGCGAAAACTGGTTTATGCGCACGTCGTTGTATTCCCAGTAGGTGCCGGGAGCCTGTAGCGGCCGCCGATCCCCCTTCTTCCCATCCGGCTCCTTGCCGAATTTCACGTATCGGTAGTGGTCGGCCTCGTCGGGCAAGCCGAAACACACGCCTTGCCATTCGCTTGTCTGCTGCAGCAGATGCGCCCAGGCCACGCTCGCGTTGTGCTCGTCATCAAAGCCGATACCAGGCACCCGCACGTGCACCGGCTCGTCGACATCGGGCATCAGGCCGCGATCGTGCGCAACGCCGGCCAGCAGCGCGAGATAAGTCTTGGCAATGCTAAAGGTCAGGTCGGCACGATCAGGTTCGCCCCACGAAGTGAGCGTCCGGCCGTCCCGAGTGATGACGCCGGACACCGGGCCACGCCCATGCACCGGTCCGAGCAGCCGGTTCCAGGGTGGCGGGTCGTCCGGATGTACGCCCCATACGCCATCGACCTCGCGGTCCCACGGCGTTTCATGATCGATCGCGAATTGCACGGCATGCTGGAGATTGGCAGGTTGCATGAGGGTCCTTTACCGGGCACAAAACAGCTTGACGAGGTTCACCCAATAAGTTGCACCGATCGCAAGCGCGGCATCGTTGAAATCGTAATGCGGATTGTGGAGCGGTGCTGCCGGAGTCGCCTCGTCAACGCCCATCCAGATGTATGCGCCGGGCTTTGCGTGCAGCATGAACGCAAAATCCTCCGAGGCCATCGAAGGCACACAACCTCGCCGCACGCTGGAAGCGCCGACGGTCGCCTCGGCGGCCGCAGCTGCAAGATCGGCTTGAGCGGCACTATTGATGGTGGCCGGATACGCGTAGCGATAGTCAAGCGTCGCGCTTGCGCCCAGTGCGCGCGCTATACCCGTGGAAACTTCGCCGATCGACGAGCGAATTCGTTCCTGCACGTCGATCGAAAAACAACGCACGGTGCCGCGAATGACCGCACGGTCAGGCAGTACGTTCCACGCTTCGCCACCGTGAATTTGCGTGACGCTAACGACGCCTGATTCCTTCGGGGAAATTCGTCGGCTTATGATTGTCTGCAATGCGGTGACGATCTGGCTAGCACACACCAGCACGTCGCTCCCTTCCTCAGGCATCGCGGCATGCGAACCCTTGCCGTCGACAACAATCTCGAACGTGTCGAACGATGCCATCATCGGACCGTCGTTGATCGCAAAATGTCCGCGCGGGAAGCCCGGCCAGTTGTGCAAACCAAACACCGCGTCACACGCAAAGCGCTCGAAGAGTCCCTCTTCGACCATCATCTTGCCACCGCCCGCCGGCCCCTCTTCTGCCGGCTGAAAAATCACATGTACCGTGCCGCGCCAACTGGGGTCGCGGCTCAACGCGACAGCGGCGCCGAGCAGCATTGCAGTGTGGCCGTCATGGCCACACGCATGCATCTTGCCTTCATGTTGCGACCGATGCGCGAAGCTATTGGCTTCAGCGATCGGCAGTGCGTCCATGTCGGCTCGCAAGCCGATGGCGGGTCCCGCGCTTCGGGTCATGGTACCCACCACACCGGTTCGTCCGATGCTGCCATGTACCTCGAAGCCATACTGTCGCAACACGCCGGCGACGAGGTCTGCGGTTGCGACCTCCTCGAACGCAGTTTCCGGACAGGAGTGCAGTGCGTGCCGCCACTTCGTCATCAGGTCGATCAGGTCGCTATCCATCGGAATTTAATCCCTTTCAGTGGAAAATTAAGGAGACGAGAAAACAGAGAATCGACGAAGCGATGCAGCATCCGCTGCAGATTCGAGTGGGCGCGGTTCCTGGCAAGCTAGCCGTGGCCGATTGCATTACGCGCGTCTGGATGCGCGGGCAAACCACGCTCGGCGCATCGGCCTGAGTGCGGCGATCGCGAGCACAGCGGTACAACCATCCAATGCGATAGCCGTACCGAACACCGCGTCCCAGCCGCCCGTATGCTGGTGGAGTAGCGCGGCCACCGGTCCGCCCAGGATCGAACCGATACCTTGCGCATAAGACAGGCACGCGTAGTTGACGATCGCATGTTTGCCGCCAAAGGTGTCCGTGAGCGTCGAAGGGAAAAGCGAAAAAATCTCGCCCCAGCCGAGAAAGACGACGCCAGACAGCAGCACGAACAACAACGGATCGTGCCGCAACGTGAGCCACAAGGTCATCGCTACTGCTTCCATCCCGAATGCGATCAGCATCGTGTGCTCGCGCCCGATCAGGTCGGAGATCCATCCGAACATAGGCCGCGTCACGCCGTTCGCCACGCGATCAATCGTCAACGCAAGCGGCAACGCTGCGAGGCCGAACACGGTGACCCCCGCCAGGCCGAAATCTCGCGTGAAGACTGCCATTTGCGAAGTCACCATCAGGCCGGAGGTCGCCATCATCGACATCATCACAAACATCAGCCAGAACAACGGCGTGCGCAGCATCTTGCCGGGCCGCGTGTCAGGTACAGCCGCGGCGGCTCTCTGCGGCCGCCAGTCCGCCATGTAGCCAGGAGGCGGCAGCCTCATGCCGAGGGCGGCAAGTATGCCGATCACGCTGAGGATCACGCCATAGACGGCCAGCGTATGCTGATAGCCGTACTTGGCGATGCTATTGGTGATCGGAAACGTCGTGAGCATTGCGCCCATGCCGAAGCCCGCCATCACTACGCCTATCGCAAAACCGCGACGGTCTGGGAACCAGCGTGCCATCAGCCCGATCGTGCCGACCACGACAATACCTACGCCGATTCCCCCGAGAACGCCATAGCAGAGATAAACGGACAGCAGAGACTCCGCGCGGCTCGTCAGTACCCAGCTGAGCCCCGTGATCGCGCCACCCGCGGCCAGCAGCCAGCGCGGCCCAAAGCGCTCGATCAAATAGCCCTCGAGCGGCGACAGAAACGTCTGGCAGACAATGAGAATGGAGAAGGTGACCTGCAAACTCGGCAGCGACACGCCGAGCTGCGCTGTCAGCGGGCGCGTCAGCAAAGTCCAGATGTATTGGGGATTGGACGCGACCATCGCACATACGAGGCCGCACAACAATTGCCACCAGCGGCTGTGTAGTGAAAGTGCAAACGGTGCACGGGTGTGGGCGCCGAAATTCTGGGTGCTCATGCTTCAACTCCGTACGAAGAGGTGCCACGAAATGACTCAGGCAGCGAGCTTGTCTGGAGGCGCGACGCCACGCTCCTGGACAACACGCTCAGTACATCGAAACGTAAGTTCAGATGACCCAGCTTTGAAAACGGCACCTTCGACAATCTGCTAGTGCGCTTGCATCACGTCGATATAGTTGCAATTTTCAATAATTTCCATTTCCATATTACTTCGATTTGCACGAAGTGTGCCACGATGCGGGAAACCCCGTTTTCATGGACAAATCAGGCGTTTTTCATACCGCGATGCACACGCGACCATGCGCAAAAACCATGCACGGCGCGCGCGAGAAAGGTGCACTGCGCAACCCAATACCGCCGTTGCACCGATCCCGAGCGCAACATTGGCAGACCTAGAGCCACGGCGCGTTGGGCCGGATAATTGTCATGCCGGGGACGCCTGTGGCGTCCCGACCGACATGTTGCAGTCGCTCGCCCATCCGCATCAGCGACTTCCGCAATGTTGTTCGACAGCATCGGCGTGGAGGCTTGCGGTGCCGATGGAGGACTGCAAGAGAAACGCGAGACGCAGCCGCGGCATGTCCAGCACGTCAGTCCTCAAGATGCCGGGTTATCGCGGCGGAAATAAACGCGGCATCGTCCAGATTGGCTGTCGGCAGCCCGGCGCGATGGCCCCATATCGACGAAATGGGAAGGAGCCTGGCGTTTCGCATTTGCTCGACCTCGAGACGGTTGTCTTCCACCTGGAAATACAGGTCGGTTTCGCTTGGCATGATCAACGCCTTCGCCGTAATCGCTTTCAGCGCCGCTTGAAAATCGCC
Organism: Paraburkholderia elongata; assembly: GCF_013177735.1. GTDB lineage: Bacteria > Pseudomonadota > Gammaproteobacteria > Burkholderiales > Burkholderiaceae > Paraburkholderia > Paraburkholderia elongata. Next base: position 23,518 of record NZ_WOEZ01000123.1, on the reverse strand, counting down.
GTTATATTTGGAATTGGCCGCGATGTTTGCGTGTTGCCATGTCCATAGGTGAGCCAGCAGGTTGTTGCCATCGCGCTTCAGGAAATTCGCTTCCCACGACATCGCGAGAAAGTCTTCAAGCGAGGAGAAGCCGGCCTGCCGCCACACCTCGTCACGATAAAACGTTTGCGACATCGCCATGGCGGCGTAGTTGCGGCCCATGGCCCGCAGACCGCGCTCGGGACGCTCGATGAACGTTCCGTTTTGAAAACCGGGATCCGTCGTCAGGGTCGCGCGCACGCCCTCGATGAATACCTGATTGTGCGGCGAGGTCTTTGCCGCGCCGCAGAGCACGACTAGCCGCCTGACCATGTCCGGATACATTGCCGCCCATTGATACGCCTGCAATCCGCCCATCGACCACCCGCACGCCAATTGCAAAACTTCGATGCCGAGTTCTTGCGTCAGGAGTTGGTGTTGAATCGCGACGTTATCGGCAATCGTGAAATTCGGCCAACGGCTTCCGCTAAAGGGCTCGGTTGCGTTGCTGGGCGAGGACGACAGTCCATTGCCGAACAGATTCGGAATAACGACGAAGTACTTGTCGGTGTCTAGCGCCTTGCCCGGACCGACCATCCACTCGATGTCATAGTGATGCGCAGAAAATGACGTCATATACAGAATGACGTTCGATTTTTCCGCGTTCAACTTTCCGTAGGTTTGATAGGCGAGCTTGGCATCTCTGAACGTGATACCAGATTGCAACACCACGTTTCCGGCATTGAATACAAAATAGTCTTCCATGGGTAGGGATCCCTCTTGGTGAAATGTGACGAGTGGGTAACAGAAAAGTCAGATAGAAGGTATCGATGCACTGCGGCGGTATAAAGCTCGGCCATACGCGCATCGCGCACGCGGGAGCGATCTTCGCCGCCAGTTAAGCGGCGAACGCGTCGGACAACAGGTAGTCGATAGCATGAGTGCCAGCGGCAGCAGCGCCCGTCACACTGCGGGCCGCACCACGCTGGCGTCCGCTTCGGCGGTCATCGCCGTCAACGGCGGGTCGGTGACGATAGACTTGAGCGCGGCGATCGGCTGCAACAGTTTCGTCAGATCGGGCCGCGGACGCCGGAGCGCTTCATCGTGCCGCCAGGCCGTCTCGAACGCCTGGGCGATGTCGAGCAGGCGACGATCACCGCGAAACGGCCCAACCAACTGCAGGCCGAACGGCATGCCGGCATGGTCGAGGCCGCACGGTAGCGACAAAGCCGGATTGGTCGCCAGCGTGATCACATAGGTAAGTGCCAGCCAGCGGTAATAGTTCGCGAGCGGCCGCCCGTTGATCTCGGCCAGATAAGTTTGCGACCATGGAAAGGGCGAAATCGGTGAGGTCGGCGAGACGATCAGGTCGTAATCCTGGAACTTTTCCTGGAAACTGCGAAACAGGCGGGTCTGTTCGGCATGCGCCCAGACCACGTCGGCGAGGGACATTGATTGCCCCATTTCGTAGTTGCTTCGGGTGTTGGGCCCGAGCGAAGCGGGGTCGCGCTGGTAGGCATCCTGAAAACTGGCGACGAAGTTCTGCGCGCGGATCACGTCGAAGCACCGGTCGATTTCACCCACATCGATCTCGAGCGGCTCGCAGACCTTCACGTAGCGGGACAGCTTGGCAATCTTGGCACGGAAGGTCGAGCCCAGCGCGTCGTCGACCTCGCAGACACCGAAGTCCTCCGTGTAGGCGACGCGCAGCGTGCAGAGGTCGACCTGCGCACGCTGTGCGAAGGCGGAAGGATCAGCATCCTCGCCCAACGGATCGCTAGCGTCGAGACCGACACTCGCCGCCAGCAGCAGGCGTATGTCGGCGATTTCGCGCCCCATCGGGCCGATCACCGAGATCGGCGTCCAGCCAAGCGGCTTGCTGTCGTTCGGCACCAGTCCAGGCGAAGGACGGAAGCCAACCACGCCGCACAGCGCCGCGGGGATGCGCAGCGATCCGCCCATGTCGGAGCCGGTACAAAGCGGCAGCATATCGGTGGCGAGCGCGGCGGCCGAACCGCCCGAGGAGCCGCCGGCGTTCATCATCGGATTGAAGGGATTGCCGGTCGCCCCCCACACGACATTACGCGTGTTGGCGCCCGCGCCCATTTCCGGCACATTGGTCTTCGCCGCGACGATCGCGCCCGCGGCGCGCAAGCGGGCCACCATCACGCTATCGCGCTGCGGCACGTTCGAGCGAAACAGCGGCGAGCCATAGGTGGTGAGCAGGCCTGCCGTCTCCTCGAGATCCTTCACGCCAAGCGGCAAGCCGTGCAGCAGGCCCAGCGGCTCACCGCGCAATACGGCCTCCTCCGCGCGCTTCGCCTCGATGCGCGCACGCCCGAAGCAGGTCGCAGCGACCGCATTGACAGCGGGGTTCAGCGCTTCGATCCGCGCGATGCAAGCCTCCAGCAATTCGACAGGCGACACCTGCCGGCTACCTATCAGACGCCGCGCCGCGTCCGCGGAGAGCGAAACCAGAGAGTTGTCCATACTTGCCCTATTCCTTTACCCGTTGTCAAGCGGCGCCGAACGCAAAGCCGCGCCCTGGCGCCGCCGCCAGCAAGGCCCGCGTATATTCGTGGCGCGGCGAGAGGAACACGTCCTGGATCGCCCCTTCCTCGACAATCGCGCCGCGCCTCATCACGATGACGCGATCGCAGATCTGGCTGGCCACCCGCAGATCGTGTGTAATGAACAGAATGCCGATCCGCAGCCGCTGCTGAATGTCATCCAGTAGTTCGAGAATTTGCGCCTGGACCGAGACGTCGAGCGCGGACACCGCCTCGTCGGCGATCAACACTTGTGGCTCGCATGCCAGCGCCCGCGCGATCGAGATGCGTTGCCGCTGGCCGCCAGAGAATTCGCTAGGGTAGCGGTTCAGCGCATCGGGCCTGAGCCGTACCAGCGTCATCAGTTCTTCAGCACGTCGCCACGCTTGAGCGTACGGCACGCCGAAATTCAACGGCCCTTCGACGATCGAGGCACCCACTGTCTGGCGTGGATCCAGCGACCGGTAAGGATCCTGGAACACGACCTGTACGCCGCGCCGGAACGGATATAGCGCGCGGCCGCGCGCTTTGGCCACCGATCGGCCGCCGGCGAAGATATCGCCGGCGGTCGGCTCGATCAGCCGCGCAACGCAGCGCGCGACAGTCGATTTTCCCGAACCGGACTCGCCCACAATTCCGACCGTTTCGCCCGGATGCACCGTCAGCGAGACATCACTGGCCGCCCGCACCTCGCGCTTGCGGCCGGGCCAGGAACCCGTCACATAGGTCTTCCCGATCCCGCGTGCGTCGAGCAGGGGATAGGCTTTCTCCACCGGGGGGCGCGTACGCGGCACCAGCGCGGGGACGGCTGCCAGCAACATACGGGTATAGGGCTCGCGCGGCTGCTGCAACACTTGCAACTTGGCGCCCTGCTCGACCATGTCGCCCAACCGCAACACAACGACACGGTCAGCAATCTCGGCGACGACGCCGAAATCGTGGGTGATGAACAGCACGGCGGTTCCGCTCTCAGTCTGCAATTCACGAATCAGCTTGAGAATCTCGGCCTGGGTCGTGACGTCGAGCGCTGTGGTGGGCTCGTCGCAGATCAGCAGCAACGGCTTCAGGATCAGCGCCATTGCAATCACGATGCGCTGGCGCTGTCCGCCCGACAACTGATGCGGATAAGACGCGTAGATACGCTCCGGTTCCGGCAGCCTGACGTGGGCGAAGATCTCGAGAATGCGTCGGCGCCTCTCGCCGACGCCGGCACGGCTATGCTGTGCCAGCATCTCATCGACCTGCGCGCCGCACGTCATGATCGGATTGAGGGCCGTCATCGGCTCCTGGAAAACCATCGCCATTTTTTCGCCGCGCAATTGGCGGATGCGGTCCGGGCTTGCTGTCAGCACGTCTTCGCCGAGTAGTTCGATACCGCCGTCCACCGCCTTGAGCGACGCCGGCAGCAAGCCCATCACTGCCTGCGCGATCACCGATTTGCCTGAGCCCGACTCGCCCAGCAGGCAGACAATCTCCCCCTGCCGCACGTCGAGCGAGGCATGCCGGATCGCATGGGGGCGGTCGGCACCAGCCGGCAGAGAAATGGTCAGGTTATTCACGGCGAGGACGGTTGTGGCCGGCCCGGCGGCGGATGGTGCTGCCGTTTTGAAGTCGAAGTCGCGCATCGCGTCAGCTCCCCCGTTTGTTGAATTTCGGATCGAGCGTGTCACGCAATCCATCGCCCAGGATGTTGACCGCCAGCACCGTCAGCGCCAGGAAAACACCTGGAAACAGCACGGTCTGAGGATATTGGTTGAACTGCATGCGCCCGTCGGCCATGACGTTGCCCCACGTCGGAATATCCGGCGGCAGGCCGACGCCGAGAAACGACAGGATCGCTTCCACCAGGATCGCCGACGCGCACACGTAGGTGCCCTGCACGATCAGCGGGGCGATTGCATTCGGCAGAATATGACGCCACAGAATCTTGACGGTCGGCGTGGCCAACGAAATGGCGGCCTCGATGTAGGGTTCCTCGCGAATGGTCAGCACGATCGAGCGAACCAACCGCGCGACGCGCGGAATTTCAGGAATCGTGATCGCGACAATCACCGTGACCAGCGTCGGCCGCCAGAGCGCCATCAGCGTAATCGCGAACAGGATGCTGGGAATCGCCATCAAGCTGTCCATGGCGCGCATGATGATGTCGTCGAGCCGGCGAAAATACCCCGCCGCCACGCCAACCAGTGCACCGAAGGTGAGTGCCAGCAGTGCCACCGAGATGCCGACCGACAGGGACACGCGCGCACCGTATACGACCCGGCTCCAGGTATCCCGGCCAAGACTGTCGGTGCCCATCAGGAAGAAGTGTTGGAACGTCGCGCCGGACAGATCACTGAATTCGGCCCTCGCGCCGGGCAAGAGGTTGGCGCTCGCCGGATCCATCGCGGTCGGGTCGATCGTGCCAAGCCACGGTGCGGCAACGGCTACGAAGACCAGAAGCACCAGTGCGCCGCATCCCAGGCGCACCGACCAGTTCCGCAGCACGCGGCGCCACAGCGGTGTGCGCGAGCGAATGGCCGACACCACCTCCACGTTGGCAAGAACGGCGCCGGGCGCGGCAAGGGTCATCCGATCGTGATCGTCGCTCATGTCCAATCGTCCTTTCACTCAATAGCGGATACGCGGGTCGAGCAGCAGATAGCTCATGTCGACCAGCAGGTTGATAAGCACGTAAACAAAGGAAAAGAACAGCGTGATGCCTTGTATCAGCGGGAAGTCGCGCGCCAGTACCGCGTCGACCGTCAGTTGCCCGAGCCCGGGGATCGCGTAGACAGTTTCGGTGACCACCACGCCGCCGATCAGCAAGCCGACGCCGATGCCGATCACCGTGACGATCGGTACCGCGGCATTTGCCAGCGCATGGCGAATCAGCACGCGTGCTTCGGAGATACCTTTGGCGCGGGCGGTGCGGATGTAGTCTTCAGTCAGCGCCTCGGCAACCGCAGCGCGCGTAACGCGGGCAATCAGTGCAAGGTAGACGATGGACAGCGTAATGGCGGGCAGAATCAGGTGCGTGAGCCACGAACCAATACCCGCGCTCAGCGGAGCGTATCCCTGCACCGGCAGCAGCTTCGCATGCAAGGCGACCGCCCATATGAGGATATAGCCGACCACGAACGACGGCACCGAGAATCCCATCACCGAAAGTCCCATCAGCATCCGGTCCAGCCAGCCTCCGTGCCGCGAGGCCGCGATCACGCCGAGCGGCACCGCGAGCAGGAGCGTCATCACCAGTGTCAGGGCGGACAACGACACGGTCGGTGCGATGCGTTGCGCAATCAACCGAGTTACCGGCTGTTTCATGTAGTACGAGTCGCCGAGGTTGCCCTGCAGCAACTGCACGGTCCATTTGACGAACTGCACCGGCAGCGGCCGGTCGAGCCCGAGGCTCGTGTGGATCCGCGCGATGTCCGCGCTAGTGCCGTTGTCACCGACAAGCGCCGCAGCCGGATCGCCCGGCGTCAGGCGCAGAATCATGAACACGATAAGGGCGACAATGACCAGCACTGGCGCCGTCGACAGTACGCGCCGGAAAAGAAAGAAAACCATGTCGGTTACGCTCCAAAGCCGGTTGACACATGGACAGGTTTGCGTTGCCCTGCGAGGCGGCGGGCGGCCGGCGAATAGCCAGCCGCCGACACTGGTTAGCTCTTGCGAATGTTCCAGAACACGTTGACCGGAGCCGGGACGACGCCGCTCACCACGCCCTTGCGGATCACCGAATAGAAATCGAAGTCGCCCAACGGCGCCAGGATCCCGCTCTGGTACGTTTCCAGTTGGATCGCCGCGGCGATCTTCTTGCGCTGCGCAGGATCGCTGGTGACAAGGTAATCATTCTTGAGCTGCTCAATCTTGTCGTCAGTCGCCCAGCCGAACCAGCCCTTTTCGCCATTGCCCGTCAGCGGAGTGAAGAACAACGGATTCATCGTGTCTCCGGGCGCCCATCCGGTAATGAACAGGTTCCAGCCACCCTTGTCGGCCGGCGCCTTGCTGGTTCGGCGCGTCACGAGCGTAGACCAGTCCATTGCCTGCAGGTCGACATTGAAGCCGGCCTGCTTCAACAATTGCGCCATGACTGGTGGAAACTTGTTGAGTACTGCGTAATCAGACGGATACATCAATACCACCGGCTTGCCATCGTAGCCCGCTTCTTTCAGCAGATTGCGGGCCGCCGCGAACTGGGGCTTGCCAGTGAAATAGGCAGTCTCGGTCGACGCCAACGGCGAATCACATGGGTAAATCGACGAACACGTCCGGTACAGATCCTTGTTCACCAGTTGGGCGCGCATCAACGCTTCCTGGTTGATCGCCATGATTGCCGCCTGGGCAATCTTCGGGTTGTTGAACGGCGGCACGAGATGATTCAGGTGCAGGTCGAAGAGCCCGGCGGGAGTCGGCTTCAACAACTCCAGCTTGGGATTGCTCTTGAACGCGGCGTACTGCTCGGCGGGCATCCATTCGATCATGTCCACTTCACCGTTTGCAATCGCATTGGCCTGCGTCTGTGCGTCCTTGAGCACGATCCATTCGACCCTGTCGACATAGACATGCTTGCCGCCTGCGGTACCGGAAGCCGGCTCCGGTCGCGGCACATAGTTCGGGTTCTTGATGTACACAATCTTCGCGCCCGGGCGATACTCGTCCTGCTTGAAGATGTAGGGGCCGGACCCGGTATAGTCAGTGATCTGTTGGTCCGCCGAGGTATCGGCGACCCGCTTTGGCATGATGAACGCGGCGCTGCCAGACGGCTTGCCTAGCGCGTCGAGGACCATCGGGAAGGGTTGCTTGAAAGTCATGCGGAAGGACTTGGCATCGACCGCATCGAACGACTGCAGGGCCGCAAACATTCTCTGGCCGAACACATCGCGCTTGCCCCAGCGCGTGATCGACGCGATAACGTCAGCTGAGGTGACCGGCTTGCCGTCGCTGAACGCGAGTCCCTTGCGCAGCGTGAACGTCCAGGTCTTGCCGTCCGGCGAGGTCGTATACGTGTCCACCATCTCCGGTTGCACCACGCCCTTGGCATCCACGCCGAACAGCGTGTCGTAGATCATGTAGCCGTGATCGCGCGTGATGAATGCCGTGGTCCAGATCGGATCGAGAATCTTCAGATCGGCTTGCGGCACGATTCGTAACACCTTGGATGCATCCTGCGCACACACCATCGTCGCAGCGCTCGCAATCAGCGTCCCAGCCACGCATCGCATAAACAATCGCTTCAACATGCTTCACCCCATAGGAAGAAATGACACAAAATGAATTCAGGCCGCGCTTGCGTCGTATTAGCGGCCGTGTCCACTCGCCACCCTCTTCGACGTGTTCAGTAAGCTTGTCGATACAGTGGTACGGCACGTCCCTTTCCTCTGGCGACAGAACCGACATGAGCTGCTCGTCGAAGATGCCTAGTTAATTGCAACTTGCAACAATTGAAATTTACATATTTATAGGCATGAAGCGTGCCATCATGCGGTAAATCCAGTACATGTGGGCAAGTCGGGCGCTTGCCCCACCGGCAAGCGCCCACTGCAATGCGCGGGACTTGTGCAAGTGCGCGCGAGGGCGGTGCATCACGCAGTGCAAGATCGCTGTCGCACCGATTCCGAGCGCGACAGCAGCGCTCGTCGTCGGTACCGAGTCTTTGCACGCTATTTGAGGTACGGTTTAAGCTGATACTGTCCACACACTCGAAAGGAACACTTCGATGAACTATCCGAGCATCGCTGTCGGGGCATTAGGCGGCACGATATGCATGACCGCCGACAATGCCGACGCTGGCGCGTTACCACGTCTTTCCGCGCAACAACTGGTGACCGCGGTCCCCGGTCTGGCTGATATCGCGCAGATTCACGCCGAGACACTTTTACAATTACCCAGCCCTTCGCTGAATCTTGCGCATGTGCTGGACAGTCTCGCGTGGGCAGAGCGCATGGTGGCTGCCGGCGCCGCCGGGATCGTCCTGACCCAAGGGACCGACACGCTCGAGGAAACCGCCTTCCTGCTCGACCTTCTGTGGACGAATCCGCAGCCGCTGGTGGTCACAGGCGCGATGCGCACGCCGCTGGCCGCGGGTGCGGATGGGCCCGCCAACATTCTTGCCGCGGTGGCCTGCGCGGCGTACGGCGCCAGTCGCCGGCGCGGTGTAGCCGTGGTCATGAACAACACGATCCATGAGGCGCGCTGGGTGCGCAAAGCAAACTCGATGTCAGTCGAAACCTTCGAGTCGCCGGTCGTGGGGCCAGCCGGCATGGTGCTCGAAGGTATGCCCCAGTATTTCCGTCCACCGTCCAGGCGCTATTCCCAGCGCGCTGGAAAGCCCGACCTGTCGGTTCGAGTGGCACTCGTCGAAACATGTCTGGGCGAGACGGGTGAGATGCTCGACGCGGTCGTCCACGCGGGATATCACGGGATCGTAATCGCGGCCTACGGTGCAGGGCATGTTTCGGATGACGAAGCACAGCGCATCGAGGCGCTGGTGCCGCGGCTGCCGATCGTCGTCTCCAGCCGTACCGGATCGGGATCGACGGCGGCGCGCACCTACGGATTTTCCGGTTCAGAAATCGACCTGGCCCGCCGTGGCGCTTTGTTTTCAGGATGGCTCGGGCCGCGCAAGGCGCGTCTACTTCTCTGGCTACTGCTCGCCACGGGCGCGCCACGCGACGCATGCGCCACCGCGTTCGAATTCTGGAAGCGCCTCGACGAGGTCGATTAGCCCCGCGGCGCAATATCCATTGTCAACGGCTCGACTGATGTGTTACGGGTTGCGGTACAAATCGCCGGTGAGCGAGAAACCACCGGTTTGTTCGCCATCTCAGTCCGCTCCCGGCCCCTTGCGAGTTCGACGACGCAAACGCGGTTGCCTAACCCCTAACGCGTCGAACGCTCCTGACACGCGTGGACGTAGCGGCCGTTGCGACAATATCGTTGGGCAGAGACGCCGCTACCGGGAAAGCACTCACTAGCGTCGCGGGGAAGCCCCTCGAGCCGCAACATAGACGTCCTGATGCAACGGCCTTGGTACGGCACTTCAATTCTGGAGGCGGGTCGCGCACCGATGGCCACGCCTAGATATCTTGCAATGACCTTTCGCCATCGCACGTCCGCGTTTCGCCCAGAGGTGGTGCGCCGCCGATTTCGTTGTGCCTGATGCACCTTCCTTGCGCGCATCTGCACACTTCCAGAACATGCCAGTGTGCTCACTTCCACTTGGAAGTACCCAATTCGCACTTGTACATGGGGTTTTCGCACGATGGCATGCTTTGTGCGGATCGAATCAATGTGGATATTTCAATTGTTGCAATTTGCATCTTTTTCCCGTCGACAACCGACGAAACCAGCAACTGAGTTCCCCAGTCAGGCACTTCAGAATCGTCAACCAGCCGTGTACCGACGCTGCGCGGAACGGGCACGTAAGCGAAGCGCGAAGTGATTCAAGTTCAGCACGAGGACCAGCATGCCCGTTCAACTAGCGTTGCGAAACATTCGAAAATCCTTTTCCAGTAAGCAGGGCTCGGTCGATGTGCTGGGTGGGTTGTCGTTCGACATCAATGAACGGGATTTCGTCAGCATCATCGGCCCGTCGGGCTGCGGGAAGACGACCGTGTTCAACGTGATCGCCGGCCTCCTGGAACCCGACAGCGGCGAGATCGTCTATCGAGGGCAAGCGGTCACCGGCTTGCGCGGCAAAGTCGGCTACATGCTGCAGCGTGACCTGCTGTTGCCGTGGCGCACCGTATTGCAGAATGTCCTGATCGGGCCGGAGTTATCCCGCATGCCAGATGCACAAGCGCGCGAAATGGCGATGGAATACCTGAACACCTACGGCCTTGCGGGTTTCGAAAACGCGTATCCCCGCATGCTGTCCGGTGGCATGCGCCAGCGTGTCGCACTGATCCGCACCTTGATCAACGATCCCGACATCATCCTGCTCGATGAGCCGTTTTCAGCGCTCGACTATCAGACCCGGCTGTATCTGGAAGGCGTACTGATGGAAGCGGTCGAGACGTTCCACAAGACGGTCGTATTGGTCACGCACGACATCGACGAAGCAGTCGCGTTGTCGAAGCGTGTGGTGGTGCTAGGCGGCCGGCCTTCGCAAGTCAAAAAGGTCTATGACATCGAGATCGGCGCGCGTTCGCCAATCGGTGCGCGCAGCGATCCGAACTTTTCCGGCTACTTTCACGCGCTGTGCGCGGAACTCGATATCCAAACCGAGGTAAAGGCAGCATGAACCATTCCGCATCCTTCAATAATGCGAAGGTCTCTGCGACACGCAGCCGGACGCGTTCAGGCCCCGCGCTGAATACGGGATGGGGGCGCACGGTCTTGCAACTCGTCGCGGTGATTGCATTCTTTGCCACATGGGAAGGCGCTGCGCGGCTTGGCTGGGTATCGAACTTCCTGGTCGGCTCGCCGACAAAAATCTACGACGCTCTAGCTCGCTCCGCTGAATCAGGCGACCTCTTCGTCGATATCGGCTACACCATGTTCGAAGCGATGCTCGGCTTTCTGTTCGGCACCGCGGTCGGCTCGGTCTGCGGCCTCGCGCTATGGTATTCGACATTCGTCGCGCGACTGATCGAGCCATTTATCGTCGCGATCAACAGCGTTCCGAAGATCGCTTTCGCGCCGATTGTGATTCTCTGGTTCGGCACCGGGCTTGTTTCGAAAGTTGCGCTGGCGATTTCGCTGACGGCGATTGTCGCGCTGATAGCCGCCTACGAGGCAGCGAAAGAGGCCGATCCTGATCTTCAGGCACTGCTCGTCACGCTTGGCGCGAACAAGAACGATGTGTTCCTGAAAGTCGTCATTCCGTTCACGCTGCCTTATGTGATCTCGACGTTGCGGATCAACATCGGCTTTGGTTTGGTGGGCGCAGTGGTGGGTGAATTCATTTCGTCAGAGAAAGGGCTTGGCCACATGATCTTTACCGCCTCAAGTCTTTACGACCTGAACACCGTGTGGGCCGGCCTCTTCGTGCTAATGGCGATTGGCTTCGTGTTGTATTTCCTGATCGACCTGGTCGAACGCAAGCTGCTGCCGTGGCGACAGGTATCGAATGCACCGACGCTACGGGTTTGACGCCGTCGCCACTCAAGGTCGAATTGTTTGCTTTTCGTCCGTCAATCTAACCTTTTTCTGGACCTGAAAATGGCAATCATTGCAAGAAAAATGCTGGCTGCACTGACAACAGCAGTCGCTGTTTCGGCCGTCAGCATCGCAACGCCCGCCTTGGCCGCCAACAAAAAAACTGTTATTTCGCAGGCTTTCCAGTCGATGCTGTATCTGCCACTTTACGTCGCCATCGACGGCGGCTTCTTTACCAAGGAAGGACTAGATGTAACAAAGCAGACCGCGGGCAGCCCGAGCGCGGCATTGTCGGCCGTGTTGTCGGGAAGTGCGGACTTCTCGCTGCATGGTCCCGAATGGACCGCGGTCGCCGCCGAAAAAGGCGCGGATGTCGACGTGATCGCCAACGTTGTGAACGGTGCGGCGGTGTGGATCGTCACCTCGCCGGACAGCAAATTCACCGGCATCAAGGACGTGAAGGGCCAGACGGTCGTGTCGGGTCAAATGCCGACTACCAGCACGTCGCTGTTCTTCAAGTTGCTAAAAGAGAACGGCATGTCCCCAGCCGACGTGAAACTAACCCAGGTACCGCTCGGCTCCGAGATCGGCCCACTGGTTGCAGGCCAGTCCAAGGTTGCGGTGATGTACGAACCCGGCCTTGATCAGGCCGTCGCCAAAGGCATGAAGGTGGTGCTTGGCTTTCCGAAGTTGTACGGCGAATACGCATTCTCGTCGATCTCGGCGAAAAGGAGCGTGGACCCCGATGTGGCGGCACGGTTCGTGAAAAGTATGGAACAGGCGCTCGTCTTCATGCAGAGCAATCCCACGGAAACCCTGGCGATCGCCCGCCGAGAGTTTCCAAGCCTCGATCCGGAGATCGTGAACGCTGCGGTAAAACGCATGCTGAACGAAGGCGTGTATCCCAAGAACGTCGACATCACCCCGAAAGCGCTGTCGGTTGCAATGGATACGCAGATCTCGCTCGGCAACTTGAAACAGCAGCCGAATTACAGCACCTTCATCGTGCAGAACTACATTCATCAAGCACTTGCCGCGAAATGAGCCAATCTTCCCCCTCCCCCACCATCCGCGAAATCCGTGACGCGATCCGCGCGGGAACGCGCACCATCGATCAGACTGTCCAACAGGCATTTGATGCGGCGCAACGACTGCAGCCTGAGTTGCAAGCGTTCATCCATCTGCCGGCGTCGCCGATAGTCAATCGTGCCGATCCCGACGCGCCGCTCGCGGGCGTCCCTGTCGGCATAAAAGACCTGATGGACACGGCCGATATGCCCACCGCGTACGGATCGCCGGCCTACGAAGGGCGCAGGCCCGACAAGGACGCATGGGTCGTTGCCCGTTTGCGCGAAGCCGGTGCCACGATACTCGGCAAAACGGTCACCACCGAGTTCGCCTGGCGTCAGCCTGGCGCTACGACCAACCCGTGGAATAGCGATCACACGCCTGGCGGTTCATCGAGCGGTTCGGCTGCCGCCGTTGCGGCAGGCATCGTGCCGCTCGCGCTCGGCACGCAGACGTTCGGATCCGTCATCCGGCCCGCCGCGTATTGCGGTGTGGTCGGGGTAAAGCCGAGTTACGGCACGATTGCGCGGACCGGCGTGTTGCCGTTGTCAGGGTCGCTCGATCACCTGGGCGTTTTCACCACCAATGTCGCTGATGCAGTTCATGCGCTATCCATTCTGGCGGGTATCGATGCGGACGATCCACACGCCTCGCATAACAGTCGCCAAGGGGAAGGCCCAGGCGATACGGCAAAGCGGCCGCCACGCATCGGCGTGTTGCGCCAGCAGATCGGCGGACCGATCGACAAAGCGCAGCAACACGTGCTGAATCAACTCGCCATACGCTTACGGGCTGATGGCGCAGAAATCGTCGGCGCCGACTTGCCTGCCGAACTGCTCGACGCTGCACGGCATGCTTCGATCTTGGTCGCAGTTGAAGCGGCGCTGATACATGGCGAACTAGTAGACCGTTCGCCGGCTCTTGTCAGCGCACCGATCACGGCTCTGGTCGAGGAAGGCCGGGCTTTGCCCGCGACTGAGTATGCGAAAGCGAAGGCATTGCAGGTACAGATGGCGCGTCGCTTCGACCGGTGGCTCACCGAAGCGGCGGGACTGGACGCGCTGCTGGTAGCGCCCGCATTGGGCGAGGCGCCCCGCGGGCTCGACTATACCGGCGATGCGGCGTTCTGCACGCCCTGGACCTTCCTCGGCGTGCCGGCGGTGACGTTACCGGTTGGCTTCGGTCCAGGGGGGCTGCCGCTTGGCGTGCAACTGGTCGGTGCGAGTCAGCACGATGCCGCGTTGCTGTCGCTTGCCGAGTGGGTGGAAGGTAGAACCGGCTGGAACATCGCAGTTGCTTCTCGCTGATGCCGGCTTCGTTGTGTACAGGAAGTATCACGTGATCATGCGAACCCGTATCGGCTGAGCGGGTAGCGATGATCGATTGATTGTTTGAGGAAACATGTCAGCAGAATTTTTAAATCCTGTGCGGGGCATCCGCGGGATGGCAGTCACACCCCATGCGCTGGCGTCGCAAAGCGCGCTCGCGATCCTGCGCGACGGAGGCAATGCCGTCGAGGCGATGATTGCCGCCGCGGCGACCATCGCAGCGGTGTATCCGCACATGAACAGCATCGGCGGCGACGGCTTCTGGTTGATTTCGCGGCCGGGTGAAGAGCCCGTCGGCATCGAGGCGTGCGGAGCGGCGGCATCGGCGGCGACGATCGACGCTTATCGCGCACGCGGCCTGCAATCGATCCCGTTTCGCGGACCGCTGGCGGCGAATACGGTGGCCGGCACAGTGTCGGGTTGGGCGTTGGCGCATCGTTGGTCCACTGACACACTCGGCGGCAAGCTCCCGGTCGCGCGCCTGCTGGAAGATGCGATCGCCTACGCGGGAGGCGGTATTCCGGTCACGCGCAGCCAGTCCGAATGCGTCGCGCTCAAGCGGCACGAACTCGGATCAGTTGCGGGGTTCACCGAGACGTTTCTGACGGCCGACAACCCGCTGGGCGTGCCGGCTGTCGGCGACCGCTTTGTCCAACCACGCCTTGCCGCGACGCTCGAGCGTCTCGCCCACGCGGGTCTCGACGACTTCTACCGAGGCGACCTCGCACGCAGCATCGCGGCCGACCTGCGTGCCCTCGAAAGTCCACTGTCGCTAGCCGATCTTGAACAGCATCGCGCAAGGCTGCGCACGCCGCTGGCACTCACGCATTCGCTCGGCACGATCTACAACATGCCACCGCCCACACAAGGGCTTGTATCACTACAGATCCTCGGTGTGCTCGACCGTGTCTTGCGCGACGATATGGATCCGCTCGGGCCCGAGTACGTCCACGCATGCGTGGAGGCGACCAAGCTCGCGTTCGCCATCCGCGACAAGCACATCACCGACCCGGATTACATGGACATCGATCCGCAGATGCTGCTTGCGCCGCCTGTGCTCGACGCGATGGCCGAGCAGATTTCGATGTCTGCGGCGGCTCCGTGGGGTCGCGGTCGCGGACCGGCCGACACAGTATGGCTCGGCGTGATCGACGCCGATGGCGTGGCCGTCAGCTTCATCCAGAGCATCTATCACGAGTTCGGCAGCGGCCTTGTGCTTCCAGATTCGGGCATCAACTGGCAAAACCGCGGCTGTAGCTTCTCGCTCGATCCCTCTGCGCGCAATCCACTTACGCCGGGGCGACGGCCGTTTCACACGCTGAACCCGGCACTCGCGCGCTTCGCTGATGGACGCACGATGGTGTACGGAAACATGGGCGGCGACGGCCAGCCGCAATCGCAAAGCGCCGTGTTTTCGCGGATCGCGCACTTCGGCTGGAATCCGCAAGCCGCTATCGATGCGCCTCGCTGGCTGCTGGGGCGGACCTGGGGGCGAACCAATGAAACACTCAAGCTTGAGGCGCGTTTTCCCACCGACACGTTCGATGCGCTGCGCCGTCTCGGCCATGACGTCGAGCAGATGCTGCCATACGACGAAGCAATGGGCCACGCCGGCGCGATCGTCCGGCACGGCAACGGATGTCTGGAGGCAGGCTATGACCCGCGCAGCGACGGAGCCGCGGCTGGCTGGTAGGCGCGTCTGCTAAACAGCGGGCGGCCGCTCCGCCCGCACCCTTTTGAATCGGCGACACGCGAGCGTTCGCGCCGACGGCAAGGACGGCGCACGTCCGTCCATCTGTCGATACTTCAATCCAAAACGGAGAAACGCGTTGAACACCAGCACGCAACCACTGAAAGGCACCGCCGCGCAAGCAGCGGCGCATACCCGCTGGATCCAGCTCGGACTCGGCCTTGTTTGCATGATGACGATTTCGAGTCCGCAATATGTATGGACTCTGATGACGAAGCCGCTCATGGC
This sequence comes from Paraburkholderia elongata, assembly GCF_013177735.1. Lineage (GTDB taxonomy): Bacteria > Pseudomonadota > Gammaproteobacteria > Burkholderiales > Burkholderiaceae > Paraburkholderia > Paraburkholderia elongata. The sequence continues at coordinate 7,490 of NZ_WOEZ01000123.1, read as the reverse complement.
CAAGCTCGGCATCGCGCTGCCGGAACTGCAAGTGACATTCTCACTGCTGGTGCTACTGCAGGCATTCTTTTCACCATTCCAGGGTGCACTGATTGATCGTTTCGGGCCGCGCATGCTGATCTCGATCGGTACGTTGCTGGCAGGCGTGAGCTGGGTGTTGGCTTCGTATGCGCACAGTACGTCGATGCTGTATCTCACGTATGGCGGCATCGGCGGTCTCGGTACCGGCATCGTCTACGTCGGCGTGGTGGGATTCGTGGTCCGCTGGTTTCCCGATCGACGCGGCTTCGCTGCCGGTGTAGCGGCCGCAGGCTACGGCATGGGCGCAATTGTCACCACCTTTCCGATCTCTGCATCGCTGGCAACACGCGGCGTCGAATCCACGCTGTGGCTGTATGGCATCATCTTCGCAGTAGTCGGCCTCCTCGCCTCGCAGGGCCTGCGGGTACCGCCTGCGGCGGGCAGTATCGGCTCGACAGTATTCCGGACAGCGGTCGCGACGCGCGACTACCGCCCGTCCGAGATGCTCAGGACGCCGCTGTTCTGGCTGATGTTCGTGATGATGACGATGATGTCTACCTCGGGCCTCATGGTGACGTCGCAGATGGCAAGCTTCGCCACTGACTTCGGTGTCAGCAAGGTGCTGGTCTTCGGGCTCGCCGCATTGCCGCTGGCACTGACGATCGACCGCTTCACGAATGGCCTGACCCGTCCGCTGTTCGGCTGGATATCGGATCGCCTGGGGCGCGAAAACACGATGTGTTTCGCGTTCGCGCTGGAAGGTGTGGCGATGGCGCTCTGGCTAATGACGCGCGATAACGCGGTCCTGTTCGTGCTGCTGTCCGGCGTGGTGTTCTTCGGCTGGGGCGAAATTTTTTCGCTGTTCCCTTCGACCCTGACCGATACGTTTGGTACCCGTTATGCCACCGCGAATTACGGCTGGCTTTACATCTCGTTCGGGATCGGATCGATCTTCGGCGGTCCGCTGGCCGCGCTGCTGCATCAGCAAACCGGTAGCTGGGTGCCGGTGTTCGGCTGTGCGATTGTGCTCGATCTGAGTACCGCCGCGCTTGCGATCTTCATGTTGAAGCCGGCGCGCGCGCGTTTTGTCTGAGTGCATGAATAACAAGTCTATTCGCGGGCAAGGTCCTTTCTACAAGCAAGGCATGTCACAACATCTGAAAACAGTACGACCGCTCGTTATTGCATCGATCATGGCGTCAATGGCAATGGTCGCTATAGAAGCGACCATTGTGTCTACAGCGATGCCGCAAATCGTGACTCAATTGGGCGGCCTGCATCTTTATAGCTGGGTCTTCTCCTCGTTTCTGCTCACGCAGACCGCGATGACGGTCGTATTCGGCAAGCTCGCTGACCTGTACGGTCGTAAGCCCACCATGCTCGTTGGCATCGCCATCTTTCTGGTGGGATCAGTGCTCGCGGGTTTTGCACGGTCAATGCCCGCAATGATCGCGTTTCGAATGATTCAAGGTATCGGCGCTGGTGCGATCCAGCCTGTTGCGCTCACTATCGTGGGCGACCTGTATCCAGCACGCGAACGAGGGAAAATCCAGGGTTATCTAGCCAGTGTCTGGGCCATCGCTGCGGTCGTCGGACCGATGGCAGGTGGCGTGCTCATTCGCGATCTTTCATGGGCCTGGATCTTCTGGATCAATATCCCAATTGGCCTCGCTTCCGCCGCCGGTTTCGTCGTCTTTCTACACGAAGAGGAAAGGCGCGAACGCCCTTCGATCGATAACGTCGGTGCAACGCTCTTCGCTGCATGCATCGGCGCTTTCATGGTGGCGCTGACGAATGCCGGAACATCCGTCAGTACTCCGACCATCCTCGAGTTTGCTCTGTTCGTGATATGCGGCGCACTCTTCATTCTCCAGGAGCAACGGGCCGCCGACCCGATGATTTCGTTTTCCTTGTGGGGGCATCGGCCAATCGCGGCATGTAATGCCGCCACTGTGCTTTCGGGCATGGCGCTAATGGGGTTGACCAGCTTTCTTCCCATGTATGTACAGGGCGTCCTGGGCAGGTCCCCGGTGGTGGCAGGCCTCGCTTTGACGATGATAATGGTCGGTTGGCCAACGGGCGCTACCATTGCAGCACGCTCCTTCCATCGGCTCGGACTGCGGCGCACCCTCATCGGCGGCAGCGTGTTCTTGCCGATTGGCGCCGTGGTCTTCGCAGCACTGACCCCACAGAGCACGCCGCTGTTTGCAGGAATCGGGTCGTTGATTATGGGCTTGGGGATGGGAATAGTTAGCGTGAGCTCACTTATTCTGATCCAGGAAATCGTCAAGCCGTCGGAACGCGGTAGCGCGACGGCGTCCAACCTCTTCTCCCGCAACCTCGGCAGTACACTTGGTGCAGCCGTGTTTGGTGCGGTTCTGAATTATGGGCTTGCTCATTCGACCGGCACCGCAGCGGTTACCTCCGATCAATTGCGACAGCTTCTTGGCTCGGTACCAGGCGACCCTATCGTCAACGCTGCGGTGAGACTTGCGCTCCACCAGTCCCTCCATCTCACGTTCTCTTCCGTCCTGATGATATCGATCGGAGCGGTCGTCTCCCTGATGCTTGTACCGACTATCAATCTCGTGTAAAGGAGCGAACCCGCAACCAATTGATACGCCGGCCTGTTCCTCACCTGTAACGCGCAATGCCGCGCGGAAAAGAAACCTGCACGAAGCGAGTACCCATGATCAGCGATTTCTATCGATTGCCCGGGCCACTTTCGATTATCTCCACTCAGATCCACGCACCTATACTCAAGCCCGGAACGGGCGCCTGCGGCGTGGCAGATGACCGGTCCATACATCGCCGATGCGCAACGCGCCGGGCGTGTATCTGACATTCAAACAGCGAATCAGGAGCACAGGTATGAGCAGAGCAACTGCAGCGATCATGGCGCACGCCCAGCCGAAGACATCAGTTCGCTGGAAGATTTTTCTCATTATGTTGCTGCTGGTCACGGTCAACTACATCGATCGTGCATCCCTGTCCGTCGCAATGCCGATGATCGCAAGCGAGTTCACGCTTACGCCGGTCATGCAAGGCATCATTATGAGTTCGTTCTTCTGGTCGTACACGCTGATGCAGATTCCAGGCGGCATGGCAGTCGACCGCTTCAAGCCGCGACTGGTCCTCGCGCTGTGCACTTTGCTCTGGGGTGCCTTCCAGGGTCTTGGCGCGTTGACGACCAATGCGATGTCCTTGCTCGCTACGAGGCTCGGACTCGGTGTGGCAGAAGCGCCCGTGGCCTCGGCGGGAGGTGCGCTCAATGCGATGTGGCTCACGCAGCATGAGCGGGTCCGTGGCGCATCGCTGATGGACGGCGGCTCGCCGCTCGGCGCAGCGCTTGGATCGGTGCTGATCACCTGGCTGATCGTGGTCGCGCACTCATGGCGCACAGCGTTCGCGATCGCCGGCGTCGGCACGGTCCTGTGCGGCATAGGCGCCTGGTACTACATCAAGAATCAACCGCGCGATCACGCCGGGGTCAATGAAGCCGAAGCGGAACACATTGAACTAGCCCGGCGCAAGGAAGATGAAAAGGAAGCGAAAAACCTGTCAGGCAATTCACTCGATTTCTTCAGGTATCGCTCAGTGTTGCTGATGTTCGTCGGCTTCATGTGTTGTACGACGCTTTACTACGGCCTGTTGACATGGATGCCCACCTATCTGCAGAAGGTGCAGGGGTTCAACATTCAGCAGATGGGCGGCGCCAGCTTCGTGATCTTCTTCTGCGGGTTTATCGGCGAACTCTTCGGTGCCTACGTCGCCGACAAGTGGCTCGCCAGCGGCGCCGCGCCGAACCGCGTCATGCGCACGATTTTCGGTATCGCCGGCGTGGTCGCCACGATTGCGGTGTTTTCAGTGGCACATGCGACGAGCCCCACGATGGTCGTGATCCTGCTGTCCATCACTCTCTTCTTTCTGCGGTGGGGCGGTCTGTACTGGTCGATCCCCGCGATGCTCGCCTCGCGCAACAAGGTGGGCACGCTCGGCGGGCTGCTCAACTTCGGCGGGAATATCGGCGGCATGGTGATCCCAATTGCGATCGGCGCGATCGTTCAATTCACGGGCTCTTATTTCCTTGCGCTGATGTGTTTCGCCGCAATGGGCGTCGGCCTGCTGCTCTGTTCGATCGGAATCGATTATGAAACGAAGATTCCGGTCTGAGCGATCGTCGCGCCTCGCATGAACAACGTTGCTACTGGGATTGGATAATGGGAATAGCAAAAGTCGAAGACATCATTGGCCAAACTGTCCGGCGCGACATTGGCCGCATGAAGCGGTTCGTTGAAGGTCAGTTGGAAGCGGCCGCGCGTTCGATCATGAGCACGCCGAACGCCCACGTCGGTATCGTGACTGGCTTCTTCATACGCAATGCCGTCCCGCCCTCGCCGGAGACGGACGGGCTGGGCGGCATGGCCCACCTGGCCGCCGCACTTTCGAACCTCGGCATACCGGTGACGGTGATCTCGGACGCGCCGTGCTGCAAGGCGGTCTGGGCAGTCACCACGGAATTGCCGAAAGACGTGGCGTTCGAGGTCACCTCGGTGAGCACGGCATCGGTGAAGTCGCTGAGAGCGCGGCTAAGCGAGGCTGAACGTCCGATCACGCATCTGATCGCGATCGAGCGGGTGTCGCCCGCGAGCGACGGCAAGCCGCACCGAGAGTACGGAGCGGACATGTCCGACGATACCGCTCCGCTGCACCTTCTGTTCGAGGATCCCGAGTGGCCGCGTCCGTGGGTCACGATCGGCATCGGCGACGGCGGCAATGAAATCGGCATGGGCGTGCTGCCCGAGGAAATCGTCCACGACGACATTCCCAACGGCCCGTTGATCAGCGCAGCCATTCCCGCGGACTATCTGATTGTTTCCAGCGTCTCGAACTGGGGCGGCTGGGGATTGGTATCCGCAATGGCGATGGTCGCGCCCCGAGACGCAGCGGCGCGACTCCTCACCGACTTCACGCCGGAGCGCGACCGGGCGTATCTCGCGGCGGCCGTCGACGTCGGGCAGGCGGTTGACGATAGTCGCGTCGACCGCCCCGCGACGCCGAAGATGAGCGTCGACCGGCTGCCATGGGAACAGCATGCACAAGTGCTGCGTCAACTCAGGGCGCACGTCGACGGATACCTCGCAGAGCCATCGCACTCGTGAGCGCGACGCCCTTTTCATTTTTTAATGTACCAACCATGCCCGACCTTTCGAGTATCACTCTCAGACGTGCGCCGTCGTGGGCCGTCAGCTTGCCAGAAGAATTGCAAACACCGTGTTTCATCGTATCCGAGCGCGGCATCGTGGATAACTTGCATGCGACCGCCCGTGCGTGTGGAGGGGTGGAACGGCTCATGCCGCATGTGAAGACGCATCGCGCTGGATGGATCGTCGAGAGGTTGATTCGGGAAGGCGTACGCGCATTCAAGGCCGCTACAGTCGCGGAAGTGGCGATGGTGCTCGAGGCCGGCGCGAAACACGTCGTCTGGGCGTATCCGACCGTCAACCGCGCTCATATCCGTACCCTGCTCGCGCTTGCGCACGCTAATCCGGACGCACGGATCGACGCGCTCGTCGACTCGGCGGCAGGCGTAGCCGCGTGGCGTCGCGCGACGAACGGGGCGCCGTTGACCAATCTCGCGCTGCTCATCGATCTGGATGCCGGCATGGGCAGAACTGGAGCGCCGATAGCAGCGGCGACGCTGCACTTGGCCCGCGAACTGGCCACGATCGGCTGCTTTGGAGGATGGCATGTCTACGACGGCCATATCCATGATCTCGACAGTGCCGCGCGCCGTACGCGGGTGGCCGCCATCGTGGAGAAAGTGGCAGCGCTGACGTGCGCAGCCGATGCAGAGGGACTGTCGACGAGGCTCATCGCTGGGGGCAGCTATACGTTCGATCTGTGGCCGCGCACGCTCGCCGACTTCGTGTCCCCGGGCAGTTGGACCTATTCGAGCGCTCAACACGACCTGGAATTGCCCGCGCTCAGCTGGACGCCGAGCGCATATGTACTGGCAACGGTAATTTCACGCAACAGCACAACCGCCACGCTCGATGCGGGCTCGAAGGCCATCTCGCCGGACAAGCCGCTGGCCGAGCGCTTTCGCTGGGACGGCAAGATCGTCATGATGAGCGAAGAGCACGTCGTGGTCGAGAACACCGATCTGGCTGTCGGCGACCGGGTGATGCTATTGCCTTGCCACGCTTGCACAACTGCTTATCTCTACCCTAGCGCGATGGTGCTTAACACCGAAGGGTCGTGGGAAGTGCGTGAGCAACTCGGGAGCCGTCGATAGGCCGCGAGGCCCGCAGCGGGTAGGCGTCGATTGAAGCGATACAACGCGACGCAGCCACGCATGTCATGCGGCAAGTCGAAAAAACGCCACATCAAGGCGAAGGGAAAAACATGAACGACAATGGCACGCCCCGTGCATTGCATGGCGTCAATCCAACCGACCTTAACCCAGGCGGGCACTATTCTTCCGCGATGATCGCGGGCGACTTCGTCTTCCTGTCCGGCCAGACGCCGCGCGACGCCGACCGGAAGGTGATCGGCGACTCGATCGAAGAGCAGACCCGTGCGACGCTTGCCAATGTCGAGCGGGTACTGGCCGCCGCTGGCGCGGGACTGGAGGACGTCGTCAAGGTCACAGTCTATCTAACCGACTTAACGCTTTTTAGCCGCTTCAACGCGCTCTATGCGAGCTGGTTTGCCCAGCACAAACCGGCGCGAACGACCGTGGAAGCCGGTCTGCAGGGTGTGCTCGTAGAGATCGACGTGGTTGCCTACATCGGCAAGCGCTGAAGCAGGCCGCGCGCCGCATGCACGCACGCTAGAAGCCGTAGAGCCTTGCGGGATTTTCGACGAGGATTCGATGCCGCGTCGATTCATCGGGTATCCACAGCGTCAGATCGTCCAGCAAGCGGGCGGCGTCCGGCTTGTTGTCGGCCGCTTGCGTCGGATGAGGCCAGTCCGATCCCCACAGCATCCTGTCCGCGGCAAGCTGGGCAAACCTGAGCGCGACCGTGCCGGCGTCGGCGTAGACCGGCGCTCCGCTTCGCGACACGAGATAGGGTCCGCTCAATTTGACCCAGGTACGGCCGTTGGCTAACAGCGCCTCGACCATCCGGAACGCGGCATGCTCCGCGCCGCCCGGTTGCGGGATCTGCCCCATATGATCGATCACGAGCGGCGACGACAGACTCGCAAGCAACTGCCGATGCGCGAGTAGCTGCGCAGCGGTGGCATTGACTTGAATGTGCCAGCCGAACGGTTCGATCCGCTTCGAGAGGGGCTCCATCATCGATACCGTGACGCCGACCAGATATTCGAGGTTAAACGGAAGTTCCGCCCATCTTGTAGTCTCGTTGATGGCGGCAAGTGCCTGTCGGGCCTCATGATTTGATCGGGCGAACGCTATTTTTTTAGTTAAATTTGTAGTCACTAAAATATTTTACTTTAGATGA
>NZ_WOEZ01000122.1 GCF_013177735.1 Paraburkholderia elongata | reverse complement strand
CCCTGGCACGAACGTGCTCTCGCGCTCGTCCAGGCGATCCGCCCGTAGACAGAAAACCAAACCCCGACTTCAAGCCAGGCGCTTGAATCACAAAGGAAACTTGCCTATCTCGCGGCGGAATCTCAGGTTAAAGCGCAGCCCGCGTACGCCCGTATCGTGAAGACCGGCCAACTCACCATCCGTCACGGTGCCGGGCACGGTCGCGATACCGCGCGCGGACTTTCCGAACTGCGACAGGGCATCGAGCAGGCAACGGTTGTCGGTTCCATACGTAGACGGCTGAACGACGACATGTCGCTCGACGCCCAGCCTCCGCTGCAGCGCGCAATGTCGGCGACCGTCGCGTCGGGCGGCTGCAATTGCGCTGACGGATCGACTGGATACCGCGCATCGTAAATGTGGTGATGACTATCGGTCGCCTTCGGTGGAATGGGAAAGCGCGGCTGGCCGATGCCACCGAATCCCACACTGAATTCATGTCTGTTGTGCATGTTCAAGCGCCCATTCGGCGACATCGCGGTGCGTTGCGAACCAAACTTCCAACTGGAAGATCGCGTTCGTGCCGCCGCCGAGATCCTCGCTGCCTTTCAAACCCCATCTGCTGCCGCCCTCGACCCCGCTTTGCAGGGCCCATTGACTATGGCCGGCGGAGTTGCTGACGTAGGTCATGCCTTCATCGATCAATCCGTACAACGTGACGCTGCTTTACGCAAACGCTGGAACAGCGAACGCGTTCGAGGGTTCGAGAGCGAACAGTGATTTCCTTATCATAAGGATTCCACATTTATTGACAGTTGATTCATATGCCGATCTTGTGACAAACCGCGCACCACTTCGTATCTCGAGACCGCGGAATTTTTGATTGTGCGCGGGGCAATCGGAGCTACGCACGGTCTCGCTGCAAAATGACCAACGACGCACTACTTTCCGGTGTCAATAGAGAGGCAACGAAAAGAGTGGACCGAGTATACGAATACAATTTTTCCGGGAGATAATCAAAGTTAGCGAGACCATCTGATAGAAACCTTCGATCATGCGCATTTCTCTTCAGCAAATTGAAACCTTTTATTGGGTGGCGCGGTTAGGCGGATTTCATGCGGCGGCGCGTCATCAGCACCTCACGCAACCGACCATTTCGGCACGCATCCACGAGTTCGAAGAACATCTCGGCGTGCAGCTCTTCAAGCGCAGCCGGACACGCTCCGAACTCACGCTCGCAGGCCGCGACGCGCTCGCCAATGCGGAACAGGTGCTAAAGCTCGCCGAAAGGCTCGAACAGATTGCGAAGCGTACCGACCCCATGTACGGACTTCTACGTCTCGGCGCGATCGAGTCCATCGCCCACGCGGGGCTCGCAGATCTACTGACGCAACTCAAGACGCGATATCCGCACATGAAGATCGAACTCACGATCGATGTGGGCGTCGCACTCGGACGCAAGCTTGGTGCGCACGAACTGGACATAGCGATACTGAACGATTCCACCGATGCGCCCCACGTGGTCGAGACCGCCATCGGCTACACCGATCTGCATTGGGTTGCGTCGCCGCAACTCGTGCCCAACTGCAACGTCGCGCCTCACGATCTTGCGTCGGTACCGATCATCACCGTCTCCCAACCGTCATCGAACCATTCGCTTGTGATGAACTGGTTCCGCAGCGCCGGTTGCAATCCGGACAACATCAGCTCATGCAATTCCCTGTCGATGATGTCGCGGCTGGTCGCGGCCGGCCATGCGGCGGCCGTGTTGTCGCCCGCGATAATGCGCGCGGAGATCGATGCCGGGCTGATTCACGTGCTTAACACTGAACGGCAGATCACTCAGCAAGGGTTTTTTGTCGCCTATCAGGAAGAATGTCTTAGCGGCGCGGATACCATCGTGGAGCTAGCAAAAGAGGTGCTCACACGCAGTCGCGTGCTGATTCCGGGGTAGTCGGCGCGAGGGCGCGGACTATTGCGCGCCGTACAGCGACACCGAATTCGCAGCCGCGGAACTCAGAGTCGCTTCGAACGAACACCTCGTCATCGACGCAATGCGGCGCCACGCCGCGCGTCGGCGACCTAGGCGCTGCGAGGACGCGCCGTCGTGCCGCGCACGATCAGGTCGGTCGGCACGATGTACTGCGAACTCACGGGCCGTCCTTCGATCCGTGCGAGCAGATACTCGGCGCTGCGCGCTCCGATTTCATCGGCGGCGAGCCGCATGGTCGTCAGCGGCGGCGACGTGAAGCTGGAAAATTCGATGTCATTGATGCCCGCGATCGACAGGTCGCCCGGCACGTCGATACCCGACGCGCGCGCCTCGGCCAGCGCGCCGATTGCAAGCAGATCGGTGCCGCAGATTACGGCCGTCGGACGCTCGGGGCCGTTCATCAGCGCCTTCATCGCCATCTGGCCTTCAATGATCTTGTGCGGCATCTCGATCAGATGCTCGTGGCGCAACTGCAGCCCGCGCGACTGTAGCGCCGCGCGCACGCCGATGATGCGATCAGCCGCGCGATCGCTGTGCTGCGTCATTTGCGTAATCATGCCGAAGCGCGTGTGCCCGAGATCGAGCAGATAGTCGGCGAGGCGACGGCCGACCGCCACGTTGTCGAAGCCGACATACGGATGGTCGTGATCGACTGTCCAGCCATTGACGAGCGGAATCTGTTCCTTTTCGATCAATTCGTAGAGCGCGGGCGAGTGGCTGCGGCCCACGAGCATCAGCCCGGCAATGCCGTCCGCGATAAGGGCGCGGACCTGCTTTAGTTCATCTTCCTGGTCGTAGTACGAGCATCCGAGCAGCAATGTATAGCCGGCTTCCCCGATGCGCTTTTGCAGCGCGAACACACCGATCGCGAAGTTCTGGTTTTCCAGCGATGGGATCACCGCGCCGATCGTTTTCGAGCGCTGCGATGCCAGCGCGCGCGCCGCGGCGTGCGGTGTGTAGCCGAGTTCCTGCGCGATGTCGCGCACGCGGTTCTGCAGTTCGGCCGCTACCTTTGCGTTGCCGTTCAACACGCGCGAAACGGTCGCGGTCGATACCCCTGCCGCGCGCGCGACATCTATCACGGAAATCGCATTCGATTTGCGACGCGGCGCTCTTTTCTTTGTCTCGTTGGTCAACTTGCACTCTGCCCGGTGTCGAGGCGCACCATCGCGCCGTTCCTGTGCGGCATACTATAACGCGGCACCTTGAGGAATGGCCATCGCCGGGCGCGGACCTTCGCCTGGTCGGTCCGTTCCGGGTTCCCGTCGGACGTCACTCTCCGGCGCATAGCCGAGCTGCCGGACGTTTTTGTCCCAGCGGTTACGCGCATTGCTCAACACACCGTGCCCGATCACGAAGTGGCAGTCGGGGTAATCGATGCAACGCTTCGTCAGTTGCACCATGTCGCGATGGCTGAGCCATACGAAGAGGTGGCGCGGCGCCGTCGGCGATCATCTGATCGTGTCGACGAAATCCCACCGCGTGATTCGAGCTCGCGAACACCACGCGTTTGACGCCGGCCTGCCGCGAGGCTTCGAAGAGGTTGTAGCAACCTTCGATGTTTACGTCGCGGAGACCGGAGTCAGGGGCACGCGACAGCCGGAATTCGCTCAAGTAGGTAATTTAAGTAATCGCTTTCTTTTGCGCCTCATATTTCGTATGTCGCCCAATCAAATCCGAAGATTTGATGGTAATTTAGGGGGAAATCATGAGGAATTCAAGAGAAATCGCTTACTCATTTGGCCTATACTGTGACTTCGCGAACGGCAATACCCGCAACCGCCACGGAGCGCGTTATCGCCTGCGAATACGTACGGCGGGTCACGTGTACCGAGTACGAGGCAGCATCACTATGCTCATGAATTCGTACGAAGGGAAACGACTGAACTCGCCGCACGACATCGTGGTCAAGTCAGACGGTCCGATCTGGTTCTCAGACCCGTCGACGGGCATTGTGGGTTACTTCGAAGGCAACACCTCGGGTGCCGATTTATGAGGTACACGTGAGCACGCAGGGCGCAGTCGGCAGATGAAACGTCATTGCCCGACGTGACCGTTCATCTGGTCACGAAGCAGGACCCGGATCCGGCTCAGATTCGACCAGGGTCCAGCCCGTCAAGCAGGTACCCGGCGCCAGCACCATAAACACAGTTGAAACGAAACTCAGACATGACATTCACCATCGTACCGATCCGCTGCGGCGATATCGTCAATCATGAGCGCTCGTGTTTTTTGTACCGCAAGAACTGCGGTTCCGCGCGCCTGCATGCACCGTGTATCGCGTGGCTGCTGCGCAGCGCTCGCCATACGATCGTCGTCGATGCCGGGCCGGGTTCCCGCTCGCGCGCACCGCAGTGTTACACCGAGACGGATGCCGGAATCGACGACCTGCTGCAGTACGGCCTGACGCGCGAAGGCGTCGACCCGGCTTCCGTCGAACTGGTCATTCTCACTCACCTGCATAACGACCACGTCGGCGGCGCGCGGTTGTTCACGAACGCGCGCTTTCACGTCCAGGAAGCGGAGTTGAAAGAGGCGGTCTGGCCGGTGCCGTTCCAGCGCCCGATCTACGAAACCAACCAGCGCGGCCACACGCCACCGTGGGTGGACATTCTCGACCGAATGGACGTGGCGTTCGGTGACGCCGACGTTGTGCCCGGCATACGCGTGTTGCGCTTGCCGGGACATACGGCGGGCTCACAGGGTGTTCTGGTCGATACGCAGGCAGGACCGTATCTCATCGCGGGCGACCTGATTCCGCTCTACGAGAACTGGCCGGAGGACGGCAGCGAGCCGATCCCGAACGGCAACCACACGGACCTGCGCGCTTACGACGAAAGCTTCCGCCGCATCGCGGCGCTTGGAGCAAAAGTGCTGCCGGCCCATGAGCCACGGGTTTTCGAGCGCAAGGTGTATCCCCCACCGTCGAGCCGCTGAGCGGCCGGTATTTCCAAGAAGACCGGCGATGAAAGAGAGATGGTTCCGGCTGCTGTAAGTGATGATGATCACGTTCATCATCGGCTTCATGGATCGCACCAACGTCGGCTTCGCGATACCGAGCGTGGGCAGCGAGCTGGCGTTGACCTCGGCGGTGTTCGGCTTCGCCTCAGGCATGCTGTTTCCCGGCTATGGCATCGCGCAGCCGATCTGCGGCTGGCTCGCCGACCGCGGATACGGCAAAGCGCTGATCAACGTGACAATGGTGCTGTGGGGCATCGCCGAACTATCGCAGAGCATGGTCCATAACGCGTCGCAACTGGTAGCCGTACGTTTTGCGATCGATCTGTTCGAAGGGGGCATCTTCCCCGACCTTCCTGCTGTTCGCGAAGAACTGGTTCGCGCCTTCTAAACGCGCTCGCGCGAACGGCGTTTGGCAGCTTTACTACCCGCTGGCCGCGGTGCTGAGCGGTCCAATCGCTGGCTACAATCTGGCATCAAACGCAGGACTGCACGAGCCGAGGCCTTTAGCAAGGCTGAACCACGTTGATGACGCGGTTCACGAGCAACGGGCGAGTATTGCGTCCATATTCGGCCATATGCGCGGAGGCCGCATGCGCCCTCAACGCTTCCGCGCTTTCCCAGCGTTCGATTACAGCAAAGGTGTCATTGCCGAGCGGTGTCTGAATCGTCCCGAAGTCCGGTACGTCGACTACGGCCTCGTAGCTGATGCATCCCTCTTCCGCCAGCACCGCCGGACGGTTCTTGCTGAAGAGCGCCAGCACGGCTTCGCGTTGACCGGGCTGGGCTGTGATCGTCGCAATGACATGGATCATCTGGGTTTTCTCCTTTCCTGTTTCGGCGCCGATCGCCGCACAAAATCATAGCCGCATTTGGACACGCTTGCTGACAGGGCCTCACTGTGCGGTTCCGGTCGCGCTCCCGACGCGGCTTGTCAGCGATTCAATCCGACGCGCGCGCACCGTCGACGCTGAAGCGGGCCGCCTAACAAACCGATAGAAATCAAAAAGGGGGCGTTGCGATTTACCCGAGCGTCACACCACTGAGTACGGCGCTGCCACATTAAGCAGAAAACGCCGCAACGGTAGTAAGGGCGAGCAGTCGCGTAGAAGGCGGTAGACGGATTTTGAGTTCGGTAAAGCGGTGCCACGCAGCAAATCGCACGGCGAGCTGTTTGCGAGAGAGCGAAGCTCGTAGTAAATGTTGCTTGTTGGCGAAATGCTGCCGGATCGCGCCAGACCTCGAGAGAAAAGCCTGAGGAGGGTAGGCGTGTAATTGGGCCGCGTGTTGCTGATAGCCTTGCAGAACGTTATGGGTTCCGCGTACGCACACGCGCGGCTTTTCTAATTTCGCCGGCGACGTACGAGCTGAACGTATTGGCAACGTCTGGAAGATTCAGGATGTTGGCCTCGGTGACATTAGCCGGTTTGAGCATTTGACGCTCAATAGCGCGGAGCCCCATTGTGCTCGACGCGACAAACTTGCGGACAAGGTCCTCGCGTGTCTTCTTGTCTGCTGTGTCGAAGAATTCGCGCGCCAGGCGAATCTCCTCCTGTCGACGCTTGTCGGCTGCCGCGTTAGCTGCCGCCAGGCTGTCCTCGACGGCCTTTTGCCGATCAGACTTGGTCCCCTGTTCGCCTGTCGTCGCCTCAACAAGCTGAGCCTGAATCAACTCAACTTGCCTGTCGGCTTCGGATACTCGGTAGTTGTCCGAAAGAGCCCTCATCAAGTAGGCGGAGGCTCTTTTTACCTTGGTACCCTGCCTGATTGTCCACCGGGTGTAGTCGATGGCTTGTTGAATGCGCTCATCTGTCCAAACGAACCTGTTCTCAGCGATTTTTTCAAACTGTTTATCCGACAGTCCGAATTCATCTTGAAGCATTTTGAAAAGTACGACCGAGTTGAGCATGGCCGCTTTGGATGCCAATGCCCCTTCTTTGCGTTTGAGCCGAAAGCGTATCTGGTCTTTCTTTCGCGAGCCGGGAGTTCCAGCACGGGTCTCGTACGACAACTCGACGTCGGACAGCTCGTTGATTTGGTTTACGGCTGGCTCGAGATAATCGCGCTTGAAGTATTTGAACTCAGCGTTGTTTGCCCATGACTTACCGGGCAAGTTTCGAACGAGGTCGAGTGACAGCCAATCCGTTAGCCCGCTGGGCACGGATGGCAAGACATGGTCGTAAATGCCTCGAGCATAGATGAGCGTAAATCTCGAGGTGACTAGCAGGCTAGTCCAGTAGGAGTTCTCGGGGTCCTTGATAAGGCGTTGCAGCTCGACAGGCACCCGGAAGCGAATCCGGCCATTTCTGACGCTGACCCGGCCTATCAACTCAAGCCAGTCTCCGTCTTCATTCTGGACCGCCAGGTCCTCATCCGCCTCGTCATCGCCGGCACTGCCCCCCTCGCCGGGTTCGAGAGGCTCCTCCAGCATCCGTCCTTTCGAATCAACGGACACAACTGGTGCACTCATCACTTCGAGCATGGAAGATTTGACGCTGCGGATGACGCTGGAAAAATGCTTCTTGTTCCTGCTGTCATAGCGCATCAGCCATTTGAAAAAGCTGAGCGTCACATCATAGGTTTCCTGGATTTCAGGGTCCTGCGCGACGATGAAGTAGGCGGCATCAACAAAGCGTCTAGCGGACAGGCCTAAACCGATAATGCGTGCAAAGACCCGGTTCTTTTGATAACCGATATCTTTGTCTGGACTAGTCTCATCGATGGACCTTTGCGCCGGCGCCATCTCCACGAATAGGTCCAGTGCAAATTGAAGAGGGGTTACTCGTCGGTCGACGCTGCTGGACATGCCTGTTCCCTAGAATTTCAGCAGACTCTAGGCATACAGAGGTGAGATGTCAATAAAAAAGTCTCACCTTTGCCACTTAGGCGAACGGCGTGCACATCATCTCTCACCTTCTGCACACCATCTCTCACCTCTTGTGCAGACCCAGGAGCCCCAAACCCATGATACTAGTGGGTTTGAGCCGGTTATCCACAGGCGCCGCGAGAAAATCTCTCACTTTTAGCAAAACATGTTTTTGTCTCTCACCTCGACACGCCGTAAATCTCCCCTTTTGCTCTCAAATGTCTCACCCAAGGCGCACATTTTCTCTCACCTTTGACACATTGAGTCTCACCTCTCCGGCATTAACTGTTTGATAACAAAGGATTCGTGTTTCCCCTGTAGGTTTGTAAGTTCGTTTTTTTTATATAAAACAACCAACAAACCGTTGGGCAACATCAGCAATCGGCCCTCTTGGGAAGTCCCGCAGGAGATAGCGGGGTCGAGTGCGAAGGTCTGACGCCCGGCGGGACGTAGATAGGCCTCGCGGCTCTGCGCGCACAAGTCAGTGACACAAAGTGTCCCCGCTGCATTTTAGGAGGGTGCGAGGTGGGCGATGCTGCTTGTCGAGTCGTGTAATGCGAAGCAATGCCCGCCATTAGCACTGGGGCGCAGCCTGGTAATGTCTCAGTCGTTTGCACAAAGGTGAGAGATTGTGTGCAGCATCTCGATATACGCAACGTCCTCGGCGCACACTATCTCTCACCTTTAGCGGCGCCGGGACGGTCCTCCGACGCAAAGGTCTCACCGGTGGACGTCGATGAATCGTAGGGTGAGGGATTTTGTGCACTCTGATGCGTGGCCGACGTCGGCTTCAGCATCTATGCACACCATCTCTCACCTTTGCCCCTCTTCCTTCGTTGAAACGAAACGAAAATGTAATGTAATCACCGATGTCTGTGCGCCCACGGCGCCATCAAGCGCTACCTTTCCGGCGGTTCCTCCAATCGGCGCGACGGTTAAGCGGACAAAAACTCTCACCTTTTGTCCACAACTGTTTCCCTCGGAGAGGGCACGTGCTTCAAAGGTGAGAGATTTTGTGCCGGCATTCCATTTATCTGGGTCGGCATAGCCCCCGGCTGAAGGCATAAAAAACAGTGGCTTACGGGCGACATTTGAGAAACTGGGCGACAATATAACGCTGTTTTTGCGTTTTTCCTGTATTCTCCGTTTAGCTTCAATTTCCAGGGAAAACTCCGAAATGGCCAATGTCAGCCAACCGATGCCGATAGACCGAACCGTGACGCTTGAGGAAATCTCAGATTTCGCGGATGTCGTCACCGATTATGCAACTGAATTGCGGGACCAGATTCTCGCGCCGCGCCCACGCAAGGAAGCGCCGGTGTTTACGACTGGAGAAGTCGCCGAACTGTGCGGTCTGACACGCCAACAGGTGCAGTACCTGGCAACAAAGGGAGATGGTGTGCTGCCGGAAGGGCAGTCCACCGGGACAGGACGAAGCCGTAGTCGGCTATTTACATTAGTTGAAGCCCGAAACTGGGTACAACAAGTGTCAGACATCTACCAGACGCCCCTCGTGGCTGGGCCGAGCGATTTTGAAGGCAAAGTGCTTATCACTTCGCAGCTGAAGGGGGGCTCCGCCAAAACCACAACGTCGATGTGCCTTGCCCAAGGGTTGAGCCTGCGCGGGCGAAAGGTTCTTGTTGTTGACCTCGACCCCCAAGCATCGCTTTCTGAGCTATGCGGGCTGTACGCCGAAAAGGAGGTATCTCCGGACGACACAGTGCTTCCTTTTGTCTATGACCAAAAGATCGAAGGAGGTCTGCTCGCTAAGGTGCAGCCAACGTATTGGGATGGGTTGGATATCATTCCGGCGCATACAGAACTGGTCGGAGCCGAGTATCACCTTCCAGCTATGCAGATGAAGCTTGCAGGATTCAAGTTCTGGCAGGTGCTCCGGGATGGACTGGCACCATTGCGCAAGCACTATGACTACATCATTCTGGATACCTCGCCCTCCCTGTCCTATCTCAACCTGAACGCACTGATGGCAGCGGACGCGATGGTAATGCCGATGGTCCCGGAGAATCTCGACTTCTTCAGTTCGCTTTCCTTTTGGCGACTTTTCTCGGACGTCGCCAAGTCGTTCATCAAATACGAAGCTAACAAAAAGTACGATTTCGTTTCCGTGTTGCTGACCCGCGTGAACTACAACAGCACTTCCGCGGCGCCTGTTGTGCGCACGTGGGCACAAGGTGCGTATCGTCACTGGCTTGACCCGTTCGAGGTTCCTGCCAGCTCCGTAATGAGCTCAGGCGCTCTGGCATTTACGACCGTTTTTGACATTAGCAGCTCTCATAGCCAGGCCAAATCCTTAGCACGCGTCAAACAGCCGCTAGTCGACTATTGCCGATGGGTCGATGACATGTTCGTCAAACAATGGAGGCCAGCACAGTGAGCACCAATAATATCCGTGACCAGATGTTGGCCAAGACCGCGAATCTTCGGTCAACAGCGGAAAGAATCCCCGATGCCAGCCGTCGCGCGAATCGGACAGAGACAGCACCTGGGATGGCCGGAGCATTAGCGGCCGCACAGCTGAGGGTTCAGGAGCTTGAGTCGACAGGAACGACGTCGCAGTTGCCGCTGACGGAAATTGTTCCTAATCCCTGGCAGCCGCGGCGTGTATTCAATGAAGCCAAGTTGTCCGAGCTGGCTGAGTCGATTCGCGAAGTTGGGCTCATGCAGCCCATTGTGGTTCGTCGGGTTGAATCGGCCTACCAGATCGTGGCAGGAGAGCGGCGCTGGCGAGCACACAAGATACTCGGCGTGGAGCACATCAAGACGGTGGTCATCGAGTGCTCCGACCAAGACATGATTGTGCTGGCGCTGGTCGAGAATATGGACCGGGACGACCTGACCGACTATGAGGTGGCTATCTCTCTTCGTCGGTCTGAGAGCGAGTTTCCGAGCCGCAAAAGGCTGGCAGAAGCCGTGGGCCTATCACGTACCGGGCTGTACCAATTTCTTGCGTTCGAGAATCTGCCGGATTTCATGAAGAAGGATCTCGATTTGCAGCCTGCCCTACTCGGCTGCAACGCTGCAGAGGAAATTGTCTCAGCGCTTAAGAAACACGGCAGCGAAGCTGAGTCGGCCGCACGCGAACTCTGGCCAGATGTGGTCAAAGGAGAATTGCCCCAAGGCAAACTTGCGCCGGCGATTATCGCGATGGTGACTCGCCGTGCGTCTGGGACGACGGCTCGGGAGAGGCTCATCGAGAAGTTCTTCGCCGGAAAGGACCAGGCGGGAAGCATTACCAAGGACGTCAACAGCTTTACGGTCAAAATCAAGGCCGCGGCTTTGACCGAGGCGCAAGAGACGCGGATCCGGCAGCTTATCAATGAGCTGTACAAAGGCGAGCCACGCTGAACACGCGCTTCTTGCGACAAAAAAAGCCCGCTTCGAGCGGGCTTTTTTGTGCCGGCGCGGTGGCCGCGTCAGTATTACTGACACTACACTCTCGAAGCGACCATCGGTGTTCTATCGCCGAGGGACTGGAGGTCGGCGCCAGCCAAGTCTGCTGTCCGGGTTCCCTTCAGGCGAGACGCAAACATCGGGCACACATGCGTCAGTAAAACCGAGACGTACCAGTACTGAATTGCGGAGGGCGGGCAACTCGCGCAGTCGTGGACGCTCGGCCAGAACGGCTCGCGAGAGCAGTGTCGGTATTACTGACACTCCGAGCCGGGGCCAAAAGAAGACGGCTAGGCAGAAGCCTTAGCTGTCTTGAGATGGTCGTCCAAGCGGGAGGCAGCTATGGCGCATCACCAGCGTCATCAACTTGATCGCGAAAAGCGTCGGTACCCAGACGCTCTTTGTGCTCCGAGCTGGAGCCAACGACAAGGATTCGTCGAAGCGGCGAGAAAGCATTTCTACCCGCAGCATCTTCGTCCTGAAAGGCTCTGAATGCTCAGCAAAGCCAGATCTCACGAGCTTGCCTCGGTACTTCAGCATTCTTTTGATGTGCCCCCACGCGCAGGCTCTTGCGTCCGATGAAGGACAAAGCCTCGCCCCGCGGCGCCTCCCAGGCGAGGAACCAGATTGCGACTGTCACCGACGAGGGTCCGGCGGTATGCCCTCGCAGTTCCCTGATGTAATCTCCGGCGCAGTGTTTTGCAGTAGTTGCGGGCACAGCAGTCCCGTTGGTGTTGCTTTGGGTCATGGTATTTCCTCTTGCGTATGTGATCTGCGGACCGGCCGGCTTGATTGCAATGACCGTATAACCCGGAGGGTTGATACGGGAGACTGTGCGACCGCAACACGAAAAAGCCGCGAGTGTGCAGCAGTTAGCGATAGCGTCCCTGCAAAGCACACAGGGTGTCGGTATTACTGACACTCCTGTTTGAAAGGGGCGTTTGCTTAGGCCTGCCCGACGCCTGCATGCAGACGTGTCAGTATTACTGACACGCGTTTGCGCCTTACCCTTTGGACCCCATCGAAGCGCAAATGGAGGGGTAACAGTGCGTCTGACGCGAGAGTGCGATGTCTCTACCGTTTGTTTGCCCCGCCGCTGAGCGCGGTAGAGCTTCCCCAACTCCTCGAGGCTGCAGGCGCGCTCGACCCATGTGTAGCTCGCGGTTGTCTGGAGGGAGGCGCGGCCCAGTAGGCGCTGTAGCGCGTCCACGTGCAGGTGTTTGCCACCGACTGGATGGTGAACATATGGTGCAGCGCGTGCGGCGCCACCTCGAGCAGCACGTGCCGCTACCGCTCATCTAGCGGCAGAGTTTCGTCTTCGGCGAGGCGCCGCCGCGTCGGTGTCACGATCTGGTACAGCCCGTCAGGGGGAAGCCCTTACCAGTCAGCGTGGGACACAATTCTGAAGGAGCAGATGCTTCGCCTGATCGGTTTTCATGGTCGAGACCACCACCGAAGAGAGCAGAGACATCTCACCTTTCGCGTCTTCAAAATCACGGTCGCGGTCTGCCGACGAGCGCTACAGTGCTTCGACGACCCAACGCGAAGGAAGGTCGTGCGCCACTTCCGGCTCCTCAGAATCGCGACCTTCCAGATGCCATCCATGAAGCCCATCAGCAGGATGGTCGCGCACGCGAGGCGATACTGCGTGGCCGGCGCCCTGGGGTCTTCGTCACCAGTTCCTTGAAGCCAGCCACGGCTTGCCGCCGAGGTAGTGCACGCCAACCATCCACGTGAAATTTTCCGCCGTTCGAGTACCAGCGAGCACTGCGAATTGGCCACAAGTGCCCTAGGCGAACGACCGCTAGCGCGCAGATATCAGTGGCGCCTCCGTGCCGACCCAAGCGGGATCCGG
>NZ_WOEZ01000121.1 GCF_013177735.1 Paraburkholderia elongata | reverse complement strand
GCTCCAACGCGGCGATCACCTCGACCAGCTTGTGCGGATCGGACTCGTTCAGCTCGATATCGAACACGTCGATGCCGGCGAACTTCTTGAACAGGACGGCCTTGCCTTCCATGACCGGCTTCGAGGCGAGCGGCCCGATGTTGCCGAGACCCAGCACTGCGGTGCCGTTCGTGACGACGCCGACCAGGTTGCTGCGCGCGGTGAAACGGGCGGCATTCAGCGGGTTTTCAACGATTTCCTCGCACGCGAACGCGACGCCCGGCGAGTACGCCAGCGCGAGATCGCGCTGGTTGATCATCTGCTTGGTCGGGGCGATCGCGATCTTCCCGGGGGTCGGGAACTCGTGATAATCGAGGGCGGCTTCGCGAATGTTCTGTGCGTCAGTCTTGATTGTCATTATGGTGTTACTCGCAAATTATGGTCGGTACGGTCGTATATCGAAGGCATCAGACATTAATGACGGCCCAGCGGGGGCTGCACAGGCACTGGTGTCGCATCGTGCACGGACGGCAGCGCCGATTCCGTGCTGCGCGCATCGACATCGCCGGTCAGGTAGATCGCCGTGCCGTCGGCATTGAACGTATACCTGGTGGGCAACACCATCCCCCCGATCGAGCGCCTGCATCCCAGCTTTTCCATCTTGATGAGGATCTGCGGCAGAACCGCCTCGGCCGACATCGTGCCGATGTGACGAAGATCTCGCCCTTGATGTAGCGCAGAACCTTCCACAGCGGCAGTCCGCACATGCGTATGACGCCGCCCTGAGACATCGCACGTGGGTCAATGTACGGGGAAGCGGGAAGTAATAGCTTACCCGCGGGATGCAGGATTAGAATTCACTTCAAATCACTTGTTTATTCACTTTCAGTGAAAACTGATATCGCTTCCGACCTTGAGTTTTTTGTGCTGGTCGCGTGCCACGGCAGCCTCTCGGCGGCAGCCCGAGCGCTCGATCTAACGCCGCCGGCTGCCACCAGACGGCTCGTGCAGATGGAAAGCCGGCTCGGCGTGCGACTCGTCAACCGGACGACGCGCAGCGTCAATCTGAAGCGGCACGGCACGCCGTAGGCACCGTCAATCGTCCGGGAATCCGCGCTTTCACTAGGGCTTTTCAGGTGGTCGCCCAGCCATCGTCGACTGACATCGAATGTCCGGTGACGGTTCCTTGATCAAGGAATGGTTCGACTTCAATTTACCTAACTATCTGCATGACTATTTAATCCGGCATCGCTGGAAGGGATAACTTCTCTCATATTCCGCGAGCCATCCCCGCAACGCCGCCTTCTCCTCACCTACGTCCTCCCGCCCCACCGCATATTGACGGAGCGTTCCGCACCGTCGCGGCGCATCGAATCCCACATCTGCACCAGCGTTTGGCATCGGATTCATGCCGCATCATCGTGCCATTTTGTCCTCTTCTTCCGTCTCGGACAAAAACCGCCACATTTTCAGTGCATTCGGGACAAGCTGATTTCCGGCACAGACGGATGACGGCGACAGGCCTGGTACTCGCTCTATTGAGTCAGCCTCGATCAGCAACGGACTCTCTCATGAATCGCACACCCACACCGCCCAAACTTCCCGTCACCATCATCTCCGGGTTTCTCGGCGCGGGTAAAACCACCCTCGTCAATCAGTTGTTGCAGCAACGCGCGCCGGGATCAGTCGGCGTGGTCGTCAACGAATTCGGCGAAGTCGGCATCGACGGACAACTGATCATCGCCGAAGAACAGGCGCTGGTCGAAATCAATAACGGCTGCGTGTGCTGCACGGTGCGCGCGGACCTCGTTGCCAGTGTGAAAGCGCTGCTGGCGCGTCCGCAGACCGGCACGGCGCCCATGCAGCGCCTGATCGTCGAGACATCCGGACTGGCCGATCCGGCACCGGTCCTGCAAACGTTCCTCGCCGATCCCGACCTGCGCGAAGCCGTGGATCTCGAATCGGTCGTCACCGTGGTCGACGCACTGCATCTGCGCCGACAACTCGATGACGACATTGCGCGCGAACAGGTGGCCTTCGCCGACGTCATTCTGATCAACAAGCTCGACCTGATCACGGAAGACGAGCTAATCGCCATCGAACGAACGATCCGTTCATTGAATCCAACCGCCGCCATCATCACCGCGACCCGTTCGCAAATCCGCGCGGACGCTCTGCTGGGTATGCGTCGCTTCTCGCCCCCACGCTGCTCGCGATCGAGCCCGATCTGCTCGACGAGGGCGCTCACGACCACGAACATGACACGTCGATTCAATCGTGCGCGCTGATCGAAAAGGGCGACCTCGATGCGACGCGCTTTAACCGTTGGATCAACGAACTCGTGCAGCAGCAAGGCCAGCAACTGATGCGGATGAAAGGGGTCCTCAACTTCCACGCCGAAGCGCGGCAGTTCCATTTCCATAGCGTGCATATGTTGCTGGAAGCCGAACCCGGACGCGCATGGCTGAAGGACGAGCCGCGCGAGAACAAGTTCGTGTTCATCGGCCGCAATCTGGATTTTCCGCAACTACGCGAATCGTTTCTCAACTGTATCCACTAGCCGCACTTACCTCAAGGAGTCTGCAATGAAGAAGACTGATGCGCTTACCGTCAGTATCGGCGTGCTCGCCGTCGTCGACACCTACGTCACGGCACCGGTGTTTCCGGTCCCGGTGTGGGTCACCTTTATCGCGTGGGCGTCGTTCTTCGTGGTCGGCGGTGGTCCGCGCGGCTTCGTGCAGAGCGTTGCGTCGAACCTCACCGGCCTGGTCATCGCGTCGCTCTCGCTGCTGGCGATCGCCAATACCGGCCCGGCGCCGCTCGCCGCAGCGATTTGCGTCGGTGTCGGGAGCGCGGCGATGGTGCAGGTATCGAAACAGAAGCTGCTGAATGTGCTGCCCGCCGTCGTGTGGGGCTTCGCTTCGACGGTCGGCACCACAGTCACCACCGGTAAGGCGATTACCACGGCCAGCATCCAGAACCCCGCGTTGGTGGCCGCCGCCGCGCTCGTCACCGGCGCCGTCTTCGGCATCGTCTCCGAAGCGTTCGGCGAAGCACTGAGCCACAAGCCTCAGCCTCAACTCAACTGACCTCACACTTCAGGAACCGCACACCATGAAACTACAGCATAGCCTTGGCGGGCTCGAAAACCTCGGACCCGTCAATGTCGAGACACGGGTTTTCGTCGAGCCGTGGGAGAAGCGCATTTTCGGCATTCATACGGTGATGATGGCGGAAAGCACGCATCTGTCGGACGCGCTGCCAAAGTACCCGGTGGCGACGCCGCCTACCACGTTCAGGAATACGTGGACCTGGGCGTCGCTGCGCACCGGTGCCGAAGGCATGCAGCCGTTCGAATACTTCAAATACCGGTATTACGAGAAGTGGCTGATGGGGATTTCGCAATTCTTCGTCGATCAGGGTTATGTATCGGCCGACGAACTCGCGCAGAAGACCGCGCATTACCGCGCCCATCCAGATGCGCCGCTGCCTGCACAGCCGAATCCGGCAATTGCCTCGCAGATCAACGACTACCTCGCAAAAGGCGATTCGGGGCTGAACGCACTGAAGCAGACGCCGCGTTTCGAACCCGGTACCGGGGTGTGCATAGCCGATCCGGCCGCCGTCGATCACACGCGTTTGCCGGGCTACCTGCGCAACAAGCGCGGTGTGATCGACCTCGTCTATCCAGGTGCCTACTCTTACTTCGTTTCGACCGGGCCCGACGGCATCGGCGAGCCGATGCCCGTCTATCGCGTTGCATTCAAGGCCGAGGACATCTGGGGCAAGGACAAGAGCGAACCGAACACGACGATCTACGCCGATCTATACGAAGCGTATCTCGACGCATCGAACTGAATCTCTACACCCATCATCTGGTACGGAACTAACATGAGCGAACTTTTCAAATACGACGACGAGCGCGAGGCCGCGAGCGCGGCCAAGGTACGGGCGCTCGAAGCGCTTCTGATCGAGAAAGGGGTGCTGGGCAGCGACTCAGTCGATACCGTGCTCGGTCATTTCGAAACGATGGCTGGCCCGTTCAATGGCGCGAAAATTGTGGCGCGCGCGTGGATCGATCCGGCGTTCAGGGAACGCCTTGTCGAAGACACACCGAAGGCGATTGCGGAAATGGACTTCCCGGCCGGGATGGAAGGCGCGGAAGGCGAACACATGGCCGCAGTCGCCAACGGCGACGGTGTTCACAACCTCATCATCTGCACGCTCTGCTCCTGCTATCCCTGGCCCGTGCTGGGTCTGCCGCCCTACTGGTACAAGGACCCGGTCTTCCGCGCGCGCGGCGTGCGCGAACCGCGCGCCGTGCTGAAGGAGTTCGGCGTGCCAGTTTCTGACGATACGGAAGTCAAGGTATGGGACAGCAGCGCGCAAATCCGCTGGTTCGTCATCCCGGAGCGACCCGCCGGCACCGAAGGCATGAGCGAAGCGGAACTGGCCGCGCTCGTCACACCCGAAGCGATGATGGGTGTGGCGCTGGTGCCCTCGCCGTCTGCATCGCCGCGGCCGGCGGTCTGATCATGTTTACCCGGTTCGAGGAATATGCCGCCTCCAGCATGCTTGGACATCCGGACTCTCCACCGCGCATGCAAGGCAAACTGGTGTTCGACAAGCCATGGGAACGGCAAGTATTCGGGCTCGCGCTTTCGCTGTCGAAGGCGGGGCACTTCGAGTGGGAAGACTTCCGTCAGAATCTCATCGAGTCGATCGCCGAATGGGAAGACGGATACTGCGCGGGGCAGCCGCCGTGGGATTACTACGAGCGCTTTCTGCTCGCCCTCGAAAAGACCGTGACGCAGGCTGGGGTGCTATCGGCCACAGATATGGCGTCGCTGAATCTGCGCGCGTTGCGGCCGTCCAGCAACTGAGCCGTGTCCTTGCTTCCGGCGTTCAGGCAAGGGCACGAGAGCGCCCGCCATATCGCATAACGATGTTTCATCAGGATATCTACCATGCTCAAGCAACTGTCCAATGTACTCACCGGATCCGATCCGCAGGTCCAGCGCAAGCTCTTCGGCATCTACGGCCTGCTGTTGGTGACTAA
The DNA here is from genome assembly GCF_013177735.1 of Paraburkholderia elongata. Taxonomy (GTDB): domain Bacteria; phylum Pseudomonadota; class Gammaproteobacteria; order Burkholderiales; family Burkholderiaceae; genus Paraburkholderia; species Paraburkholderia elongata. Next base: position 29,535 of record NZ_WOEZ01000121.1, on the reverse strand, counting down.
TGCCGCCGCATGGATCTGGGCGTTCGTGTCGTTCTGGGACCACCCGGTCCTGCTCGGCACCGCGTTGATCGCCTATGGACTGGGCTTGCGCCATGCGGTCGATGCCGATCACATTGCGGCGATCGACAACGTGACCCGTAAGCTCATGCAGGAAAAAAAACGCCCTGTCGCCGTGGGTTTGTTCTTCTCGCTCGGTCACTCGACCATCATCGTCATCGCCTCGCTCGCGGTCGCAGCAGTCGCAAGCGTGCTGAGCACGCGCTTTGCCCAATACAAGGAATTGGGCGGACTGATCAGCACGTCGGTATCGACCGTCTTCCTGTTCGCGATCGCGTTCCTGAACCTGCTGATTCTGAATACGCTCGACGGTCACCTGATGCTCGGCGCCTACGGCTAGGCGTATCTAAAGCCGATTCGTAAGATCTACTACAACATGACGATCACGCTGGTGTCGGTCGCGGTCGCGCTGCTGGTCGGCACGATCGAGGCCTTGGGCCTGATTTCTGACCACTTGAAGCTCGAAGGCAAGCTGTGGGATGCTATCGGTAAGTTGAACGACAACTTCGGCACGCTGGGCTACGTCATCATTGGTATCTTCGCCGCAAGCTGGCTCGTATCGATGGTGCTTTACCGAACCCGGCGCTTCGACGAACTCGAGACGAGCCGCTAGGCGAGCGCATGCAGCATGCGTCGCGCCAGCCTCGGCTCTATTTTGCCTGACACCTATGCGCAAGATCACCGTCGGAATGGTCCTGTTCCCCGGATTCCAGCTGCTCGATATCGCGGGCCCCAAGGACGCCTTTGCGGAGGTCCGCATCCTCAGTCAGGGGGCGTGCGAATACGAAATGCTGACGATCGGCACAACGCGGGGCAGCGTGCTGTCTTCCAGCGGGCTGACGGTAATGCCGGACCGGACCATCTTCGATCCGTGTCCGCATTTCGACACGGTGATCGTGCCCGGCGGCCTCGGCGTATTCGAAGTACTCGAAGACTCGACGCTTAGCGAATGGCTCGCGAAGCAGCACAAGAGTACCAGGCGGATCGCCGCTATCTGCAATGGCGTCTTTGCTATCGGCGCCGCCGGCATGATCGATAACCGGACGGTCACGACACACTGGATGGACGCCACGCGTCTATCGTCGATGTTTCCGAAGGCGAAGGTCGAACCTGACCAGATCTATGTAAAGGACAGCGGCCTCTACACGACCGCAGGCGTGACTGCCGGCATCGATCTCGCGCTGGTCATGATCGAAGAGGACTTCGGCAAGAAAATGGCACTCGACGTCGCGAAGTATCTGATCGTGTACGTGCGCCGCGCGGGCGGCCAGTCGCAGTTCAGCCCGCTGCTGGAAACCCAGGCTGCCAGCGATTCCCAGATCCAGTCGATTCAGCAGTACCTGCTCGACAATCTTCATCTGAATCATACGACCACGTCGCTTGCGCGCCGGCTCAAAATGAGTCCGCGTAATCTGTCACGCATCTTCACCAGGGAATGCGGCGTCAGTCTCATCGCATTCCTGAACGACGCGCGCATCGACGCCGCGCGCCGCTACCTCGAAAGCACTCGTCACCCGATCGGTGAAATCGCGAAGCGTTGCGGCTTTGAGAGCGCGGATACACTTCGGCGCACGTTTAGTCGCCGGCTTCAGATCAATCCCGTCGAATACCGACAGCGCTTTCGCTCCGGCGATCCGGTGAACGACGGGGCGCGCGGGGTCCGCGAATCAGGCCGATAACCGGTTCTTTCAATTTCACATTGAATCGTGCGCTTGATCGTTTATGGCATTGTCACGACAGTTGCGGTGAAACAGCGGATCACTCAGCAAAGTCGGCCGACGACGTCCCGACCAGTCTCGAACGGTTTTGTGTGCAGGTCCCGAAGGCTGCGGCAGGAGCACTATGAATATCAATACCGATGCAATTGATGAAGTTGCCCTAGCCCTTCTCTACCTGACACTGCACGACCGATACCGCGCATGGAAGGGCTTCGACTGGGATGTGCTGAACCGACTCTATGAACGAGGCTTCATCGACGACCCAGTCAACAAGACGAAGTCCGTGATCTTTACGGAAGAAGGATTGCGCGAGTCCGAGCGGCTTTTTAACCAGCACTTCGTGATTCCGGAAAGAACGGGAAGTTGATTCAACGAACTTCTAACTCGCGACACTGGTTTCATGTTGAACCGCTTGTGGCCAAACGGTGGAGCGCACCCTGAGACGGCCAGCGCGCTGACGATGCTTTGCTGGTGAGTTTGAGTCAACATACGCCAACTCCAGCGCGCCTCAGACGCGTGCGCTGGCCTTGATCAGCTCGCTGGCCAGAATCACTGCGTCGCTGTTAAGTGGTATGAACCATCCACGGATTCGGGGCCGGTAGACCGGGTCGCCCTTGCTGATATGCTCGCCAGACAGGGCGCAACGCCCCGACGCGGGAGCGAAACACGGTGCCCAGACCTGCTCCTCGTAGTTGCAGAGCGTCGCGTCGTGCCAGCGCAACGCGAAGAGCGCATTAGACAGCTCCTCCACGACCGTCACAGTATAGGTGCGCACGTCACCACCGTCCGCCTTACGCGAACCGAGCAGCTCGCCACCCAAGCGGGAGCGACCGGACAGGTCCGGAGGATTCCGCATCGGGTCTGGCGGGGAAGAAATTTGATCGATGGCTGCGAGCGTCGTCGCCCACTGGTCTCGAACCTCGGGCGCTGAAGTGAGTCGGTCCGGCCGATGCGATGACGGATGATGGGATGAGGGCAGCGCGGGGAGAGCAGGCGCGTGACAAAATTCATTTTCTGACAGGATGTCCGAAGTCGTGTTGGGTTCAGCGTTCAAGATCGTTTCCTCTCCTTAGCGAGAGTGGAGCAGCAGTCGAACAAAGGTAGAGATCGAACAACTCCCGACTTGCGGCTACTGGATGCATATGGTGGAGAAGTCGACCGTACGGCGATAAATGATCCTGCCAAGCCACGGCACGAACGTGTACTCGTCATATGCGTTGCTTCCGATATGGATCCAGCTATGCAGAACATGTGACACGATGATTCCTTGGAGACGTTAAGAAGGGAACCGGTCGGGCGACCGTCCAAACTCGCCATGTGGTCGTCGGGTCGAACCGCGAGCTTTGCGCTGCAATAACAGCGAGCGTGTCGCGATGAGAGAAGATTAGGTTTAGCCGAAGGGCGCGTCTACTCTACGGTTGGATATGCCGATGCCGCATTAGCGTAACCCACTTATACGGACGTATAAGCGCGGCGAGGAGACTTCAATAAGCTTGCCCCGTAAAACGAATTCCTTGCGGAGCGTCAAACGCAAGCAACGAGACCGGCCATTTAGAGACGAACGCCGATACAGCCTTGATGACCGCTCAGCGCTAGTGATCGGACGCTCTGCAGAAGCGCTCTCGTACGATGGCGCTCAGCAATGACGGCCGCCGGGCAGACAGGGCTTGACACCAAGCGATTCGGCCTTGCGGACGAGGTCCGGCATCGAGCGCGCGTTCATTTTTCGCATGACCTGTCCACGGTGGACCTTGACCGTGATCTCGCTCAGGTTCATCTCAGAGGCAATCTGCTTGTTCAGCAGACCGGACAAGACAAAGCCCATCACCTCTTTCTCGCGCGGCGAAAGGGACCGGTACGAAGCGCGCAGACCGGCTAACGCGGCTTCTGCCGCGAGCCGCTCGCTGTCTCGCGCCAAGGCCTGAGCAACTGCGTCGAGCATGTCCTGGTCTTTGAATGGCTTCGCAAAGAAATCGAGCGCACCAGCCTTCATTGCCTTCACCCCCATCTCGATGTCTCCATGACCGGTCATGAATACGACGGGAATACGCATGCCGCTATTGACGATTTCCTGGTGAAAAGCCATGCCACTTTTCCCGCGGAGTCGCACGTCCAGGATGAGACAGCTCGGTCCCGCGGAGTGAGGAAACCGGAGAAATTCGTCCGGGGACTCGAACGTTTCGACACGCAAACCTACGGAGCGCATAAGCAAGTCAAGGGCTCGCCGGATTCCCTCGTCGTCATCGACAACGTAGATGACGGAACCGTCGGTTGCTTCGGGTTCATCCGTCATTCGGCGGGTCGGTCTAGTAGTCATCTGGACACCTCGCGAAGCCGGAATGCAGTCGCACCCCGCTGGTATGCACCCATTTTACGCCCCACTGTTGCGCGCGTCACTGCATCCCAAACAGCTTGCAGCAAGGGTTCGTTGCCTCGCGCGGATTCACCGAACTCACCCAGAATCCATTGATCGCTTTCTGAACGATTGTCGCCCCCTAATGGCGTCTGGTCTTACGCTCATCAACTTGTCAATGCTCCTGCGCCTCATTGGCGACCGAGTAAACTAGTTGTTAAATCGTTGCGGGTCACGAAGTGATCACATTGGCTAAGGCCAACGTCATGCGGGCCTGCGCCCCATTCAACAGCGGGATGCAACGTGTAGGTGTCCGGCCGGGTCGCCGGCAGTCAGGGGGGACAATGATTATCGCGAATTGTCAGACCATTGATCGGGTCTACATGACAACGGGATCAGACCTCTACCGTGCACGCCGCCTGACGGATGGGATGCCGGTGCTTCTGAAGCTCCTTCCTGAACACGCCGGCGCAGCTCAATCCGCTCGTCTTAAGCGCGAATACCTGCTCCTTCGAACGTTGAAAGTCGCGGGCATTGCCAAACCGCTTGCCCTGATCGATGAGCGCGGACGCCTGGCGTTGGTCCTGGAAGACTTCTCAGGCGAGTCGCTCGAGACCGTTTTGGGCTGCGGCCCACGCCCGGACCTGGCTGGTTGCCTGGTTATCGCCCATCACCTGGCCGATGCATTGGCGGGCATCGATACCGCTCACGTCATCCATCGAGATTTGCGGCCGGCCAATATTCTGGTCGCGCCAGAAACTGGCAATGTTCTGCTGGTGGATTTCAGCCTCGCGACGACCCAGGAACACACCGTCTCGCCAGAGGACGTTGTCGTATCCGTGGGCGAGTGGGCGTACATGTCCCCCGAGCAAACCGGCCGCATGAATCGTCCGGTAGATTACCGGACCGATTGCTATTCGATGGGCGTGGTGCTCTATCGCATGCTGACCGGTCAGTTGCCGTTCCAGGCGAGCGATCCGCTGGAATGGGCGCATTGCCATATCGCCCGTATGCCGCCGCCGCCGTGCGACATCACGCCCGCGGTGCCGCAACCGGTGTCGGACATCGTGATGAAACTACTGGCCAAACTACCGGAGGATCGTTACCAAAGCATGCGTGGAGTGCAATCCGATCTTGACCGCTGTCTGGCGCAATGGCGCGCCTCCGGCCGGATCGAGCCGTTCCTGCTCGGCACGGACGATCTATCGGATCGCTTCCAGATTCCACACAGACTGTACGGACGCGATCAGGAGTCGAATATGCTCCTCGGTGTATTCGAACTCGTGGCGGCCACCGGCCGGGCGGCGCTTGCGACCGTTTTCGGGTACTCGGGCATCGGCAAGTCGGCGCTGGTCGACGCCTTGCACAAGCCGATTATCGCGAAGCGCGGCTACTTCATTTCGGGCAAGTTCGATCAGTACCAGCGAGACATTCCCTATGCCACCCTTACGCAAGCGTTTGGCGAGTTGGTGCAGCAATTGCTGGCCGAAAGTGCAGCACGCATCGCCGGCTGGCGGCAACAACTGCAGGCTGCGGTCGGGGTCAATGGCCAGCTCATCCTCGATGTGCTGCCCAAAGTCGAGTTGATCATCGGCACGCAAGCTCCGGTTCCGGCGCTGCCGCCAACGGAGGCTCAAAACCGGTTCCGCCTGGTCTTCCGGCAATTCGTGACAGTGTTCACGAGCAAGGCACACCCGCTGGTCCTCTTCCTGGACGACCTGCAGTGGATCGACCCAGCCAGCCTGGCGCTCGTCGAGCACCTGCTCACCCACCCAGACACCTGTTATCTGCTGCTGATCGGCGCCTATCGCGACAACGAAGTGAGCGGGGCGCATCCACTTATGAAGAGCCTCTATGCGATCCATCACAGCGGCACGCCGGTGGTCGACATTCAGCTCGCGCCCTTATCCGCCACGCATCTGAACCAGTTGGTGGTCGACACGCTGCATGCGCCACCCGCGTCCTGCGAGCCGCTCACACAGCTCATCTGCGAACGCACCGAGAGCAACCCGTTTTTCTTTATCCAGTTCCTGGATGCGTTGCACAAGGAGGGGTTGCTACGGCGTGATGCAAAGATCCAGGCATGGCGATGGGACCTGGAACAGATCAAAGCGAAAGACTTTGCCGACAACGTCGTCGATCTGATGCTGGGCAAGTTACGGCAACTGCCGATCACGGCACAGGAAGCGCTGCAGTTGGCCGCTTGCCTCGGCAACAAGTTCGACCTGCGGATTCTCGCGCTGGTCAGCGGCCAAGCCGAGGTTGAGCAACACCTTGCGCCTGCGGTGCGCGAAAATTTGATCTTGCGCACCCACGGCAGCGGTAAGTTCCTGCACGACCGGATCCAGCAAGCGGCTTATTCACTGATTCCCGAAGGACGCCGCAGTGAAGTACACCTGCGCATCGGTCGCGTGCTCCTCTCGAGCATGACGGCCGACGAGCTCGCCGAGCATCTGTTCGATGTGGCGAACCAGTTCAACCGGGGCGCCGCGCTGATCACGGCACAGGAGGAGCGTGAGCGCGTAGCTGAACTTAATCTCACCGCTGGCATGCGTGCCAAGGCAGCGACGGCTTACGCATCGGCACTGGCCTACTTCACTGCCGGCCACGCACTAGCGGCAGAGGATGATACGAACCGGCACGATGCGCTCACGTTCTCGCTCGGTTTTCAGCGTGCCGAATGCGAATTCCTGACCGGCTACCTGACGACGGCGGAACAACGACTGTCGATGCTTTCACACCGCGCCGCGAACCTCATCGATAAGGCCGCCGTCGCATGCCTGCGCATGGCACTTTATATGAACGCGGGACAAGCCGACCGTGCCGTTGAAGTGAGCCTCGAATATCTCCGTGCCGTCGGGGTCACGTGGTCGGCGCACCCGCGGAAGGAGGAGGTGCAACAGGAGTACGAGCAATTGTGGCAACGGATGGGCGACCGCTCGATCGAGCAGCTTCTCGATTTGCCTTTGATGACCGATCCCGTCTGCCGCGCCACCCTGGACGTGCTAACAGCCGTCCAGCCGCCAGCCCATGCCACCGACATGAACCTGTATTGTCTTATCGCCAGCCGCATGGCGAATCTGAGCCTCGAGCATGGAAACACCGACGGATCGGGATTCGCCTATGTCATGCTCGGCATGACGCTCGGGCCGCAATTCGGCGATTACCGGACCGGGTTCCGGTTTGGCAAGCTCGGCGTCGATCTCGTCGAGAAGCACGGGATGGATCGCTTCAAAGCCCGCGTCTACGCGTGCTTTGGCGCCTTCATCGTTCCCTGGACGACGCACATACGTTCGGGTCGCGCCCCACTGCGGCTCGCTTTTGACACGGCCAACCAAACCGGCGACCTCACGTTCTCGGGCTATTGCGGCAACAACCTGATCACCAATCTTCTAGGCGCCGGAGATCCGCTCGGCGATGTGCAGCGAGAAGCCGAAATCGGCCTCGAGCTCGCATGCAAAATGCGGTTCGAATTCGTCGCCGACGTCATGACTGCGCAACTCAGGCTGATCAAGGCACTCCGCGGTCTGACGCCCGATTTCGGCTCCTTCAACGATGCTGCATTCGACGAAGACCGGTTCGAGCAGCATTTGGGCGCAGATCCGGGGCTGGCACTTGTCGCTTGCTGGTATTGGATCCGCAAGTTGCAAGCGCGTTTCCATGCGGGTGACTACGCTTGCGCCATCGCGGCGGCATCGAATGCTGAACTGTTGCTGTGGACATCGCCATTCTGTTTCGAGGTGGCGGAATATCATTACTATGACGCACTGGCGCGCGCAGCGCACTGCGATTCGGTACCGGCTGACGAACGACCCAGGCATCTGGACGCGCTGTCCGCTCACTATAAGCAACTCCAGACGTGGGCGAACAATTGCCCCGAGAATTTCACGAACCGCGCCGCGCTGATAGCCGCGGAGATTGCCCGACTCGAGGGGCACGACTCCGACGCCATGCGGCTTTACGAACAGGCCATTCGATCGGCACGCGAGCACCACTTCGTCCAGAACGAGGCAATCGCTTATGAGCGCGCATCGGCGTTCTACCGAACGCGTGGATTCGAGACAATTGCCGACACATATATGCGAAAGGCGCGTGACTGCTTTGCGCGCTGGGGCGCCGACGGCAAGGTCAGGCAGATCGACGCGCGCGCCCCGCAACTGCGCGAAGAACCGGCTTTATCGGCGACCACTGCGTTCGGCAAAGTTGAACAACTGGATCTGCTGTCGGTCACCAAGGCCTCACAGGCCATCTCTGGCCAGATCGTGCTCGAGGATCTCGTCGACACGCTGATGCACATCCTGCTTGAAAATGCCGGGGCGCAGACCTGCCATTTGCTGCTCGCACGCAACGAGAGCCTGGTCCTCGCGGCCGAAGCGAGCGTCGACCAGCAGACGATCCAGGTACGGCGGCATCTGGGCCGGGCGCTGCCCGCACGGGCGTTGCCGGAATCGTCCATACGCGAATCGGTGCTGCCCGCGTCCATCACCAACTACGTGCGGCGCTGCCAGGAGCGGGTATTGCTGACGGATGCAATGCAATCGAATCCCTTTGCGGCAGATGACTACTTCGCCCGCCGGCAACCGAAGTCAGTGTTGTGCATGCCGATCATGCGGCGCTCTGCGTTGATCGGCCTGTTGTATCTGGAGAACAACCTGGCCACGCATGCGTTCACGCCCGAACGTGTGTCCGTGCTGGAACTACTGGCCTCCCAGGCGGCGATCTCGCTGGAGAACGCGCTGCTCTATGCGGATCTGCAGCGGGAGAACAGCGAACGCAAGCTCGCGGAGGAGGAACTGCGCGAGCGGGAAGCACGCATCCGGCGACTCGTCGAGTCGAACATCATCGGAGTGTTCTTCTGGAACATGGCGGGTATCGTCAACGACGCTAACGACGCGTTTCTTCGGATCGTAGGCTATTCGCGAGAAGATCTGCTGTCAGGCCAGGTTCAATGGGCCACCATGTCGCCACCGGAGTATCGCGCCGCCGATGAGCAGGCGCTCGAAGAAGTCCGGCAGCGCGGGAGTTGCCAGTCCTATGAGAAGGAATATATCCGCAAGGACGGCCGCCGCGTCCCGGTTCTGCTCGGCGGCGCGCTAGTGGAAGGTTCGCAGGAACACGGCGTGGGGTTCGTACTCGACCTGACCGAACAGAAGGAGGCCGAGGCGGAACTCGCAGCGCGGCGGACCGCGGCCACGCGAGCGGAGGAGCAGTTGCAGGCGCTGCAGGTGGAACTGGCTCATGCAACTCGCGTAACAACTCTTGGGGAACTGAGTGCATCCATCGCCCACGAAGTAGGCCAGCCGCTCGGTGCGATCGTGACCAGTGGCGAAGCCTGCCTGCGATGGCTCGGTCACAGGAAGCCGCAGCCGGAAGAGGTACGGGCCTGCGTGGAGCATATGATCGCCGAAGGTAGGCGCGCGAGCGAAATTGTCCGGCGTATCCGCACGCTCACCAAGAAGGCTACCCCGCGGAAGACGCGACTGGAACTCAACGATGTGGTCAATGACGTTGTATCCCTGGTTCGGCGCGAAGTCTTAAATCATCGTGTTTCGTTGCGCCTCGAGCTCGCCTCCGGGTTGCCTCCGTTGCTCGGCGATCGGGTCCAGCTTCAGCAAGTGCTCATCAATCTGGTCATAAACGGTATCCAGGCGATGGCTGACATCGGCGACGACCCACGTGAACTACTGATCGAGTCCCATCGGGATAGCGATGGGCACGTGGTGGTCGCTGTACAGGACTCTGGGCCGGGTATCGATCCGGAAAACGCAAATCGACTGTTCGACGCTTTCTTCACCACGAAGGCCGACGGAATGGGCATGGGATTGTCAATCTGCCGTTCGATCATCGAAGCCCACGGAGGACAGGTGTGGGCGTCCAATAATGCCGGGCACGGGGCCGTGTTCCAGCTTAGCCTGCCTTCAATTGGCGAGGGCGCGTCTTGAAGGCGAAACAGCGCGCTTCCGGATCGACACTACGCTCGTGAACCGCTTATACATTCGTATCATTTCCATTCGGCGGGTTCCAAGCTACGATTAATTCGAATCGCACGCCACACAATTCCGTGTGGCATGCTCCGCTTCTAGTGTGTCGAGACTTGTCGCTTGTGTCTTCTCAAATTATTTCTATCGTCGATGACGATGAGGGTGCCCGGTTGGCGACCGCGAGCCTGGTTCGTTCGTTAGGGCGGCAGGTACGAGTGTTTGCATCGGCGGAAGAATTTCTGGGATCAGGGTTAATCGGCGAAACGTCATGCCTGATTTCGGATATACGGATGCCGGGCTTGTCCGGAATCGAAATGCACGACCGCCTGCTGGCCCTCGGGTACACAATCCCGACCATTTTCATCACGGGATTCCCGACTGCTGCCCTTGAAGCCAAAATCCAGGCCAGAGGCGCACTCCCTTTCCTCGCGAAGCCCGTTGATGCCACAACTGTCGAGCGATTGCTCAATTTTGCGCTGGGTCGGCCATAGCGCGCTGCCAGTTCGTCAGAAGACTGCCGTCGTGCCGGGCCGCGCTGTAGATAGTATTCCATATCGTCTTATGATGGATTGCTCCATCAACATGCGCCTGCTCCCCGCACCGTGAATTTCATTGCGAAGGACACATTTCATCGCTTCGAGCAATTGTGCGAGATATACGCGGGTATGAGGTTTCTATCCACCTGCACAGGCGTTCGAACCGTTCGTAGAATGGTTTCGTGTGCCTCGGACCTGTATCTTGTTCTCAGGGCCAATGTGCTGGCGCGATGCGCCTGACATAGTCAGTCTTGCTGATCACCAGTTCGTTCTGGTCAATACGCGAACTTAAATTCAGTTTCTTGACGATTGATGCTCACCGTTCGTCTCGCGGCTTGGGCCGTGGACCTGCTGCGCGCAGCGTGGCCCGTTCTGTCGGCCGTTGGTGGCCGCCGCAATTTCGGCATATCTGAAGGAGGAGCAGAGGATGATGACCATCGTGCTTTTCTACATGTTTGGCTTCCTTGTCGTCGTGGCGACTGCGCTTGCCGTGATGATTAGGACCATAGCGTATCCAAATCGCTGAAACGAGGATTTCGTATCTAACCATTGCCGTTATCCGCATCTGCGTGATTTGACCAAGTACATTTTCGATGCCGCCTCGCCAGGAAACAGGCTACAGAGCAAACGTTGCGAGACCGCAACATCCCTTGGTTTGGCCTTCATGATTTTCCTGTGCCCACCGCTTCACAGCGGTACATCTTCACATGACGACTTATGGTCTGATAGAGTATGTCGTACGGCAGCGAGGAAGCGCCTCAGCAGGCGTCATCGAGCAGCACCATCGCAACGGCAAATCCAGCACGAACGTCATGTTCGGCTTCAAACGGTTCAGCAACGCTGCAATCGTCATTGCCGGCGTCGAACTGGCTCACCGCGTCTGCAAAGGACAATTCGACTTTGCGGAACCAGGCTTTAAGGAAACCACTGCATCCGCCGTTTGGTGAGGCCCTCCTTAATGCACGATGAGGTGACTTACCGGCAAGCCGTTCCTCGCACAAACCAGATATTTGAACCGGACCCCTCCATTCATGTACTTCCTCTCTGCTTTCATCTCCAAACTCGCCACCGGTCTGGCCTTCACTCGTGCGGAATCGAGCACCCCGCCAACGCGCCGAATAAAATCGCGCTTTCCCTGGCTTTAATCGTCGATAGCGCTTTCGCTCGCCGAGCTGCAATCGATGTCTTCGATTCAGTGCGTGTCACTACCGGAAGCCCCGTGTTCAGGAAAATTGGTTTGCTAGCGAAGAAGGCTTTACCGGTGGCGGTATCACGCACCTATGCGATGCCCGAGCGAAGCGATCGCCTCGATTTCTACATACGCGACCAGGCCTCGCGCCCCGCGATTGAAGAGCCGCACAAGCACGAATATTTTCAGATTCAGATCAACCTCGGCGGAGACACCGAACAGCATATTGGCGGAGTACGCCGGCCCTTTCCTGCGGGTGCGGTCGCCTTTATCCTGCCGCATCGCTTGCATCTGATACCGCACCCCGCGCATTCGCGCTTCATTGTCATCAACTTCACGCAAGCGTTTCTACGCGCCAATACGGACGGAATCGCGGATCCCCTGGACCTCGAGGATGTGTCGATCATGCAGGCGCCCGAACTCGCCCCATTCAGGCTTCAGGAGTACATCGACTTCATTCTGGAGGACGCCGATCTCGCCGAAATCAAGGCGGTTCTGTCACGCATGCTGGAGGTCAATGAGACGCGGCGCTTCGGTTCGACCGCTCTTTTGCGCGGATACCTTCTTCAGCTTATCGGGATCGTATGCCAGCGACACGCGGATCAGCTACTTCGGCTTTCCTCGCGTAACGTCCAAAGACTCGGCCGACGAGAAGCTCTGGTTCGCGTGGACCGTCATGTCAACGCACATCTCGCGAGCGCCGCACTATCTCTGAGCTCTGCCGCCGCTGCTGCGTTTCTATCGCCGAACTATCTTGCGCATCTGATCAAGAAAGAGACGGGCCGGACATTTGTCGAGTGGGTGACCGAGCGACGCATCGTACGTGCAAAGGATCTGTTGGCAAACGACAACCGGCGCATCAAGGACATTGCGTTTCTAGTCGGCTATAGCGATGAAGCCTATTTTTCGAGGCGGTTTCGTCAGTCAGTCGGTCAGTCTCCGAGCGACTTTCGCGACATGCACCGGAGTGCGGGTCAACGAGACGGTGGCGCAACCGCGCACAAAGGAGCACCGTAAGATCGTCCTGGTGTTCAGCGGATTTGTCCTCCACGGCGCATTCGCAGGGCGATATCGTAGGTAGGCCAATACTACTCGCGAGGCTTACCATGACCGAATACTCAGTGACACCACCCACGATCACCTCCGTTGCTGTCAGCGGTTCAACGAGCCGCTTTCCCGTGCGCCGCGTGTTCTGTGTCGGCCGCAACTACGCAGAGCATGCGCGCGAAATGGGTGCCAACCCGGACCGAGATCCTCCGTTCTTTTTTTCCAAGCCTGCCGATGCCGTCGTGCCAGCGACCGGCGTGCTTCCGTACCCTCCCCTTACCTCCGACTTGCACCATGAGATTGAACTCGTCATTGCGGTCGGCAAGGAAGGAAAGGCTATCGCCCCCGAAAACGCACTCGATTTTGTCTGGGGCTATGGAGTCGGAGTCGATCTGACACGCCGGGATCTCCAGGCGACGGCGAAGAAACTGAGCCGCCCGTGGGACTGGGCGAAAGGCTTTGACGCGTCTGCGCCGGTGAGCGAGATCAAGCCGGCGTCGGAGTTAGGGCATCCGTCCAGCGGACGGATATGGTTGTCCGTGAATGGCGAAGTCCGTCAGCAAGGCGATCTCAGCGAGATGATTTGGCCTGTCGCGGACATCATCAGTTACGTCTCTCAGGCCGTCACTGTGAAGCCGGGAGACCTGATTTTCAGCGGAACACCCGCTGGCGTCGGCGCACTACGCCCAGGCGACAAGGTCGCAGGCGGAGTGGATGGCGTTGCGAACTTCGGTTTCGAGGTTGGTCCGCTGGTCGGATGAACGAAGCGCGGGAAGTAGCCGCAAGATCTGCCCTGCGAACAAGCGCGCCCGGTGCGAACCGAGGGGCACTTTTCGCAGGGAGACTCGAGCGTGGACGCAGATGTTCAACGTCCACCCGCTTCTTGTCCCAGAAGGGTCATGAAGGATGCTAATTCATGACGGCCTACTGTAACGCGACGCAACCCTCCCGACGATGGACCGCCGCACTCAATCGATCCGGAGCGGATCACCGTCAAATTCGACAAGGCAACCGAAGCCGCCATGAAACAGCGCTTCACGTGCATCTTCCGCCTTTCCCATTGCCTCGATCTCAGCCGCGTGCAGTTCGGCATCGTCTTCCGGCACGAACCCGAGATAGCGCACGTTGGCGTTGTCCCAGCGATTGCGCGCGTTATTGGATACGCCATACACGACCGCGAAGTGGAAGTCCGGATAGTCGATGCAGCGGCGCGCCACCTGCACCATGTCGCGATGGCTAATCCATGTGAAGAGGTGCCGCGGTGCGGTTGGCCGGTCGTCCGGGCGGAACGAGCCAATCCGGATGCACGCAACCGACATGCCATGCTTGTCGGCGTACATCCGGCCAAGCGCCTCGCCGAACACCTTCGAGATGCCGTAGCGGCTATCAGGGCGCGGCTCAACGGTGTTGTCGATCATCCGGTCGCGACGATGAAAACCCACTGCATGGTTCGAACTCGCGAACACCACGCGCTTGACGCCCGCTTGCCGCGCCGCTTCGAACACGTTGTAGCAGCCCTCGATGTTCATATCACGGATGCGCTCCCAGCGAGCCTCGTCAGGAATGCCGGCGAGATGCACGACGACGTCGACACCCTCCATGGCCGGCAGAAGATCCTCGAGCCGCGTGATGTCCGCGGTCACGATTTCCTCGCCTGCCTGCGCCTCCGCCTGCGGCGCAATGTCGGCGAGGCGCAGTGCATAGTGGCCCTGGAAACCGGCGCGAAGCACACGTCCAATGTGACCGGCTGCGCCGGTAATCAGTACTCGAGTCATTGATACCCTCTCTGTGATTCAGGTAAATACGGTTATTCGGTTTCGCCTTTCTGTACGGCATAGCCGACCGAGCGGCGGTGGTGCGCTTCAAGATACGCATCGCGCGATGGCACCAGGTGCTCCCGGCATAACTTGATCAACGATTCCCGGTCGCCGGTTCGGAGCGCCTCGATCATCTGGTGATGCTCGGCGCGAGCCTTTTCCAAATACTGAGGAAACACGATAGATACCGAGCGGATGGCATGCGTACGGCGCTCATACTCGTGAATCGCCTCGGTTAGAACCTGGCTTTCCGACAATGCAAAGAACGCATGGTGAAAGGCCATGTTCGCGCGGAACACGCGCCTCAGATCGCCGGCGATGGCTGCTTCGTCGTGCTCTGCCTGAATTGCCGTTAGCGCATCGAGCGCCTCGCTACTGACCGGAAAAACGATGCGCTTCGCCGCGTCTGCTTCTAGCAGTTCGCGTAGCGCATACAGTTCAGTGACCTCGCGCGGTGTAAACGACTTGACCAGCGCGCCTACATTCTTGCGGCGCTCCACAAGCCCGCGTCGCTCCACCTCCGCCAGCACCTGACGTGCGACGTGGCGCTTCAGGTTGAAGCGCTCGCACAGATCGTCTTCCACGAGTCGCTCGCGCGGATGCAGAACGCCCAGGACGATCTGTTCCTCGAGTTCGTCCGAGACGCTGCGCAGCGTCTCGTCGATATTGCGGTCGCGTTCGACCGTCTTCGCAGTGGGTGCATCGGAGCGTTTGGGCTTGGCAGCGTTGCTCATAAAAGGGTCCGCAAAATGATCTAAGCCGCGAGCCTATACGAAAATATGACCTTTAACCCTTGTTTCCGTCGCCGGGAACGGTCGCGGTGATCCGGGTAGCTTGCAGAAAGTCGAAGTCGCAGCCCTCGTCGGCCTGAGTGATCGTCGTCAGGAAGAGTTTGCGATAACCACGCTCGTCGGGATCGACCTGGCGCGCCGGCAACGCGGCGAGACGAGCTGCAATTTCCTCGTCACTGAGGGCAAGTTCGATAGACCGTTCCGTCACGCTCAGGCGAATCCGGTCGCCCGTTTGTACGATCGCGAGCGGACCGCCGATAGCCGCTTCGGGTGTGACGTGCAGGACCACTGTACCGGACGCCGTGCCGCTCATGCGTCCATCCGAAATGCGCACCATGTCTTTCACACCCAGGCGGCCGAGCTTGCGCGGGATCGGAATGTAGCCCGCTTCCGGCATCCCGGGTGCACCGACCGGTCCGATCCGCTTGAGCACGAGTACGTCGTGCGCTTCCACGTCCAGTTCCGGATCGTCGATACGGCGAGCCAGATCCTCCGCGTCCTCGAAGACGACGGCCCGCCCTTCGTGCTCCATCAGGCTGGCGCTTGCCGCTGACTGCTTGATGATCGCGCCGCCCGGCGCGAGATTGCCACGCAACACCGCGATACCGCCTTGCGGAAAGATCGGACGGTCAAACGGACGGACTACTTCTTGCGGGAAGCTCGCAGGCGCGAGATCCAGCTCCTCGCCGAGCGTACGGCCGGTCACGGTGAGCGCGTCGAGATGCAACAGGCCTTTCATCTCGCGCATGACCGTGGTCAGGCCGCCGGCGCGATGCAGGTCTTCCATGTAGTGCTGTCCAGACGGTTTCAAATCGACGAGGACCGGCGTCTCGCGCGCCATCCGGTCGAGCTGCTCAAGGTCGATGCGGATCCCGAGCCGGCCCGCAATTGCCGTGAGGTGAATGATGCCGTTGGTCGAGCCGCCGATTGCGAGCAGCACCCGCAACGCGTTTTCGATCGCCTTGGGCGTCAGGATGGCCGCCGGACTCAGGTCCCGCCCGATCATCGCCACGGCCTGCGCGCCGGTGCGCTCCGCAATGCGGATGCGATCCGCGGTCACGGCAGGCGCAGACGCACCACGCGGCAGCATCATGCCCAAGGCCTCCGCAATGCAGGCCATCGTGCTTGCCGTTCCCATCACCGAACAGGTCCCGACCGTTGCGACGAGCTGATTGTTGACCGCTTCGATCTCGGCTTCGTCGATCTGGTCGCCGCGGAAACTCGCCCAGAAACGACGGCAGTCCGTACATGCCCCCACCCGTTCTCCGCGATGCGAGCCCGTGAGCATGGCACCCGTCACCAGCTGAATAGCGGGAACGCCCGCCGCCGCCGCCCCCATCAACTGGGCCGGGACGGTTTTGTCGCAGCCACCGATCAGCACCACCGCATCCATCGGCTGGGCCCGGATCATCTCCTCCGTGTCCATCGACATCAGGTTGCGCAGGTACATGCTGGTCGGATGCGAAAAGCTCTCGGCGATCGAAATCGTCGGGAATTCGACAGGCAGCCCGCCAGCCAGCATCACGCCGCGTTTTACCGCCTCGATCAACTGCGGCGCGTTGCCGTGGCATGGGTTGTAGGCACTGCCGGTGTTCGCGATGGCCACGATGGGACGCGACAGCGCGTCGTCGGTATAGCCTGCGCCCTTGATGAACGCCTTGCGCAGAAAAAGCGAGAAACCTTCATCGCCGTAATTCGTCAGGCCCTGCCGCAAGCCGCTTTTCTTCTCGCCCATTATCGCTCCTAGATCTTCGATGAGATTATCAATAATCTTGACGGGAATCTTACCGATACTTATAGTCTCTCCGCAAGCGATTCTTTTTTGTTGCGGTCGATGCCGCATATCAACTCTCTCTAACAGCATTCCGCCGAGGTCTTCATGAAGCATGTCGTGGCCTATCGTTCGTTGCCTCCTGCCGTGCTGGGGCTTCTTCGTGAGCACTGTTCCGTCGAGCTGGTCGACGTTTCCTCCGGCGACCTCGCGCCGTTCAGGCGCGCCCTGGGCACGGCTCACGGAATGGTCGGCAACAATCTCAAGATAACGCCTCAGATCCTTGATGCGGCGCCCTTGCTTGAGGTCGCGTCCACCATTTCGGCCGGCTTCGATGCGTTCGATGTCCCCGAACTCTCGCGCCGCGGCATCGTTCTGACGAATACACCGGAAGAAGTCACCGAAACCACCGCCGACCTTGTGTTCAGCCTGATCCTCGCGACCGCCCGGCGCATTTCCGAACTCGCCGACTGGACGCGGCGCGGCCAGTGGACGCGTACTGTCGGCGAGGCGCAATTCGGTGTCGACGTGCATCACAAAACGCTGGGAATCGTCGGGCTTGGACGCATTGGCAGCGCGGTCGCCAAGCGCGCCGCCCTCGGCTTCGGCATGGACGTGATCTATTCCAATCGGTCCCGCAACCCCGAAGCGGAGGAGCGCTACGGCGCGCAATGGCGGTCACTTCCCGAACTGCTCGCGACTGCGGATTTCGTCTGCGTGCTTGTGCCGCTATCGCCCGCCACCGAGCGTCTGATCGGCAGCGCCGAGCTCGGGACCATGAAGCCGTCGGCCATTCTCATCAACTGTGCTCGTGGACAGGTCGTCGACGAAGCCGCCCTCATCGCGCATCTCCGTGAAGGCCGCATTCTCGGCGCCGGTCTCGATGTGTTCGAACGCGAACCGGTGTCGCCGGACTCGCCGCTGCTCCACTTACCGAACGTGGTAGCGGTGCCGCATATCGGTTCCGCTACGCAACAGACGCGCGAGAACATGGCCATGCGCGCGGTGCGCAATCTCATCGACGCACTCGACGGCCAGCTCTCGTCGACCTGCGTCAATCCCGAAGCGCTCCAGGCCCGCTCGTCTGCGCAACAGATCGCTGGCTGAATGGCGCGAAACACCCTCACTTCAATCAAAAGGAACACGCGATGACCTCAGTCAACCGGCCCCGCGGCGTCTACTCGCCCGTGGTCACGCCGTTCACAAAAGACCTTCTTCCCGATCACGACCGCTATGTCCGTCATTGCCGATGGCTTATCGAACAGGACGTCGGTCTCGCTGTTTTCGGCACCAACTCGGAAGCGAATTCGCTCGCAGTCAGCGAGAAAATGAAACTGCTCGAAACGTTGGTTGGCGCAGACATTCCGGTCGATCGCCTGATGCCGGGCACCGGCTGCTCGGCACTCACCGACACAGTCGAACTGACACGCCATGCGCTTTCGCTGGGGGTGAACAATGTGCTGACGCTGCCGCCGTTCTTCTACAAGGGCGTCACCGACGACGGCTTGTTCCGCAGCTATGCGCAGATCATCGAGCGCGTGGGTTCCGACGCACTGCGCATTTATCTGTATCACATCCCGCCCGTGTCCCAGGTGCCGCTCAGCCTCGCGCTCATCGAGCGGCTGTTAGCCGCTTTCCCGGGCGTAATCGCCGGCGTGAAGGACAGTTCGGGCGACTGGAGCAACACGCAGGCGATGCTCGAGCGCTTCCAGCCGCATGGCTTCGACGTGTTCGCCGGCAACGAAAACTTCCTGCTAGCCACCATGCGTGCGGGCGGCGTCGGCTGCATCACGGCAACCG
Source organism: Paraburkholderia elongata (assembly GCF_013177735.1). Lineage (GTDB taxonomy): Bacteria > Pseudomonadota > Gammaproteobacteria > Burkholderiales > Burkholderiaceae > Paraburkholderia > Paraburkholderia elongata. Next base: position 10,475 of record NZ_WOEZ01000121.1, on the reverse strand, counting down.
GAAACGTCAATCCGGCGGCTATTGTGCAGTTGTATCGTCACTGGCAATCGACCGACGCCGATGCCCGTCAGGCAGCACTGGATGCCACGCGTGCGGTGTTCGCCAAGTTCCCGATGATCCCTGCGCTCAAGGCAGCGATCGGCGTGTATTCGAACGATTCCGACTGGGGCGTCGTACGGCCTCCTCTCGTCGATCTGACGCCAGTGCAGTGCGATGCGCTCGCCACCGCACTCCGCGAAATCGGCTTCTCGATGCCGGGAGTCGAAGTTCCTGCCTAATGCCGTGAAGAAGCACCCGCCGGTTGCATGCGCAACCAGCGGTCTTGTCTAGCTATTCACTGCTTCGGCTTCACGCCCAGTCGTCCAGCGCGTATTCTTTCAACGCGGCTTCATCGAAGTCGAATCCCAGGCCAGGACGAGTCGGCACGGTCAGCTTGCCGTCTGCGAACGACAGTTGCGTATCCACTAGCCGACGGAAATTCAGCACCTGATCGTCGGGAAAAAATTCGACATAGCGCGCATTGGTCGTCGACGCCACCAGATGCACATGCAGATCGTGGAACCAGTGCGGGCACATCGTCACACCCACGGCCGCGGCCGACGCCGCAATCCGCCGCCATTCGCTGATCCCGCCGCATACCGCCGCGTCCGACTGAAGGATTATGGCCGCGCGCTTGTCGAGCAGTTCCTGATGCCGCCAGCGCCCTGCTTCTATCTCACCGGTCGCAACGGTCACCGGCGTGCGCCGGCTCAGTTGCGCATGGCTCTCGATGTCGTCCGGACTGAACGGCTCTTCTATCCAATACGGGTTGAACGGCTCGTACCGGCGCATGTATTCGAGCGCGGTCGGAACGTCGGACCAGGCGTTGTTGGCATCGAGCATCAGCAGCACGTCGTCGCCGATCGCTTCTCGTGCTGCCCTGATCCGCGCTTCCTCGCTGCGCGGATCAAGCCGCCCCACTTTCATCTTCACGGCGCGAAACCCCATTGCCACGTAGCCCGCCATCTCCTCGCCGAGACGCTCGGGCGTCTTGCCTTCGAGGTAGTAACCGCCGCTGGCGTAGGCCGGCACGGTGGCACTACATGTGCCGCCGAGATAGCGGCTCAACGGCAGGCCCGCAGCACGTGCATTCCGGTCCCACAAGGCGATGTCGATGATGGACAGCGCCCGCATGACCGAGCCGGCACGCCCTTGCAGCAGTGACTCGTCATACATGGCGCACCACGAACCTTCGACATCGAGCGCGGAGCGCCCGCGCAACAGCGGCGCAAACAATTCGCGCACGGCATACGTGACCAGCATGCCGGCGCGGTTGCCGCTGTAGCAAAAGCCGATGCCGTAATGGTCATCGGCTGTCGTGACGCGCACGACCGTGTAGTCGCGGGCAGTGACGAGACGGGTCGAGAATGCAGTGTGGCGGTCAAGCGGCACGCGGATGGTGCGCGCCTCCACCGAAACGATCCGCGAACGTGTCTGATAATCGGTTTGCTCAGGTTCAACGATGACGTGTTTCATAGCAGTAGATCGACTCAAAAAAGATAACGATGCTCACGGGGCCGGTCGTGCGGCCGCGCGCACCGTCCCGCCTGCGCCGCCCTGACGGCTTGCGTGGCAGAACGGACCGCTTATGTGGCGGTCGTATGCGTCTCGGCTGTTTCGGCTGTTTCGGCTGCCGCGCGCCGGCCGATGACCAGCAGCATTGCCAGCACGCCGACCAGATCGACCGCCGCGCCGAGCATGAAGCCGCTGCTGTAACCGCCAAAGTACTGGACCGCTAAACCCATCATGGTCGGACCGACGATGCCCGAAATGTTGCTCATCAGGTGAACAAAGCCGCTTACGCCCCCGAGATGCCTGCCTGGCACAAGCTCGTGCATGGTGGCCCAGCACGCTTGCGACGAAGCCGTCAGGAACAGCACGGCGAACGCGACAAGCAGTACGGCGGGCGTCACGGAATCGACCATGCTGACGCCCAGCAGGGCGAGACCCGACAGCGCGAGCGGCACGATCGCCGAGATCTTGCGCGCCAGCAGCTTGTTGCTCATGCGCTTGAAACACGCGTCAGCGAGCAGGCCGCCGCCGAAGTATCCGATCCCGCCGCATGCCCATGGCACTGCGCTCAGAATGCTCATGTGCTTCATGTCCAGATGCAGCGCGTTGGTGAAATAGCTCGGCATCCACGAGATGAACACGAACAGCGTGTAGTTCACCGCGAAAAGTCCGACGCCAAGCGCGAGCGTGCTCGGACGAAACAGGTAGCTGCGCAGCGGCGTGCTTTCGTCGCCGCCTTCTGCCGGATGCGCCGCGCTACGGCTCGCTTCGACCATTTCGCGTTCGGCCTCGCCAACCCGCGCGCTTTGCGCCGGCTTGTCGGTCGCGAACATGCGCCAGGCGACAATCCACACCAGCCCGAGCGCCGCGATAATCACAAACGACGTGCGCCAGCCGTAAGCAATGGCAATCAGTCCGACCACCGGCCCAGCGATCGCACTGCCTACCGTCTGGCCCGAAAACGTAAAGCCGACCATGGTCGCGGTTTCATGCCGGGGAAACCAGTTGGTGATGGTCCGGTTGGTCGTCGAATTCATCGGACCTTCGCCGAAGCCGAACAGCGCCCGGGACACCAGCAGCGTGCCGAATCCAGTCGCGGCGGCGGTCAACCCACAGAGAATGGACCACGCTCCCATCGCCCAGGAGAAAACCCGGCGCGGCCCGTACTTGTCGGCGAGTTGCCCACCGACGAATGCGAAGATGGAATAGCCGAAGAAAAAACTGCTGAACACCACGCCGAGTTGCGACGGTGAAAGACTCAGCTCCTTGTTGAGGATAGGCGCGACCACTCCAAGCGCCGCGCGGTCCATGTAATTGATCGCGCCCGCAATAAACAACAGCAGGGCGACAACGTAGCGATACTTCCCAGTCTTCATGTTGTCTCTATTCCACATAATTAAGGATACCGAATATTATTATCTGACACTTCTATCGAGTGCCTTGGAAGTACTACTTGTTGACAAGCCTGGCGGGAAGCTGCGTCAAGATGAGACATGCAGAGACAATCAGCGACCCCGCAATCAGGAACAGGCTCGAATCAAGTGAATGCGTGACCGTCTTCAGCCACCCGACAAGCGTAGGGCTTACGAATCCTGCGAGATTGCCCGTCGAATTGATCAATGCAATGCCGGCGGCGGCACCGGTGCCGCCGAGAAAGGACGTGGGCAAGGCCCAGAACATGGGTAAGGCCGTAATCACGCCCGAAGCGGCAAGCGTCAGGCCAAGCAACGCGATATACGTATTGTTGCCCGCGTAGGCGCACATCACGAAACCCGCAGCCGCCACGCATTGCGGCAGCACGACGTGCCAGCGGCGTTCACGCGTGCGGTCCGCGTGGCGGCCGACCACAATCATCAAAATCAATGCGGCCAGATAAGGCACGACAGTGAGCAGCCCGATGGTGAAGGCGTCCGTGATTCCCGAACTCTTTATGATGGTCGGCTGCCAGAAGCCAACGGCATAAGAGCCCATCACGATACCGAACAGAATCGCGCACAAGGTCCAGACTTTGAGCGACGTGAAGACCTCGCGCACGGAACCGTGGCTTTTGGTGCGTGCTTCCGCATCGATTTCCGATGCAATGAAGTCGCGGTCCTGAACCGGCAGCCACTTTGCATCCTTCACCCGGTCGTCGAGGAACCAGAAAATGACGGCTGCCAGGATCAGCGCGGGGACGGCTTCCAGAATGAACAGCCACTGCCAGCCGGCAAGCCCCGCGTTCCCCGCCAGGCGCTGCATGATGAAGCCCGATATCGGGCCGCCGACAATGCCCGCCACCGGATTGCCCGCCATCAGGAAAGCGATCATCTTGCCGCGCCGGTGCGATGGAAACCAGTAGGTGAGATACAGCACCAGCCCCGGGAAAAAGCCCGCTTCGGCCACGCCCAGAAAGAAACGCAATACGTAGAACATCGTGGGCGTGGTGACCCACGCGGTCGCGGCCGAGAGCACGGCCCACGTAAGCATGATCCGGGCGATCCAGCGGCGCGCGCCGAGCCGGTGCAGCAGCAAGTTGCTCGGGACCTCGAAGAAGAAATACCCGATGAAAAAGATACCGGCGCCGAAGCCGTACATCGCCTCGCTGAAGTTCAGATCGCCGAGCATCTGGAGCTTGGCGAAGCCTACGTTGACCCGATCCAGATAGGCCACCACGTAGCAGACGAACAGCAAGGGCATGAAGCGCCAGGTCACTCGCGTGTAGATCGAGTTGCTTGCCGCGCTGTCAGGTATTTGTATTGCCGGGGTTTGGGTACTCAAGGGCTGTCTCCGCTAATTTTGTTCGACTAGCTACAGGGCGGCGGTTTTACTTATGGGTGTAAATGGCCGTTCGCCCTCGCGATGCGCTGAGCCACTGCGGACTCAACTCATGATGCCAATCTGCCACGGCACGAATTCGTGGTCACCTAGCCCGAGCATTTCGCTTTTTGTGCGCTCGCCCGACGCGGCTGCAAGAATAGCGTCAAAGATTTTCTGGCCCGTGCTCTGGACCGACGCAATGCCATCCAGGATTCCGCCGCAGTTCAGATCCATGTCTTCAGTCAGACGGGTGTACATCGGCGTGTTGGTGGCGAGCTTCAGCGATGGCACGGGCTTGGCGCCGAACATCGAACCGCGCCCTGTGGTGAAGGCAATAAGATTTGCGCCGCCTGCAATCTGACCCGTCGCGGAGACGGGGTCGAAGCCGGGCGTGTCCATGAAAACGAGTCCAGGTTGCTTCACCAGCTCGGCGTATCGATACACCTCCATCAGCGGGCCGGTGCCGCCTTTCATCGATGATCCAATCGACTTTTCGAAGATATTCGCCAGTCCGCCCACCTGATTGCCAGGGCTGACCTGGCCATTGATCTGAACGTCTCGACCGACCGAATACTCGTCTTTCCACCAGCGGATCCGCTCAACGAGTTTCTCGCCGACTTCGCGGCTGACCGCACGCCGCGTGAGCGTATGTTCCACGCCGTAGATCTCGGGTGTTTCGGAGAGGATGGCCGTGCCGCCATGACGGACCAGCAAGTCCATCGCCGCGCCAAGCGAAGGATTTGCGGTGATCGACGAAAAGCCGTCCGAGCCACCGCATTGCAGACCGATCTTCAGGTGGCTTGCGGAAACCGTCGTGCGCTTCACGCGATTAGCGTCGGGTAGCAGCGCCTCTACCGCAGCCACGCCGGCCTCGATGGTCCGGCGGGTGCCGCCGCTCTCCTGCATGACGAACGTGTGCAGCCGCGAACCAGCCTCCAGACCTTCCTGATCCATCAGTCCGGCCAGTTGGTTGCGCTCGCATCCCAGCCCGACAATCAGCGCTGCGGCGAGATTGGGATGGCGCGCGTAACCCGCCATCGTTCGGCGCAGCAGCGCCATCGGCTCGCCGCTCATCTCCATACCGCAACCGATCGAATGAGTGAACGCGACCACGCCATCTACATTGGGGTAGTCCGTCAGCCGTTCGGGCGTGAACCATTCGGCGATCTTGTGTGCGACCGTGGCCGAGCAATTGACTGTCGACAACACGCCGATGTAGTTGCGCGTGGCTATCTCGCCGTTGTCCCGCACGATGCCACGAAACGTGGCGCGCTCGGCTTCGGGCACCATCTCGACGGGCCGGTAGTCCGCGCCAAATGCGTAGTCCCGGTCGAATTCGCGGAACTCAATGTTATGGCTATGGACCATCGTGCCTGGCGCAATATCCGTCGCGGCGAAACCGATCACCACGTTGTATTTGCGAATCAGCTCGCCTTTTTTGATGGGCATCGCGGCGATCTTATAACCTGCGGCAACCTGGCTGCGGCAAACAAAATCTTCCGATGGAACCGGCGTACCGATTGCGACGTCGATGCGCGCGATCACCACATTGTCAGCAGGATGCAAACGAATCACCGGCCCGGTTACGTTCTTGCTCGTCATCTCAGTCATCAGGCATTGCCCTTCTAAAAAATTGCGCCGGGCGGTCAAAAAAAGGTATGAAACGAGTAATCGATTTCTTACATAACGGCTACGGTTGATGCGCCGCCGCTCGAAACTCAAGAATTTCAAGCATCTTATGGCACTTCAGTTGCGAATTCAAGAGAAAGCGCTTACTCATTTCCCTTTATACTACCGGTCGTGCCGCCGCATAGGCGGAATTGCCGGTACCCGAACAGGAGACTGAGATGTGGCAACAAGCTGAGCGATACCCAGACCCCCGGGTGATTTCGCTAGACCCTTCCTTCGATAAATACCGCGTGGCCTTTTCGGCTGTCGAACGGCTGGCTACCGGCTACCGGTGGACCGAAGGTCCGGTATGGTTCGGCGATGGACGCTACCTGCTCTGGAGCGACATTCCGAACAACCAGATGCTGAAATGGGAGGAGGAAACGGGCGTGGTCAGCGTGTTCCGGAAACCTTCCAACTACGCGAACGGCAACACCCGCGACAGGCAGGGGCGACTCGTTACGTGCGAGCACGGCCGCCGCGTCACACGCACCGAGTACGACGGCAGCATCACCGTCCTTCTCGATTCCTTTGAAGGCAAGCCGCTTAATTCCCCCAACGATCTGGTAGTGAAATCGGACGGCTCTATCTGGTTCACCGATCCGCCGATGGGCATTTCTGGGCACTACGAAGGAATCAAGGCGGAGCAGGAACTTCCGCACTCCGTATATCGGATCGACGGCGTGACGGGCGAAGCGTCCGTAGTCACTCGCGACTTGAAGGGGCCGAACGGCCTGTGCTTTTCACCCGACGAGAAGCTGCTCTACATCATCGAATCGCGCGGTGTGCCCAACCGGATGATTCACGTTTATGAAATGGACGCGGACGGTCGCGGAATCGGTAGAGGCCGGATGTTCTACGACGCGGGAGCAGGCACGATCGACGGAATGCGCGCGGACATCGACGGCAATTTGTGGTGTGGCTGGGGCATGGGCAATGACGAACTCGATGGCGTCATGGTTATTTCGCCGCAAGGAAAGATGATTGGCCGGATCGCCCTGCCCGAGCGCTGCGCGAATTTGTGTTTTGGCGGACGCGCACGTAACCGGCTGTTCATGGCGTCGTCGCAGTCCATTTATGCGGTGCACGTCAACACGCAGGGCGCGCTGGGTGGATAACCCGGTTCGCCGCGAAACGTATCCCGGCCACCGGCATGCGCCGGTGGCGACACTTCACTTCGAAACACAGACTTGATAACCCTGACATGCGAAGCAAACCCGTATTGACCGTTGTAGAAGCTACCCGAATCCTCGAAGCTGCGCGCGCGGAAGCAGAGAAAAACCAGTGGGCAGTAACCATCGCGGTCGTGGATGACGGGGGCCATCTGCTGGCCCTGCTCCGCCTCGACGGCTGTGCGCCGATAGGCGCTTACATCGCGACCGAAAAGGCGCGTACCTCAGCGCTCGGCCGACGTGAATCGAAGCAGTACGAAGACATGATCAACGGCGGCCGGACCGCGTTCCTGAGCGCACCGCTGGCCGGCACACTGGAAGGCGGCGTCCCCGTCATGGTCGACGGGCACGTTGTGGGCGCAGTGGGCGTGTCCGGTGTCAAGCCGGATCAGGATTCGCAAGTGGCCCGAACCGCAGCAAACAGCCTCAACGGGCTGATTGATTGATACTTGAAACTGTTGGAGCACATGATGGGTGAAATGATCGAGCGAAACGGACTGCGTGTCGCGGCTGTTCTGAGCAAATTTGTAGACGATGAGGCGTTGAGCGGGACTGGCATCGACAGCGAAGCCTTCTGGAAAAGCTTCGATGCCCTCGTCCACGACCTCGCCCCGAAGAACCGCGCGCTGCTCGCAGAACGCGATCGTCTGCAGACGGAGCTGGACCAGTGGCACCGCGCAAATCCGGGGCCGGTGCGCGATCTGAAGGCATACCGCGCATTTCTCGAGGGCATCGGCTATATCGTGCCGGCGAGCGCAGCCGTTAAGGCGACGACCCAGAACGTCGACACGGAAATCGCCGGGCAAGCCGGCCCGCAACTCGTCGTGCCGCTCTCGAACCAGCGCTACGCGCTCAACGCCGCGAATGCGCGCTGGGGCAGCCTTTACGACGCGCTCTACGGCACCGACGCTATCCCCAAAACCGACGGTGCGGAGCGCACCGCTTACTTCAACCCGGTCCGCGGTGCACGCGTGATCGCGCGCGCCCGCGCATTCCTCGATGAAGCCGCGCCGCTCGCCAACGGCTCGCACGTCGATGCCATCGCGTATCGCGTGGAATGCGGCAAGCTCGCCGTCACGCTCAAGAACGGCTCGTCGGCATTGAAGGTTCCCGCGCAGTTCATCGGCTATCAGGGCGACGCAGGCTCCCCTTCCGCCGTCCTGCTCAAGCATCACGGCCTGCACTTCGAGATCCAGATCGACGCAACGGACGCCATCGGCAAGACCGACGCAGCACGCGTGAAAGACGTGCTAATGGAAGCGGCTGTCTCGACGATTATCGATTGCGAAGACTCGGTTGCCGCCGTCGATGCCGCCGAAAAGGTCCAGCTTTACCGCAACTGGACCGGCCTCGCGAAAGGCGATCTGACCGAGCAAGTCACGAAGAACGGCAAGACCTTCACGCGCCGCCTGAACGCCGATCGCAAATACACCGCGCCCGATGGCTCGACCGTGAAACTGCATGGCCGCTCGTTGCTGTTCATCCGCAATGTCGGGCATTTGATGACGAATCCGGCGATCGTCGATCGCGATGGTCGTGAGATTCCCGAAGGCATTCTGGATGCCGTGATGACATCGCTGGGCGCGATGCACGACCTGCAAAACAAGCTCAATTCGCGGACCGGATCGATATACATCGTCAAGCCGAAGATGCACGGCCCGGCCGAAGTCGCGTTCTCCAATGAACTGTTCGGCCGCGTCGAAGATCTGCTGGGGCTGCCGCGCCATACCATCAAGATGGGCATCATGGACGAGGAGCGCCGCACGAGCGTCAACCTGCAGGCGTGCATTGCGGCGGCATCGGCGCGCGTTGCGTTCATCAATACGGGCTTCCTGGATCGCACCGGAGACGAGATGCACAGCGCAATGGAAGCGGGTCCGATGATGCGCAAGGGTGATATGAAATCGTCGGCGTGGATCGCGGCTTACGAGCGTAATAACGTGCTGGCCGGCTTAAGCTCGGGATTGCGCGGACGCGCGCAGATCGGCAAGGGCATGTGGGCGATGCCCGACCTGATGCACGCGATGCTCGAACAGAAGATCGCGCATCCGAAAGCGGGCGCGAACACGGCTTGGGTGCCGTCGCCGACTGCCGCGACGCTGCACGCGCTGCACTACCATCAAGTTGACGTTCAGGCCGTGCAGCAAGAGTTGGAAAAGACCGGCTACGACAGCGTACGCGATGAACTGCTCGATGGCCTGCTGACGATTCCTGTCGTCGAAAAGGCGCAGTGGTCGGATGAGGAAATCCGCGAGGAAATCGAGAACAACGCGCAAGGGATTCTGGGTTACGTGGTTCGCTGGATCGATCAGGGCGTCGGATGCTCGAAGGTGCCGGATATTCACGATATCGGTCTGATGGAAGACCGCGCGACGCTGCGCATTTCGAGCCAGCACATTGCAAACTGGCTGCATCACGGGGTGGTGTCGGAAGCGCTGGTAAACGAAACGTTCAAGCGCATGGCGAAGGTGGTGGATGCGCAGAACGCCGACGACCCGCAGTACCAGCCAATGACCGGTCACCTGGACACATCGCTCGCGTTCAAGGCGGCGAAGGCGCTGGTTTTTGAAGGGCGGTCGCAGCCTAGCGGGTATACGGAGCCATTGCTGCACAAGTTCCGACTTGGCGCGAAGTGGTAGGCGCAGATCGCAGTCGAAAATCGTGGGCCGATTCCAGCATGCATCGCGGGCCGCCACCGTCGTCCCAAGCACCCATGCGCTTGGCAACTGGCGGCTGTGGTGCAAATAGCCGGCCTCGACAACATGTTGCTTATAGAGAGGATACCCAGGCACATTGACGCGGGGCACGCCGACCTCCCGCGGCGACGTGGCCGCAACGGTCGGCCGGCGGCATGTCAACGACCGGCGGCTGTCGGTCGCTGTCAGGCTCCGTTCACAGTATCCTTAAACGCCTTACCTGCCGTGAATTTCACGGTCTTCGCTGCAGGGATCTGGATTTCGGCGCCGGTCGCCGCAGCGACCGCATCCACCGGTTCCTGTTTGTTCTTTGCCGATCCGTTGGTGTGGCTGTGAAGTTGTCTCCCTACCCGATCGCCGCGCGGTCGCGCAATGGCGAACGGCGCGCCATCCTCTTCACCGCTAAACGGCATGAGTTTGCCGCGCAACTCTATCGCACGCATCCTTCGCACCGCGATACGGCGCTAGCCCGACTTTCGCTATTCGCGCCTGAAAGCCACCGTTTTTCGCCATTTTCTGACCCGACCGCAGTCGTAAGTCCTTGATTTGTTGTGTGGTGGTGCGCGGGGGACGGCGAAAATCGCTTGTAGTG
>NZ_WOEZ01000120.1 GCF_013177735.1 Paraburkholderia elongata | reverse complement strand
TGGCCCCAAGACCCGCAAACCCGCACCCTATGTCGAAGGCGCGGTAGCCCGTGCCCATCACAGTACCGCCCGCCTGCTTAAACGCGCCAAAGGCGAAACATCTTGATCAAGACCTTGAAAGGGCTGGGTCTCAGATGGCGGTCAGCGCGCCGTCGATCGCATCGGTCAGACGATTAACGATCTCGTCGATGTCGCGCGCGGTGCAGATAAACGGCGGCGCCAGCAGCACATGATCGCCGACCTTGCCGTCGACCGTGCCGCCCATCGGATACACCATCAAGCCACGCGCGAACGCCTCGCGCCGGATCGCCGCGTGCAGTTTCAGCTTCGCGTCGAACGGCGCCTTGGTGACGCGGTCCTGCACCAGTTCGACGCCGACAAAGAGACCTCGTCCACGGACGTCGCCGATATGCGGATGCTGTGCATAGTGCTCGCGCAGCCGGCCACGCAACTGCTCGCCGCGCGCCTGCACATTCGGCAGCAGATGGTCGTCGGCAATCACGCGTTGCACTTCGAGCGCCGCGGCGCAGGCGGTGGCGTTGCCGATATAGGTATGCCCGTGCTGAAAGAAACCCGAGCCGCCGACGATCGTCTGATAAATCCGGTCGCTCACCAGCGTCGCGCCGATCGGCTGATAGCCGGCGCCGAGCCCCTTGGCGATGGTCAGCAGGTCCGGCGCGATGCCGTCTTCCTCACACGCGTACAGGTAGCCCGTGCGGCCCATGCCGGACATGATTTCGTCGAGGATCAGCAGCACGCCATAGCGATCGCACACCGCGCGGATCTTGCGGAAATACTCGCGCACCGGCGGCACGGCGCCGGCCGTTGCGCCCACCACCGTTTCGGCGACGAATGCTGCCACCGTGTCGGCGCCGAGTTCAAGAATCTTCTGTTCGAGTTCGTCCGCAAGACGCTGCGCGAACTGCTCTTCGGTTTCGTCGGCGCGCTGCTCGCGATACGCGTAACACGGGCTCACGTGATGCGCTTCGATCAGGATCGGCAGAAACGGCTCGCGCCGCCACGCATTGCCGCCAATCGCGAGCGCTCCTAGCGTATTGCCGTGATAGCTCTGGCGCCGCGCGATGAAGTGACGGCGTTGCAACTCGCCCTTCTCGACGAAATATTGCCGCGCCAGTTTCAGCGCCGCCTCGATCGCTTCCGAGCCGCCCGACACGAAGTACACGTGTTCGAGCCCTTGCGGTGCGCTCGCCACCAGACGGTCGGCGAGTTCTTCCGCGACCTGGGTCGTGAAGAACGACGTATGCGCATACGGCAATTGCTGCGCCTGACGCTTGATCGCGTCGATCACGCGCTGATTGCTGTGGCCGAGACACGAGACGGCTGCGCCGCCCGAGGCATCGATATAGCGCTTGCCGGTGGAATCGATGATTTCGATGCCGTCGCCGGCGACAGCCACCGGCAGTGACTGCTTCGGCGAGCGATGGAATACGGTGGACATGGTTTTCCCTTTCCTTTCGATTGGCGGCGGCCGCTCAGGCGCGAGGCTGTGCGGGCGGCACGCCTGCGATGACGGTGTCGAGCGCGCGTTGTCCCTCTCGATAAACTTTCAGCGAGACACCGTCGGTGCCGATTTCGAAGAGCGCCGTAGCGAGCGTGTTCTCGTCGTCGGGATCGAGCGGATCGTCGCGATAGATCGGCAGGCCTGCAGGCGCGCGATCCTGCAACACGTTTAGCAATGTGGCGGGAGTGGTTGGACCGGCGAGCGTGCTCAGCAAATACTCGACGCGCGCCCGCCGGTCACGCGAAGAATCGGTGACGATTTGCGCCTCGGCTTCGCAACCGGAATGAATCAGGTGGTTCGCGTGACCAGCGATAGTGGACACCGTTTGCACGGAACGTCGCTTTGCACTTGCTTCGACGCTCAGAAGTCGCTCGTCGCCCGCACAACCGAGCGTGTGATGAAAACCGCTCGCCGCCGGTGTGTCGCGCATGATGTGCAGCGCTTCGTCGAGCGAGGCCGCGTCGAGCACCGCGCGCGCGAGAATCATCCGCGGCACGCCGGCTGCGGGTACGCGAATGCGCAGATTGTTGATGGCTTGCACGAGACCGGCGCGATTGGCCGCGAAGGTGTGACCCGGCAACGATCCAGGGTAATAGAAGCTTACGAAGCCGGGCTTGCCGGCAGGTCGAACCTCGACCAGCGCGCAACGCTCGCGCAGAAAGGGATCGCCGTCTTCATTGTGAGCAATGAAACGCGCGTTGCCGCCGACGGCGGCCAAAGTCGTGCAACCGTCCGGCGCGTTGTGAATCAACTCGCCGCGGCAATTCCACAAAAAGATGTCTTCCGCTGGCCAACCCAGTCCTGCGGCCATGCCGTCGAGCTCGACCAGCAGCGCCGGGAAATGTGCCTCGGCCGCAGCGCGCAGTTGCTGCACGAACGAATCGCCGCGCCAGCGCCGAACTGCACGCCACGCGCTGCTTTGCTCCATGTATTCGGCGAATACCGGTCTGGCGAGTTCACCCAGCCGGTAGCCGATGTCATACGGCTCACCGCCTACCTGAAAAAGACTCAAATCCTGCTTCGACGCCACGACTCACACCTATTCAACAATCGGTACACATTTATACTTCCAAACAACATTTGTTGTCAAACGGTGTGACGATGAAGCAAACGGAGCAGCTCTGCTCCGCGGCAGATATTTGCCTGGCTCAAACGAAGAACATCAAGGCACGTACGCGCCCTTGTCATGCAGCGATTGCTCGGCAATGCCGAGTTGCTCGACAGCGCCCGCCCCTTCCAGCGCGAGCAGATGCGCAACCAGCAATTCAGAAATCGCCGTGGCTGCCACCAGCGAAGGAAAGAACGACGGGCTTTCGTGCGAAAAGATCAGCACCTTGTCGGCGTTCAACGCGATCGGCGAGACCGCGCTGTCCGTGATCGCGATCAGCTTGCTGCCCTTTTCCAGCGCGGCTTCTGCCACGCGCGCCGCTTCGACTGAATACGGCGCGAAACTGATGACGATAGTGGCGCTGTCGCGTTCGACCGTGCGCAGTTGCATCTCGAGCGTGCCGGCTTCTCCGTTGAGCAGCGACACCGACGGGCGGAACAGCCGGTAGCCGTAGACAAGGCCGAACGCCACGGCATAACAGGAGCGAAAGCCTGCGACATGCACATGCGGTGCGCGCCGCAACACACGCGCCGCTTCCACGATCACGCGGCCGTTATGCGCGGCAGTGACTTCGAGATTGTGTTGTTGCGCGACCAGCAGGTCGTTGGCCAGCGCATCTTTCGATTTAACGAGCGAACGGGCGCGGCTGGTGAGCGGTTCGGGCCGCGTGCGCACGCGCGCGACGAACAGGTTGCGTAGTTCGTTCCAGCCGGGAAAACCCAATTGTTGCGACAGGCGCACCAGCGAGGCCGGTTGCACCTGCGCCCGCTCGGCCACTTTGCGCATCGACGAGACCGCGACTTCGTCGGGATGATCGAGCAGGAACCCGGCTCCCATCTGGAACTGCGGACTCAGTTCGGAGAAGCGCGCCCGAATCAGGGCGGCGAGCTGGTCAAAACTGTCTGGCATGCGATGGTCCGGGCGAGCGGTCGATAAGAATGACAACAAATGTTACCACCCGGTGCATCGCATCCAACAGAACTTCCAGCGTGCTGGTGGTTCGCAAACGATACCTGTCCTATCGCAATCTAACCTGTCCCAACAATTTTTCGCAAAACGAACTGGCTCAACTCCGAGAGGCTTGTCGCCCTACCTCGCTAACGGGTTGATTCGATTGCGCGATGGCCACGCAAGCGCAAATACAAACAGCCCGGCAACTGCCCTCTGTTGGGGTGTTGCAATAGTTACAATGGCTAGCGAATACGAGAGAGTTGCATCTGCGCCGCATTTGAACGTTGCAAAATCAAAGACTTAGTTTCTGACATCGCAAACAAAGCTGGCCTGAAGAAAAGCGGTTGCAAACGACATCTGGCCTAGCGTCATTTCCAAGTCAAACGTACATAGACGCCTCCTTCTCAGCCCTTGCGTACTCGGGGTCGTCAGCAGAAGCGACGGCTTCGATAGCACGAATGTAGTCGGCCGGGAGGTCAGCCTCCCGTGCGCCAATGAGCACGTGCTGCTTGTACCAGTGATACGGCATGAGGCCGAAACGTTTGTTCGTGGCAACGTATGTGAGCGCGTCTAAGGCACCAGCAATTGTGTCAACCTTTACTGTTTTAGGTTCATAACCCGCGCCTGTGCCTTCGAACCTGTCAAGCACTACACGTTCATGCAAAACCACTCCGAAAATGACCCCGTACACTCTGTCGCCTGCGACCCCAGTGCTCTCGCAGTCGCATTTGCCCGACCCATCCTTACTAACCTTGTCGAACACGAGTCTGCATCCGCTTACGAATCCTGTCACAACAACCCTCGCGGACGGCACCCGGGCGACCAATCGGCGTACCGACATGTTTGAGCCATAGGCGAAATAAGCGAATTCATCGGTTCTGAACATGTTCGCAACCCCCTTAACTGAATGGCCGAGGCCATACCACTTTTGCTCGCAGAATCGCTCCTCGGCCTAGCCGGCCGTTGTCTCTGTAAACAGCTCCGCATAGAGCGGCCGCTCCTCCGGAACAATCGCCATTCGAGCGACGTTGCGGGCTGCCGTGATGGCGGCTCGCAAATCCTGCGCACTCCAATTCGCACGTGTTGCCGCTGCAAGCAAAAAAGAAAGCGAACTACCGCACCGCGACTCAGTGAACCGCTCCGACAAAATTCGTCTCGCCTTTTTGTCGTCAAGTACCACGCTCCCGATGCCGTGCACAGCTATCGCAATCGCCGCGCTTTCACCATCGTCCAGCGTTTCTGCTGGCAGCCCGCTGACTAATGAAAGGTATGTCTCATAGGCTTGCTCGGACATTCTGCATAGTTGGAGGCAGCCATCATCAAATAGCAGTCGCAGCGGTGCGCTCTCCGAACGCTCTCCAGGCAATCGCCGAACCTCGGCGGCCGTACGCTCTTCCACCCAACACGCGACCCCGATGGCTCGCAGAATAGGACGTTCGCGTCGGAGTTTGATCTTCCCAGCTGGACGGCTGCAAACCAGCGAGTGCGGGACTGGCCTGCAGCGGTTCCCTGTCACCGCGGATTGCCCGTCTCGCGGGTTGTCAGCGGCGACAGTGCGTCGAAGCGACCCTGCCGCTCTTCATGCCAGGCGGAAATTGCCTCGGCGAGGTCGTGGGTGTCGAATATGGCGCTTTGCAGCAAGGCCATATGTCGCAGAGATTCGGACGTACTATGATCGCGCGCGAAGTTAATCGCAGTCTTGCACCCAGCAACGGCCAGCGGAGACTTCGACGCGATGGTTCGGGCCAGCTCCATCGCGTGCCGGAGCAGCGCCTCGGCATTGGGCAACACGGCATTCACCAGGCCGACTACCAATGCACGCTCGGCGCTCAACCGCTCACTGGTGTAGGCCATCTGGCGAGCCACGCCGGCGGGAATGATCTTCGGGAGGCGCTGCAGCACACCGAGGTCAGCCGTCATGCCGATCTGGGTTTCCTGCAGTGCGAAGAATGCATCGGTCGTGCAAATTCGAATGTCGCAGGCGACGGCGAGATCGAGGCCTCCGCCGATGCAGCCACCCTGAATTGCGCAGATGACGGGAAACCGGACCTGATCGAGCGTATCGAAGCAATCCATCAGATTTCTCAACGCATGCTGGAAGCCCAGCCGGGCCCGTGGGCTGCTGTTGTCAAACGCATCCGTCGTGCCGGTGAAGACGTCGAGCGCCATGCCGGCCGAAAAATGCTTTCCAGTGGAACTGATGACAAGGGCACGGGTGTCGCCCGCGGCATCGAGCGCCAGCACGGCGTCTCGCAACCCGGTGAAGAAGGCTAGGCCCATCGTATTGAAACGGTCGGGACGGTTCAGCTGGAGATGTGCGATGCCGGATTCGTTGCTGATCTGAAAGTATTCGTTATGCATGAATTGCCTCGCGAAGTCTGCCGTGAGTCTGCGGCGATTTTCCCAGTTAGTAGCCAATGGACGACTGACGCGATTTGAGTTCCCTCAATCGCCGATAGCTTGCGCCGCCATACCGTGGTCACTCCGACGGGCCTGATGCAGGAAACGGACTATGCCAGTCCATCCAGTCGTATAAGTCGCTATGGTGCGCCCATGCCCAGTTCCTTGCCGGAGTAGGATTAATCACCTCGACGACATCGTTCGACGCCGAACCCGCGTCGCTTGGGTCATTCGTGCCGCTTCGGTGATCGATATTTTGGGAATTCGTATGGTCGTAATACATGGCCAATCTCCTTTGACAGCTTGACGTACACAACTACCGGCGCCAACGGGACGAGACTTGAAGACCTTTGCGAGGGTGATCGGGGTACAGTGCGTCGGCCAGGCAGTTACCTTCAAATTCATCGTGCTGGGCGCTAGTCATGGATATTGTCGGCGCCCGTGGTGGGCGTCCGACGTCCGCGGCCTCGCTCGGGCACGCCCGCCCGATGATCGGCCTGCGGTATTTCTTCCGACTGCCGCCGCGATACGCAGGAAAAAAATCCGGCAAGCACCGTCTGCATAACCTTGTCGCTTACCATCTGCGGGTCGCACAGTCTGAAGAACTGCACACCATCGCACAGGCTCACCAAGCCGAGTGCGAGGGCGTCCGCCTGCAGCGGCAATGAGCTGCCGTTGCGCTCCGAAAACGTGCGGATGTACGCGCTAACCTGGCCGAGCTTTTCATTCTGGAAGGCGTTAAAGCTTTCCTGAAACCCCGCGTCTCGATACGCGAGTAGTTTTGCTTCGACCCAGAGCAGAAAGAAGTCTTGATCACGAAAATATCGGCTGTAGTATGCGATGGCGCGCGCCGTCGTTCCCGCGGGCGTGCCGCCCTCTTCCATGATCGCCCGCAGGTTGGCCCGTGCGCTGTCGTGGTCCCGGCGCAGCAACTCAAGCAGCAGCTCCGGCTTGCCATCGAAATTCGAGTAGAACGCGCCGCGCGTGTAGCCGGCGGCCTCGGCGATGTCCTCCACGCTTGTGGCGGCCAATCCCTTTTTGACGAACATCGTCCGCGCAGCCTCAAATAAGTGCTCACGCGTCCGCTCTTTGCGCTGTGCGTGTGTCAGGCGTTCCCGTTTCATGGCATAACTTACTGGTCAGATCGCCATCTGCGGGGCCGCGTAAGTGGGCGAAACCGCCTCGGACCGCTTCCAGTCCACGAAATCGCGCTCCTTCAGGCGATCACGATAGACGGGAAAGCGGCGTGCCGTCAGGTCAAGGACCTTGGGCAAGACAAAAAGAATGGTCTTGAGGACCTGTCGTTTCATTATTCGATCCAAAGAGAAACTTTGTTGCGCAAGCGGTGGCATGACTGACCGCTTCCCCGAGCGTGCGAGCGGCCCGGGCGAGCGCGGTCATGCCGGACTGTGGGTCAGAGACCCTGCATCGCCGCGCCCTGTTGCCGCGACGTGTGTCGCAACGTGTCGTAATCGACCGTGATGTCGCAGACCGGCAGCCAGGTCCGGGTAGCGAAAAATAACGTCCATGTCTTCGATGAGCGTTCAAATCTCTGGATTGACGCATTGACCACCTGTACGCGCTAGAACGTATAGGCGACGTTTAGGAAGACGTTAAGCGGATTGAGTCGGAGCGTCGATTTGGAAACGATCTGTGTTCCAGTCGCGGTCTGCCCGTATAACTTCAGGTGGGTCTTCACCGGAACGTAGCCCAGAGAGGTTCCGACCGACCAGTGTTTTGTAATCGCGTAATTTGCCCCGGCCTCGAATACAGGATTCCACGATGAACTAAGGGTCGCTCGTGCCGAGCCGCCTGGACCGAGGCTATCAGTGACAAACTGGCTATTGGTCGTCCGAACCTGGGTGAACCATGTGTAGTTCACGCCGAGTCCCACGAACGGACGCAATTTCGATTCGGCTGAAAACAGGTGGTATCGAAGTTCGATAGCGGGCGGCATGGGCCTTGTCGAGCCGAGGTTGCCATACTTCTGAAGCGTCCCATCACCAACCAGATTTACCTTCAGTGGCAGCCCCAAAAGCGTGGCGATACCAATGTTGTCCGTGACATAGTACTCGGTGGTAATTCCCACCGTGTCGGTTGAGCTGGCATGCGCCCCGGTACCGGCGAGCTGCCGATTCACCGATACTCCGCCAATGCTTTCCACGGTTAGTGGCGTTGCGTCGCCCTGTGGCGCAATGTGAAGCCATCCTGTCGACAGCGTTATGCTTCCGGCAGACTGCGCATTGGCATTGTCGATAAGCGCGACCGAGCAAATGCAAGCAGCCATACCGACCGAACTGATTGCGCGTTTGTAATTCCTCATGTCTCTTCTCCTGTCGCAATGTCTGGAAATTTTTACGAATCGTTGTTGTTGCAGCTGGATCTGCTCAATTGGCTGTTTTCTTCCTTTCGTACAGCTACACATGCCACATACTCCGACCGCCCTGCACCCTAGTAAGCGTGCATGGCCAGACGTTCCGTCTCAGGCGGGAATACGCACCACGCGCCGTCGCGGTGCCGGAAGAAAAAGAATCCAACCGGGCCTGTCGGTAGCAGTATCTCGATACGAACACAGGGTCTCTGATTCGAGCGCGCGCGGCCGAATCGGGTAACCCGAACCGACGTAGAAGGAGTCGGCCCGAGCCATTTTTCAACCTGCGAACGCAAGGACCTTTCTGATGCAACAATCATCCTCTTTTCCTCCACCATCAAATAAGGTGTACTAATCTAAAAATAACGTCAGGCATTTTGAAATGCGGCATCGGGGCGCGTACGGGTGATTAACCTTTGATCGGGGCCCATGACCGAACGCGCCCCTTTGATGTCGTTGCTCGTGTTACGTTGGCCCGCCGCGCGCATCTATCGCTGCCGGGTCTATCACCGCCGGTTGCTCTGCCCGTGAGGGCCTCGCAGCAGCCGAGATCGAAAATGCGAACGGAAAGCGCCCGAGAGCGGAAGTCGCCAATGCTTCGAGCGCGGGGTCGGCAAGTTCGACGTGGAGTGAAATCCCGCGCGAGCTGTCATCAATGAGGCTAACAGTTGCATCCTCGACGCCGGCCTCCACGAGTGCCGACCGTAAGGCGTCTGCCGTTTCGCGGCGTTTCAGCGCCGGCTTGAAGATCTTGCCGACGCCCGTCAGCGGCATCGCATCCACAATCCGAATCCCCTTTGGCAGCGCGGCGCGTTCGTTGATCTCGTGACGCAGAAACTCGGCCAATTCCGCCTCGGTTGCGGTTGTACCTGGCTTTAGCTGCACATAGGCGACCGGCAACTCGCCCGCGTGCATATCGGGGCGCCCTACAGCTGCGGCGATCTGGACTGCGGGATGGCGATGCAGTGGTTCTTCGATTACTGCAGGGTCGATGTTGTGTCCGCCCCGGATAATCAGCTCCTTCTTCCGGCCGGTGAGCCAGAAGTAACCGCCGTGGTCGCAGCGTCCGAGATCTCCGGTATTGAGCCAGCGCCCGCCGTCACCACCTTCCATCCAGATGCCACTGTTCTGCTCCGGGCGGATATAGCCAACAAACACGTTTGGCCCTGAGATAACCAGCTGGCCGACCTCACCCGCAACGCAATCCCGTACATACCGGCCACTTTCATCGACCACTACTGCTTTCATTGCCTGACCGGGCAGACGAAGACCAATCGAACCGACCCTGCGCTCGCCAAGCGGAGGGTTCACGCTGCTAACGCAGGTACCTTCCGTGAGGCCGTAGCCCTCAAGGATTCTTATTCCTGTACGATCCTGGAAAGTGCGAAGTAATTCGACCGGCATGGGGGCGGCGCCGCACAGCCCATACTCGAGCGAGCTGATATCGTGCTCGCCAACCGGAACGTCCAGCAGCGATCCGTAGAGCGTCGGGACACCGCTGAAGAAGTTGATGCGGTAATGCTCGACAATTTCCCAGAAGCGCTTTACAACGCCCTCGCCCCGATAACCTTGCGGTGTGCCGAGCACGACATGGGCCCCACGCGAGAACGCCAGCAGACCTGTCACTAGCACGGCGTTGACGTGGAAAAGCGGCAACCCGCAAA
This sequence comes from Paraburkholderia elongata, assembly GCF_013177735.1. Taxonomy (GTDB): domain Bacteria; phylum Pseudomonadota; class Gammaproteobacteria; order Burkholderiales; family Burkholderiaceae; genus Paraburkholderia; species Paraburkholderia elongata. Next base: position 16,542 of record NZ_WOEZ01000120.1, on the reverse strand, counting down.
AAATCGTTTTCCCCGGACCAATGCTTTCGCCGAAGAATTGACCCGCGTTCCACGCATTGGCCACCTCGTTGCCGTGCCGTCGAATCGCAATCTTCGGCAGTCCGGTGGTGCCGCCCGTGCAGAAGAAGGACGATACATCATCGATGCTCATTCGACGCGTGCCGCTGAGCGCCATCCCGGACTCCCTCGCGATGGCAATGCTGAAATCGTGGATGCCAACATGCGCAGGAACGGCACCGTGAATGCCGCCAGGCCCATGCAGTTTTGAACACTCGCCACGTTGAAGCATCCGGGCCGCGAATCCCTTTTCGCCCGGCATGCGGTCGGCCGGATTCACGAGCACGAGATGCTGCAGGCAAGGGACCTTGCGCAGCACCGCTTGCACCTTCTGCCAAAGGTCGGTTCCGGGAAACGGCGCCAGGGTTACGAGCACGCTCGCACCTGAGGCGTTGAGCAGTTCGCCGATGGCTTCGCCCTCAAGCAGCGGATTGATCGCGCAGACAATCCCGGCGGCTTCCCCACCCCAGACCACAAAGTGCGTTTCAGGGAGGTTGGGCAGAACGTATGCGACAACCGAGTCGCGCTGCACTCCCAGACGGGCAAACATGTTCGCGGTTCGCGTGACATCACGCACGAGTTCACTATACGTCCAGCACTCAGCGTCCCGGTGATCGTCGGCGGTTGCAAAAAACGAAAGTGCGGGTGCCGACGGATTGATGGCCGCACCCCGACAGATCATCTCGTAGGTGCTAGACGGCAGATCCGCTGGCTGCCCTTGCACCTCGATGGCAAGGACATCGGCCATGTTTGCGATCCCTTTCATTCTGCCTCGTCCACGACGACGTTACGTTGCACGCCCAGGTCGATCGACCCGTCGCGGCTGACGATATGTGCCTCCACGACGTCGCCCGCTCGCAGGTACTGCGGCCTTTCCTCCTGCATCTTCAGGAAAAGGCGCCACTTTTCCGCTTCAGGCAGTTGCGCCGCGGCGCGCTGCTTTTCGGGCGACGGAATGGTCAATGCACAACCGGCGGGCGTGCCCGTCGCGAGCAGATCCCCGGTGCGAAGATCGTGCACGCCCGAAAGCTCCGTCAAGGTCTCAGCCGGGCCGTAGACAAGATTCGCCGTGGAATCGCTCTGGCGGACGGTTCCGTTTACCGTCAGCGTCAGATCGAGGTCCTTCAGGTTCGGCATATCGTGCCGCTCGAAGAGGCAAAGGTAAGGACCGACGGGGCCGAATGTGCGATAGCTCTTGCCCTTGTAGAACTGCATCTGCGGAATCTGGATGTCGCGCGCGGAGTAGTCGTTGACGATCACGGCGCCGGCGATGTAGTCATGCAGGTTCCCGTCCGTGACAGTTTGGCGGGACGTGACATCGCGTTTGAGGACAAGACCGAGTTCGATCTCGTAGTCGAGGAACTGCACCTCGTTTGGCTTCACCACAGGCGAGTCGGCCGGAACAATGCAGCTTGTCGCCTTCGTGAAGATCATGTTGAATTTCTTCACATCCGGGTCCATGCCGGACTCGATCATATGCTGCCGGTAATTCGCACCCTGGCAGATGAACTGCTGATTGGCAGTCACGGGCGACAACCATTGCACCTCCGATTCGGAAAGCATCGGATCGCTTAGCACGGCCAGCCGTTCAACCGGATTGGCTTCGATAAACTCCGCGGTCGTCTTGAACTCGCCAGGAACCGGCGTGATAGCGCCGTTAGCGACGACGCCCCACTGGGCGCGGCCATGATGCCTGTAATGCAGAACGTGAAGTGCCATTTATAGATCTCCGGATTCTATGGAAGGGTTGGTTCAGGCGAAAAGCTTTGCCAGCGTCCGCAGCTTGCTCAGCGTCAGGTCGGGGCTGCGGCGCAGGTTTCTGAAGAGCGCCACAATGCTTGCCGGCGTGAATCTGGGCTTCGTGAAGCTACGCGGCATCGTCGGTCCCCATTGCGCCATTGCTTCGCGGCTCACCGCGTGTACACCCGCCGGAGCATCGGCCGTGAAGAGATCGCCGTCGCAATAGTGCTCATGCTTGTCGCCCCACGGGTCCTGCCAGTAGTCGAAGATCTGGCTGCCCAGGATATGACGGCCAATTCCCCACGCGTGCGTCCAGCCCTTGTCGCGCAGGACGCGCTGGCCCATACCCACCGCGTCGGCGTCGACGACTTCGTAGGCGCTATGGCTGTAGGTGGGCACGAAGCCTTGTGCAAGCGCAAGCGTATGGTGATCGGCCGGCTTGTCGTCGAGATCGAGCCGCATGAACGCGACGACGGGCGAACCATCGGGAAGTACCTGCACATCGCTCGGGATGAAGCCAAAATGTCGCGTATACCATGCGCAGGTTTCCTGATAGTCGGCGAGTTCGAGCACGACATGTCCGAGCCGGATAACTTCGGGCGCGCACTCGGGCGGTCGCTGCGTCCCGTTAATCCGGACGGCCGCATCTACGGAGTTGAAAGGCAATGGCGGCCGATGGGATAACGTCGAAGCTGGCGCCTGGCCCCATATTGCATCGACGCGAAAGCCGGAAGGGTCGGTCAACCGGACCATATAGCCGCCGCCGGGCAACGGCGAGCGCTCGACCTCAGAGGCGCCAGGCACTTTTGCAAGCGCATCAAGATCGGCCCTGCTGTCGACCCGTAGCCCAAAACCAACGAACCGGGATTTCGGCGCCTTTCGGACGACGTAGCAGAAATGCGAAGCACCCGTTCCCCGCAGCAGGACGAGCGCATCAGTGCGCGATACAGTTCGGAGCCCGAAGTCATTGAGAAATTGCTCGGCTTTCTCGAGATCTGGCCGGTCGAATATCAGATAGGCCAATGCCGACGCTTTCGTCGTGGGATCGGGGTGACGGGATGGCTGTACAGTAGTCAGTTTCATGGCAGAACGGAAATCAAACGGTTCGGATGGCGTGTTCGGCTTCCATAGCCGGCGCGCCGACGGGGTTCGTCAGCAAGGCAAGACTCTCGCGCACGATACGGTTCACGTCGGTGGCCGCACCGTCGTGGACAATCGTCTTGTCGGGCCGGACTACGGCAGCCCACCCGACGGGCGCGAGCCCCGGAAGAAATACGCCTTCGAGGTCTTCCCAGCTGTCGAGCGGGGCAAGATGCAGCCGTTGCCCCCGATGGGCAATCTGGACAACGCGCCCCCCGGCACGCGCAAACGCTGCGGCCGTCGCGTCCTCTAGCACAGCCGCCGCATCCACGCCAAACCCGATCAGCGTGAGACCCTGCCCGAGCACGTCGTCGCTCAGACACGTGGTTCCATCGGAACCTCTCACCCAGCCTTGCGCGATGACCGCGCCACGAACAAGCCTGGTCGACGAGCGGCCCTTGACGAACAGTCCACTGCGAAATGTGTTCTTCGGCTTGATCTGCAGTTCCTCAAATTGCGCGCGCAGGCGCGGCACGAGTCCCGCAAGGCGCATCAACCCATGAGTCAACAGCGCAACTGCGCCACTTCGCGGCATGACGAGCCTACTCATGAATTTTGCGAGGTTGATCATTGCCTTTGCATGGGGGCGCCGCTCCTCGTCATAGGTATCGAGAATCCTTGGGTCAGCACGTCCGTGTACCACCCATGCCAATTTCCAGCAAAGATTGGCGGCGTCCCGAAGACCTGCTACCAGCCCCTGCCCGACGAATGGAGGCGTGATATGGGCCGCGTCGCCCGCGAGGAACACCCGCCCCTTGCTGAATGCGTCAACGGTGCGCGCATGGAAGCGATACACGGCCTTGCGCTCGATGATCATCTCTTCGACGTTGCCCCATGGAGAGAGCAACTCCCGGATGCGTGTCTCGGATTCCATTTCCTCGCGTCGCTCGCCAGGCTGCAGCATGAATTCCCAGCGTTCACGGTGGCCAGGCGCGACCATATGCGGGATTGGCCGACGGTGATCGCAGATGAATTCGATGTGATCGATCGGACGTGGTACGTAGCGGGCATCGACGATCAACCAGTCCTCGGCGAACGTCTTACCTTTGAATTCCTGCCCGATGAGTTGCCTCACCAGCGAACTCGCCCCGTCCGCGCCGACCATATAGCGGGCCCGGACCCCATGAGTGCGCCCGTGCCCGAGGTCCAGCGACGCGAGCACATGGTCCCGTTCCTCCGTGAAGCCATTCAGTCCGACACCCAGCGCAATATGCGCACAGTCATATGTCTCGAGCCGGGCGCGCAGGCACCGCTCGAGATCCGGCTGGTAGAACGTGACGAGCTTCGGATGGCCATCCAGGCTGCCCAGCGAATTCACGCTGCCGAACAGGCCCAGCATGGGCGACCTCATTCGGACGTACGGTATGGCGATCGTCTCGAAATCGCGCTCGCCGACGCCCGCAAGCTGAAGGAGGCGCAGCGCCTCGTTATCCAATGCGATTGCACGGGGCGCCATGAATACTTCACGCGACTTGTCTACAACCATCACGTTCACACCGTGCCGTGCCAGCAGATTGGCGGTCGCCGCACCGACCGGGCCACACCCGACTATCAGCACCTCTACTGCCTCGGGCAGGTCACGCGTCGACGGCTGAACCGGGTCCTGCAGGCCGGACGGCCCGGTGGTGTTTATTGCTCCTGTCTCCACTGTCACTCCATCTGTCTATTTGTTTGTCGGGCGTCAACCGTGCGCCTTATTGACATTAAAGTCATTACTGATAATTTTGTCAAGAGAGACATTTCAATCTATACTTGGATATGAGCAAAGACTGGAACTCGTCATGGCGAACTCTTTAAACCGCCCCGCGCCCAAGCGCTCCACCCGTGCGGCCCCCGTTTCTCCGGTCGCCGTTCCCGAGGAGCGCGAGCCACGCGGAGCGCGCCGCAAGCGCGAGACGCGTGCCCGCCTGCTCGACGCTGCCCTCCGCCTAATGGCGGAAAAGGGCATGGAGGGCGTAGCGATCAACGAAATCACTGAGGCCGCCGATGTGGGCTTCGGCTCGTTCTATAACCACTTCGAGTCGAAAGAAGCCGTCTACGCGACGCTCGTCGACAACGTGTTCGAGGAATTCGCCGACATGCTCGATCGCCTCACCGGGGGCCTGTCCGACCCGGCTGAGGTGATTGCCGTCTCGGTGCGCCATACCCTGATGCGTGCGCGGCGCGATCCCGTATGGGGACGCTTCCTGATACGTGAAGGGTTTTCGGCGAGCATCCTGAGCCGCGGGCTGGGCCAGCGGCTACTGCGGGATATCGGAAACGGCATCGCCGCCAAGCGCTTTGTGGTCGCCGACCCTTTCATCGGCTTTCTTTCGGTGGGCGGTACGGTGCTTGCGGCAATTGCGGCCGAGCTGAATTTTGTCGCGCCGGGGGCGCCGGCGGCAGAACTGCTCGACGAACTCGGCTTCAGTGGAGAGCACTTCGCCGAGCGTACGGCAGCAGCGCTTCTGCAAACGCTCGGGCTCAAGCGCACAGAGGCGGAGAAGATTGCAATGCGAGCGTTGCCACTGGTCGAGGCGGAAGTCGACGCGGAATGAGGCGGGTGAAGTCGAGACGCGACACGAAGAGACAAAGGGCCTTTCCGCATGGCCTTGTCCATCAATCTGTTCCTGGATCGGACCTCCGCTCAACCTGGTGAATGTTGTGCATCCAGATGAGCAAAGTTTGGTCGGTCTGACCTGGCACGCGCCGCTCTACTGGTTCGCCCGACGGCTTACTCTCTATCTCGCATAACAAACTGGTCTGGGTTGACCTGGCACCGGCAGATTCACCCAATGGAGAGCGACCCGGTTCATCGCGACGCTCTCCCCGACCTACGGAAACAAGGTCATTCTCTTGACGTCACGTGCGGCTGATCGGCAGGCAATTCGCCCATCGCCTGGAAGAGTGCGGCGGTATCGCTCATACGCTGGCTCCCGGCGCGGGCGGCGCCAAGCTGTGCGTTGAGAAACCGCTGCTCGCTGGCGTGCTGCGCCGTTGACGGAAGGGAACCCAGGCGGGCGCGTGACGCCGTTTCGTCGAATGCCGCATGGGCTGCCTGTGCCGCTCTTTCGGCAGATGCCAGCGTCTGCGCGTCATTGTCCAGTGCGGCAAGCGAATCCGCGACATCCTGGAACGCCGACAGAACTGTCGACTTGTAGTGCAGAACCGTCGCATCGTAGGTATCAATCGAGGCTCTGCGTTGCGCGAACAACGCCCCACCATGGAAGAGCGGCTGGGACAGGCCCGCACCGATCGCCCAGAGCCCGCCTGCACCTGAGAGCATCGCGGGCCAGCTAAAGCCCCCGCGACCCATCGAGGCCGTCAGTGACAGGCTCGGAAAGAGTTGCGCGGTCGCAGCGCCAACGTCGGCCGCGGCGGCCTTCACGGCGGCATCGGCTGCCTGAATGTCCGGACGCGAACGCAGCAGGTCCGACGGCACGACGACGGGCACATGGTCGGGCAACGACAGACTGTCGAGGTCCGGAACGGCCGGTGCGTCATCCGGCGTACGGCCCATCAATACCGCCAGCGCGTGGACCGCTGAGGCGCGTTGCTGGCGCATGGCCGGAAGACTCGCCGCGATCGAATCTGCATCTTGCGTCGAGTTGAGCGCCTGCACGTGCGAAATGGACCCGAGCGCGTACCGTTGCTGGTCCTCGTTTGCAGTTTCGCTCGCCACGGCGACGAGCCGTTCGGTGAGCGCGATCTGGCGATCGAGCGCCGCCACATTGATCGCCGTGCCGACGATGTTGGCGGCAAGCGCGCGCCGGGCCGCTTCCAGCTCGTACCCCTGCACGTTCACGCGAGCGGCAGCCGCCGCATTGGCGTAGCGCGTCGCGCCAAAGAGATCGAACGTGTAGTGCGCCTGAATCTGACCGGCGAAGAAGTTATAGCGTACCTCGGTGGGGCCGATGCCGGGCACGACCGGTGAACGCGCACGCTCGACCTGGGCGGCAGCGTCGACTGAAGGCAGCGTGGACGAACCGACCTGCGCGCGCAATTCCTCATGCGCGGCAGAGAGCGTCCGCTGCGTAGCCGCAAGCGTCGGACTGTTGCGCAGGCCTTCCTCGACGAGCGCATCGAGCGCGTCGGACCGGTAAAGCCGCCACCATTGAGGAGCGGCCGCCGAGCCGATGTCGAACTGCTGCGCAACGCCATCCGCCACGACAGTCCTGGACGGCTGCGCCTGCACGCCATAATGCGTGGGCGAAGGCATCGCCGGGGGCTCGCCACCGGGACCGAACGAGCAGGCCGTCAGTGCGAGCGCCGTAGCCACGGCGAGAACGGATGTCTTATAGGCAAGCTTCATGATCAAATCTCCGTATGCTCGACGACAACCGGTTGCATGCCGCGCTCATCGCGCCGGATCCTGAAGCACGTCGCATAGAGTGCCGGCAGGAAAAAAATGGTCAGTACCGTGGCGATCGTGATGCCACCCATTAGCGCGGTCGCCATGGGCCCGAAGAACGCTGAGCGCAGGAGCGGAATCAAGGCGAGCACGGCGGCGGCGGCCGTCAGCATGATCGGCCTGAAACGCCTCACCGTTGCACCGATAATCGCGTCGAAGCGCGCGTGCCCCGCCGCGATGTCCTGATCGATCTGGTCGACCAGAATCACGGAGTTGCGCATGATGATGCCGAACATGGCAATCACGCCGAGCAACGCGACGAAACCAAAGGGCTTGCCGAACAGGAGCAGCGCGGCCACGACGCCGATCAGCCCGAGCGGCGCTGTCAGCACGACCATAAACGTCCGCGAGAAGCTCTTCAGCTGGATCATGAGCAAGGTCAGAACGGCGATGATCATGAGCGGCATCTCGGCGTTGATCGAGGTCTGGCCTTTCACGCTTTCTTCAACCGCGCCACCCACCTCGATGCGGTAGCCGACCGGCAGCGTGGCTTTTTGCTCCGCGAGCGCGTGCTCGATATCGCGAGTCACGTCGATGCCCTGCGCGTCGCCCCGAATGTCGGCCTGCACTGTGATCGTCGGCTGCCGGTCGCGCTGCCAGATCACGCCGTACTCGAGCGTGTCTCGAACGTGTCCGAGGGAACCGAGCGGTACCGGGCCGTTCGGCGTCGGAATCGCGAGGCTCGTGAGCTTCGCCGGATCGACACGCTCGCTCGCCGGCGCACGCAGATCGACGTTGATCAGCTTGTCCCGCTCACGAAACTGCGTGACCGTGTACCCCGAGAGCGTCATGGCCAGGAAGTTCGATACGTCCTCAGACGTGACGCCAAGCTGGTGCGCCCTGTTCTGGTCGATCTCGAACGAGATCGACCGTTCCGCCGGCTCGTCCCAGTCGAACTGCACATCGCGCGTGCGGGAATCGGCGCGGACCTTGTCGGCGACTTTTTCAGCAATCGAGCGCACGGTCGCAATATCGTTACCACTCACGCGGAACTTGATCGGGAAACCCACGGGCGGGCCGTTCTCGAGCCGCGCGACACGCGTGCGCGCGCCGGAAAACTCTCTCCCGAGTTTGGCATCGAGCCAGTGCATCAACTCGTCGCGGTTTTCGACGCTTTTGGCCGTGATCACGAATTGAGCGAAGTTTGGCTGCTGAAGCTGCTGGTCGAGCGGAAGGTAAAAGCGCGGTGCACCGGTGCCCACAAAGTCGACGAAGTGCTCGATCCCGGGCTTGCCGTCGAGCACCTTTTCCAGGCGCTTCGCTTCACGCAACGTCGCCTCGAACGAGGCGCCTTCCGGCAGTCGCAGGTCGACGAGCAGCTCAGGCCGTTCCGAGTTCGGGAAGAACTGTTGCGGCACGCGCGTGAAGGCCGCCATCGCGATGGCGAACAGTACGGCAGTGACGCCAAGCACGGCCCAGCGACGCTCGATACACCACGTGACCCATCCCGAAAGGCGCTTGTAGAAGCCGGTGTTGTAAACGTCGTGCTCGTGGTGGTGCCCGCCACTTTCGTGGCCCTTGCGCTCGGGCAGCATGTGATAGCCCAGCAACGGGACCAGCACGACAGCAGCGAACCACGAAACGATCAGCGAAATGGCCGACACTTCGAAGATCGAGCGCGTATATTCGCCTGTGCTCGATTTCGCGAGCGCGATCGGCAGGAAGCCCGAGACCGTGACGAGGGTGCCCGTCAGCATCGGGAACGCCGTGCTTGTGTACGCGAACGCCGCCGCGCGCGTGCGGCTCCAGCCCTGTTCGAGTTTCACGGCCATCATTTCGACGGCAATGATCGCGTCGTCGACGAGCAGCCCCAGCGCGAGCACGAGCGTGCCGAGCGAAACCTTGTCCAGCCCGATATTGAACACATGCATGCACAGCGTCGTCACGGCCAGCACGATCGGAATCGTGATCACAACGATCATGCCGGTGCGCAGGCCGAGCGAAACCAGGCTCACGACCAGCACGATCGCTACCGCTTCGCCGACCGACCTGACGAACTCATCCACCGAGTGCTTGACCGCGTGCGGCATGCTCGATATGGGAGCCAGCTTGAGCCCCGCCGGCAGGGTCGCCTGGAGTTCGGCGGCTTTTGCGTCGAGCGCCTTGCCGAGGCTGATCACGTCGCCACCCTTTTGCATCGTGACGCCGATGCCGAGAACCGCCTGCCCCCCGACGCGCATCTGGGTGACGGGCGGATCGTCGTAGCCGCGGGTGATCTTTGCGATGTCCCCGAGCCGAAACGTGCGTTTGTTCACGGTGAGAAGCGTGTCGGCGAGCGCCTGCACGTCCTTGAACGCGCCGCTCGGTCGCACGAACACCCGGTCGTCCGCCGTCGCAACGGTGCCGACCGGTGCCACAGTATTTTGTGCGTCGATGGCCTGGGCGAGTTGCTGCGGCGTGATGGAGAGCCGCGTCAACTCCGCATTCAATATTTCGACGAAGATGTGCTGGTCCGGGTCGCCAAAGTAGTCGACCTTGGCGACGCCGGGCACGCGCAGCAGGACAGTGCGCAACTGATCTGCGTAGTCGTGCAGTTGCGCAGGCGTAAAGCCGTCGCCTTCGAGCGCATAGATGTTCGTGTAGACGTCACCGAACTCGTCGTTGAAAAACGGTCCAACCGTCCCCTTGGGCAGCGTTGCCGCGATGTCGCCCACTTTCTTGCGCACCTGGTACCAGGTCTCGGGGACCTCCTTGACCGGGGCCGAGTCCTTCATGGCGAAGAAGATCATCGACTCGCCGGGCCGCGAGTAACTCTTGATGTTGTCGACATACGGCGCCGCCTGCAACTGACGGCCGATCCGGTCCGTGATCTGTTCCTGCACCTCGCGGGCAGTCGCACCCGGCCAGTAAGTCTTGACCACCATGGTCCGGAACGTGAACGGCGGGTCCTCCGACTGGGCAAGCTGCGTATAACCGATCACGCCGAACAGGGTCGCAAGCCCGATCAGAAAGATGACGAGCTGCTGATGGCGCAACGCCCAGGCGGAGAGATTGAAACCGCCTTCGCCATGTGCCTCGGCGTCGGACGGGGTGACGGGCGCGCTGTCGCGCGCGGTTTCAGGGTCGCGGGCGTTCATGACGAAAAATCCTCGGGATGCAGCGGGGCCACTACTTGCACGTGCTGGTTTGCGCTCACTGCGTGAACGCCTTGCATCACGACCCGGTCGCCGTCGTGCAGGCCGCCGGTGACTGAGACCGTGCGTTCGTCGTAGCGCGCGATGCTGACAGGGCGCAGCTCGAGGGTGTCGCTGCCGGCGCGCACCACCCACACCGCTGGATCCTCGCCTTTGTGAAAGAGCGCCGTCACAGGCAGCGCGAACGGACGCGCCGCGGCCGCATCGCCGACGGCATCGAACGCAACATTGGCCGTCATGCCGAGGCGAACTTCGGGGCTCGGCGCAGCCAGCGTAAGCTTCACGCGCCAGGTGCGGCTTTGCGGGTCGGCGGCAGGCGATACCTCGCGCACGCGCGCCTCGAAGGTCTTGCCGGGCAGCGCGGACAGGCTCACGCTCGCCTTGCTGCCGACGGTCAATGCACCAAGTGTCCGCTCGGGGGCGTCACAGACGATATCCACGTCCCCCGTCCAGTCGAGGTGATAGACGGCCTGAGCTGCCTGAACGTTCTGACCGGTGTCGGCGTCCTCCGACGTGATGACTCCGTCGTGGTCTGCCGTGAGCGCGGCGTAGCGCAGGTGATCGGTGGCGAGCGCCATTTGGGCAACGGCCGAATCGCGCTGCGCGAGCGCCGTGGCGTAGGCGTCCTGGGTCTGCTCCATCTGCGCTGGTGCAATCAGGTTTGCCTGCGCCTGAGCTTTATCTCGATCGAGCTGCTGCCTGGCGTACACGAGGCGATGTTCAGCGGCGTCTAACTGCGCGCGCGCATTGACAAGGTTATTGCGCAGATCGGTAGGGTCGAGTAGCGCAACGGTCTGCCCCGCCTTGACGGTATCGCCGAGATGAACCGTCCGTTCGGTGACCTTGCCTCCCACCCTGAACGAAAGGGGTGTGGAGTACCGCGCTTCGACCTGGGCCGGCAACGAGGCGCTCGGGGTGCGCCCGTCGGGATGAATCGCGAGAGCGACAACGGGTTTGGGCTCCGGGGGAGCCGTTTCGCGCTGGTGGCACGCCGAAAGCAGGATTGCGCCGCAAGCCGCGATGAGAAGCCGTCCTCGGAGGGATGGCCGGGCGGCGGCCGACAGGAAGGGACGCGAAAGCGTCTGCGCGTTAAGACCGGAAAGTTTCACGATGTTCACAAGGCAGGTGATGGTCCAGTAATAAAAATGGGCGAGGCATCGGAAGACACGGTGCGTCTGGCAGCATGCTTTGCCATGTGCGTTAGCGCTCGATTCGGCATGCCTGTAACTTAGTAGTCCTACTCGCCTCTTATGCTACAAACCGCTTGCAACTCTTCATACTTCGTCATCGCACGCGACACACACGAAACAGCTAAAGAACGAGCGTAAAACAGGTCCTCGCCCCGAGCCCGGCGCTGGTGGACGTGGACGGCAGTGGACGACAGTGGACGACTCGTCTTCAGCGCTACAACGCCCGGTTCCGGGCAACGTCGCTACTCAATTCGTCTGTCGATGCTGTCACTGATCCTCCCGCGACAGTGACATTAGACCCATAACTGATACTATTGTCAATCATGACGATTAAATCTACGATATGACAATACAGAAATTTGGAGCCGTGATGCCTGGTACCCCGAACTCCCGTGCACCCCGGCAGCGCACGCAGAAGTTGCCAGCTCAGGCTCAGGCGACCGAAGGGCGCCAGCCGCGCGGCACCCGCCGCAAGCGCGAGACCCGCACCCGCCTGCTCGACGCCGCGCTCAGGCTGATGGCTGAAAGAGGGACGGATTTCGTGGCCATTAACGACATTACCGAGGCCGCAGACGTCGGTTTTGGCTCCTTCTATAACCACTTCGAGTCGAAGGAAGGGATCTTTGCCGCGCTTGTCGAGTGGGTGTTCGAGGAATTCGCAGATACGCTTGATCACCTCGCCAGCGGACTGTCGGACCCGGCCGAAGTGGTCGCCGTGTCAGTGCGCCATACGTTGATGCGCGCTCGCCGCGAGCCGGTGTGGGGACAACTCCTGATCCGCGAGGGTTTTTCGGTGCATGCGCTTAGCTGGGGTCTCGGCCAACGACTGCTGCGCGATAGTCAAAGAGGCATTTCCGCGAAACGCTTTGTCGCCCCGGATCAATTCATGTGCATCGTTTCGGTTACGGGCATCATCTTCGCGGCGATCGCCGCTGAACTGCACTTTGCCGCCTCGGTCACACCAGCGATCCAACGGCAGAAGGTATCTGGACTCGGTGAACAAAACTTTGCGGAGCGCGCTGCGACGGTCGTGCTACAGGCACTTGGACTCAAGCTCGCGGAGGCGGAGCGAATTGCGCAGCTGCCGTTACCCACTGGTAAGCCAGGAGTCAAGGTCTATCGAGCAAAACCGCGCGTCCGCTGATCGGGTGGACAATTTCCAGCCTCAGGCCACAGCTTGAGGGGCGACGAGACCACAAGCGAGGCAGCTGTGATCGGAAAATCCGCGGAACATTTTGAATCAGATTGCCAAACGCCAAAGCAGATCTCTCGTTTAGAGGCCAGCTGCATGAGAAACAATTTTTTGTCTCATCGTTGAACGTCAACTCGTGCTCTCCGCTGGAATCACCTTTTGATTGGGCGGGTCATCAACCGAAGCAGTTTCGGCTCAATGGCCAACGCCCATGGGACCATCTCAATCCTGTTCTAACCATCGCGAGCCTCTTGGAAGGTGCCGATGGTTGGGAGCTTTCCGATGCCGAGTGGTCTCGCATCGAGCATCTTTTCCCGCCCGGCTCCTCACTGACCACTGGCGCTCGTGCCCGAAACCTCCTCGGAGCGATTTTGATGAAACTCGGCACCGGCGTCGGCTGAACTTCGGTGAACTCAAAATTTGGAACGACGGCCGCTGTGAGCTCGTTTTATCTAAACTGGCGGAAGTCAGGAAGATGGGAAAAGGTCGTCACGGCAGTGATGGAAACAAGGAAGCAAGCAGCCCCCTGGCTGACCAATTGTAGGCTTGACGAACGCCAGCTCCCTGAAGCCACCGCTCGCAAGCGCTTCGCAAGCAGACCGCCCATCTGGGCGGTCTTTTTTTGGCGTCGCTATATAAAAAGACGGCGATGCGACGACCGTCCTATCCCGAACGCTGAGAGGAAAAGCTCATTCGTCGACTCAACCGTCGCGCCTAGGACAACATTGATTGCGAACTCAGGACAAGTTTCGTTTGCAAAATGTTTTTGAAACCGCGCAGGCTCTAGGCCAGCTTGATTTGCAAAAGACTCGCCCTGCATTTTTTACAATCTCTTTGTTTTCAACAAATTACACGGAGCTAGTGGGACAGGTTTCGTTTGCAAGTCACAAGTGTGCTTCATGCCTCGCGAAGGTGCGCGTCTACAGAAGCGCGACCACTCGCACGTCGCCCTGCTCGGCCGCCGACGCGACCACCTTGTCGCCGATCCGCCGGAACGTGATCGACACCGACGAATCGCCCACCTTGAGATCCCCGAGTTCGAGCCAGTCGATGCCTTCGGGCAGCATGGGCTGTTCGATCACGACTTCGCGCCGCTCCGCGTCGATCGTGATACCCAAACAGGCTTCGAGCATCATGAACGGCGAGCCCGCCGCCCAGGCTTGCGGCAGACAGGCGACCGGATAGGCGGTGGGCGGTTCGCCCCGTCGCCGCGGGAAACCGCAGAACAGCTCAGGCAGGCGCATGTCGAAATTGACCGCCGCCTGGAATAGCGCCTGCAACAGCCGCACGGCCGCCGCCTTGCCGCCATAGCGTGACAGGCCGCGCGCACAGAGCGCGTTGTCATGCGGCCAGACCGAGCCGTTGTGGTACGCCATCGGATTGAAGCGCGCCTGGCTCGCGGCTAGCGTACGCACGCCCCAGCCGGTATGGAACAGCGTGGAGTCGAGCGCGTGCACCACCGCTTCACCACGCTCGCGCGAGGGCAGGCCGAAGGCCAGCAAGTGGCCCGCATTCGACGCCATTACGCGGCAGAGTTCGCCGTGGCCGTCGAGCGCGATGCCATAGAAGCCGGACTCTTCCATCCAGTACTTTTCTTCGACGCATTGACGGATTTTCTTCGCACGCTCGCTGTATTGCTTTGCCTGATCGTGCAGGCCGCGCAGCTTGGAAAAGTGAGCCATCGTGTCGAAGGCGGCACTCGCATACGCCTGCACTTCGACGAGTGCGATAGGACCGTCGGGGAAACGGCCGTCGGCGTGGAAGACCGAATCGTGGCTGTCCTTCCAGCCTTGATTGGCGAGACCGCCGTCGGACTCGCGCTGATAGTCCAGCAGACCGTAGCGATTCTTGTCGCAGACACCCGCGACCCACTGCGCCGCGCGCTCCAACGCCGGCCACAACTCGTCGACCAGGGCAAAATCACCTGTGCGAGCCGCATAGGCGCCAGCCAGCACGATGAAGAGCGGCGTACTGTCGACACCGCCGTAGTACAGCGCGAACGGCACTTCGCCGGTGGCGGCCATTTCGCCCTTGCGCATCTCGTGCATGATCTTGCCGGGCGCGGCGTCACGAAACGGCGAATTCTCGCGCGCCTGATGTTCGGCGAGAAAGCGCAGCACGCCCGCAGCCAGATTCGGTTGCAGCCACAGTGTCTGCAGCGACGTGATGATCGCATCGCGGCCGAACGGCGTTGAAAACCACGGGATACCGGCGTAGGGATACGGACCGGTGGCGAGATCGGTAGTCAGCAGACCCAGGTCGGCAAGCGAACGGTCGATCCACGCGTTGAAGAGCGGATTGCTCGAACGCACGCGCGCGGTGACGCGGCGCCGTTCACGCATCACCAGGTGGGCGTCGACCAATGCGGCGCGCACGGCAGCACGACCGACGCGCGGGCGCTCCGCGTCGATTTGCGACAGATGGGCTTCGCTGACCGCGTGCGTGGGTTGTGCGACACCCGCGGCCGGCTTGTCGGCTTGCGCGACCACTTGCACCGAGACAGACAGATAGATCGACACGCACGCTTGCGCCGGCAGCTTGACGGTGTAGTCCGCGCGATTGGCGAAGAGCTTGTCCGGCTCCGGCGAGAAGGCGATCTGCACATTGCGCGCCACGTCATCGAGACCGATATAGCCGAGCAGCACCTCGCGATTCTCGACGCGCGCCGGTTCGACACGGCCCTGTTTGTCGCGCTTGAGGCCGCGCACTTCGAACATGTCGCGGAAGTCGCTGGCGAAGGAGATCGACAGCGGCACGACTGCATCGCTCGTACCGTAGTTGGTGAGTTCGATGGCTTCGTTGAGCACGGTGCCCGAGAGCACGCGCACACGTTCGACGTGGATTACGCCTTCCGGCGTGCTGTCGCCGCCGAGCGGCGGCAGGGGGCGATTGGTCAGATGCGCGGTGAACGACGTGTTGTCGCTGCTGACGCTGCCGGACAGCAGCGAGGGTGCGCGGCCGCCAAAGGTGAGGCGCAGGCTCGAGAGGACGCGGGTGTCGTTGACGAACAGGCCGTCGTCGAGGCCGGTGATATCGCCGAGGGGGTCGTTGACGATGAAGGTGTCGCCAGACTTCAGCACGTGCTGGGTCGCGCTCGCGAGATTGAGGTTTTCCGTCGGGATGAATGCGCCGTCCGGCTCGGGTTCGCGGTGGTCGATTCCGCCCGAGTGGGATAGGCCGCCGAGGGCTTCTGGCTGCTGCATCAGGGTCGCTCCTTTCGTGGTCGCTTTCGGTGTTCGCTTTCGCGTTGACTTTCAGGTTCGGTTGGCGCTGGGTGCTGGATGGTCGCTTCCGATTGTAGAGGGTCTGTCTGCGTCAGACGAACTTATCACATGGGAGTTTCGATTTTTTTGTTTTGGCATGGGACATGCAGGTGGTTTGGTTTTTTTTGTTCCCTGCGCGGGGCTTATCGTCTGTATGCCTAGGGCGTTGGCCTTTCCTTGATCTGGTTTCTTGGCCTTTCCTTGATTTGATATTGGATTATTAGCGTCGCCCCTGTGCGGGGCAGGCACCTACTTTTCTTTGCCTGCCGCAAAGAAAAGTAGGCAAAAGAAAGCGGCTCAAACCGCTAACCCAACTTTCGCTATTCGCGGCCTCGGCTGATGCCAAGTCATTGATTTTAAATGACGTGCATATCAACAGTCTTCACTACAGGGCGTACGTTTTGGTAGCGGCCACTGGCGATGGCCGGGCCGTAAT
>NZ_WOEZ01000012.1 GCF_013177735.1 Paraburkholderia elongata | reverse complement strand
CCACGCTCGTTATCACGCTGGAAATCGAAAATGCCGGCCGCGAGGCGCTGCCTTTCGGGCTGGGCGTGCATCCATTTTTCGTGCGTGACGCGGACACCGAACTGTCGGCAGCGGCCGGCGGCCTGTGGCTCTCCGGCGATGACTGGCTGCCGGTGCGTCACGTGCCGGCGCCACCCGCGTGGCAATTCGGCGTGGCGTATCCGCTGCCGGAAGCCATCGTCAATCACGCGTTCACGGGCTGGAGCGGGCAGGCGGCGGTGGTGTGGCCGAAGCGGCGCCTGTCGCTGAATATCGCTGCCGACACCGACTACTACGTGCTGTACACACCACCGGGCGAAGACTTCTTCTGCTTCGAGCCGGTCGATCATCCGATCAACGCGATGAATCTGGCGGGCGGCGCGAGCGAGAACGGCATGACGATGCTGGGACGCGGCGAGCGCCTGACACGCACGTTCCGCTTCACCGTCGAGCGCACGGGTTTGCGCTCGATGCCGGGTGCGCGTGGGTCGCGGCGGCGGCAGTAGCCGGCGAGCAGGGCGGAGCGGCACGGCGCACCCGTCTCGCCCCGGCCCGAGCCGGTATGACGCGTGGCCGCGGCTTGCCGCGCAGGACGGGTAAAATACGCGCCTCTTCCGTTATCGGCTCGCCGCGAGACTCACCATGTCCAATTTCATCCAGACACTCAACGACGCCTGGCAGCGCACGAACTCGCTGCTGTGCGTCGGCCTCGATCCCGAGCCCAGCAAATTCCCGGGCGCGCTCGCGGGCCGTCCCGAGGCGATTTTCGACTTCTGCCGCACCATCGTCGATGCGGCCGCGCCGTATGCGTCGTCGTTCAAGCCGCAGATCGCATACTTCGCAGCCCATCGCGCGGAAGACCAACTCGAGCAGTTGATCGCGCACATTCATGCGAACCATCCGGGCTTGCCGGTGATTCTGGACGCGAAGCGTGGCGACATCGGCAGCACCGCCGAGCAGTACGCTCGCGAGGCGTTCGAGCGCTATCAGGCGGATGCGGTGACGGTGAATCCGTATATGGGTTTCGACTCGATCGAGCCGTATCTGGAGCACGCAGGCAAGGGCGTGATTGTGTTGTGCCGGACCTCGAACGCGGGCGGCTCGGATCTGCAGTTTCTGGAGACGGGCGGGCGTCCGCTGTATCAGGTCGTCGCACAGCTGGCGGCGGACAAATGGAACGCGAGCGGCCAACTGGGTCTCGTGGTTGGCGCGACCTTCCCGAAGGAAATCGAAGTGGTGCGTGGAATTGTCGGCGATATGCCGCTGTTGATTCCGGGCATTGGCGCGCAAGGCGGCGATGTTCAGGCGACGGTCAACGCTGGCCGCACAGCGAACGGTACGGGCATGCTGATCAACTCGTCGCGGGCGATTATCTACGCCGGCAAGGACGACGATTTCGCCGAGGCCGCAGCTAAGGCCGCGATGGAAACGCGTGACCGGATTAATGCGTTCCGGTGATGGAGGGTGAGGCCAGTCAGGTAACTGGCCCCAGCCGCTCGATAAACGCCGCGTGCTGCGGATGTTGCGCTTTCTGCGCATTAACATCCGCCAACTCGAACTCGCTGAATTCAAACCCCGGCGCCACCGTGCAACCCACCAGCGCGAACGTCGCCGGGTCCGCGCATTCCGCGGCAAACCACCGACCGGCGGGCACCACCGCCTGAAACACGGCATCCGGATGCGTCAGCGCATTGCCCAACTTGTGCGTAATCAGGGAGCCCGCTTCGTCGAGTACGTGGACGTTCAAGGGCTCGCCGGCATAGAAATGCCAGACCTCGTCGGACTTGATTCGATGCCACGCCGAATGCGCGCCATCGCAGAGCAGGTAATAAATCGCAGTGGACGCCGAGCGCGTCTGCGTTGAACCGTCATCGCGGCGGACAGCCTCCGCGGACCGATACGTCTCGCTGAAAAATCCACCTTCCGGATGCGGCTTCAGATCGAAGCGGCGAATCAACTCGTCTTTGGCTGCGGGCGAAGTGGACGTGTTGGGCATCGTGGGCGGCGCCTCAGGTTTTGAACCGGACGTTAATTGGACGTTAAACGGACATTAACCGAACGTTAATGTTCACGCTCGTCGAGCAGGGCCAGCACGCCGCGCAACGCGTGTGCGGCGGCCTGCACGCGGATTTTCTCGCGGTCGCCCTTGAAGACCTTGGTTTCCACCGACGTATGCAGCCGATTGCTCCAGCCGAACGACACCATGCCCACCGGCTTGGTTTCAGTGCCGCCGCCCGGGCCGGCGACGCCGGTAATCGATACCGACACCTGCGCGCGACTGTTGCGCAGCGCGCCCTCGGCCATCGCGCGTGCCACTTGCTCGCTGACCGCGCCGTGCTTGTCGATCAGGTCGGCCGGTACGCCGATCATTTCGGACTTCGCCTGATTCGAATACGTGACGAAGCCGCGCTCGAACCAGCCGCTGCTGCCGGAAATATCGGTGATCGCGGTCGCTACCATGCCGCCCGTGCAGGATTCGGCGGTGACGAGCATCAGGCGCTCGTCGCGCAGGCGGTTGCTCACGCGAATCGCGAGCTGGTGAACCACGGAATCGGTAGGCATGGCGTCAATCCGGAAAACGGCGATCTGCTGCGGGAGGCGGCCGGCCGGCGGTAGCGGTTAGCCGGCGCCGGCCAACGACAACGGTTAAACCGACATGCGCCAGAGCGCAATCACGAGCAGCGTGAAAAACGCGGCGACCAGGTCATCGAACATGATGCCAAATCCACCTTTCAGTCGGCGGTCGAAATAGCCGATCGGCGGCGGTTTCACCATGTCGAAGAAGCGGAACACGATGAACGCCCAGAGCTGCCCGGTCAGCGTGACCGGCGTGACCATCAGCAGCACCAGCCAGAACGCGACGATTTCGTCACAGACGACTGGCGACGGATCGTCGGTGCCCAGCTTCTTCGCGGTAAAGCCGCAAATCGCAATGCCGCCGAAAAAGCCGGCGACGATCAGCACGCCCCACTCGATCACGGTCAGATAACGGCTCAGAACGGCGAACGATGCCCATGCGAACAGCGTGCCGATCGTGCCTGGCGCCACCGGCGACAAGCCGCTGCCAAAACCCAGCGACAGAATGTGCAGCGGATGCGACAGCATGAAGCGCGCGGTGGCGCGGCGCGGCTGAGGACGCGGCTCGCGCGGGCCGGACGCGTTCGGCTGCGGTTTGCCGATGAGATCGTC
>NZ_WOEZ01000119.1 GCF_013177735.1 Paraburkholderia elongata | reverse complement strand
CAAAGCCGCGGCAAGCGCAATCCCCGCGGCGTGAAGCGAAAGATGTCGAATTTCCGGATCCGGCGACGATGGGAGCCGCTGAATCAGCGAATAGCGCCCAAAGTGGTTATCAAGTGAACAGTATTGGGCCTAGGTGGGAGGCTCCAAACAAAGGGGCCGTGGATGCGGCATTCGGGGTGGGCTTCGAGCGGGTGAATGAAACGGGTGTTTGCGGTATCGCAAACGCTGTCCGTGAGCGCCAGCCCGGCCTGGGGCTCCGCATGCCGAAGCGCGCCGCGCCGTCGGCCGCTTGACCGTGGCCAGCCAAATTCATAAAATCTGAGTTCAAAACTACGTACGAGCGGGTGTGAAAAACGTAGCGCCGCCCGGGTCACCGGGTTCCACCCGGAGTGGAAAATTCGCCGCAAGGTGAATAGAGAATCCCGCATGCGACGGCTGCCGAAAGGCAGCCGTTGGTTTTTGGTGCGCACCATGCTGGGTGCACCAAACAAAAACGGCGGCCCGAAGGCCGCCGTCCACTACTCACACAAGCCAATCAAACTGTCGCTTCAGCTTCTGCTTCGCTCACTACTTCAATCTCGTCGCCGTGACGGATCAAGTGATCGAACGCGGAGAGCGATGCCTTCGCGCCCTCGCCCACGGCAATCACGATCTGCTTGAACGGCACCGTGGTCACGTCGCCGGCGGCAAACACGCCCGGCACCGACGTTGCGCCGCGTGCATCGACGACGATCTCGCCGTGCTTCGACAACTCGACCGTGCCTTTCAGCCACTCGGTGTTCGGCACGAGACCGATCTGCACGAAGACGCCTTCCAGTTCGATGTTCTTCGCTTCACCCGAACGCAGTTCCTTGTAGACCAGGCCGTTGACCTTCTTGCCGTCGCCGGTGATTTCCGTGGTCTGTGCCTGCGTGACGATCGTCACGTTGGCGAGGCTGCGCAGCTTGCGTTGCAGCACTTCGTCAGCACGCAGTTGCGCGCCGAATTCGAACAGCGTCACTTCACGCACGATACCCGCGAGATCGATCGCCGCTTCGACGCCCGAATTGCCGCCGCCGATCACCGCAACGCGCTTGCCCTTGAACAGCGGACCATCGCAATGCGGGCAGTACGCCACGCCATGGTTACGGTACTCGCGCTCGCCCGGCACATTGATTTCGCGCCAGCGCGCACCGGTTGCCAGAATGATGGTCTTCGCCTTCAGCACCGCGCCGTTCGCCAGACGCACCTCGTTGATGCGGCCCGGGATCAGCGCTTCGGCACGCTGCACGTCCATGATGTCGACTTCGTAGCTCTTCACGTGCTGTTCGAGCGCGGTGGCGAACTTCGGTCCTTCCGTTTCCGTCACGGAGACGAAGTTCTCGATCGCCAGCGTATCGAGCACCTGGCCGCCGAAGCGTTCCGCCACGACACCCGTGGCAATGCCCTTGCGCGCCGAGTAAATCGCCGCCGCCGCGCCCGCAGGACCACCGCCGACGATCAGCGTGTCGAACACCGGCTTCTTTTCCAGTTCCTTCGCAGCACGCGCACCGGCATTGGTGTCGAGTTTCGCGAGGATTTCCTTCACGCCGCTGCGGCCTTGGCCGAACACTTCGCCGTTCATGAACATGGTCGGTACCGCCATGATCTGGCGCGCTTCGACTTCGTTCTGGAACAGCGCGCCGTCGATCGCTACGTGGCGGATGCGCGGGTTGATCAGCGCCATCACGTTCAGTGCCTGGACAACTTCCGGGCAGTTCTGGCATGACAGCGAAAAATACGTTTCGAATTGATAGTCGCCGTCGAGACTGCGGATCTGTTCGATCACCGCATCGTCGAGTTTGACGGGATGGCCACCGACCTGCAAAAGCGCAAGGACGAGCGACGTGAATTCATGCCCCATCGGAATGCCGGCGAAACGGATGCCCGTTTCCTTACCCGGCTCGCCGATCGAAAACGATGGCTTGCGCTCGCTGTCGCCGCGACGTTCTATCACGGTGACGCGTTCCGACAACGTCGCGATATCGTTCAGCAATGCCAGCAGCTCTTGCGATTTCGCGCTGTCGTCGAGGGAGGCGACGATCTCGATAGGCCTGCTAACCTTTTCGAGGTACGTTTTCAACTGAGTCTTGAGATTGGCGTCCAGCATGGCTTTCGATTCCGTGACGAGGGGTGTTG
Source organism: Paraburkholderia elongata (assembly GCF_013177735.1). GTDB lineage: Bacteria > Pseudomonadota > Gammaproteobacteria > Burkholderiales > Burkholderiaceae > Paraburkholderia > Paraburkholderia elongata. The sequence continues at coordinate 84,327 of NZ_WOEZ01000119.1, read as the reverse complement.
GGTCCCGGGCGCCGCACGCATCCGGATAGGAGGCGCGCAGCCCGGGGACGCGCGAACCGCTGTAAGAAGCGGTCCGCACGGCGGTGCGCCGTGAGGCGCTTACTGCGAGAGGCTTTTAGACCTTAGATCTTGCCGATCAGGTCGAGCGACGGGGTCAGCGTTTGAGCGCCCGGCGTCCACTTGGCGGGGCAAACTTCACCCGGATGAGCCGCGATGTATTGCGCAGCTTGCACCTTGCGCAGCAGTTCGCCGGCGTCACGGCCAATGCCGTTGTCGTGAATTTCGGCCAACTTGATCTCGCCTTCCGGGTTGATCACGAACGTGCCGCGCAGTGCCAGACCTTCTTCTTCGATCAGCACGTCGAAGTTGCGCGAGATTGCCAGCGTCGGGTCAGCGATCATCGGGTACTTGATCTTCTGGATCGTGTCCGACGTGTCGTGCCATGCCTTGTGCGTGAAGTGCGTATCGGTCGACACGCTGTAGATTTCGACGCCGAGCTTCTTGAATTCGGCGTAACGATCGGCCAGGTCGCCCAGTTCGGTCGGGCACACAAACGTGAAGTCAGCCGGGTAGAAAACGAAAACCGACCACTTGCCCTTCAGGCTTTCTTCAGTGACGGTCTGGAAGTCGCCATTGTGATAGGCCTGTGCCTTGAACGGTTTGACTTGACTGTTGATGATCGGCATTTGCTGAGTCCTCTTTCGGAGTGGTTGGAAAGTGGAGTCAGTATGTCAGACGGCGCTTAATAGGTAAAGTGGTGTGTTTAAATTATTTCGATAGTTTATTACTATTTGACTCGCTACCGGCGACTATTGCACCGCACCAATCCTCGGGTCAGTCCTTCATGAGCCGCCAAAGGGTTGTGCGGCCGATCCCCAACGCCCGGCTTGCTGCAGCGCGATTACCGCCAGCCTGTTCGAGAGCGCGTATGACATCCTCGCGGGTGGGTGAGCGGCGGGCCGAGGGGTCGCTGGCGGCGTGGGCGTCAGCCGTAACGCCATGCACGCCCGCGGCTGTCTGCCGCATCCGCCCGAACTCCGGAAACACCGCCTGCAGATCCTGCCAGCCCTCGCCGGCCGAATCGCTCAGATAAATCGCGGCGCGCGCAAGCAGATTTTCCAGTTCCCGCACATTGCCGGGCCACGCATAGTGCTCGAACAAGGGTGTGAGGAACGCCAGCACCCGCTCGAGCGCGGCACCCGACAGCCCATATTGGAGCGCACTGCGGTTCAACAAATGCCGCGCCAGTTGCGCGACATCACCGCGTCTTTCGCGCAGCGGCGGCAATTCTATCTGAAGCAGATTCAGCCGAAAATACAGATCCGCGCGAAACACACCCTGCTCGACCAGCGCGTGCAGATCGCGATGCGTGGCGGCAATCACCCGCACGTCGACGGGGGTCGCGCGCCCGGCGCCGAGCTTCATGACTTCACGCTCCTGCAACACGCGCAGCAGGCGGCTTTGCAGCGCCGCCGGCATCTCACCGATTTCGTCTAGAAAGATCGTGCCGGTGTGGGCGATTTCGAAGAGGCCCGGCTTGCCGCCGCGGCGCGCACCGGTGAACGCCCCTTCCTCGTGACCGAACAGTTCGCTTTCGATCAGCCCTTCAGGGAGCGCCGCGCAATTGAAGGCGACAAACGGATTGCCACGCCGCCGGCTGGCATTGTGGATGCCCTGCGCGACCAGTTCCTTGCCGGTGCCGCTTTCGCCGCTCAACAGCACGGTGGCATCGTGAGCCGCACCTGCGCGCGCGAGCCGCCGCACCCGCTCGAGCGCCACCGAACTGCCGACCAGATCGTCCAGATGGTGTCGCGCGACCAGATGCTTCGGCCGCTGGCTGGTGCGCAGCGAGCGGTCGATCCGCTGCGCGACCAGCGCATCCTGCACCGTGACCACCGAGCCCGAACGCAAGCCCTGCTCGAGGATCGGCACACAGTTGACGATCAGCGCGCGGCCGCCGATCTGTTCGATACGCTCCTCGACCGGCATGTCATGCTCAAGCGTCTCGCGCAGTAACGGGCCGACGGCGCGCGTCAATTGCGCGGGGACGTCCTGTTCGCGGTCGAGTCCGAGCAGATCGAGCATCGCCGGATTGACTGCTTCGAGCTGACCGGCGTCGTCAAAGGCGGCCACGCCGTCGCGCAGATGAGCGACGATCGTGTTCAGGCGCACCCGCTTCGATTCCTTCTGGCGGCTCACGCGCGCGAGTTCGACCGAGCGCTCGAACGCTTCTTCGACCGCGCCGAGCGAGTACAGAAAAACGCTCTCCAGACCGGCATGCTGCGCGAAATCGCAGGCCATGCCGGGGCCAATGATCACGCTGCAGCCTTCGGCCGCCAGATTGGCGACCGCGAGCCGCACTTCGTCGATCGAGCGGTAGGCGCGCTGCTTCAGACCGACGTTCAGCCACGCGCTCAGGTCCGCGAGTTCGTGTGAGATGGTTTCGTGCAGGACAAGGCCGATCTGTGCGCCGGGCCAGGTCGTTGTGGCGCGGGTGATCGCGCTCAGCACGTCGAAGCCGTTCACCTTGACCATCACCACCGGCACGCTCAGGTTGTCGCGCAAGTAAGCGCCGTTCGATCCGGCTGCCAGCACGACATCGACCGAACCCGCGTCAACATAAGCTTGCAGGGCCGTGACGGCGGCGCCGTAACCCTCCCGGACCGAAAAAAACCTGGCGCGCCCGGTGTAACGCGGCGCGACCGTCTCGCAAAGCGATTGCAACCGGCTGATACTAACCAAGGCAACGCCTGGGCGGCCAGAATGGGGATCGGTAAGGGACGACGTGAAAGTGGACACTGCGACGCTCCGCTCATAGCTGAAACGTTCCATGAAACGTTTCATGGAACACCCCGGCATTCTGCCATGAACCGCGACGCCGCCCTCTTTCCGCCTAACCTGCTGATTGTTTGGCACAAATCCTAAGAGCCGGCGAATGGCATGCTTCCTGCGAATTCAGCTCAGCGTTCTATCACTCACTTTCCTATCTGGAGACACACAGCCATGACCACTTCCGTTACCCGCCGCGCCGCCTTCCGCGCCAAAGTCAACCAGCGCCAAGGCCTGCTCGTGCCGGGCGCCTTCAACGCCATGAGCGCGCGCGTGATTGAAGACGCCGGCTTCGAAGCGATCTACATCACGGGCGCGGGCGTCACCAATATGTCGCTCGGCTTGCCCGACCTCGGGTTCATCGGCCTAGCCGAAGTCGCCGAGCATTGCGCACGGATTCGCGACGCAGTTGCGCTGCCGCTGATCGTCGACGCCGACACCGGCTTCGGCAACGCACTGAACGTGCGCCAGACCGTGCGCGTACTCGAGCGCAGCGGCGCCGACGTGATCCAGTTCGAAGACCAGATCATGCCGAAGAAATGCGGCCACTTCGCCGGCAAGGAAGTCGTCAGCACGAGTGAAATGGTCGGCAAGATCCGCGCGGCCGTCGATGCCCGCGAAGACGGCAACCTGCAGATCATGGCGCGCACCGATTCGGCCGCGGTCCACGGTATCGAAGACGCGATCGAGCGCGGCCATCGCTTCATCGAGGCCGGCGCGGACATTCTGTTTATCGAAGCGACCGAATCGCTCGCCGACATCGAACGTCTGCCGGGACTGTTCGACAAGCCGCAACTGATCAACATCGTAATCGGCGGCAAGACACCTGTGCAATCGCGTGAAGCGCTCGCCAAACTCGGCTACGGCATCGTCCTGTACGCGAACGCGGCGCTGCAAGGCGCAGTGCTCGGCATGCAGCGCGCGCTCGGCACGCTGAAGAGCAACGGCCGCCTCGATGAAGACGCTACGCTCGTCGCGCCGTTCAGCGAACGCCAGCGCCTGGTGAACAAGCCGCTGTACGACAAGCTCGATCGGGAATACGCGGCGAAGGATTGAGCGGCAAGAAAAGCAGTGTTTCCGGCGCGCTTCTCGCGCTGCTGCCGTCGCGCGCCGCAGTGTGCCCCTATGTGCCGCTATGTGCCGCCGTCTGTTGCCGTTCGCCGCTGTGGGTCGCGAATTGTTGCGTTACGATGCAGGGTTGGCGGCAAGGGGTGACGGTTCAGGGGCGCCGCGGAAACACGTTTTCGAAAGGTAGTCGCAAGAACATGAAATCAAAACCATCTCGCGGTACGCGCCGGCACGATGGCGGCATCGGCGAATCCACGCGCAGTGCGAAAAGGAAAGCGCGATGACCGGCGGCACACGCGCGTCACACGTCGGCTGGCTGCCGTATATCGTGGCGGCCACCTTCTTCATGGAGTACCTCGACACCACGGTGATCGCGACCGCGCTGCCGCAGATGGCACACTCCTTCGGCGTCGGCCCAAACAGCCTGAGCCTCGGTATGACGGCTTATATGCTGGCGCTGGCGATTTTCATCCCGGCGAGCGGCTGGGTCGCCGACCGTTGCGGCTCGCGCACGGTGTTCTTCAGCGCGATCGGTGTGTTCACGGTGGCTTCGGTGTTGTGCGGCTTGTCGCAGAACGTGACTGAATTTACGGCCGCGCGGCTGCTGCAAGGCATGGGCGGCGCGATGATGGTGCCGGTGGGCCGTTTGATCGTGGTCCGCAACACGGAGAAGAGCCGCATGATGCAGGCGATCTCGACCATCACATGGCCGGCGATTGCCGCGCCGGTGGTCGGACCGCCGGTGGGCGGCTTCATCACCACCTATGCGTCGTGGCGCTGGATCTTTCTGCTGAACGTGCCGTTCGGTCTGGCAGCCATGGCCGTTGCGCTCGCGCTGGTGCCGAACCTGCGCGGCACCGAACGCAAGCCGCTCGACGTCGTCGGCCTCATGCTGAGCGCCACGACGCTGACGGCGATTCTGTATGGCGCTGAACTGGCGAGCCAGCCCGGCGAGAATCCTTGGGTGGCGGGCGCGCTCATCGCGGGCGGATTGCTGATGGGTGTGGTGGCGTTCCAGCATGCGAAGCGTCACCCGCATCCGCTGATCGACGTATCCACGCTGAAAATCCCGACTTTTTCCGTGACGGTGGTGACCGGCTCGTTCACCCGCATCGGTATCGGCGCGGTGCCGTATCTGATGCCGCTGCTGTTCCAGGTCGGTTTCGGGTTGTCGGCGTTCAAGTCGGGCTTGTTATTGCTCGCGAGCGCGCTCGGCAACCTCGGCATGAAGGCACTGACCACGCGCATCCTGCAACGCTACGGTTTCCGGATGGTGTCGATTGTCGACGTGACGGTGGCCGGTGTTTTCATCATTGCCTGCGGGTTGTTGACGCCGAACGTGCCGCTCGTGCTGGTGTTGTTCGTCGTGTTCATTTACGGCGTAGCGCGCTCGATGCAATTCTCGACGCTTGCCACCCTCGCCTACGCCGACGTCTCACAACCGCAGATGAGCGCAGCGAGCACGCTTTGGAGCGCTGCCGCCCAGATGACGATCGGTCTGGGCATTGCGTTCGGCGCCGTCTCGCTGCGCGCGGCAGCGTTCTTCAACGGCGAGACGACCGGCCGTGTTTTCACGCTGGATGATTTCCGCCTGGCGTTTCTGTTTGCCGGTGTGCTGACACTGATGTCCTTGATCGGCTACTTGGGTCTCGCGCACAACGCCGGACAGAGCATCGGTGGCGGTTCGCGCGGCGTCGAGGACCCGGCGAAGAGCTGAGCGCAAAGCGGGCCGGATGGAAGAGTTTGAAGCGGGAGTTGAAGCAGCGGTGCCCAACCGGCGCCGTATCCTTTCATTACTTAACCAGAACAGGTGGAGAGACGCGGTGCAAGCGAACGAGCTGACGATTTCGAGCAACAAGGCCGACCTCGACATCGAGATGATCTACGCGTTCCTCTCGCAGGAGACGGCATGGGCGAAGGGCCTGCCACGCGAGACGTTCGACCGGGCGATAGAGGGGTCGCTATGTTTCGGTGCGTATATCGAAGGCAAGCAGATCGCGTTTGCTCGCCTGGTAACGGACCAGGCAACATTCGCGTACCTGTGCGATGTCTTCGTGCTGCCCGCGTACCGCGACAAGGGATACGCGTCAGCGTTGATGAAGCACGTATTCGCCAGCCCATCGCTGACCGGTTTGCGCAGAATCGTGCTGGTGACGACAGACGCTCACCACGTCTACAAGCCGCACGGTTTCAAGGAACTGACGACGCCGGAGCGCTATATGGAACTGCACAATCCGGACGTCTACAAGATGGCTTGAGCGAAGCGCTCTAAGCAAAAACCCCTTCCCTGACCCACTTGGTCATGATCCACTTCTCGCCTTCCAGAACAGGCGCGCCCCCATGCAAGCTCAATGGATCGAGTTGCCGCGCCCCATTCATATAGCGGAAATAGACAGCGCCCCCTCGCTTCGGGGCAACCGACACGCCAGCATCGGGAAAAAAAGTCTCCCCTCCAGCCGCCACGTCGTTGAGATACAAAACCAGCGTCGCAACCCGCTGCCCGCCACGCGCCATATGCACGGCACTGCCCGTCTGCGCCGGCGGAAAATAATCGAAATGCGCCCGATACTCGGCGCCGACCCCGTACCTCAGCACCTGCAACCCTTCACCATTATCGACCGGCCAGTTCATCAAACTGGCAAAGCGCTTTTCGAGCCGTTCGAGGAACGGGTCCGCACCTCGGTGATACCAGGCGCCTTCACTAGTGCGATTGGGGATCACGTCGTTCGACCCGTTCTCAGGATTGACGGTAGTGGAGCGCTTGAGCAGCGGACGCGACCGTTCGATCATCTCATCGCACTCTTCGTCCGACATCACGTCGGCGTACGCGACGATCTGCGGCCGTTCGCAGCGCATCAGCACCTTGACGTCGCGATCGTAGGCACGAACCACATTGCCCGCCGCGACCGGCGCCGGATCGTAGCGGTATTCGCCCGCGGCCGCCTCGGTACCGCATGGCGCGGCAGCAACGGCCGTGCGAGCCATTCCGGCAGCATCGAACGAAGCGTTCACCGTGGTTCGTGCGAGTTCCGATGCGAAGCCGGCGCCCACCATGGCATCCACCAACGCCGCAGGGCTAAAGCCGCGCTCGACATGACTGTCCAACCAGGTTTTCACGGCATCGTTTACGACTGGCATACGTCTCATCCCACATCCAGAGTTCGCTCGCTCAGCACACGCAGACCGGGCGCGTAGCCAATCGGGCGATGCTGACTAAAGCAAAGGATGATAGGTGGCCGTCCCGTCGCATTTCACGCGAGGATTCGGAAACGAGCCTTGGATAAAACGCATTCAGCGTCGGATTCGACGCATCGCGAATTATGAAATTTCCTGCGCGCGCCTTAGCCGTAGGCCCGCTCGCGCATCCACTTCGTCATGATCCATTTGTCGCCGCCAAGCACCGGCGCGCCGCCGTGCAGGGTCAGCGGATCGAGTTGATGCTGGCCGTTCATATAGCGGAAATAGACCGCGCCACCCTTTACTGCCGCGACTGAGATGCCCGCTTCCGGGAATATTGTTTCGCCGCCGTCGGGCACGTCGTTCAGATAGATCACCAGGGTCGCCACCCGCTGGCCGCCCTGAGCGGTATGCACCGCGCTGCCGGCCTGATCGGGCGGGAAATAGTCGAAGTGAGGACGATATTCGCCGCTCGTGCCGTAATGCAGAATCTGCAGCCCTTCGCCGTTTTCGACCGGCCAGTTCATCAGACTCGATATGCGCCGGTCCATCTTTTCGATGAACGCGTCTTCCCCGCGCTGGTACCAGATGCCTTCGCTGGTGCGGTTGCGGATCACGTCTTCCTTGCCGGTGTCGGGATTGACCGTGGTCGAGCGCTTCAGCCGATGACGCGAGCGTTCGATCATCTCGTTGCACTCGTCAGGCGACAGCACATCCGCGAACACAATCACTTGCGGCCGCTCGGAGCGCATCAATACGCGGACGTCGCGATCGTGCGCACGGATCACATTGCCGCGTGCAACGGGCGACGCGTCGTACTGGTATGTTTGCGGGCCGGCTTTTACCAGCGCTGCCTCAGTCGCTGCCGCTGGCGAGTTCCCTACGTCCGCCGGGTTCATGCCGAACGCTTTGTGCACTTCCGCGCGCGCGGCTTCCGTGGCGAAACCGGCTTGCACCATCGCATCGATCATCGAGTCGATGCTGCAACCGCGCGCTACATTGCTGCTCAGCCACTCTTGCCACGATGCATCCACTACCGGCATAGAACTCCCCCGTTTGTCCACGTCACGAAATACTGCACCAACTGGTCGGCTCATAGCAAGGCTGGGGGAGTGCGCAGGGTTGACCTCGGGTTGGCCTGCTACGTGCGGCGCTGCCTGCGTCGATAGAGGTCGAGGCCTTTTCTCGCCTGCGCCCGGATTGCGCGCTGCACGAAAGGCGTCCAGCCGAGCAGCGCGCCTTTGATGCCCAAAGCCTGACGGGCCCAACGCCAAAGGTCGAACGTATCGCGATGTTCGACGATGCGGCCCTCGCGAAACACGAAGCGCGCGGCGATGCGGTTGACCACCGTGCGGCCCGTCTGACCGAATGTGTAACGGGCCACCCAGTGGGCGCGGCCGTTGAGCTCATCCGCTTCGACACTGTCGTACGTCAGCGAGAAGTCCTGCGCGCGCGCCACCAGCATACGCCACATGTCGCGCGCCTCTTCGCCGCGCAGCTCGCCAAAGGCCGGATCGCTGAAGACCACATCGTCGGCATAGCAGGCGGCCATTGTTTCGGCATCGCGCTGCTGGAACGCGGTGTAAAAACGCTCGATCAGTTCGGTGTTGGGATGGCTCATTTTCTTGTGCTTGTGCGTTCCCGAATTGTGGAACTTACGCTTGTACGTTGCCCGGTTGCGGACACGGCCCGGAAAGGAGCGCGCGCCCAAGTTTGAGCGCGCGCAGCACACAATATCGTAAAACGGGGTGGCCGGGGCGATGAGGCCTGGCCGGACGGCAAAGCAGCGGCCGGACCGGTAAACTCCTACCCGTTCGACGCAACCCCACGCACCGGTACAGCCTCACCCTTGCGACCCAGCAGCCAGATTCCCGCCGCAATCGACACCGCAATCGCGCCGGCCAGATAAAGCGCCGCAGCAAAACCGCTGGCAAAGCTCGCGTGCGCGGCCGACACCAAGACGACCCGCAACGCAGGCGGCAGATGCGCGGTGGCCTGCGCCATATCGCCAGCCAGCACGCGCGACATGAAACCCGTGTCGAGCGCTGCGCTAATATCAGGCGTCATTTGCGTGCCGGCCACGAACGCAGCGTGGGTGCGGGCCGCGAGTACCGCGCCCAGAACACCCACCGACGTGACGATCGCCGTGAAGCGCGTCGTCGTGCTGATACCGGACGCCATGCCGGTTCGATCAAGCGGTACGCACGCCATGATGGCCTTCTGCGTATCGCCATTCATCATCCCTGCGCCCAGGCCGGTCACGACCATGCCGAGCGCCACCAGCGCATAGCTTGCGTCGCCGGCGACGAGCGCCGTCAGCAGATTGCCGGCCGCGATCAGCAATAGCCCGGTCGACAGCAACGCCATGCCCGGCAAGCGCCGCGCGAGCACTGCGCCGATGTACGGCCCGAGCACCATCGCCAGCGCGAACGGCAGCATGCCGACACCCGCCATCACCGCCGACAGACCGAACGCGTTCTGCAGGTAGAGCGGCAAAAACGTCATCATCACCTGCGCGCAGGCAGCGTAGCCGAACATCGCGAGTACGGCTGCGACAAAGCGCGGCTGGCGGAACAGTGCAAGGTCGACCATCGCATGCGCCCGCGAGCGTTGCACCTGAATGAATGCGCCAAACAGCAGCGTGCATGCCGCGAGCCTCGCGCCCGTGACCCAGCTCGCGAGTCCGTCGGTCGGCACCTCGATCAAGGCCCAGATGCCGAGCGCGAGCGCAAGGCCGAACAGGATGCTGCCGGCGGCATCGAGCGGACCGGGTTCGGGATTGCGCGACTCGCGAATCGAGCGTGACGCGCACCACGCGAGCACTGCGCACACAGGCAGATTGAGCAGGAAAATCCAGCGCCAGCCGAGCCATTGGGTGATCACACCGCCGACAAGCGGCGCGACCGTCGTCGCGAGGCCCATGCAGGTGCCCCACACGGCCCATGCGCGCACGCGCGCGGGACCTTCGTGGAAGGTGTTGGCGATCACGGCGAGCGCCGCGGTGAGCAGCATCGCGGCGCCGACGCCCTTGACCGCGCGCGCCACGTCAAGCATAGCCGCCGATGGCGCCGCGCCACAACCCAGTGACGCCAGAAAGAACACCGCGAGCCCGAGCAGCAGCATCCGCTTGCGGCCGACGCGGTCGGCGAGACCGCCCGCGGGCAGCAGACACGACGCGAAAGCGACCATATACGCGCTGACCACCCATTCGACATCGGCGAAACTCGCGTGAAACGAGCGTGCAATCGAGGGCAAGGAGACGGCCACGACATTGGTATCCAGAACGATCAGCGCGCAGGTCGCCGATGCGGTGGCCAGCACGAACGCAGGGTTGACGGGTTTTGAGCTTTTCGAGTCTGACGACTGCGCGGGCAGTGTAGGACGGGCGGACGGGGATGACATACGGGCGGGTGGAGTCGAATCGAAGTCATCCGATGGTAGCGAAGCGTCTATTGCCTGTCATTGGCATAGAATCACAGAATAATTAGCTCTGGCGGAAATACTGAAAACCATGCGAAAGCTCGAACTCCGCCATATCCACGCATTCGTTTGCGTCGCGAAGCATCTGCATTTCTCCCGCGCCGCGGATGAACTAGACATCGCGGCCCCTTCGCTGACCAAGCTGATCCAGGAAGCGGAACGGCTGCTCGGCGTGCGGCTCTTTCATCGCACCAAGCGGTCGGTGGCATTGAGCGCGGCAGGCAGCGCCTACCTCGCCGAAGCGCTCAACGCACTCGACCACCTCGCACGCGGCGAAGAGCGCGCGATTCTCGCCGAGCGCGGCGAGTTGGGCAGGATCGAAGTCGGCTACGTCGCTTCGGCTGCCTATGCGGGGGTACTGCAACGGGCAGTCGGCGGCTTTCGCGCCAGGTATCCGGGCGTCGATGTTTCGATTCGCGAGGTGCCGATGGACGGCGCGGCCGAGATGCTGCGCGACGGCCTGCTCGACGCAGCCTACGTGCGCCCGCCGGTGCCGCTCGTCGACGGTATTCAGGCAAGCACCGTGCATCGCGATACGTTCGTCCTCGCGCTGCCGGAAAGTTCTGCGCTGGCTGGCTTGCCAGACATCAAGCCTTCCCAACTGCGCGACCAGTGTTTCGTGCTGCCGGAACAGGAAGCCGGCACCTTTGAAGTCGCAAGGCGCGGGCGTTTTTCGCCGCGGCTCGGGTCACGTCCGGGCACGCTCGCGGCGGTGCTGGCCTGCGTATCGCTAGGCGGCGATGTGGCGGTCGTGCCGCATACCCTGGCCGATTGCATCGCGTTGCCGGGCGTTGTCTACCGCAGCATCGCCGGCAAACCCATCGCTTCGGAAATCGCCATTGCCTTTCGAAAGTTCGAACGGGCGCCAGCCGTGCGGGCGTTTCTCGAGTTCGCGCGAGGCAGGTAAAGCCGCCTCTGCTACACTCGCGCCGCCTTTCGTTATATCCTGTCGAATATCACGGTATGCTTCGTGGAGTGCAGCGGCTCGCCCGTCACCCGCGCACGACGAAGCGAAACAAGCAAGCAGGAGCTAGCAGCGGTGCCTAGTCGACCCACATCGCGACCCACATTGCGATCCCCATTGTCCAACCCGGCGAAACGCCGCCCAGAAGGACTTTCGTCAACCATCGTCGCGGTGAAGTCGGCGTCCGAACGTGGCCGCGCCGAGCTGATCCGGGATGTCGTCGATGCTTACCGACGCCTTTACGGCAGCGTGCAGCGCTTCGTGCTGATGCTGACGGACGATCAATTGAACTTCGCTTCGGTGGGCACCTCGGGTTCGCACTCATTGAATCAGTTGCTGTCGATTCTCGCCGAACAGGCCAAGGCGGCGGCTTTCGTCCGTCTGCGCGATCTGAAAGCTTGATCGAAGAGGCGCGCTCGGCCGAGCAACTTCGCGACGCGATTTTCTCGGACGCGTTCAGCAACGACCTCGCCGCATTACGCAAGGTGGTGGCCGAACTCGAACGGCTCGACACTGCGTTTATCGGTCTGTGCGTTGGGCACGTTCTTGAGCAGCATGCACGCGCAGCCACTCTCGTTCACCCAAACGACTGATTCGTCATTGCCGCATATGAACGTTTTCGTTTGTCCATCGCTATATCCGTTCGAATATATCGCCAGCAGCGCCTGCATGGCGCACGCGTCCAGCGCGCACGTTCAGTCAGCCTGACGCCAGAACCGGATTCGAGGTCCTCATGCACACGCCGCCGTTTCGTCTCGCCCAGCCCCCGCGTCTCAAACTGTCCAGCGACGAGCTGGCCGGCACCGGTTTGCGCGCTGCCGACCCGTGCTGCACGCCCGCCAAGGTATCGCCTTCGAACGCCAAACGGCGCGCGCGCCTCGCCGAGCTCGACGGCCAACTGCATTGCTCGATCATCGGCACCTGTCTCAGCACGCACGAACTGCGCAAGCTGGTGTCTAAATTCACCGGCCTCGATCCCCGGGACGCGAGCGACCTGGAGATTCATCACTCGGCCGTCGAACTCGCGATCGACGGCGGCGCGGGCGCCAAAGCCCTGCACAAGTTGCTCGACGAGCGCTATGCGGCGGCAGTCCGCCGCTTCGACAAAGCCGCCGACGATGTCGATCTGCTGAAGCTCTGGGACGATACGCTGAAAAGCGGCGATATCCCGCCTGCTTACTGGGCTTTGATGACGCATCCGTACGCGACCTTGTACGTGCGCCAGAAAGCGTTCGGCGAATTGCACATGCTGTCGCATCTGGTCGGCGCGGCGAATCGCGCGGACATCCGCAGACTGGTTGCGCTCGAAGCGGAAAACGCCGAGTTGCAGGAAAAAGTCGAGCGGCAGCAAAGCCGCTTGCAGGAGATCAGCATGCAGCGCGATGCGTCGATATCCGCGCTCAACGAGCAGATTGCGCAGTTCACTGCCTTGGCCACGCGCCAGACGCCGACGGATCCCTCCGATCTCGAAACCGAGATATCGAGGCTGCGCGACAAACTGGCCGACACCGACCAGCGGGTGGCGCTTCACACGAGCCGCCGTGAGGCCGCTGAACAACGTGCGCTGCAGGAACAAGGTGCGGCGCTCGCGTTACGCAAGAGCCGGGATCAGGCGTTGGAGCTTCTCAAACTGGTGCAAAGCGAATGCGATGCGCTGGAACGCGCGGCGGTGGATGCAGCGGACGCGAATGGCCCGGGGACGCGGCAGGCCAGCCTCGACAGCGTGCGCGGCAAACGGATTGTGTATATGGGCGGCCGTCCCGGCTCGAATGCCGCGCTCAAGCGGCTGGTGGAGGCCGCCGGCGGTGATTTCGTGGTGCACGACGGCGGCGTGGAAGATCGCAAAGGTCTGCTTGCCGCTGCGTTGCCGGGTGCGGATATCGTCGTGTTTCCGGTCGACTGCGTCGATCACGATTCGATGAATACGCTCAAAAGGGTCTGCGAACGCCATCAGATCGACTACTACCCGTTGCGCACGGCGAGCGTGGCGAGCTTCGTCGAATTGGTGGACCGCCTGCGCCGCGAGCATCTTGCCCAGTTGGGCAATCCGCCGCCCTCGGCGTTTTGCCTGCGCCACGGCTGATCTGTAGGCTGTCAGCGCCGAACGGTGAGGCCTGAACGCTAAGCCGAGGGGGCGTCAGCCCTCAGTCCCCAGCCCTCAGCCCTCAGCCGCTCAGGAGCGAATCAGCCTCGTCAACTCGGCGATCTGCTTCGCGCAGCTTCGTTGCGCCTCGACTTCGACATCGCGGTACAGACGAATGATGTTTTCGCCCACCGGCGTCAGCGTACAGCCGCCGCCGCTTTGACCGCCTTGCTCCGAGTGCGTGGCGGGCGCCTTGAGCGAGCGGTTCAGTTCATCGATCAGCAGCCATGCGCGCCGGTACGACATGCCGAGGCTGCGCGCCGCAGCCGAGATCGAGCCGTATTCGCGCACGGCTTCGAGCAGTTCAACTTTGCCCGGACCGAGCGCGACGGCGTCGCCGCTGCGGATGCGCATTCTGAAGCGCACTTCGGGGCGCGGCTTCACAGACCTCGTCGCGGATTTTGTCGCGGGTCTTGGTTTGGTTTTCGCGGTATCAGCCATGCGCGAAAGCATACACGAACCGCCTCGCCCTGCCACCCTGGCTGAATGGCTTCAGTGGTGACCGGGGAAGCAATGCCCGTAGTCTTCGCAGCCCGGACAACCGGGAGCCGGGCCAGGCTGAAGCCCTAAGGAAAGCGCGCGTTGCTGGGCGAGGAATTTCTTCCAGCGCAGGTTGTCGACATTCAGCACGACGAGCGTCGGGAAATAACGCGTCAGCATCCATGTGACTTCTTCACGGCCCGCAAGGCCGAGGTCGCGCCACAGGTGATCTGGCCGCAGGCACGCGTGAGCGATGATCGAGGCGAGACAGCGAGCGTCGCCCGCGTCGATGGCGGTGCTGGAATACGTGAGCAGCAGCGCGCGTAGCGTGTCGACGAATGCCGCGTGTTCGCTGGTGTCGACGGGTGGCAATGCAGACAAAGACGCAGGCATGGGCGCAAGCGCGGCCGCGTGCACAAAATGCCGCTCCAGTAGCGCGCGCCACGCTGGCTGCGGCAACCCAAGCAGCGCAAGTTCGTCGCGCACCTCGCGCGCAGCAATCAGCCTCGCGAACAGTTGAGTATCGGGCGACACGGCGTCCGTGGCAGCGGCCAGCCACTTTGCCGTGCGCTCGGCAACCTGCGCATCGAGCGACGCACGCGGCGGTTCGGTGCCGGGTGCGGCAACTCTCACAGCAGGCGAAAGCGGTTCGTCAGGCATGGGGGCAACACGATGATGAACAGCGGACCATGTTACGCCTGTCGCTCGAATCGCCTACGCCGACGGCTTCAAAACATGCGCCTCGATACGCGCAAGACGTTTGACGTGGCGTGGCGCGGGCAAAATATCCGAACCGGAAAACAGAATCGGCACGCCGTCTTCGGCGTCGAGCGCGCGGCCACCGCATTCGTACGCGACCAGCACATTCTCGTCGACCGGCGTGTTGAACAGTTCATGCCATGAAAACGTCACGACGTAACCATCGTGTCCCACCGCCACGAACACCGTGCGCTTGAACTCTCCCGGCACGTCGTTCGGCAGGCCCGCTTCAGAAATCAAGGTCGTCAAACGCACCCCGCGGTAAGGCTCGACGCTGCGGATGAAACGGTTCGTCGTGTAGCAGCGCAGATCGAACGGCGTAGCCAGCACGCTTTCGTACGCCTTGAGCCGCTCGAGGTCGAAAGACAGCGGGCGCTGGAACCGTCCGCTCAGGACGAGCGCGCCTTCGACGGCAGGCGCGGCAATCACATTCACACTATCCATACGCGGTTATCTCCAGCATTGGTGCCTGAGCGGCCTGTTCACTCGTTATGTCCGTGTGTATATTACGCTGGGATGGCCGCCCCGGCGCAAAAACGCATCGATACGCAATATATCGCTAAACATATCGGCCACTCTGCCGGCGTCATCCACATCGATAAAAATTCACGGCTCGCGTCGACCAGCCGGTTTCACGGCCAGCCTTCAATCCGGCCGCTCTGGAGATCACATGCGCTTTTCAACCCGCTTCTCAACCCGCTTCTCGCCCGCTCTACTAGGCACCACCCGCTTCGCCCTCGTCAGCTGTGGTTTGATCGCCTTGCTGGCGGGTTGCGGCGGTGACGACGTCACGGCTGTTCCGCAACGTGTCGCCGTCAGCGCTTCGCCGAACGGCATCGCAGTGCGTGCGGCGGACGGCGCCGTCTTTATCACCGACGATCAAACCAACGGCGTGCTCTCTTCACCCGACGGCCACACCTTCTCGCATTACGCTGGTGTGCCGGTCGTGGCCGGCCAGGCGAACAGCCTGAGCCAGTTGAGCTTCGCCGATGCCGGCACGCTGATGATCGAACGCTTCGGCTTCGGCACCGCGAGCGCGGTGTTCGGCATCACGGGTGTGGACACGATTGCGCCGCTGAGCGGCCCCAATCCGGCGCGACGCCGCCTCGGGCTCATCTCGATCGGCTCGAATCGCTTACTGTCCACGTGGTTTATCAAAAGCGGCAGCACGCCGCCACAAGGCGGTCTGAGCCTCATCACTTACGATCCGACCGCCCATACCGCCGTCGAGCGCGATCTGCTGACGGGTCTCGGCAAGCCGGTCGGCGTTGCCGTGTCGGGCGACACCGTGTACGTCTCCGATCAGGTGAACAACACCATCGTCAAATCGAGTCTGAGCGCGCTGCTCGGCGGATCGCAGGCAGTGGCCCCGAGCGCGACGCTCGCGCAGATCAACAGCCCCGACCTCATGGCCGTCGACGCGAGCGGCACCCTCTACACGAAATGCAACACCAGCGGCCTCTGCCGGATCGCGCCGGACGGCACCGTCAGCCTGCTTGCAAACGACTTTCAGGACGCTCGCGGCGTGGCCGTCGACGCGCCCCGGCACCTGCTGTACGCGATCGACCGCGCCGGCAGCACGGGCGGCACCAGCTACGTGCGGATTTTCCCGCTCAATTGACCATATGGAGCGCGCAGCGACACACAACGCAATGCGATGGCGTCGTAATATAGCGCTCTTAATAACGCATCGGGGTCAATCGCATGATTCGCAAGCTGCTTGCATCTTTCGTGGTCGTCGCCGGCGTGGTGACGGCCGCACCCGCCTTCGCGCAGGACGACACGGTCAACGTGCTGTACGCCGGTTCGCTCGTCAATTTGATGGAGCGTAGCGTGGGACCGGCCTTCGAAAAGGCTACCGGCCAGCACTTCCGCGGCTATGCGGCGGGCTCGAACAAGATCGCTAACGAGATCAAGGGCAAGCTGCGCCGTGGCGACGTGTTCATCAGTGCGAGCCCGAAGGTGAACACCAGCCTGATGGGCGAGGCGAACGGCGACCACGTCACGTGGTATGTGAACTTCGCCGAATCGCCGTTGATGATCGGCTACAACCCGCAAAGCAAGTTTGCCGCGGACTTCAAGAGCAAGCGCTGGGATCAGGTGTTGCAGGAACCCGGCATCCGCGTCGGCCGTACCGATCCGAAGCTCGATCCAAAGGGCGCATTCACTGTCGAGATGATGACGAAGGCCGCGGAGCTCTACCATCAGCCGGATCTCGTCGAGAAGACGCTGGGCGCCGCGGAAAATCCCGCGCAGGTTTTGCCTGAAGAAACGCTGGTGGGCCGCCTACAATCCGGCCAGCTCGATGCCGGCTTCTTCTATTCGACTGAAACGTCCGACCTGAAAATTCCAGCGATCCGTCCGGCGCCCGAATTGCAGGCCAAAGCAAGCTACACGCTGACGATTCTCAGCGATGCACCGAACCATGCGGGCGCGAGCAGCTTCGTCGACTTCCTGCTGAGCGCGCAAGGGCGCGCGCTGCTCAAGCAACACGGCGTCGATGTGATCAAACCGACCGTTACCGGCAACGTGCAAGCGATGCCGCCTTCGGTGCAAGCCGTGATCGACGCCGCGCAATAAGGTGGTGAAACAGGCGGTGAACCGTTCCGCCGCGCGACCGCTACTGTGGCTGGCGGCGCTGCTTGCCGTCTATCTGTGCGCCCCGTTTATCGCGAGCGTGCCGCAACTCGGCGCGGCCGACTGGCCGAACGTCGACTGGCGGGCGGTGTGGTCGGCGGTCGGCGTATCGGCGGCAAGCGCCAGCGTGGCCTCGTTCGTGATTCTGCTGGGCGGCGTGCCGCTCGGCTATTTTCTGGCGCGTTCGAACTCGCGCAAGATGGCGCTGCTCGGCTTCGTTGTGCAGTTGCCGCTTGCCTTGCCGCCACTCACGAGCGGCGTGCTGCTGCTGTTTCTGCTCGGCCCGTATAGCTGGGTTGGCCGTTTCACTAGCGGGGCGCTGACGGATTCGTTTGCCGGCATCGTGCTCGCGGAAATCTTCGTGGCTGCGCCCTTCCTGATCATCGCTGCGAAATCGGCGTTCGCCGCCGTGGACCCCGTGCTCGACGACGTGGCCGCGACGCTCGGTCACCATGCAAGCAGCCGCTTCTTCCGCGTGATGTTGCCGGTCGCGTGGCCGGCGATTCGCGCGGGGCTCGCGCTCGCGTGGTTGCGCGCCTTCGGCGAATTCGGCGCGACAGTGATGGTGGCCTATCACCCGTATTCGCTGCCGGTGTACACGTACGTCGTATTCGGTGGCCAGGGCCTGCCGGCGATGATGCCCCTGCTTCTGCCGACGCTCGCGATTGCGATTGTCTGCGCGGCGCTGTCGATTTATAGCCTTCGGCAGAAAACCGCGCTCGAACAAACCGAAAACGGCGACGACGCACTGGAGCCCGGCACGGACCTAACGGCGAGCCGGGGCGAGACCTCCAATCGTCGTCTCGCCTTTCATTTGCAGCGCCGATTGGGCGCGTTCGAGCTCGACATAGCGTGGACGCCGGCGACGCGGCGGCTTGCGATCATCGGTCCGTCGGGCTCCGGCAAATCCCTGGCATTGCGTCTGATTGCAGGGCTCGAATCCAACGCATCCTGTTCCGTCCGGCTCGGCGCAACTGACTTGAGCCCACTGCCGCCCGAGCGCCGCCAGATCGGCTATATGCCGCAAGACTACGGTTTGTTTCCGCATATGACGGTCGCGCAGCAACTCGCGTTTCCCGTCGACGCCGACGCAGCCAGCGCACGTTACTGGCTCGATCATCTCGGCTTGGCGCAATTGATCGGGCGCTTGCCGCATCAATTGTCGTTCGGTCAGCGGCAACGTGTGGCGCTGGCGCGAGCGCTCACGCGTCATAGCGAATTGCTGCTGTTCGATGAGCCGTTCGCAGCGCTCGATACGCCGCGGCGGCGTCGTTTGCAGCAGTCGCTGCGCGCGTTGCAGCGAGAGATTGCGGCCGTGACGATCATCGTCACGCACGATCCCGACGAGGCGGCGCTGCTCGCGGACGAGGTCCTGGTTGTCGAACAGGGGCGAGTACTGCAGGCGGGGTCCATCGATAGGGTATTCGAACGACCCGCTTCAATGCGGGTTGCCGAGCTACTCGGCTTGCACAACGTCGGCGAAGGTTTGATGACGGCGTCTGGTCAAGTCGAGATTGGCAATGGGTTGGCGATCGCAACGGGCGATTGCGGCTTGGCCATTCCCGCCGGGCAACGGGTGATGTGGCGCATATCTTCCCAAGCCGTGGTTATTTCGCCCGATGGCACTTATGCCGGCGTGGTCGAAGCGGTCGAGTTACGGCGCGGTGAGCGGTATGTCCGCCTGAATATCGCGGGGGTGCGGTTCGATATCGCGAATGAAGATAGCCTGCTGCGGGAAGGAAGCCCTTGCCGGATTGATGTTGATGGTTCCGGCGTGTCGGTCTGGAATGTGAGCTGACACCCGCCTAACCCTCACCCGCGTGAGCCCGCTCCCTGACTTCGGCAAACGCCATATCCACGAGCAATTTTCCAGATTCAAAAACAGTGACGAGCGCCTCGTGCCAATCCTCTTCAACGGTGCGGTCATCCCACACCACCGGCAGCGTCACTGTCCGATACTCGCCTGTGTGACGATTCACCAGCAACGTAAGCCGCCCTTTCATCGACCGCTTGCCGGCATCCGTGACCGGGTCCTTGTGAACGTCGTGCCATTCATCCCCGAGCCGGATGGCCGAACACTTCATGGCGAAGCGCTGCGTATCGCGGTTGATCTGCTGCAGCAACGCACCGCCCATGCCGAAGACAATGTTGTCCGCTGCAAAGCCGGCCTCATCCATGCCCGCAAGGATTGCCTCGATCGAATCCGGATTCACGCCGTCGCCCTGAATCACGCGCACCTTATTGAGTACGCGCCGCCCCTTGCCGTTCACCGTCGAACCGAACGACGCCTCGAGCGCCCGCATGGTCTGCAGAACAATTGTCAGCGGATCGCCGGAATCAGGCCGGATCACCAGCGTGCCGCCAGAATCGAGCACCGCCTGCTTCAACTCGGTGCCCCATACCTTGAGCGCGGCAAACAGGTCGTAGGAATCGGACACCACCGAAACGATCGCCCCCGGCTTGCCGAACTTCGCGATCATGTTGCGGAACGCGTCGGCTTCACGCTCGCGTCCCCAGGACGTGATCGTGCTGTGCTCCGCGGCCGGCACGGAAAACGCCGCCATCGGTTCGTTGTAGTAGTGGTTTGCGGCAACTACGCCGAGCACCGTATCCGAGCCCATGAAACTGACAAGATGCGCCGAGCCGCCGATCGCCGCCGACTCCGCACTCGACACGCCGCGCGCACCGAAATCGTGCAGCTTGAACGGTAGTTGCGTGAGGTCGTCGCTACTCTTCTCCAGATAGGCGCGGATCGTTTTGCGCAGATGCCAGCTTTGCGTCGCGACCGTAATCGGATACCACACGCGCATCAGCATCGTTTCCAGATACGAGGCCAGCCAGAACACCTGTGGATCGTCGCATTCGACCGTGACCAGTACGTTGTGCGTGGGCACGACCGAGCCCTCCGGCACCGCGCGAATCCGCACCGGCAGATAGCCGTCATAGTGCTCGACGATGTAACGCCAGCCCGCTTCGTTGAACGGTTCGCCATGCGCCGTGAAAAACGCCTTCGCCTGGTCGATCATCTCAGCGGCAATGGGGCGGCACAGATACTCCTTGATCAGCATCTG
This sequence comes from Paraburkholderia elongata, assembly GCF_013177735.1. Lineage (GTDB taxonomy): Bacteria > Pseudomonadota > Gammaproteobacteria > Burkholderiales > Burkholderiaceae > Paraburkholderia > Paraburkholderia elongata. The sequence goes on along the minus strand of NZ_WOEZ01000119.1, from coordinate 63,719 downwards.
AAGGCCGAAGAACAGCGTGCGGTCATAGCGTCCGCCGCGCGACTCGATGTATGAAAACATCGCCGACGCTTCGGGCGGATATTGCAGATAGTGCGACGCCTTGTACGAATCCGTGTTGAGGATCGGATTGGACAGGATCGACGCCATGTCGTTAAACGGGTTTATATCGTTTTGCATGGATGATGCTGCGCTCGTGCGGCTCTCTCAAGGGTAATCAGGCGGGCTGGCGATCTTGCCGTTTATTGCCGCTTACTTCGACACCATACACCCTCAAAACACGCCCGGAATCACCCGGAACCGCACCTTACCCCTGTAAGCCCGATACCGCTCGTCATCGGACAGGAGCCGCTCCTCCCGCACAATGCGCCCAACCTGCAACGCAAACTGGCATCCGTAAACAATCACGTTCTGAATCCCGAAGTTCGCCAGCAAAAAACCGAGGTCCGTAAGGAAATACCCCAGGTACATAGGGTGGCGCACGAACTGGTAAGCCCCGCGAGAAACCACTCCGCGATTGGCGGGCAAAATACCGAAGGACCTTCGCAGCGACACCTTCGCGAACAGTTGCCAGAAAATCCCCAGCAGCTGCAACGACGCGCCGGCCAGTTCTGGAATGAGCTGGGCTCCGGGCGAAAGCCGCACGGCTAGAAAATAGAACGTCCCGCCCACCGAGCAGATGAAAGCAAAAGGTGTCCAGTCACGTTTGATGGGCACCCGCGAAAATAACGCCAGGCCCAAGGTCATGAACGCGCTCACCACGAGCAGCAACAAGGTGACGCGTGTGGGCGCCGCGAGCCATTGCTTGACCGCCGCGTAAGTAAAGATGCTCAACATGAGCCCCGCGGCGACGCGTGCGAGGATTTCGACGGACGCCTCGCGCATGCCGCCAGCCGGCATCGCGTTGTCTCCACCGTCGCTACCGTCGGCGCGGGGCGCCGCGCCCGCCGGTTCGCCGATCGCGGCATCCGGGAGACGGCCCTCACTATCGAATTCCCGCGAGGATGTGGTCTTTGTCATGGCATACTCATTTCGATATGCGAATTATTTTTCGAGCCCGCTGCATGAAGGATTCCAATCCGTCAGTGTCGCAGCGTAGCAGCCACACCAGCCGGATGTCCATATCATGCCACGCGCGCCCGAATTCAATTCCGGCGCGCGACTCTCGGCGATCGGATTGGCTCAGTGCCCCGGCTTCAGTTGCCGCGGCACGTTCGGCCGCGTAGCAAACAGACGGCCGAACATCCCTTTGCGGGGCTCGGCGATGCCCGCCGGCCACAGCATGTCGGCGAGCAGGCAGATGCCGTGCGCCAGCGCGCTGTCGCGGGCGGAGGTGACGAGCGGCACGCCGCGGTTGAGCGCCTCGTTGACCTGCTTTTCGTCACGCGGAAGCTGGTGCGCGACCTTCGCGCCGAGGGTCTGTTCGAGCTTCGGCAGGTTGATGCACGCGTTCTTGTCGTATTGATTCACCACGAGCCGCACTTTGCTGGGCGGATAGCCCAGTTCCTTGAAAATATCGAGCATCCGCCGGCCGCCGTGCAGGTAAAGCGGGTTTTGCCGCACCACCATGCAGATTGCATCGCTGCGATCGAGTGCATGGATCGTCAGCGGATTGAGGCTTTGGCCGATGTCGATCAGCACTGCGTCGTACCGTTCGCGCGCCAGCGTGAGGATTTGCGCCAGTTGCCCGGGCAGTATCTCGGCTGCCTTGAGCGGGTCGCCGGCCCCCGCCAGCACGTCGAGGTTCGCGTGGACGTGCATCACGCAGGAGTCCAGCAAAGCGGCGTCGAGTCGATCAATCTGCGAGCACAGATCGGCGAGCGTCGCGGGGGGCGGCTCGTCGGCCATGAGTAGGCTCGCGTCGGCGAATTGCTGGCTGAGATCGATCAGCAGCACGCGCCTGGTATGCAGCGCGGCCAGCGACCAGGCGAGATTCACGGCGATCAGCGTCGTGCCGCTGCCGCCCTTGCACGATGCCAGCGAGACGACCCGCCCATCACGGCGCACGGCCGCACTTTTCTTCGTGGCGATATGCGTGAGCGCGGCCGCGATCTCATACGCATCCAGCGGCCACGACAGCACGTGCCGCACGCCGACGCGCATCGCCGCGGTCAGCAAGGCATTGGACGGTGTCGGCGTGACCAGCATGCAATGCAAGGCAGGCGAGCAGGCCAGAGCCTCCTCGATGCCGCCCAGTTCGCGTGCGCTCAGATCGACATCGTCGACGATCAGCAGATCGGCACGCCGGATTGCGCGGGCATGCATGCGCAGTTGCCGCACCGTGCCGTAAGCGGTGCGCAGGCGATACACCACGCCGCTTTCTTCGAGGCGCGCGACGATATGCGGCGCGCGCTCCGCGCTGGACGAAATCAGGAATATGTCGATCATGTCGCGTCTCCGCCGGACTGAAGCCTTCCAGTAGGAAAGGCCGCGTCAATAACAGTCGACGTTCAGGTGTATTCGTCGGGATCGGATCGGTAGATGTCCGCAGTCCGATCGCGGCCTCGTTCGGGCGAAACCGGGATCTCATAGATCGTCTCGCGCAACACGTCGCGTTGAATCTCCGCCTGAGCCTTGCGTTTCATCGCCTCGGCGATCACCAGCGTGAGCAGATCAGCCGACGGCGCGGCGAACAAGGGTCGCTGCCGCGCAAAGTGACGTTGATAGGTGAGACCGGCGCCGTGTGCCGTGGTGTGGTGGTCCAGCCGCAATGCGACTGGCTTGCTGATCGTTTTCATGACAACCCCCAAATGATGAGTCATTTCAAGGCCGCATCCAGGTGAGCCGTGCCCGCGTTAGTGCGCGGGCACGGCGCCCGGTTCACCTCGTAGTGTGTCCCTCTATGGAGACTCAGGCCATTCCTCCCCGCTTCGTCGCGCCGGCCGGTCCCGACCGTGCGCTGCCCCTTCCCTGTTCTGTGCGTCGCGCGCTCGCGAATTGCTCGAACGCGGTGCCTGTCGTTATTGCCATCCATTTCTGCCGTCGACTTCGAGTCCGCCCAATTTGACGGAAAAAGTGGCGAGGTCAGTGCTTCACGTCGTCCGGTGACGAATGACCGATGCTTCGTATCGGTCATTCGTTCCGTTTTTTTTGACATCCGTTTTTCAGTGGCCCCGCCGCACCCCCGTAAGACACATTGGCTTCCCCGGCCGCGCTTACGAAGACCATGTTTGCCGCCGGGCTCCGGCTGCTGCTTCCCCGTGCCTCAGGAACCAGGCGGCAACGCATTCGCTTTTGAAGCTCCTAATGCAATGGCCGTGCCATGCACCTTCAATCCCTTGCTGCAAGGTGATTTTCGCTGCAACGTACCGCGCCGGATCCTGCCTCATGTCACACTTGATTCGAATTCGACACGCGGTGGGTTCACCCTCTAAGGCATTGCGGAAGGATCTATGCGTTTGCACGATTGGGTGCACGCCTGATCGGACCACGTCCGGCCGCACTTTGCGGCGTGGCCCGGTCAAATATGCCGATGCTTCGGGCCACGAAGCAGCTTTCGCAGCAGTTGCCCAATATGTCGCAAGCGTGAGACACGGCGATTCGACGGCGCGGTATCCGTCACCCGATTACCGCAATGCGGCCGGCAACGCCGTGTGGCATACCGCACCCAGCCGGGGTTGACCGGCTATTTTTGAACGGCAGGCTGACACGTCGCGACGAGAAAAACGTTTCTGAATCCAGATTTGTTTGTATGGCGCTCGAAAGCGCTTTCGCTTATCGTTAAGCAATGCGCCACGTAGAGCGCTCGTGTCAGACCACCGAGGTAAGAAACGGCTTTTGTGATTCGGGGATGAAATAGCCAGGCGGTTTCAGCGTTGAACGCTGTTCTGCTGCCTGTCCGAAGTGCAGCACCTCGCGGCTCACACCGCCGCTCCATGCCCCCGCCATTGCCGCTGCCGTGAATGTGTCATTACCGGTCTGTCCAGTTCGTCGAACAGCAGTTCTGAGAGCAGCAACGATCCGGGGGTTACATGAATACCACTTACACGCCTGTCGACACCGAACGCACCGTTCTATACGTGTCGAACTCGCCCGATCAGGATCTCACCCGTTTCCTCGCCGCATCGGGCTGGCAAGCGGTGCATGCCAAGAGCACGGCGATCGCTGAACGCATGATCGAGCGCGGCAATATCAAGGTCGGCCTCGTCGAACTACCCAGTGACTGCACATCCCGCCATTTGTCCGCGCTAGCCTCCTGCATGCGGCGCGTCGAAACCAATTGGGTCGCGCAGATCGCGCCGGGCCAGTCGGAAAACGAACTGGTCAGCCGCTTCATCCTCGACTATTGCTTCGATTTCGTTACGCGGCCGTGGCTGAACGAGCGGCTGGTATTCGCGCTCGGCCACGCACACGGGCTGTCGAGCCTGCGGCACCCGCCAGTCGCACCGGAACCCTCGCTCGGCCAGCACGGTATGGTTGGGCAATGCGAGGCCATGCAGCAGTTGTACCGGCGCATCGACAAATGCGGCGTGACCGAGGCGCCGGTCTTCGTCGCCGGCGAATCGGGCACTGGCAAGGAACTGACCGCCCGTGCGATTCATGAGCGCTCGCCGCGCGCCGGCCGGGCGTTCGTCGCGATCAATTGCGCGGCAATTCCGCCGAGCCTGCTGCAAGCCGAGTTGTTCGGCCACGAGCGCGGCGCCTTTACGGGCGCGTTGCAACGCAAGATCGGCCGGATCGAAAGCGCTAACGAGGGCACCCTCTTTCTGGATGAAATCGGCGACATGCCGCACGAGTGCCAGGCGGTGCTGCTGCGCTTCCTGCAGGAAGGCACCATCGAACGGCTGGGCGGCAGTGGGTCGATCAACGTCGACGTACGGGTGATTTCGGCGACCCACGTCGATCTGGACAAAGCCGTCGAAGACGGCCGCTTCCGCGCCGACCTGTATCACCGCCTGTGCGTGCTGCGGCTCGTCGAGCCGCCGTTGCGCGAGCGCGGCGGCGACATCAAGCTGCTCGCCAACTATGCGCTCAGCATGTACCGGCAGGATGGCGCGCGCAAATTGCGCGGGCTGTCGAGCGACGCGATTGTCGCCATGTCGAACTATTCGTGGCCGGGCAACGTGCGCGAGCTGATCAACTGCGTCCGCCGTGCCGTGGTGATGAGCGAGGGGCGCTTTATCACGGCGAGCGACCTCGGCTTGCCGGAAGCCGACAACGGGCCGGCCGTGACGCTGGCGGAGATCCGCAGCAAGGCCGAAAAGGACGCCATCGAGCACGCGTTACAGCGGCACGGCTACAAATTGTCCGAGGCCGCAGCCGAGCTCGGCATTTCGCGCGCCACGCTGTATCGCCTGATGCATGCGAACCGGCTGCATCAGGAACCGGCGGCCGGGCGCGCGTCGAGCGCCAACGGCGGCACGGATGCGGACGAAGAAGCGGAGCGGCAGGCGCCGTCGCTGGTTTGATCTCACAGGCCGCCTAAGCCGGCGAACTTCCGCAAATATTGCCGCATCGGGTGCTGCGGTCCGGCGCGCCGGACGTCGTAACGGCCTATCGGATCCCCGTTGGCGTTGCTATTCTGAAAGCCGTTCATCCACCCGGGAGTGGAAGTGGCCGATCAGCACGCTCCGGCGCTCGTGCGCCGCCCCTCCTCCGTCCTCCCCGCCCAGGCGAGTCCGTGCGACACGCTCGCCATCCACGCTCAGCCCCTTAGCTTCGATCGCCCGTGCCGGCGCAAAAGGCTCGCGCTCGCCGCGACCATCCTCGGCTCGAGCATGGCGTTCATCGACGGCTCCGTGGTCAACGTCGCGCTGCCGTCGATCCAGACCGAACTGGGCGCGAGCGTCGCCGCGATCCAGTGGGTGGTCAACGCGTATCTGCTGTTTCTCGGCGCGCTGGTGCTGGTGGGCGGCTCGCTCGGCGACCAGCTCGGCCGGCGCACCGTATTTATCGCGGGAATCGGCTTGTTCACGCTGGCCTCGATCGGCTGCGGCCTGGCACCAGGCGTCGGCGCCCTGATTGCGGCGCGCGCCGTGCAAGGCATCGGCGCGGCGCTGCTGGTGCCGAGCAGTCTCGCCATCATCGGTGCGGTGTTCGACGACAAGGAGCGTGGCCAGGCGATCGGCACCTGGGCCGGCGTCGGCGCGATCACCTCGGCGGTCGGGCCGGTGGCGGGCGGCTGGCTTGTCGATGCGTTTTCGTGGCGGGCGATTTTCTTTCTGAACGTACCGATTGCGTGCGCAACCATCGCGCTGGCGGTCATCGCCGTGCCGGATAGCCGGCAGGAAGACGATCCATCCGGCCCAGACCCTGCGCTCAAGGGGCACGCGCTGCCCAGGCTCGACTGGCCGGGCGCCGTCACAGCGGCCGCGGGGCTTGCCGCGTTGACCTACGGCCTGACCATCGCGTCGGCGCGCGGCTTCGGCGACCGCTGGGTGCTGGCTTTGATCCTCGGCGGCCTGCTCGTGCTGACCGGCTTCGTCGCGCTCGAAGCAAAGGCCCGCAATCCGATGATGCCGCTCGACGTATTCCGTTCGCGCGACTTCGTCGGCGCGAACCTCGTTACGCTGCTGCTCTACTTTGGGCTGGGCGGCGCACTGTTCTTCCTGCCGTTCACGCTGATCCGCGCGTATGGCTATAGCGCGACCGAGGCAGGCGCCGCGCTGCTGCCGGTGCCGGTCACGATCGGCCTGTTGTCGCGTTTCACCGGCGGCCTGACGGGCCGTTATGGCGCGCGGACCCTGCTGAGCATCGGGCCGGTGATCGCGGCGCTTGGCTTTGCGATGCTCGCGCTGCCCTGGGTACACGGTGAATATTGGCGCGGCTTCTTTCCAGCGCTTGTCGTGCTCGGACTCGGCATGACGATTACCGTCGCACCGTTGACGACGACCGTAATGACGTCGGTATCCGCCGCGCGTACGGGCGTCGCCTCGGGCATCAATAATGCCGTCGCCAGGGTGGCGAGTCTGCTGGCGATTGCGGTGCTCGGCATCGTGTTCGTGTGGTCGCACGACGCGGCGCTCGACGCGCGGCTCGATGCGTTGAATATCCCTCAAGAGGCACGTCAGGTGGCGCGTCTGGCACAAGCCGGTATGGATGCGGCCTCCGCGCCATCCGGCGCCGCGCAAAGCGCTTCGCATGCCGAAGTGACTCAGGCCCAAGCCGAGGCTTTGGGTGCGGCGCTGCGGGCGGTGGCGCTGGTGTCGGCGCTTTGTGCGCTAGCCGGCGCGGCGCTGGCGGCTGTGACGATCCGCTCGCGACGCGAGCCCTAGAGAGGCAGGACTATCTCATCAACAGTTCAGAAAACAGTGAAACGTCGCGGTCAACAGGTCACCATACTGGTACTCAGGTACCTCAGACCACCACTACCCGATCGGGAGCCTGCACATGACGATTACCTGCTTTATCCGTTATCAGATCGACCCATTCCAGCGCGATGCCTTCAACGACTACGCTCGCAACTGGGGCCGCATCATCCCCCGCTGCGGCGGTCATCTGATCGGCTACTTTCTGCCCCACGAAGGGACCAACGACATCGCCTGGGGCTTGATTGCGTTCGATAGCCTCGCCGCATACGAAGCCTATCGGGCGAGGCTGCGAGGCGACGCCGAAGCGCGCGAAAATTTCCAGTTCGCACAGACCAAGCGCTTCATTCTGCGCGAGGAGCGCACCTTCACCGAGGTAGTTGAAGGCACGCTTGGGGTGCCGGCGATGGGCGCGGTGGACGCAACGGAATAGGCATCGTCGGGCAAGTTTTTTGCTACCTGACATGACAATTCGAACCGGCTGGCCGAACCCTTGGGTGACCACCGAAAGCCGCCACGGGTGGAACTTGTAAGGCCAAACCCGTGTCGGTTCGGAGATCTCGCCGCCGAATCGACCTATCTGTCCCGGCACCACCGTCCGCACCCGGTACCCTGTTTTACACCTTATGCGCAAAATACTTCACGCCTGGTTTCTCGTTTTTCTCATCCTGAGCGCCGCGCCGGTCTTTGCCGCCGTAGCGCAACCCGCCGCCGTATCCGCGGCATCCGGCGCGGCGATCGCCCTGACGCCCGAACAGGCCCGCCAGGCCCTCAGCGTCCTCAATGACCCCACACGCCGCGCGCAAGTCAGCGACACGCTCCAGGCGATCGCCGCAGCGGGCGCACTCAGCGCTCCGCCCGCCTCAGCGGCGGCGGCGGCTTCGGCCCCCCCGGCCGCCAGCAGCGCCGCCGCGGTCGTTCCAGGCGCATTCCAGTCCAATGGCCTCGCCTCGCAACTGGCGCGTCAGGGCGCGCATTGGGCCGTGCATCTCGGCACGTCATTACGCCGTTCGGTCGCCGCGCTGCTCGACGTAGCGTCGGTGCGTGCCTGGTGGCATTTGCAATCGACCAACCCGCAAGCGCGTAGCGTGCTGGGTCATGTCGTCTGGTCGCTGCTGGCGGCGCTGCTGCCCGCGCTCGGGCTCGAATGGCTCGCGCGCCGCGTGTTGCGCCGCGCGTATGCGGCCCTCGCCGCGCGTCGCGAACGTGGCGAAGACAACGCTGCGCCGCAAGCCGACCTGCCCGGCGCGTCCGCAACGACGCCCACGCCCGCCACCGGCAAAATCACCGAAGCCAAAGGCAAGCAGAAGGCCGTGCATCACTTGACGCTCCTGCAGCGTCTGCCGCGCTCGCTGCTGACGGTGGTGCTGCGCCTGTTGCCGCTGGCAGTGTTCGTCGCCGCGGCCAGCGCGCTGATGTCGATCGTCACCGGCGACGGCACGCCGCAAGACCGCGCGCTCGATTCGCTGATCGACATCTACGTGCTGTGCCGCCTGATCGTGATAGGCAGCGGCTTCTTCCTGCAGCCCACCGCGCCGCGCCTGCGTCTGTTGCGCATGGGCGATGCGTGGGCCGTCTTCGTGCAGCACTGGATCGTGCGGATCGTCGCCGTGGTCGGCGCAGGTTCGGCGATCGCGGAGATCGCGCAGGCACTCGGCCTGAACGACGCGGCGCATCTCGCGCTGTTGAAGGTGGTCGCGCTCGCCGGCCACATCATGATTTCGATCCTGATCCTGCAATGCGCGAAGCCGGTCGGCGAATTGATCCGCAAGCGCTTCGCCGCGCGCAAATCGCTGGAAATGTTCGGCAATGCGCTCGCCGACGCATGGGCGTGGTTCGCGGTGTTCATGGTGATGGCACTATGGTTCATCTGGGCGCTCGACGTGCAGAACGGCTATCACACCCTGCTGCATCTCGGCGGCATTACGCTGGCAATCCTGGTGGGCGCGAGGGTCATCGCGATCGTGATTTTCGGCGCCATGGCTCGGCTATTCCATGTACAGGGCGACGCGGAGAAGTCGCTCGTGCAACAGCACGCCTACCGCTATTACCCGCTGCTGCGGCGAGTCGTCGCGTGGATCATCGGCATCGTCACTGCGCTCGCGCTGCTGCAGGTATGGGGCGTCGACGTGGGCGAGCTGTTCCAGGCCGGCACGATCGGCCATCGGCTGGCTTCGGCGCTGGTCACGATCGGTGTCGCTGCCGTGATCGCGCTAGTGGTGTGGGAAAGTGCCAACGTGGCGATCGAAAAGCGGCTGGACCGCTGGACCGCCAGCGGTGACCTGGTGCGCGCCGCGCGTCTGCGTACACTGCTGCCGATGCTGCGCAGCGTGCTCTTCTGCGTGATCGCGCTGGTGGTGGTGCTCACCGGCCTGAGCGAACTCGGCGTGAACATCGGGCCGCTGCTGGCGGGCGCGAGTATCTTCGGCGTGGCGCTCGGCTTCGGGTCGCAAAAGCTGGTGCAGGATTTCATCACCGGCATGTTCCTGTTGATGGAAAACGCCATGCAGGTCGGCGACTGGGTCACGCTCGCGAGCGTGTCCGGTACGGTCGAATATCTGTCGATCCGCACCGTGCGCTTGCGCGGCGGCGACGGGTCGCTCTACACCGTGCCGTTCAGTTCGGTCTCGACGGTGAACAACACCAATCGCGGACTCGGCAATGCGGCGGTGAAGGTGAATATCGTGTTTGGCGAGGACGTCGATCTGGCGATCGACACGCTGAAGGAGATCGGCGCCGCGCTGCGCGAGGATGAGAAATTCAAGGACGGCATTCTGTCCGACTTCAGCTTCTGGGGCGTGGATGGGGTGGATGGCTCGGCGGTGACGCTGGCCGGCCAGATCCAATGCCGCGACAGCGCGCGCTGGGGAGTGCAGCGCGAATTCAACCGGCGCATTGTCGACCAGTTCAGCGCGCGCGGCATCGAAATCGCCAACCCGCAGCGGCATTTGCTGACGTGGGACCCGGAGAGCGTACCGGCCAAATTCGAATCGAACGGTGCAGCGAATGACGCCCCCAAGGCTGCAACGAAGGACTCAGCGAAGGAAGAACCGCCTTCAACGCCGCCTGCCGACGGCTCGCTGAAGGCGGCCGCCGGGAAGGCCGATGCACCGGTGGAAGATCAACTGGCCGTCGACCCTAAACCGGCCGGTGGCCCAGGAACGCCAGCAAATCCTGGTTCAACTTCTCCGCATGAGTGAAGTACAGGCCGTGCTGGTTGCCCTACTCCACCTGCCACCAGCGCGGCAATAAACGACGCACTTCCGGCCGCCGGTAGCGGTCGTCGATCAGATGCACCACACCCTGATCCTGCTCCGTGCGAATGACCCGGCCCGCGGCCTGCACGACCTTCTGCAAGCCGGGATACAGATACATGTAGTCGTAGCCGTTGCCGAACTTCGCGTCCATCGTGCGGCGCATCTGTTCGTTGACGTCGTTCATCTGCGGCAGGCCGAGCGTGGCGATGAAGGCGCCGATCAGTTGCTGACCGACCAGATCGACGCCCTCGGAGAACGCGCCGCCTAACACCGCGAAGCCCACGCCCTGGTTCATGGTGCGAAAGCGCGCGAGGAACGCGTCGCGCGCTGCCTCGTCCATGCCCGGTTCTTGCGCCCATACCGGCAGTTCCGGATGACGCTCGCGCATCAACGCCACCACCCGCTGCAGATACTCGAAGCTGCTCAGGAACCCGAGATAGTTGCCCGGCTGCCCGGCGTACTGCTTCGCGATCAGATCGACGATGGGCACGAGCGAACGTTCGCGGTCACGCCAGCGCGTCGATACATTGCCCGCCACACGCACCTGCAACTGCTCGGCGCGGAACGGCCCTTCGACGTCGAGCCAGTTCGTCTGCTCGGGCAGACCGAGCGTGTCGCGATAGAAATGATGCGGATTGAGCGTGCCGGAAAACATCACCGTGGTGCGCGCGGCAGCGTAGCGCCCCGCGAGGAACGGTGCCGGGATCACATTGCGCACACATAGCGTGGCGTTCGTTTGGTCGCGCGGCGCGTAGCGATCGGTGGTGAGCGTGATATCGAAAATCGAATGCTCGCCGAACTGCTCCGCCAGCGCGACGAAATGCATGGCGTCGAAGAAAAACCGCAGCGACGCTTCGTCGATTGAAAGCGGTGCTTCGGCGAGTTGATCCGTCACCGCGCCGATCAGATTCTGTGCGGCCGAAAGCAGTTTGCCGGGCGCGTCGGCGTAGACCTGATAGGTGTCCGTCTGCGCGCGCTTGACGGCGTTCCACTCGCGCTGAAGCCGTTCCAGCGGCTTCTTCAACGTCGCAGGCGCGGTTTTGCGGGCGAGCCGGAACGCCGCCTGATCGAGCGACGCGCTGTACATGCGCCGTGCCCGGTCGAGCAGGTTGTGCGCCTCGTCGACCAGCACGCCGACGCGCCACTGATTGATCTGCGTGAGCGCATACAGCATCGCGCTGCTGTCGTAGTAGTAGTTGTAATCGCCGACCACCACGTCGGACCAGCGCGCCAGTTCCTGCGCGAGATAGTACGGGCAGACGTCGTGCTCGAGCGCCGCTTCGCGCACCGACGCGCGGTCGAGCTTGGGCCCTGCCAACGCCGTGCTGCGAGCCGCATCGAGCCGGTCGTAGAAGCCGCGCGCGAGCGGACAGGACTCGCCGTTGCAGGCCTTGTCGGGATGCTCGCAGGCCTTGTCGCGCGCGACCAGTTCCAACGTTCTAAGCGGCAAGCGCGCCGGGGACGGCGCGGCGCTGTGATGGAGCGTTTCGATCGCATCGAGGGCAAGCGCGCGGCCCGGCGTCTTCGCGGTAAGGAAGAACACGCGGTCGATCTGGTCCAACGCACACGCCTTGAGCAGCGGAAAAATCGTCGCAAGCGTCTTGCCGATGCCGGTAGGCGCCTGCGCCATCAACGGCTTGCCGTCACGCGCCGCGCGATACACCGACGCCGCAAGCTCGCGCTGCCCGCTGCGGAACTCGCCATGCGGAAACTGCAAGGCGCTGAGCGCGGCATTGCGCGCGGCGCGATGTGCCTCTTCCTGCACGGCCCAATCGAGAAAGCGCTCGCATTGCTCGACGAAGAAAATCTCCAGCTCACGCGCAGTGTGCGTTTCAGTCAGCGACGTTTCCTTCTGACTGCCGATATCGAAGTAGACCAGCGCAACCGTCAATTCGGCGAGCCCGCGGGCGCGGCATAGCAGATGGCCGTACACCAGCGCCTGCGCCCAATGCAGCGTGCGGTGATTAGCGGGCATCCGTTCCAGCGCGCCACGATGAGTCTTGACCTCTTCCAGCCGGTTCGACGCTGGTTCGTAACCGTCGGCGCGGCCACGCACGGTCAAGCCGCGATGCGTGCCGGTCAGCGTGATCTCGGTTTCGTAGCCGCTCGCGCGCCGCCCGGCGACCGTCACGTGGCCGGCCATGCCTTCCAGCGAGGTAGGCGCGGGCGTGAAGCGCAGATCCAGATCGCCGCGCCTCGCGGTGAATTCGCACATCGCTCGGACGGCGACCACGTAGGTCATGTGGCGATCTCCGCCGCGACGTCGGACGCAGCGACGTCTTCATCGGCCCATCGCACGTCGAGCACGCGCACCGGCATGCCGTGCTGCGCGCAGTATGCGAGCCAGCGGATCTGGTTGTCCTGCAAGCGGTCGCCGGGGCCTTTTACTTCGATCAATTCATAACGGCGCTCGGCCGGCCAGAAACGAATCAGGTCCGGCAGGCCCGAGCGGTTGCTGCGGATGTCGCGCAGCAGCCGCTCGAACCACAGTTTCAGATGCGCGGCAGGCAGGCAATCGAGCGCCAATGCGACCAGGTCCGGTGTCAGCAAGCCCCAGAATACGAACGGCGATTGCAGACCTGCCTTGTTTTGCAGATGCCGCAGAATCGTCTCGCGATAGGCATTGCTGTCGAGTTGCATGAGACACGCGGCGAATTGTTCGGCGCGGCGTGCGTGAAAATCCGGCGCATGCAAATCGGCCGGCCCGCGTTGGAACGGATGGAAAAACGCGCCGGGCAGCGCCGCGAACACCGGCTCCCAGCACAGCAAGCCGAACAGCGAGTTGATCAGCGCGTTTTCGACGTAATGAACCGGCGCCGACTCGCACGTCAAATGATCGCGTGCGACGTATTCGACCGGTTGCGGCGCCTCAGGCCTCGGCAGCACCAGTGTGCTGCGCTCGACCGGCCGTGCGGCAGGCACACGCGCCACCCGCTCGCCGCGCTTGCGCTGCAAACGCGGCAGCATGCGCGCGACGCGCTGCGCTTCCTCTTCGTTTTCGGGCCCGGCAGCGGCTTGCGAAGCGAGGGCGAAGGCTTCGTCGAATCGTTCGCTGCGCTCCAGCACGCGCAAGCGCCGATGGCGCGCGCCGGGCCACGCGCAACGCTCATATACGGCAAGTGCAGCGGGCCAGTTCTGTTGACGCTCGCAGTACTGCCCGATACGAAACAGCAGTTTCGCGCGACGCGTTTCGAGCCAGGGATTCGAGGTTTCGATCGCGGCGATCTCGGCGACGAGCTCGTCGATCGCCCTGGCTTCAGCGTCACCCGTGGGCAGCCATTCGAGTGCTTCGCGGCATGCATGCAGCGCAAGGTACACGTCCACGTCCACGCGTTGCTGAAATGCGCGCGACGACGGAGCGAATGCAACCTTCTCGTACTGGAACACCCCGAGATCGGCAAGCACGAACTCCGACCAGTCCTGTTGCAGGTTGCCAAAGAACATCAGGCGCAGACGCTCGCAGAGCGGCGCGATAACGACGTGGAAGACGCGGTCGGTGGTCTGGCTGTGCCACGTGGACAACGGATGTGCAATGGCGCCTCGTTCTTCACCCTCACCCTCACCGTCACCTTCGTAAAACGGCCGCAGCGTTTCCAGCAGATCGGGTTTGCGCAAGCCCTTCGCGCCGGGGATCAACGCGATAGCGTCCGCAAAGACCAGCAGCAACTCGGGACGCGTGGTGAGCGCGAACAGATCGTCAAGCGTCAGGCCCGGTTCGGCATCGACCCAGCCGAGCGCTGCCAGGGGCGCAACTGCCTGCAAGGGGCAACCGATCTCGTCATAAGAAAGACGGCTGGCACGGAACAGCGTGCCCTTGCGCATCAACATGCGAACCAGCAATGCGCGCGAGGGCTGCGGCAAAGCGGCGAAATCGCGCAGGAAGCCATGCTCGTGCGCGTCCAGCAGATCGTCGTAACGCTCGGCGAGCCACGCCAGCGCACGCTCGAAGTTCAGCAGGTAATAAGGAGCATCAGAGCGGATGTCTGACGGAGCATCTGTCGCCACGGGGTCTTCACGAAACCTGTATGTTTATACAGTGATGATATCAAAGTCCGTCTTCATCGATAAATCGCTGCTTGGCAAAATCGGCTCAAAACGAAAACGCCGACAACGTCGAAATCAGAATCAAAGCGCAGTCTTACCGCCGTTCACCCCAATAATCTGCCCCACCACGAACGTCGACTTGGGCGACGCAAGGAACAAAATAGCATCGGCGATTTCATCCGGTGTGCCGAAACGCTTTGCCGGGACACCGGCTTGCACTGCCTGCCTGCGCTCGGCGCTTCCGGTAAAACGATCGAGCATGCCCGTTTCCACCGGACCCGGCGCAACAGCGTTCACACGCACGCCGGCAGGTGCGCCTTCCAGCGCAGCCGCTTTTGTCAGCCCTTCGACGGCATGCTTGCTCGCGACATACATCGAAGCACCCGCCGCACCACGGCTGCCCATGGTCGACGAGATGTTGATGATGCTGCCGCTCTTCTGCGCCAGCATCACACGCATCTCATGCTTAAGGCACAGGAGCGTGCCTAGGACATTGGTGTCGAATGCCGTTGCGTACGTCTCAGGAGTCTGCTCGACCACAGGACCAGGCACGCCCTCGGTCCCGGCGTTGTTCACGGCAACATCGATTCGGCCAAAGCGCTGAACTGTGTAGTCGATCAGGGCACTGACTTCGTTCTCGTACCGTACATCGGTCTTCACGAACTCGACCTCAGTACCCCCGTGCAAGCGCAGTTCGCGGGCGAGATCCTCACCCGCGTCCGCACGGCGACCCGAAACCACAATCTGCGCACCTTCGCGCGCAAACGCTACAGCAGTCGCACGACCAATACCCGTCAGCGAACCAGTGATAAGTACAACAGGTTTGCTCATGATGTAATCCAGTGAATCGACAGAGTGTTAGGCCTTCGAGGCAGGACGGTTTGATACCTTCTCGTACCATGCCCGCAATGCCGTGTGTTCGGAGGGCACCGTCACTTTCATTCCAGTCGCCGCAAAGTCGATCGTTACCAGCGTCGTAATATCGGCTGCCGAAAATTCGTCACCCGCCACGAACGGAACGGCCTGAAGGCGCTCATTGAAGTCGGCAAAGAAGTTGGCCACACGCAGCTTGCTGCGCTCGACGATCTCGGGGATCTGTTCGTAGGCATGCGGACCCGACAAGGCACGGCCTTTCAGACCGGCAACGGCGTTTCGCACCCCCTCCATGACCGCAGCAAATCCGTTCAGTTCAGCGCGCCGCTCCCACATACTGACCAGCGCCTTCGTTTTGGGTGTCGTGCCCAGCAAGGGCAGATTCTTCGGATACGCTTCCTCGAGGTAGCGCCAGATTGCCGGCACTTCGCCGATGGACGTGCCATCGCTCAAAACCAGCGTAGGCACTTCACGACGCGGGTTGATCGCGCCGTAGCCTTCGGAGAATTGCTCCTTCGCGCCAAGGTCAACAGGCACGGTCTCCACTGATATTCCTCTCTCCGCGAGATAGATTCGCACGCGACGAGAGTTCGGGGAGGCGTTCGATTGATAGAGTTTCAGTTCTGAGGACATGGTCTGATCCGTGTCATTACGTTATTGAAGTGGAAACGAGGCGTCCCGTTTGATTACAAGCGAGTCCCCTTCTGTAGGTATGGCTTTCTGTGCACGAGGGGACTGACCGAGGATCCCAAGCTTCGAGGTGGAAAACCTTGAAATACGATGCTTTGAGAAGGAATTTAGGGGGTGATGGCAGAATAGAAAAAGACTTAATAAGCTGGGTGGCATGCTTGGAAGGCATGGCCAGGCAAAAGCGACATCGTGGAGGGATCATGGAATTGCGGCACCTTCGATACTTCATCGCCGTCGCCGAGACAGGAAGCCTGACGGTCGCAGCCGAACGCCGTTTGCACACCTCGCAGCCATCGCTGAGCCGGCAAATTCGGGATCTGGAAGACCAGGTTGGGGTTGAATTGCTAAGCCGCAGTGCGCGCGGCGTGGAACTGACTGCCGCTGGAAAGGCCTTCATCGATCACGCGCGGCTGGCGCTGAATCAGGTGGATGCCGCCATTGAAGCGGCCAGACAGGCAGCACAGCCGTACAAGCAGCGATTTGCGCTCGGATTTCTCACTGGGCAAGAGATGACCTGGCTGCCCAGAGCCATGCACATCCTTCGAGATGAATTGCCCAATGTGGATGTCACGGTGTCCAGTGGGTATTCGCCGGACCTTGCCGAAGGAGTTGCACGAGGCAAACTGGATCTGGCATTCATGCGCGCCGAGCCAGACTTCGATCTTGCCTATCAAGTCGTGAGTCAGGAGCCGCTGGTGGTGCTGATGCCCAGCGACCACGTGTTGGCATCACGCGACGTAGTCTCTCCCCATGACCTTGCCGATTACCCTTTTATCGCCATGGCGAGCAAGGCGAAGGTAGTGCGTGCGGTGATCGACGCCTACCTGGAGCGTTCCGGCATCGAAATCGTGCCGACCCAAACCGTCGATAACCCTGCGATGGTCATGTCCTTGGTGGCATCGACCCGAAGTCTGACGCTCATTCCGGCGTACCTCGAGAACTTGATGCCGTGGTCGGTGGTTAGCCGGCCCCTGGCTGGCGATGTGCCGCAAATCGATCTGGCTATCGGCTTCAGCAAGGCGAATATGTCGCCCGTCTTGAAGCTGTTCCTTTCAAGAGTGGACGACCTGATCACCCGGCCAGCCCCTGGGCCGTGATCGAATCAATAAGCTCTTTCTGTTCGCGTCCGGAAGAGAACAGGCGTTGCTCCTTAGAGCCAAGGCACCCACTAGATTCCCTGCGGTTCGGCCACCCACACCACCGTCAACGACCGCACCCCCTGCGCGCCCCGAATCAGCACGCCTTCGATATCCGCCGTGGCCGAAGGCCCGGTAACCAGCGCCGCATAGCGTGCATCGCGAAAGTCGTCGCGACGGTACGCATCCTGCAAACCGTCGAGCAACTGCGCCGGATCGAGCAGCACCACCAGATGCTGCACGATGTACCCCAGCGCGTTGACCACATACTCGCGCTCGCTGAACCACACCGAGCCGGTTTCGGCGACGCCGAAGCGCGCCCGCACCACGCCCACTTCGATATCCTGCAACGAAGCCGGTTCGGTTTCAGCCGTGATCACACGTGTGCCAGGCACTTCGGGCGTCGCCGACGCCACCGACGCCGCATCACCGAACCGCTCACGGATCAGCGCAAGCACGTCGCCCGCAGCCGGCGCTTCGACACAGTTCCCACCCATCGCCTGCAATGCCGTCGTGAAGCGCGCCCGCAAATCCCCGCCCACCGAAGTAAACAACGGCACATCGGGCCGTGGACGCGCCGGCGGTTGCGCCTCACGCACCCTCGCCAGAAAAGCTTCACGCGTTGCCATCGCCACCTCCACGATTCTTCTTGTACCAGGCGTGGAAGGTCAGCTTCGGCGCCTCCGGCAACTCACGCTGCCGGCCCCAGATGTTGAGCGGGTTATACAGCACGAAATTCGGCAGCCGCCGCAGCGCGCCGCCCATCGACGATACCGTCGCCCGATACAGCGTCGGACTCGCGAGCAAGCGCCCCGCCATCTTCAACACTTCCTGCTTCACGAACGGCACCTCATGACGCTCGGCGATCACCGTGCGCCATTTGTAGATCTGCTCGTGAATATTGATCTTCACTGGACATACATTCGTACAACTTCCGTTGAGCGTCGACGCGAACGGCAACGCGCTGTAACGTTTCAGATCGAAGGTCGGATTGATAATCGCACCGATCGGCCCCGAATAGGTGCCGCCATACGACAAGCCGCCACTACGCCGGTACACGGGGCACGTATTCATACACGCGCCACAGCGAATGCATTTGAGCGAATACCAGAAGTCCTCCATCGCGAGCCGCTCCGAGCGGCCATGATCGACGAGGATGAAATGCATTTCAGTGCCCGGACGCGGCGCGCGAAAATGCGAGGTGTACTGCGTAATCGGCGAACCGAGCGCGCTGCGCGACAGCATGCGGATAAATACGCCGAGGTCCGACACCTTCGGAATCAGCTTCTCGATACCGATCGACGCGATATGCAGCGGCGGCACATTCGCAGACAGATCAGCATTGCCTTCGTTAGTACACGCCACGACCGTGCCCGTCTCCGCCACCGCGAAATTACAGCCCGTCATGCCGGCCGTTTTCTCGCGCACGAAGTACGGCCGCGTGTTCATCCGCTGGCTTTCGGCGAGATAGTGAATATCGCTGTTCTTCGGATCGGTGCCGATAGTGCGGCCGAACAGTTCGGCCACATCGGCACGCAGTTTATGGACCGCAGGCACCACCATATGGCTCGGGTCCTGATGATCGAGCTGCTGGATGCGCTCGCCGAGATCGGTTTCCATCACCGTAATGCCGCGCGGCTCGAGATACTCGCGCATCTTGCATTCGTCGGTGAGCATCGACTTGCTTTTGACAAGCGTGGTCATGCCGTGCTCGGCCATGATCTTGTGGACCAGCGCATTGTGTTCTTCAGCCGTCGCGGCCCAGTGCACCACGACGCCATTGGCTTCAGCCGCAGCGGCGAACTGTTCGAGGTAGTCGGACAGATGCGACAGCGTGTGTTCCTTGATGCCCGATGCCAGTTCGCGCAGCGTCTCCCATTCTGGAATGCCGTGCGCCTGCGCATCGCGCTTCTCACGCAAATCCCACAGACGCTTGTCGTGAAACGCGACGTGCTCCGTTTTCCTGATGAAAGCGCCCGCGGCTTTCGCGTGATCGATCCGGCTCATGCGCGCGCTCCATTCAGGACCTGCGCGATATGGATGAAGCGTGCGTCGGCTTTCATCCGTTCCGCGCAGCCTTGCTGGTGCATCAGGCACGACATATCGCCCGATACGATGTACTCGGCGCCCGCGTTCAGATGATCGCGGACCTTGTCCTGCCCCATGCGCACCGACACCGGCTCTTCGGTCACCGAGAAGGTGCCGCCAAACCCGCAACATTCATCCGGCCGCGACGGCTTGACGAATTCGATGCCTTTGACGCCTTCGAGCAAGGTGCGCGGTTTCGAAAACGGCGCCCCGGCAATCTCCGAAACCGACGCCTCTTTCAGATGCCGCAACGCGCTGCAACTGTTATGCAGGCCCACGCGATGCGGAAACTCGGCCCACGGAAACTCACGGGCACCGACCACGTCATGCAGAAACTCGACGAGTTCGTATGCGTTGGCGCGAATCTTCCTGACTTCATCGGTCTGCTCGAGCGCGGTCAAATGCTCGCGCACGTGATGAATGCAACTCGCCGACGGCCCGACGATGTAGTCGTAACCGGCGAAGTTACGCGCAAACACGCGCTCGGCGCCGGCTGCCTCGGCGTGCGCACCGCTGTTGGCCATGGGCTGGCCGCAGCAGGTTTGCTCCTGCGGATAGTCGACTTCGATGCCGAAGCGTTCGAGCAATTCGAGCGTGGCGATCCCCACCTCGGGATAGAACGCGTCGATGAAGCAAGGGATAAACAGGGCGACTTTCATAAGCTCATTGAAAAGAAAAACGACAGCCGGTGATTCACCCACTCCACTGCGGGAATCACGGCGGCGCAGGCGTTTCCCGCCGACGCCATGCGTCTGGCCGGTCAGCGTGGCCGCTCATTGCGCTCGCTCATTGTGGCCACCCAGTAAGACTGGTCATGCTGGTCTGACCAAGAATTATATAGGGAAGCCGCCGGACGGTGTCAACTGGAAATCGCTGGTGGAACGGGCTGCGTGGATCGCTACGCTGCAGCGCAGGTGTGCGATCCGCCGCTCGCGAGGCAGCGCGAGCGGAGCTCAAAAGGTCAGATAACCCGGAGAATCAGAAGCCCGGCAGACTCAGGAAATCACGCTCGGCGAAGGTTTCGTCGCGTCTTCCTTGTACATCTCGCGCACGTAGGTCAGATGACGCTCGGCGGCCTTGCGCGCCTTTTGCGCGTCGCGCGCGATGACCGCGTCGTAGATGGCCTGATGCTGGCTCATCAACTGTTTTTCCATCGCGTCGTCGTAGTCGATCAGGCGATGGTACTGGCGCATGCCTTCACGAATCAGCGTATGGATGCCGTGCATCACATGTGCGAGCGCGATGTTATGCGTGGAGTCGGCAATTGCGAGGTGAAACGCGGCATCCAGTTCCGCCAGGTTCACGCGGTCTTGCGACTGGGAGCCGGCCTTCAATGCTTCAAACGCTTCGGTAATTTTCTGCAGATCGGCCGCCGTAGCGCGCTCCGCCGCGTACACCGTCGAAATCGATTCGAGACCTTGGCGCAGTTCGAGAATATCGGCACTGGTGCGCGGATTTTGCAGCAGCAGTTCGGCGAGCGGCTTGGAGATGATCGGCGCGGTGACGTCGACGACCGTGAAGCCGCCCCGCCCCGACGTTTCGATATAACCGTCCGCTTCCAGCCGGATCAGCGCTTCCCGCAACGACGGCCGAGAGACACCGAGCTGCGTGGCCAGATCGCGTTCGGCCGGCAACCGGTCGCCCGGCATCAGCGCGCCGTCCGAGATCAGTTGTTTGATCTGGTCGGACACCACGTCGGAAAGTCGTTTGCGCGTGAAGGACTGGATCGGGAGAAATGGCATGGGAAGCGCGGGTGAAGCCTGGGTTGGTGAAACCGGGTTGGCGAAGCCGTAGACAACGGCATGGACGCACCTTCGAACGAGTGCGCCAAAGTGGACGCAAAGTGGACAAATTATACCGTTCAACGACTTGCCGCTGTTTATGAAAGCTAGCCCGCGCCCGCCGCATAGAAACTCGCCAGATCCCGCTTGACCGCATGCAACGCGGCATCGTCGAGATAAATCATGTGGCCGGTCGGGTAGTAGCTAATGCGCACGTTGGCGCGCAGCGGCGCATCGATACCCAGATGCGCGAGCGCGTACTCGGTCGCATAGAACGGCGTGGCAAGGTCGAAATAGCCGTTCAGCGACATCACGCGCAGCTGCGGATTCTGCCGCATCGCTTCGGCGAGATCGCCCGCCGCATATGGCACGGACAAGTGTTCACCCCACCACTCACGATGTTTCCAGTCCCACTGCGTCAACGCATCGTCGTTGAAGACGCGGTAGTCGTCGGCAGGCGTGAAGTGCAGGTCCTGCGCAAGATGCTGATGAAGCGCGGCGTCGAAAGCGCTCTGCACGCTGCTCACCGATGCATCGAAATCGGGACGCTCGGACACGCCGTCAAACTCGAGTCCTTCGAAACGGGCATCGTAACGACCGACGCTGCGCGACTGATCGCGCAGCAATTGACTGCGAAAGCGCGATGGGTAGAGACGCAGGCGGCTTCGCTTCACATAATCGACGTCGAGCCCGGTGAACTGTGCGACGCGTGCGGCAATCTCGTCGCGCTGCGCGTCAGGCAACGCGTCACCCTGCGCGAGCGCTTGCGCATAGGGCCCACGTGCGAACGCGCGAGCCTCATCGAGAAAGGCCGGCAGATTGGCCGGCTTCGGAACGATCTTGTCGTGATACCACGCGATGGCCGCAAAGCTCGGCAAGTAGCTTTCGCTCTGGAAGTCCGACCCGGGTGAAAACGCCGAGGAATCGAGCACCGACGACATCAGGATCACGCCGTTGATCGCGATATTGTTTTGCCCCAGCTGATACGCGAGCATCGCGGCGCGCGCGGTGCCGTACGATTCGCCAAGCAGATACTTCGGCGAATTCCAGCGCTGGTTTACCGTCAGATAGCGATCGATGAATTGCGAAAACGCGTCGAGGTCTTTATCGACGCCCCAGAAGTCCTTCCCCGTGCCATGCCCAACGACTCTCGACAAGCCCGCGCCCACGGCATCGATAAAGACCAGATCGGTGGTATCGAGCAGGCTATCGGGGTTGTCGTCCAGCACATACGGCGCCGGCGGCGTGATCGCGGGACTCGCCGTGCGCACCCGCTTCGGCCCGAACGAGCCGATCATCAGGAACACGCTGCCCGCACCCGGTCCGCCGTTGAAGAGGAATGTGACGGGGCGCGTCGAAGGATTTTTCGTGGCGGCGGTGTAGGCGACATAGAAAACGCTCGCATTGGCTTGGCCGGTCCTGTCACGCAGCAACAGGTTGCCGGCGGTCGCCGTGTAGTCGAGCTTGCGGCCGTCGAGCCGGATCGAATGCGGGGTCACCACGGCGCTTTCCGGCGGCACGGGGATCGCCGTGGTCTCGGGTTTGCCGCTGTGCTGCGGGTGATCTTGCGTATTGTTCGAGCTGGCAGCGGCAGCCGGTGGCGGCGAGCCAGTGCGCGCTGGATTGGCGCTCGGCTCCTTGACTGGCTGGCCGTTCGCATCGACGGTCTGCTCGGTAGTCTCTGCCTGAACGCCCGGCACGCTGGGCACGCTCACCGTGCTGGCCGGCGACGTAGCTCTTTCCGTGCGGGCCGTTGCAGCGGATGAGTCGTCCAGTTCGGCCGCCGCGCACATCTGACTGAACGCGGCGATGATGGCGAAGACGAGCGCCATCGCCACCAGAGCAGCCGCCATGGATCCTGCCACCAGTGATCGGTGCAACCAGAGATAGAAGCGAAGGGCCATGGGGTTTCCGGCTACGCGTCGATAGGCGTCGATGTTCCGGCTGTCCAGATTAAGACGAACTCGGCGAACGATTCTTGACGCCAAGCATCGAAGACGTCAATCGAAAACTGGCTCTAACTGCCTACGCCCGACTACGCACCGGCAATCCGCCGACGAACTCGGCAATTCGCTCGCACGCTTCGATCAGGCTCGCTTCGTCGACCACGAAACCCAGCCGCACGAAGCCGTTCGCCGTCTCGCCGAAGGCGCTGGCGTCGAGCAGCGATACGCCTTGTGCGCGAAACAGTTGCCAGGTGAAATCGACCGTATCGAGACCCGTGCCGCTGACGTCGACCATCATGAACATGCCGGCTTCGGGCAGCAGGCAACGCAATCCCGGCACGCGGTGCAAGCGCTCGAACACGACGTCGCGACGGCGCCGGTAAATCTCGCGCATCTCAGCGACGATCGGCGCCTTATTCCGCAGGGCCGTCAAGGCGGCCTCCTGGATGAAGCCCGGCAAGCCGTAGAGCATGGCCAACGCGAGCCGCCCCATATGCTCGATCAGCGTGGCAGGCCCGATCGCCCAGCCCACGCGCCAACCCGCCATTGCATGCGATTTCGACAGACTGCCGAGCGTCACCGTGCGCTCCGCCATGCCCGGCAACGCGGCGATGCTGACGTGCTCGCGCTCGAACGTGAGATCCGCATAGACCTCGTCGGACAGCACCCAAAGGTCGTGCTTGCTGGCAAGCCGGGCGATGCGCTCGAGGTCGGCACGCGGCATCACCACGCCGGTCGGATTGCAGGGCGTGGCAAAGAAAATGGCCTGAGTGCGCGGCGTGATGGCCGCTTCGAGCGCGTTGCAGTCGAGGTGAAACGCTCGTGCGGGATCGACCGGCACCGGCACGAGCGTGGCGCCCGCGGCGCGCACGCAGGCCTCGTACGTGAGATACGTCGGCTCGGGGACGATCACTTCGTCGCCCGCTTCCAGCAGGCACAGCGATGCGGCGAACACGCCGTTCTGCGCACCCGCCGTCAGAATCACGTTGGCCGCGCTCACGGCGCAACGAGTGGTGCGCGCGTGTTCTTCGGCAATCGCCGCACGCAGCGGCTCACGCCCCGACACGGCGCTGTAATGCGTATCGCCGCCGCGCAACGCCTCGATTGCGCGCTCGACGATCGGCGCGGGCGTCGCGAAGTCGGGGTCGCCCACGCTCAGCACGATCACGTCTTCGCCATTGGCGAGCGCCTGTTGGGCAACGCGATGGATTTCCCACGCCGACGTGCGCCTGCCTTGCAAACGCTCGACCAGATTCGAGTACTTCATTGACTCACCCCGTTTCGACTTGAGCCGCCAATGTAATGGGGCACGCGCGAAACGTCCAGATACGAAAAAGAGTCACGCGAGCAGTCAGTCTCGCGTGACCCTTCGATGAGTCTGCTTTAACGGGAGCGAGGTAAGCTTAAACCCGACGCTTAAACCTGCCGGCGCAGTTCGGCCGGCGGCACCTTCATCAGATGGCGGTATTTCGCCACCGTGCGCCGTGCCACCAGCACACCCTGATCCGCGAGCATCCTGGCGAGCGTCACATCCGACAGCGGATCGCGCGTGTTCTCCGCGGCGATCATTTCCTTGAGCAGCGCGCGCACGGCCGCGGCCGAACAGGTGCCGCCGCTTTCCGTACCGAGCTCACGCGGGAAGAAGTGTTTGAACTCGAAAATGCCGCGCGGCGTGGCCATATATTTGTTGCCGGTCGCGCGCGAGATGGTGGACTCGTGCAGACCGAGTTCGTCGGCCACATCGCGCAGCACCATCGGTTTGAGCGCGATTTCACCGTACTGAAAGAATGCCTTCTGATGCGCGACGATGCATTCGGCCACGCGTTGAATCGTATCGAAGCGCTGCTGCGCATTGCGGATCAGCCAGCGCGCTTCCTGCAACTGCTGCGCGAGCGGCGAGCGGCTTGCACCGGCCGACTGCGCGAATAGCTCGGCATACATGCGATGAATGCGAGCGCGCGGCTGCACTGCCGGATTGATCGCCACCACCCATTTGTTGAGCACCTGACGCACGATCACGTCCGGCACCACGTAGTTGTCGTCGGCGCGGCCGTAGCTGTTGCCCGGCTTCGGGTCGAGCTTGCGCACCAGCGCGCAGGCCACCCGCACGTCCTCGGCGCTGCAGCCAATCTGTTTCTGCAGTTCAACCTGTTCGCGGCGCGCGAGGCGTTCAAGATGATGTTCGACGATTTGCCGCGCCACACCGCGTCCCGGTGTGTCAGTGGGCAAGGCGTTGACCTGCAGCGACAGACACTCGGACAGCGAGCGCGCGCCGAGACCGGGGCGATCGAGCGATTGCACGAGGCGCAACGCCACCAGCAATTCTTCTTCGGTCAATTCAGGTTTGAGGTCGACGCTATCCGCGAGGTCGGAAAGCTCCTGACGCAGATAACCATCGTCATCGAGCGCCTCGATGACGAAGCGGGCCACCGCGCGATCACGGTCGTCGAGTCGATACAGACGCAGCGAGTCGTGCAATTGCTCGCGCAAGGTCGGTTGGCAACGCGCCCATTCGGCGGGATCGCTACTGTCGGCGTCGCCATTCTGGCGCATCGAACTGCGGCTACCGTAGTCGCCCGAAAAGTCGGCGGGCATGTCATCCTGCCCCGCGACCTCCATCGTGTCGCTGCCGCTGGTTTCAGCAGGCGACGATTCAGGTTCGGCTGCGGCGACCGTTTCCGTGGTGGGCATCGCGCCGGCGTCATCGCCAGGCGTTGCGGTGGCGAGCGCGACGTCTTCCGTGTCGGTCGAGTCGTACTCGAGGAACGGATTGGTGTCGAGCGCGGTGCGCAACTCCTGTTGGAACTCTACAGACGACAACTGCAACAGACGCACTGATTGCTGCAGACGCGGCGTGAGTGCGAGAGACTGCCTTGTGCGTAGTTCAATTGACGGCATTGTCGAGAGGTCCCGTTAAGAGCTGAGAAATGGTACGTGGGCTCTCTATAGAGCAACTGTCATACCAGCTCGCCCAACACACTGTTTTTTCTAAGTTTTGCCTTTTCAGGCCCGCCGGTTGCGCAGCCGGCGAGCGCCATTTTTACAAGGACACGGCAATTTCCGGTCGTGGGCCTTGCGGGCCGGCGGACGGTGCGCCGGACGTGCCCGCCCTGCTATTCCTCAGTCTGAATGCATGTGCCGTAACGGCTTTTCCCGAAATCCAGCGTCAGACAAGTGTCTCAGCTGTTTCGAGTTTGACGAACGGTGTTGATGGGCTTCATTGATTCGCCCTCACACCCGGTTCGTCACCGGGCGCGGCCAGTTCGCTGGCAAGGAGTTCCAGTTTGAGTGGCGCATCGGCAGAGAGCGTTTTCCTTGGAATAACACGACGCCAGGTCCCATTCGAATCCGGGTCCCGGTAGAACGCGACCACACCCACGTATTCCGTGCCGGGCTGCATCGGCTGCGACATGCTTGCGGAAGCGCCTGGATTGACTACCGTCGCGATGCTGGCCTGCAGATCCTGCGCGAGGACGGTCTTGTCGTTCTTCAGCAGATCGTCATACGACGCCTTGTCGAAGAGCTTTCGATCCTTGAGCTGGTACACGCGCACGGCGACTGACGTCGATCGCTTTGCTTCGTCGGGGTTGACCGAGGCGCGCGCGGTCAGGTCGACGTTCAGCACTTTGACCTGTTTGTAGAAGACGGCGTGATACGCACTTGAGGTCGAATCCGATACTGCTTGCCATGCACCACATGCGCTGAGCATCAGACTGGCGGCAAGGAGGGTCGTGGTTAAACGGATGGGCATAGAGGTACTCCAGAATCAGGCAAGCGACGCGAGGAACGGGTTCGGCCCCGGCGCCGGAAACGCTTCATAAGAACCGAGCGGAATGGTGATCAGACGTTCGTCGTCTGAAGGCAGGACAGTGGTCCAGGCAAGACGCGGTGCCGGACCTTCGTGCGCCGCGCCGATTTTCGGAGGAGGCGCGATTCGCGACGAAACCTCCATGCGCAGGAACACGTCGGCCTTCGTACCGGCGTACAGACGGATAAAGGCCATCAGCTCGCGATGCAGCCATGCGCCTGGTAACAGGTCATGGGCCTGTTCCGCACTCGCTGGCCGCAATGTCACGCGAGCGGCCCGGCTCCGGTATGCGAGTCGCGTGCCCAACACGTAGCCGCCACCGAGGCCACGGCGCTTGCCCTCGCCCTGTGCGCCGTCAACACTGCCCGCAGATGTGAGCGGTTGAGGCTTGCCCGCGCCCTTGAGGGTCGGGAAGAACTCGTCGACACGAACATCGACACCGGGCACGGCGAGTGCGACGACACCGGCGAGACCTTCAGGCGTGCGCGTGCGCTGGATCAGCAGTCCCAGCAGCGCGAGCACCCGCGAGTCGGGCAGCCCGGCGCGCGCGGGCTTCTCGCCCCAACCAAAACCTGCCAGCGACAGCAGCTTGCGCGAATGGCCGTCGGTGCCGCCCGGGCGGAAGCCGATCGGGTAGCGGTACTTCTTCCACGCGCGATACAACAGCGTGACAAGCCGGTGATTGAACTGGTCGAGATACGCTTCGAGCGCTTCGTGTCCTTCGGTTCGCAGCACGATGTCGTCGATCATGTGCGAGGGCATTGCCGCGTCCACGCCGTACAGGCCCATGAACGTCGTGCGCACGGTCGGCGGGACGTTGGGTCCGTATGTGAAACCCTCCTCGTCAAACTCGACTGTGGCGATTTCGCCGGCCGGAAAGCCGACGCGCGCTCGCGGGCGAAATCTCACGGGTTCGTGTTCGGGCGTGTCACGCGTACCGAAGCCGGGGCGCTCCGGTACGCGCACTTCGAGCAGTTGGCACAACTGCATGAAGTTCATCATCGGCGCGCGGGCGAGCAGCGATGCGACCAGCGGCTCCAGGTTGGGTAGCTCTCTCGGCTTCATAGCGGGGAGCGCAGCGCCTTGCTGCGCGGCCATTCAGTGCGTTGCTGCGACGGCAGGCTTACGATCGCGAGCTTTGTGAACAGGTTGATTTCCGCATACAGCGCGAAGAACCGGTGCAGCAGTTCACCGAACAGCATCACGTCGCCTTCTCCCGCAAATGCGTGGCTGTCGAGCGTGACCTCGATCAGCACACCCCGTTCGACCGAACCACCCGACACCTCTTCGAGCAGTTCTTCCGACACGTGCAAGATGCCCGCAAGGCGGCGGCGATTGAGCTCGTCATTGGTCCAGTCGTAAAGCGCAAGCGCACCGCGTAACACTTCCGCGTTCATCATCGACAGGAAGTTCGGCGCAAGGTGCGACAGCACCCGCCACTGGAAGCGGTCGCCGGTGGGCGGATAGAGCGGCAGTGTCGGCGCTGCCAGATTGCGCACGGCCGAAACGTTGGGCGTGCTCTCGCCCAGTTCGTTGATGTTCGCTTCGCGCAGGCCCTTTCTCGGCAGCATGCCGTTCGTGCCCGTCACGCGTAGCGACAGGTTTTCTGCCGGCAGATCTTCCATCGACTCCCACGCGTGACCGCCGAGGATGACCCACGTGTCACGCAGGCCTGTCACGCCCTGCCTTACACGGGTATGGAAGTACCGCTCCGGCGCCTCATGCCGCAACATCCCGCCGCGGTGCCGGAACGTCGCGAAAGGTACGTACTCGTAGCGCTCCGCGCTGGCATGATCGAACGATTCGATGGCGTCGACAGAGTAGGTTTCGACGTTGGCACCCTGGTGGCCGGCGGCCACGACGCGGTACCAGGAAGCCCATACCGTTTCGCAACTGAAGGGTTCGCCTCCCGGCTATGTCGGGTACGGCCGGGGTGGGATTCTCACCGAAGCCGTCCGGCAGCGGCCCTATAGCGTCGTGCTGCTCGATGAAGTAGAGAAAGCACACCGTGACGTGCTCGACATGTTCTATCAGGTGTTCGATCGCGGCACGATGCGCGACGGCGAGGGCCGCGAGATCGACTTCCGCAACTGCGTGATCCTGATGACGTCCAATCTCGGCAGCGCGCAGATCGACGAGGCCACGACGGAGAACCCCGACATCTCGCAGGCGGCACTGCTCGACGCGATCCACCCCCAGCTTGTCGCGCACTTCCAGCCCGCGCTGCTTGCCCGCTTCCAGACGCTGGTCTACCGGCCGCTCGACGCCACGGCACTCGCATCGATCGTGCGATTGAAGGTCGCGAAGGTCGCCGAACGTCTGCACCGTCTTTACGACGTCACGCTTGTAAGTGGTGACGCGTTGACCGGATCGCTCGCACAGCTGTGCCTCGCACGCGAATCCGGCGCACGCAGCGTCGATGCGTTCCTCAACCAGCTCCCCGCCGTGTCGCGTGAACTCCTGACGCGGATGGCAGGAGGCTTGCTGCCGGCAGAAATTCACCTGTCGATGTCCCCCACGGGGACTTCCTCCGGGGCGTCGCGGGATGAGCGTCTCGTGATTGACTTCATCGATCGCCACGACAAATCGTCTCTCGCCAACACGGCCGCTGACGATCCGGTAGCAGCCGGTACCTGACGGAGAACGCGATGCCAGTCGGCCCTTCCCTGTACGACAAGCTGCTTGGCCAGATCGGTGGTGAGCCCCTAGATGCCTACGACGACAGGACACTCGAGATACTGAGCATCCAGCAGAACATCCGTCGCATTCTCAACGCACGGGCGGGCGCGCTCAAGCACCTGCCCGATTACGGACTACCGGATCTCACGAATATCTACAAGGCGCTACCCGCTTCGGCACATTCGCTCAAGCAGCAGACGGAGGCGACACTGCTTGTATACGAACCGCGCATCCGGTCAATCGACGTGGAGTACATCGACAATCCTGACCCCGGCGTCCTGGTGAGCTACGAAATGACGTGTCATCTGAAGAAAGCCGGACTGGTGCGGTTCGGAACATACTTCGAGCCGCCGGGCCGTATGCGCGTGCAGCGGATTCAGGCGGAACGCTGAACTGGGCAGGTCACGCGAAACGATCGGACCTATCGGTTTCTCGAAAATCCGGAAATCGATTGGACCGCGTGACGGGGCCGCATCGGCAATGATCGAGCCCGACATTCGTCGGGCCGTTTTGCCGCCTACCACGTCCAGATCCACACGAAAGCCTTCACCTCAGGCGGTAGGCACGCGCCCGAACTACGCGGTCGTGCCGCGATCGGGTTCCATGCCTTCCGCTCTAAACAGTCCACTATGCAACATCACGCCATCGCCGTCGTTCTGGTCGAGTGCAAATTGGAGTCGCTAGAATACGAGTCCTTCACGCCGCGACAGGCTCTTCCCCATTCGATGACCGCTCCCGACAATTCAAGACGTGCAGCACGAGCGAGCGCTGCCAACTCGCTGTTTGCTTTTCTCAAGTCGCTGCCGCTGGGCGACCGGCTGGCCGAAGGCGGCGTGATGGCCGCGCAGGCGGTGGCCGGCGCAAGCCTCGCGTTCGTAATCGGCCGTTGGCTGCATACCGAACAAGCCTTCTGGGCCGCGATTACGGCGATCGCAGTGAGCCAGCATAGCTATATCGACACCCGCAATCTCTCGCGCGATCAGTTCATCGGCGCGATGGTCGGGGCCATTTGCGGCCTCGTCGGCGCAACGCTCGGCGGCGGCAATCTCGCGGCTTACGCCGCCACGGTTGCCGTGGCCATCGTGACTTGCTGGATTGTGAACGTCGGCAGCGCGGCACGTCTGGGCGGCATTACCGCGACCATCATGCTGTTGGTGCCGGGCATGGGTTCGCCTTGGGACAGGGCCCTGCTGCGCCTCGGCGAAGTCACGCTCGGCACGGTCTGCGCATTGCTGGTGACCCTGATCATGTCGTGGATCGAGAAGCGCTGGTTCGGCAGACCCGAGAAGGCCTAGCCGGCTTTCTGATCGTTCTCATGCGCTTGACGCCGGTAACGTCCCGGCGTCACACCGACGCTCTGCTGAAACGCCTTGCCGAAAGCAGCTTCCGATTGATACCCCACTGCCTCACCGATCTCCGCTGCGCCACGCTGCGTGCGCAGCAGCAGATCGCACGCAATTGTCATGCGGATCTGCGTGAGAAAGTCCATCACCGTCATGCCCGCGCGCTCATTGAAGTGGCGCGCATATGTCGCGCGGGACATCGCCGCCAGTTCACCTAGTTCCGCGATCGTCCACGCCCGCTCGGGAGCGCTCAGCATGCCTTGTACAGAAGCGCCGAGACGCGCATCGGCCAGCAGCGCCAGCACGCCTGAGCTGGATGCATTCTGTTCGCCATGCACGCGCAAGGCCATCGCGAAGAGTGCGTGGCTCAATGCGGTGACGATCGCGAGCGCGCCGGGCTGACGTTGCTCGGCTTCGGCGCGCATCAGCGCAATCACCGTCTGCAACGTGCCGAGCGTTTGCACGCCGCCGAGCGACACATGAAATGGATCGGGCAGTGCGTTGAGCAGCAACGCAGAGGACCCGGGCGCGTAGATGAACCGGCCGCATAGAAGATCGAGATCGGCGCCGACGTTGCGCTCGCCGTTGGGATTGTGCGCATGGGCGCCATCGCCGACGTTTTTGCGCACGTCGCTGGCCGCTTCGCTGACGGCGTGATTGTGCAGAGCGTCGCGACCGTCATTGCGGCGCACCGGCAGCATGCCGTCATGACTCAACGTCAGCGGCGCGCTGGCAGCCGCTCGCCCGACATCGCGCACCCGATGCGCGGCGCCACGGGGGAGCAGCACGAAATCCCCCGCGTGCAGCGCAACCTGCGCGCCACCCGCAGTCTCGACGACGCACGCCCCGTCTAGCACCAGATGAAAAGGCGCAATTCCCGGCTCCATCGGCGCATGGTCGATGTCGAAGCCACCCGTGAGCAGGCAACGCAAATCGAGGCTGGCTTGCGGCCGGGCCAGGTCGATCAGTCGGCTGAGTGTATCCATGAGACGATCGCGCTAAAAGTTGAGCGAATCGAGTATTCAGGATGTCGCGGCACAGCGCAATACTTTGTCGCACGCACCGGCACCCGCCGGCGCGCTGCAAACAAAGGAGCACTGTCATGTTGAACTGGATCGATTACCGCAAGGAACTGTTCGGCCGCATCGGTGAGATCGCCAAACTGTCACCGGATACCGTGAAAGCCTATCAAGCGATGTCGAGCGCAGGCCAGAAGGCCGACCTTCTCGGCGCGAAGACGCGCGAGCTGATTTCGCTTGCCGTCGCCGTGACCGTGCGATGCGACGGCTGTATCACCGTGCACACCGCGGAAGCGCTGAAACACGGCGCAACACGTGAAGAGATCGCCGAAGCGCTCGGTGTAGCGGTCGCCGTGAACGCCGGCGCCGCGATGGTGTACTCGGCACGCACAATGGACGCCGTTGCCGCGTATCAAGCGGACAGCAAGCCCGCGGCTTGAAGGACGCGGCAACTTCCTGCACGAGTTATACCGGGTGACGCGCCTCTTCAAGCTGCTTGCGGCGCCCCTCGCCCTGGCGTTCCAGCATCCAGCCCGGGTACTCAGCCGGCAGCGTGCTGACCTGATCGAGCTTCGCAAGCTCGTCGGCGGTCAACGTGACGCCAGTGGCGGCGATATTGTCGTCGAGTTGCTCGATTTTCTTCGCCCCGACGATCACCGAGGTCACCACGCGCTGATGCAACAGCCATGCGAGCGCGATCTGCGCCACCGACACCTTCTTCGCCTCCGCGATATCGCGCATCACGTCGATGCAGTCATAAGCGCGCTCGCGATTGACCGGCGGAAAATCGAACGTCGTGCGACGGCTGCCTGCTTCGCCCTGCTGTTCGCGCCCATATTTGCCGCTCAGCAAGCCGCCCGCCAGCGGACTCCACACCATCAGTCCAAGACCTTCGCTGCGCAGCATCGGCACGAGTTCGCGTTCGAGGTCGCGGCCCGCCAGCGTGTAATACGCCTGTAGCGTTTCAAAGCGCGCGAGGCCGAGGCGTTCCGAAATGCCCAGCGCCTTCACGATCTGCCACGCGGCCCAGTTCGACACGCCGACATAGCGCACATGTCCATGCTGAACCAGCGTATCGAGCGCGCGCACGGTTTCGTCGATCGGCGTGGCCGGATCGAAACCGTGGATCTGATACAGGTCGACGTGATCGAGTTGCAGGCGCTTCAGGCTCGCCTTGACGCCGTCGATGATGTGATAGCGCGAGGCACCGCGTGCGTTCGGGAATTCTGCCGTCGGGCCGAATACTTTGGTTGCGACCACAACTTTGTCGCGCGGCACTTTAAGGTTTTTCAGCGCCTGACCCGTGATCTGTTCGGACAGGCCCTCTGCGTAGACGTCGGCCGTGTCGATGAAATTGATACCCGCGTCGAGCGCCCGGCCGACCAGCCGCTCCGCGTCCCCCTGCTGCAGATCGCCGATCTGCTTCCAAATGCCTTCGCCACCGCCGAAGGTCATCGTGCCCAGGCACAGCTCTGAAACAAACACACCGGTACGGCCTAACTGGTTGTATCGCATCGTCGAGACTCCATCATGGATTCGTGGATCGGTGAGGCGAACAGAGTACTGCACCTGGCAAATTTCGGCAGGACCATGCATGGGTCCTGGGCAGCCACCAGGCGAACGAATATTTCAAACTCCTTACGGTTAACGCAGCAGCTTTGGCAGAAATTTTCCCGCTCGGAAAATCGCCTTGGTCCTCTACGAGCGAGGCGCCATGCGGGTCTCCGGCAAGCGTCGGCGATTCACAACATATTCGTAAGTTATGCCGGGGGCATTTGGAAACTTTCAGTAAGGCGTGTATAAGTCTGACCATTCCGCTCGTATGGTGTAGTGCCCTTCCCAAAAGGACCGCGCGTATGAAGAAGAAGAAGAAAACGCTTGGAATCGGCTTGGGCAGCGTCGTGCTGCTCTCCAAAGCACTCACCCCTTCCGCGATGGCCGCGTGCAGCAATACCGCACCGCCGAGCAATACCACAGTCACCTGCACGGGCAGCGGCCTCGCCGCCGTCGTTGCGCAAACCGGCAGCACGGGTGTGACGATCAATGCCGATAGCACCGCCTCGGGCAGCTTCGTACACAGCGCCACCCCGGTCGTCTTCAGCGTCGACACTACTAGCACGATCAACAGCAGCGGCAACTTCTCACTGACAGGTGGTGGCGGTTCGGGCACCGCGCGCGGCGCCGTGCTGCTCGGCGTGGGCAACGGCAATCAGATCACCAACGCGAGCGGCGGGGGCATCACCACGACCGCTGCCTACAACGACGGCATGGCCGCCAACGGCAGCGGCAACACCCTGATCAATCGCGGCTCGATCACCACCAGCGGCCCCAACGCTTACGGCATGACAGCGGCGTGGGGACAAACGAACGTCGGCCAGTCGAGCAACACGCTGATCAACAGCGGCACGGTGACGACCTCAGGCAGCAACGCGCGCGCGGCATCGATTCTGGGCGGCAGCGGCACCATCAACAACAGCGGCACGCTGTCCACCACGGGCGCGGCCAGTCCAAGCGCTTATCTGCAAGGCAATAACGACCAGTTGATCAACAGCGGCACGATCAGCGCGAGCGGCAGCGGCTCGGATGCGGTGTTTTCGAACACCGCGGGATCGAGCTTCGTGGCAACGATCCAGAACCTCGCGGGTGGCAGCATCATCAGCCAGAACGGCTCCGGCATCCGCACGCTCAACGGCAACACCACCGTCATCAATGCGGGCCTCGTGCAAAGCGGCATCGGCACGGCCATCACGATGGGCAGCGGCAACGATTCGCTGATTCTGCAAACCGGCTCCGTGATCAACGGCACGGCCGACGGCGGAGCGGGAACGAACACGGTGACCTTGCAAGGCTCAGGCACGGCGTCAAATGCGTTTACCAACTTTCAGACCTTGCAGATGCAAGGCGCATTGTGGAACTGGACCGGTAGCGGCACCTTCTCGCTCGCGCATGTGCAGACCGGCACGCTCAACCTCACCGGCACGCTCGGCGCGAGCGCGACAGCGCTGGTCGATAGCGGCGCGACCTTGCAGGCTAACGCGCAAAACCTGCCCTCCAACGTCACCGATAACGGGCTCGTGCGGTTTGCCCAGGACAACGCGGGCACTTATGCAGGATCGATCAGCGGCGCAGGCGCAGTCGATAAAACCGGTGCCGGCGTGTTGACACTCGCGCCGGCTGCGGCGAGCGGCAACACCTACTCAGGTGGCACGACAATCGATCAAGGCACGATCGCCGTCGGCGCGGACAATGCGCTCGGGGCGAACACGGGTGGCCTCACGTTCAACGGCGGCGCAATGCAATTGACGACGAGCTTCGACCTCGCCGGCACGCGTGCGATCACGCTGGCAGCCGGCGGCGGCACGATCGATACGCAATCGTTCAATACCACGCTCACGCAGGCAGTAAGCGGGACCGGCGCCCTCACGAAAACCGGCAGCGGCAGCTTGCTTATGACAGGCGTGAGCACCTATAGCGGCCCAACCACGGTCGCAGCGGGCACCCTCGCGGTCGGCGACGCAGTCCATGCCAACGCCGCGCTTACCGGCGGCGGCGCCACCACGGTGGCCGGGGGCGCAACGCTCGGCGGCTATGGCAGCGTGACGGGCGCAGTCACGAACAACGGCACGCTCGCCGTGGCGAATGCATTGCCGTCGTTTGCAAGCGGGGGGATCGGCGCGTTCTCGATCAACGGCTCGCTGGTGAATGCCGGACTCGTGCAGATCGGCGGCCCGGCCGCTGCGGGTGTCGGAAACCGGCTGAATGTAACGGGCAACTACACC
Organism: Paraburkholderia elongata; assembly: GCF_013177735.1. Taxonomy (GTDB): domain Bacteria; phylum Pseudomonadota; class Gammaproteobacteria; order Burkholderiales; family Burkholderiaceae; genus Paraburkholderia; species Paraburkholderia elongata. The sequence goes on along the minus strand of NZ_WOEZ01000119.1, from coordinate 28,032 downwards.
GGACAGAACGGTGCCATTGGACTCAACACCGTCGTCGCCGGTGACGGCGCAGCGTCCGATCGCCTCGTGCTGAGCGGCGGAACGGCCACCGGCTCAACCCACCTGCAAGTCACGAACGTCGGTGGCCAAGGCGCACAAACGGTAGCGGACGGCATTCAAGTGGTTCAAGCGACCAACGGCGCCACCACGGATTCGAGCGCTTTCACGCTGGCCGCACCGGTAAAGGCCGGCGCATATTCCTACTACCTCGCCAAAGGCGGTGTGAGCAGCGGCACGACGGACAGCTGGTATCTGCGCAATACGGTTGCGCCGCTGCCGCCCGCGACTACATCAGGCGTGCCGCCGGTCACGACGCCGGGCGCGCCTAGCACGCCTGGCACACCTGGCGCGCCGCCCGTTGTAGCGCCCGGCGTACCGATTGCGGCCGCGGGCACGCCGCCTTTGCCTCCCGCGCCGCCCGCAGGCTCAGCCGCCACGCCGCTGTATCGCGTCGAAGTGCCGGTCTACGCCGCGGCGCCTGGCGTCGCGCGTGAACTCGGCCTCATGCAGATCGATACGTTTCATGACCGGCAAGGCGATCAGGCCTTGTTGAACGAAAGCGGCAAACTGCCTGCCGCATGGGGCCGCGTGTGGGGCGGCCATAGCGTGCTGAGCCAGGACGGCACGGCAAGTCCGCAATTCGACGGTTCCGTGTATGGCATCCAGGCCGGGCAGGATCTTTACGCGGATCGCAGCGCGAGCGGCCAGCGCAATCACTACGGCTTGTTGGTCGGTTTCGCGCGGGCCACGGGCGACGTCAACGGCTTCGCGCTCGGCATGCCCAATCTCGCCGTGGGCCACCTGGCGATCAATGCATACAGCCTCGGCGGCTACTGGACGCATATCGGTCCGGGCGGCTGGTATACGGACGCCGTGTTGATGGGGAGTTCGTTGACCGTCGATCCGGTCTCGCGCGACGGCATCGCCACGACGACGCACGGCAACGCGGTGACCGGTTCGCTCGAAGGCGGCCTGCCGATTCCGCTCGGCGCGGGGCTCACGCTCGAACCGCAAGCGCAACTCGTGTGGCAGCACCTCACGCTGTCCGATTTCAACGATGGCGTGTCGAGTGTCAGCTTCAACAGCGGCAATACTTTCGTCGGACGAATCGGCGCGCGCCTGCAAGGTCAGTTCGATGCCTTTACGATCGCCTGGCGGCCTTATTTGCGCGTCAGCTTCTTACGCGAGTTCGGCTCCGACGACAAAGTCACCTTCGGCGGCGGGACCGTGATGCCGGGCACCGTCGGGCAAACGGCGGCGCAACTCGGCGCGGGCGTGGTCGGCAAATTCAGCGCGTCGGGCAGCGTGTTTGCGACGCTCGGCTGGGTGACGAACCTGGGTGGCGCGCACCAGAGAACGGTGACAGGCGATGCGGGCGTGCGCTGGGTCTGGTAGCAACCTTTGCCACCCAACCGTCGGCAAAGCCGGTAAAAACCTGCCAGACTGTTCGCTGATCTTCGTAACAGTCCGGCGCTTGCCGGCCTCTGGATATGGCACGCCGCGTCCCCATCTATGCCAGCATGACTTCGGCCTCGACATCCGCCACCGCGTTAGGCGTGACCTCTGATTCTTCGGACTTCGATCCGCCATTGCGGGCGGCTCCAGATGCCGCTTCGGGCCACGCATCGGACCCCGCTTTGTGCGCCGCTTCTAACCCCGCTTCGAACCCTTTACCGGCCAGCGCGCTGGATAACTTCCATCCCGCAGTCGCCGGCTGGTTCCTGAAGACCTTCCCCGCCCCCACCGACGCCCAGGCTTCCGCCTGGCCGCAGATTCGCAGTGGGCGCTCAACCCTCGTCGCCGCGCCCACCGGTTCGGGCAAAACCCTCACGGCCTTCCTGTCTGCGCTCGACGACCTCGTCCAGCAAGGCCTCGCCAACGGCGGCGCCTTGCCCGACGAAACGCTGGTGGTCTACGTCTCGCCGCTAAAAGCGCTCTCCAACGACATCCGCATCAATCTGCAAGTGCCGTTGCAGGGCATCGCCGCGGAACTCGACGCGCGCGGCCTGCCGCCGCTCGACATCCGCACCGCCGTGCGCACCGGCGACACCACGCAGCAGGAGCGCAACGCGCTGAAAAAGCGCGCGCCGCATATTCTCGTGACCACGCCCGAATCGCTGTACGTCCTGCTCGGCTCAGATTCCGGCCGCCGCATGCTGTCGACGGTGCGCACGGTGATCGTCGACGAAATTCACGCACTCGCCGGCAGCAAGCGCGGCAGTCATCTGGCGCTCAGCCTCGAACGGCTCGACGCGCTGTGTCAGCGGCGCTTGCCGCGGATCGGTCTGTCGGCGACGCAAAAACCGGTCAGCGCCGTAGCGCGCTTTCTGGTGGGCGGCGCGAGGATCGAAAGCGGCGTTCCCGCCGACTGCGCGATCATCGACGTGGGGCACATCCGCGAGCGCGATCTCGCGCTGGAGATTCCGCCCGTACCGCTCGAAGCGGTGATGCCCAACGAAGTGTGGGAGCGCGTCTACGACCGGCTCGCCGAACTGGTGGCGATGCATCGCACCACGCTGATTTTCGTCAACACGCGCCGCATGGCCGAACGGGCCGCGCGCCATCTGACCGAGCGCCTGGGCAAGGACGTGGTCGCCGCGCATCACGGCAGTCTCGCCAAAGAACATCGTTTCGACGCCGAACAGCGCCTGAAACGCGGCGAGTTGCGCGTGCTGATCGCCACCGCTTCGCTGGAGTTGGGCATCGATATCGGCGACGTCGATCTGGTCTGCCAGATGGGTTCGCCGCGCGCGATCGCGCCGTTCCTGCAACGTGTGGGGCGCTCGGGCCACCATGTCGGCGGCATGCCGAAGGGCCGGCTTTTTCCGGCCTCGCGCGACGATCTGATCGAATGCGCGGCGCTGCTCGACTGCGTGCGGCGTGGCGAACTCGACGCGTTACGGATTCCGCGCGCGCCGCTCGATGTGCTCGCACAACAGATCGTCGCCGAGGTATCCAGCGCCGAATGGAACGAAGACGCACTGTTCGAGATGATGCGGCGCGCAGCCCCCTACGCCGACCTGGAACGCGAACAATACGACGCCGTGCTGCGCATGCTGGCCGAAGGCTATACGAACCGCAACGGCCCGCGCGGCGCCTATATTCACCGCGACGTGGTGAGCGGCACCTTGCGTGGCCGGCGTGGCGGAAAACTGGTCGCCGTGACTTCGGGCGGCACGATTCCCGAGAACGCCGACTACGCGGTGGTGCTCGAACCGCAGGCGATCAATATCGGCACCGTCAACGAGGATTTCGCCGTCGAGAGTCTGGCAGGCGATGTGTTTCAACTCGGCAATGCGTCGTACCGGATTCTGCGGATCGAGAGCGGCCGCGTGCGAGTCGAGGACGCGCAGGGGCAGCCGCCGAATATTCCGTTCTGGCTCGGCGAGGCGCCGGGGCGCAGCGATGAACTGTCGTTCGGCGTCGCGCGCTTGCGAGAGCAGATTGGACGCTTGCTCGATGGGAAGGAGGCCGATGCCCAAGTCATACCCGCACGCATTGAACGCGCAATCGACTGGCTCGTCGACACCCTCAATCTCGACGAAGCCGCCGCCCGCCAGATCGTCGACTATCTCGCGCGTGCACGCGCCGCGCTAAGCGTGCTGCCGACGCAAAACACGCTCGCGATGGAGCGCTTCTTCGACGAATCCGGCGGCACGCAACTCGTGATCCATGCGCCGTTCGGCAGCCGCGTAAACCGCGCGTGGGGTCTCGCGTTGCGCAAGCGTTTTTGCCGGACCTTCAACTTCGAACTGCAGGCCGCCGCCACCGAAGACGCGATCGTCCTCTCGCTGACCGGCAGCCATTCGTTCGTACTCGACGAAGTGTGGCGCTACCTGCATTCGAACAGCGCCGAACATCTGCTGATCCAGGCGCTGCTCGACGCGCCGCTCTTCGGCGTGCGCTGGCGCTGGAACGCGACCACCGCGCTCGGCCTGCCGCGTTATACCGGCGGGCGCAAGACTCCGCCGCAATTGCAGCGCATGCGTAGCGAAGATCTGCTCGCGAGCGTGTTTCCCGAGCAGGCCGCGTGTCTGGAGAACATCGTCGGCGAGCGCGAACTGCCGCATCATCCGTTAGTGGACCAAACCGTCGACGACTGCCTGCACGAAGCGATGGACAGCGAAAGCTGGCTTGCATTGCTGCGTCGTATCGAACAGGGCAACGTGCAACTGATCGCTCGCGATTTGCCGGCGCCCTCGCCGCTTGCCGCCGAAATCCTCAACGCCAAGCCGTACGCCTATCTCGACGACGCACCGATCGAAGAGCGTCGCACGCAAGCCGTGCTGAACCGCCGCTGGACCGATCCGTCTAGCGCTGACGACCTCGGCGCACTCGACGCCGACGCGATCGACAGCGTGCGCGACGAAGCATGGCCGCAGGCGCGCACCGCCGACGAGATGCACGAAGCGCTAACGGGCCTCGCCTGCATCACCGGGACCGAAGCGCGCAACAATGAAGGCTGGCCGGCATGGCTCGCTTCGCTTGCCGTATCCGGCCGCGCGAGCCGCCTGCAGATCACCGCGGACGACGCGCTGTGGCTGCCCGCCGAGCGCCTGACCTGTTTCCAGGCGCTCTACCCTGACGCCCCGTTTGAACCGCCGCTCACCGCACCGAAGGGCTACACCGACGCCTGGAGCGCCGACGACGCCCTGCTCGACGTGCTGCGCGCCCGGCTGACCGGCTTCGGCCCGCTGCCGGTGCGCGCGATTGCCGAGGCGCTGAGCTTGCCCGCGGCATCCGTTGAACAAACGTTGACGCGCCTCGAAGCGGAAGGCTACGTGATGCGCGGCCGCTTCTCGCCGGGCGCAACCGAAGAAGAATGGTGCGAACGCCATTTGCTTGCGCGGATCCACCGTTACACGGTGAAACGCTTGCGGCGTGAGATCGAGCCGGTGGAACGGCACGACTTCATGCGCTTTCTATTCGAATGGCAGCATTTGACGCCGGACACCCGCAGCGAGGGACGCGACGCTTTGGCCGCCGTGCTCGACCAGCTGGAGGGATTTCAGGCCGCGGCGGGCGCATGGGAAGAAGACATTCTGCCGGCGCGCGTCAAGGCGTACGCGAACATTTCGCTAGACGAACTATGCCGTGCCGGCAAGATCGTCTGGACCCGCCTCACCGAGCGGGCCCGCGGCGCGGCGGGACCCGTGCGCAGCACGCCGATCGTCCTTTTGCCGCGCGCCCAGGTGCGCGTATGGAGCGCGCTGATCGACCCGTCGAAACAACCGGAGCTATCGGCCCGCGCGCAGCGCGTCCATGACACGTTATCGCAACATGGCGCGATGTTCTTCGACGAATTGCTGACCGAAGTAAGCGGCTTGCGCATGGAACTGGAGAACGCGCTGGGCGAGCTGGTTGCAGCGGGCCTCGTGAATTCCGACAGTTTCGCCGGCTTGCGGGCGTTGTTGAAGCCCGTCGCCAAACGCAGTCCTTATAGTGCCCATGCGAGCAGCCGGCGTGTCAGGTCGAGCGCATTGATCGGAGGAATGGACGACGCGGGACGCTGGGCCCTGGTCAACCGGCAGCCCGTTGCCGCTGCAGCGGAAACCTCGCCAGCGCGCCGTCAGCAGTTCGCCCCCGAGATACTCGAACATGTCGCGATGACTTTGCTGCGCCGTTATGGGGTGGTGTTCTGGCGCGCGCTCGAGCGCGAGGCCGAATGGTTGCCGCCGTGGCGGGATCTGTTGCGCGTGTTTCAGCGGCTCGAAGCACGCGGCGTCGTTCGCGGTGGGCGATTTGTGAATGGCCTCGCCGGCGAACAATTTGCTCTACCGGAAGCGATTCCGTTATTGCGTGAAGTTCGACGGCATGCGAACGATGGTGCTTTTGTGTGTGTCGCCGGAACCGATGCTTTGAATCTTGCAGGCACGTTGCTGGTCGGCGAACGGGTGCCTGCTGTTGCGGGGAATCGGGTTTTGTATCGGGATGGTGTTGTTGTCGCGACACTTGTTGCGGGGGCTTTCTGGTTCGCCCCCTCGGTGGAAGCGATTCCCGCGGAACGGGAGCGCGCACGAAGCATGCTGGCTCGGCGGTTCTGAGGCAATTTTGATGCGCTTTCGACGCTTTGCACGAGCGCGCCCGAAACAAGGGCCTAAAGCCCAGCCCTTTCAAGGTCTTTGCACATAGGGACGCGGATCAGGATGCTTTTTCGCGGGCACGCTTTAGCAAACGTGCGGTGCTGTGATGGGATCGCGCTGTGGCGGCTTCAACGTAAGGAGTGGATTGGCGCGTCTTGGGCCCGCGCTTGCGGGTGCGTACCTGAAACGGATCGACGTGGCTGGCAAGTTCGAGTAGCTTGCCGGCCATCACTTCGGGCGCCGCGTCGCTCCAGTGCGACCAATGCTGAGGTGGCACCGCAATGAGCATGCCCTCATACTGGCCGCGAATTTGCAGTGCCAGGTAATACGTCGATACGTCGGGTGCCGCGCTGTTCGCTTCATCAGTTCGGGTATGTGCGATCTCGACGCTGCGCTTGAGCACGGACAGCACGTTGTACGCCAGAATCGCCACGGCAAAGCCCAGTAACGCGGCACGCGGATGCCCGAGCGAGCGGATTTCGCTATGCAGGACCGACTCGAGCCGCTGGAACATGCCTTCTATGCGCCAGCGCTTGCGGTACAGACGGGCGATCTCATGTGCGCCGACGGTGGCAGGCAGATTGCTCCACAACCGGATTACGGTGTCGCCCGCCTCGGTGGGCTTGTCCAGCGTCAGTTCAATTCGCCGCCAGGCGAAGCCGGCCTTCAGATCAAGCCGTTGCTCGCGCACCCGACCGGTTTCGACACGTGCGCCATCCACCCAGGCGCCGCTGCCCTCAAGCGGCGGGCTGTTTTTACCGTGTTCGCGCACGATGAAGCAGGCCTGCGCCTGATGCCAGCCCAGCAGGATAGTGCTGGTGCAGAAGTTCCGGTCCGCCAGCCACAGTTCCCCCGGCCCGGCGCAGTCGATCAGCGGGGCCATGGCCGAACGCTCCTGCGCATGCGCGTCCTCGATGGCCACCAGATCCGTCACCAGTCCCAGATCCGGTTCATAGACCACCAGGGCGTGTCCCGGCAAGGCGGCGCCTCGCTGCCCGCGCAATGCCGCCAGCCGCTTCTCGCTGGCCGCAAGATGATTGCCATCGAGCACGCGCATACGCCAGCCGGGCAGGCTGGGCGTGCCCGGCCATGCGGCAAGCACCGGCTCAAGACGTTGTGCGCTACCTTGTACCAGCGCACGCAGAATCGCCGGCTCAGTGCGATTGACCTTCTCGTACAGCGCTGCCAGCGACACCGGCAACTGTCTGGCCCGCGTCGCAGCCGCATACAGCGACGGGCTCAGCCCGAGCGATACCAGCGTCATCAGTTCCACCACCGTCGAGAACAGCAACTCCCGTGGATACTGCCTCTGCCGGTGCTCGGCGAATACCTCGTCAACCCATTGCGGCGTAATCGCTCTTTGCAACACAGCGCGCGCCATCACGCACACCGGTGCCTGCTGCTCGAAATGCTTCATCACCTCGTCAAACACTACCTGGCCCCTGCCGTTGAACAGGTCGCCAGGTTACCAGGTTTCTGTCCCCAAGACCTTGAAAGGGCTGGGCCTAAAGCCAAAGACCATCCTGACCGTTAATGTTTATGGGCCCGAACGCCAGCCGCTTCGCTACAATGAGGCCAGTCTTTAAGTATGATGAAGACTGTTTGCCGCCAACCCGCCTTCACGGTGGGGCCCATCGGCACACACGGCCCCGGGGATCTCATGAACGACGACCAACACGATCAGGTGCTTTATGCCCAGTTCGGCACAAGCAGCCCTTGCTGGCGTCTGTCGAGCGACAGCAACGCATTGGAACTCACGCCTGTCACCGGCGACGTGCCGGCCAATGTCGCCATTCCGCTGAATCCCCAGCAGGCCTCGCAAATCCGTTGCCTCACCGGCATCACCTCGCACCTCATCCTCGACGTACGGCTGTTCGGCGAACCGTTACGCCTGCACCTCGTCGGCAAAAAACTCGCCAGCAATACGTGGGCCGGCACCGCCTCGGCCTATGACGACACGGAATCCGTCGCGCGCGACCTGGTCCACGGTCTCTCTTTCGCCGAACAGGTCGTCTCCGAAGTCAACTCCGTCGTGGTCATCGTCGACAGGCACGGTCGTATACAGCGCTTCAACCGTCTCGCCGAGGAACTCACCGGCGTCAAGGAAGAAGACATTGTCGGCCGCAATGTTTGGGCGCTGTTCATGTCCACCGAATCCGGCGCGGCGTCGAGCCAGAACATTGCGGGTTTCTTCAATCGCGGCGTCTCGTACGAGGTCGAGCGGCGCGTGAAAACCATCCACGGCGAACGGCTCTTTCTGTTTCGCAACAAGTTCGTTCACAGCGGCAGCGGCGTCGACGAACAGTTTCTGATCTGCTCGGGCACCGACATCACCGAAGAACGGCTCGCGCAGGAACGGCTCACCGAACTGGCGAACACCGATTCGCTCACCGGCCTCGCCAATCGCAACGCGATCCACGACAAGATCCGTACCGTGATCGAAGAAGCGGCCCCAGGCGAATCGGTCGGCGTGCTGTTCCTCGATCTCGACAACTTCAAGAAGGTCAACGACCACTACGGCCATGTCTTCGGCGATCGGCTGATCCGCGACGTGTCAGCGGCCATCAGCACCTGCCTGAACGAAGGCGATACGCTCGCACGCCTCGGCGGCGACGAGTTCATTGTGCTCGCCGCTAAAGGCACCGCCCACGATCTCGAAGCCACCGCGCGGCGCATTCTCGAACGCCTGCGCACGCCGTTCAGCCTGGGGCTCGTCCAGGTCTACACCGGCTGCTCGATCGGCATCGCACTGCATCCGGAACACGGCGACAACCTCGAATCGCTGATCCGTTCCGCGGACACGGCAATGTACGTTGCCAAAGATGAAGGCAAGCGCACCTATCGCGTGTTCTCGCCCGACATGAACCGCAAGGTCGCCGAGTACATGTGGCTCGACACCAACCTGCGGCGCGGTCTCGAAGAGGGCCAGTTGACGCTGCACTATCAGCCCAAGCTCGTGCTCGCCACCGGCGCGGTGCAGGGCGCGGAGGCGCTGGTACGCTGGAACTCGCCGGAGCGCGGGCAGATCATGCCGGCCGAGTTCATCCGCTATGCGGAAGAATCCGGGCTAATCGGCGTGCTCGGCCGCTGGGTCATGGAAACGGCCGCTAGGCAAGCCGCCAAATGGAAGGCGGACGGCTACAACCTGCGCATCGCGATCAACGTGTCGGCACGGCAACTGGTCGATACCGCCGTGGTGCGGCATTTCAGCGAAGCGCTGGAGCGCGCGAATCTCGATCCCTGTCTGCTCGATCTGGAACTCACCGAGAGCTGCCTGATCGAGGACGAAGCGGCGGCGATCGATCTGATCAAGCAGTTCCGCCAGCTCGGCGCGCAGGTTCATCTCGACGACTTCGGCACCGGCTATTCGTCGCTCTCGCAGTTGGGCCGCATTCCGCTCGACGTCATCAAGCTCGACCGCAGTTTCGTCCGCTCGATCAATGCCGACACCAAAGCGCAGGCACTGGTGCGCTCGATGGTGGTGGTCGCGCAGGAGCTGAATTTCAAGGTGGTCGCCGAAGGCATCGAAACCGAATCGGAAGAGATGTTCATGAGGGGGCTGGGTGTCGACTACGTGCAGGGTTTCATGTACGGTCAGGCCATGCCGGCTGCGGAATTCGAACGCTGGTTGCAGGATAGACAGAAGCTCAGACTGATCGCCTGAGCGGCACGCGCGCCTCGAAGGAAGTCCCCTTGGGGGGCGCCCCGAGCGAAGTCCCCCGCGCCGAAGGAAGTCCCCTTGGGGGATTGGGGAACGCCCCGAAGGAAGTCCCCCGCCCCGAAGGAAGTCCCCTTGGGGGATTGGGGCGCGCCGCTGCGGCTCGATGTTGTCGCGACCCAGATCAATTCAGGCGAAATTGGCCGCGCTGGAGGCTGTCTGGCGCAGGTTTGAAGTACGGCGGTTTTGCAGCATCACCAGCCGCTCCATGAAGGCGAGGTCCTTCTCCTCGATCGTGAAGGCTGCGTCCACCCAGTCTTCGGTAATTTCCATCAACTCGGCGCGCGAGAGTTGCAGCACGCGCTGGCGCGCCCGCAGCATCCCGCGGATGCCGGTCATCTTCGGCCTGAGCGTGTCGATAAAAGTACGCGTCGCCATATAGGCGTCGCCTGGCTCGAACAGCTGGTCGACCAGCCCCTTGCCGAAGTGCCATTCAGCCGTATGCGATTCGCCCACGCCGATCAACTCCTCGGCCAGACGCATGCCCGCCTTGCGCGCGACCAGCGAATAACCACCCATGCCCGGGAACAGGTTGAACGCGATCTCTGGAAAGCCCATGCGCGCATCGTTCTGCGCCAACAGGAAATGGTGCGCCAGTGCGGCCTCGAAGCCCCCTCCAAGCGCCGTACCCTCCACCATCGCGATCGAAATCGCCCCCGTGTCGAAGCCGCGCGCCGCCGCGTGAACGCAATCGACGCAGGCTCGCGCATACGCCATCAGCGCCTGGCGCTTGCCCGAGCGGATCGAGTCGGCAAAGAAATCGAGGTCACCCCCGACGTTGAACATGGACGGAATCAACGAGCCTGTCACCCAGAAGTCGACCGGCAAACCGGACTCCCGTGCTGCCTGCGCGAGACCCAGAATGTCGTGCACCAGATCGAGATTGAAACAGGGACGCGGCTGCGACCGCAGCATCATCCACATGATGTTGCGACCTTCTTCGTAGTAGGCGGAGACTTGCGACAAATTGCCGGCCTCGAGGAACGGGCGGCAGGCGTGGTGGTTATGCAGATTCATTTTGAACGGTCCTTTTAAGGTTAAACACTGGCATTGCAATGCGAGCCTAAAGCAGACCGGAATCGGATGGGAGCGGGGTAACCAACAGATGAATGCAACACCCGTGTGAAGCCCCGCCAGACGGCGCTCTGCGGGGAGGTCAACCATGGGGTAAAAGATGTCGCGGACGCAAACGCTTGCGCACCGGAGATGGGCGAAATTAGCCCGCAAATGAGCAGCAGCTGCAATAAATTAGCGAGCGAGCGAAGCTTGAATTTCTTGCCGGATTTGAAAGAAAAAGAAATAGTCTTCGACTAGGTAATGCAATCGAAAATATAGCTTGTGGATGTTTGTTTTTTTATTTGTGGGCTAACAGACGGAACATTCAATTTGCATATTCGAACGCGGGCGCCCCAGAGCGCCCGCTGATCCACCTGCAACTCATCTGCAACGCTATTGCAGGAAACACCAAGACGAAACGTTCATCAAGGCGCCGCCGCGATCACTTGAGCAACGGCCGCCGTCAGCTTCTTGCCGTACGGCACGTGCAGGAACTCGTTCGGTCCATGTGCGTTCGACTTCGGACCGAGCACGCCGCACACCATGAACTGCGATTTCGGGAAGCCCGACTTCAATATGTTCATCAACGGAATCGTGCCGCCCTGCCCCATGTAGGCAACGTCCGCGCCATAGTGCGCGCGCGACGCGTCGTTAAGCGCGGTGGCGAGCCACGGCGCGAGATCGGGCGCGCTCCAGCCGCTCGCCGCGCCGGCGTCCGGCTTGAAGGTAACCTTGGCATTGTACGGCGGATCGAATTCGAGCAGCGCCTTCAGTTCGGCGACGGCCTTGTCCGCCTCGATCAGCGGCGGCAGGCGCAGCGACAGCTTGAACGCCGTGCGCGGACGCAGCACGTTGCCGGCGTCGGCGAGCGCGGGCAAGCCGGCCGCGCCGGTCACCGACAGCGAAGGACGCCACGTCGAGTTGAGCAAGGCTTCTTGCGGATCAGTGGTGGTGGGCAGCACCTGACGGCCGTCCTGCCCGCAGGCCCAAGGCAGCTTCTTCCAGACATCGTCGCCGAGAATCTGGGCAGTCGCCTCCGCTTCGCGCAGACGGTCCGCCGGGATCGAGACGTGAAAACCCTTCGGCAACAACGTGCCGTTGGCGGAGTCTTCGAGACGGTCGAACAGTTGCCGCATGATGCGGAAGCTCGAAGGCGCGATGCCGCCGTAACCGCCCGAGTGAATACCTTCGTCGAGCACCTGGACTTCGAGGTCGCCGGCGACCAGCCCGCGCAACGACGTAGTGAGCCACAGTTGATCGTAGTTGCCGGCACCCGAGTCGAGACACACGACGAGACCGACTTTGCCGAGCCGTTCGCGCAACGCGTCGACGTACGGCAGCAGATCGTAGCTGCCCGATTCCTCGCAGGTTTCGATCAGACCGACGCAGCGCGGACGCTCGATGCCTTGCGCGTCCAGCGCGGCCAGTGCCGTGAGGCTCGCGTAGATCGCGTAGCCGTCGTCGGCGCCGCCGCGGCCGTACAGCTTGTCGTTTTCGAGCTTCGGCGTCCAGGGGCCGAGGTCCTTGCGCCAGCCGTCGAATTCAGGCTGCTTATCGAGGTGGCCGTACAGCACGATAGTTTCTTCGCTGCCCGATCGGGTCGCGGCTGTTTCGAAGAAAATCACCGGCGTGCGGCCCGGCAAGCGAATCACTTCAAGTTTCAGGCCGCGCACGGGTTGCTGCTCGGCCCATTGCGCCGCGTCGGTAATCACGCGCTCGAGATAGCCATGCTTGACCCACTCGGGATCGAACGCCGGACTCTTGGCCGGCACCGCGATGTAGTCCGTGAGCGCAGGCACGATCTCGTCGTTCCATTTGCGGTCTACGAATTCGCGTAGTGTGTCCTGGTTGATGCGCTGATTCTGCTGTGTCGTATCGTCGGAGATCATGGTGGCGGTCCGTGGCGGTTCTGTTCAGTCGAAACGTCCATGATAGACCTGATGTGCGATGCGCTGAACCCCTCGCCGTGCATGCAGGCTCACAGCGAACGTTTACAGCAACGCTGCGCAAAGCTAACAATCGCGCGACAATCGCGGCATAGGTCGCGTCCTGGGGAGCCAGACTATGGGTAGCAACGTCGTGGTTCAGGCCATCGCCGCGGTGCTTGCGCTGGCGCTGTATTTTCTGCCGAGCATTCTCGCGGACCGGCGCAAGCGTCACGACCTGCTGACGCTGGCGCTCTTCAATGCATGTCTCGGCTGGACCGGCTTTGGCTGGCTGCTCGCGCTCTACTGGTCGTTGCAGCCGAACCCGCCGAAGAACGTGGCAGGTGAAATCGTAGAGACGCGAAAGATCGTGCGGATGCGGGAGTTTTCTTCGGCGCTTCTGATGCGCGTGCAAAGGCGCGCTACGACGCGTGACCGCAGGGAGAAATAACGGGAAGAAATAATCAGGCCGCCCGGCCCATTCTGCCCCACACCACCGAGCCCGCAGGAATCGAGCGCGGCTCGGCCCGCACGCTCTCGTGCGCGAACATCTCGCGGCGCAGTTCGCCATATTCGTCGAACCACTCGCAAATCAGCCAGTCGCCAGGATTGAGCGCCACCCGTCCTGCGTACGTCACGGTCATGCGCGGGCCACCTTCCTTCAGCGTGACAACATCGCCGACATTGAAGCGTGCGGCTGCCGGTGTTTCGAATAAGTCAATGGTAGCGGTCAGCATATTCAATCCCCTACGGAACCCGTTGAGCGGAATAAAGTCATCGCACCGTGCTTTGCAGCATAAAACCCTGCCGAAGGAAAACTCTAAAAAGTTGGCCAAGATTAACAATCGAAATTAACCGCGGCAAGTGCTTTTTATTGATACCGTTTTCATTGGCACTGGAATACGTTTGCCATCCCGACGGGTGACGCAAAAATCGGGAAAACCCTGTACAACAGCGCCAGGCCGCCTTCTGTGCGGCACCGCACGACAGCAAAACTTACGGTAGCAAACCCAATCCGCAAGTAGAAAATGCGGTCTGGATTTGTCATATCTAAACGCCCCCCCCCCCGAGAAACCCCATTCGGGTTTATTCCGGGTCACCCGCAAGCGGAATTACCTGTGAACGGGAAACTCATCGGCAAATGCACCCTCTCCAAAACCGGCTTTGTCTAAAGTGCATAATAGTTTTTAGCGGACGCCGTTGAAAACGATTTCCGACCCGCTATTTTCAAACCGGCTGCGCAACCCGGCGCAAGGCCAGTTGTTGATGCCGCACCAGCAGCACGCTCAAACCGATACACGCGAACATCAGACATGCGTTGATCGCGAGGCTGAACTGGAACGCGTGCGCATAGGCACCCGGCGTCTCGCGGCCGCCGATCACACCGAAAAACGCGCCGCTGATGGCCGCCGTGCCGAACGCCGAGCCGATCTGCAAAGTCGACGACACCACGCCCGAGGCAAGCCCCGCCTTCTCCGGGACGACTTCCAGCAGCACGATGCGCATGATCGACGGTAGCAACAAACCGTGACCGACACCTGCGCACACCAGTCCGCAATAGAACAGCAGATCCGGGGTGGCGGCGTGGGTCGCGGACCAGCCGGTAACCGTGAAGCCGACTGTCATCATCGAGAAGCCGAGCGCCAGCACATGGCCGCCGATGCGCTTGACCACTGCAGGCGACGTCAGCGGCCCGACCACGAAGCCGATCGCGAACGGCATGATGGCCATGCCCGAGGCGAGCGGCGTCCAGTGCAGACCGGTTTGCAGGAAGATCCCGTAGGTCAGGAAAAACGCGCTGTTGCAGTAGAACAGGAACGCGAGCACGAGGCCCAGCGCGAAGGCCGGGTTGCGGAACAATTGCAGATCCACCAGGGGATGGCCGCCGCCGCGTTCGACGCGCCGCTCCGTCGCCACGAATAGCGCGAACGCGGGCACGGCAAGCGCGAACATCACGAAGGTCCATGCAGGCCAGCCGGCTTCACGGCCATGTGTAATCGGGTAGATGACCAGCAGCAGCACCACCGAGAGCAGCGCGACGCCCTTCAGATCGATGCCGGTGCGCGTGGCCGGCTGATTTTCCGGCACGAACTTCCAGGTGCCGATGAAGGCCACGATGCCGATCGGAATATTGATGAGAAAAATGATGCGCCAGTCGAGCCCGAACGGGTGATAGGTAATCAGCGCGCCGCCGCCCAACTGGCCGACGATCGACGAAAGTCCGAATACGAAACCGTAGAGGCTCATTACCTTGGTCTGCCGATGCAGCGGCACGACCGCGCGGATAGTCGCGAGCACTTGCGGCGCCATGACCGCGGCCGCGATGCCCTGCACGATCCGCGAGATCACCAGCATGTGACCGCTGGTGGCGAAGCCGCACAGCGCGGAGGCAACCACGAATGCCGCCATCCCGGTCATGAACATGCGACGCCGGCCGAACAGGTCGTCGAGGCGTCCGCCTGTGATCAGCAGCACGGCGTAAGCGGATGCGTAGGCGGACACCACGAGTTGCAGTTGCGCGTCGGTGGCATTCAGGCCGGTGTGAATCGACGGCAGCGCGAGGTTGACGATGAAATAGTCGAGCGGCGCGAGGAAGGCGCCGACGAACAGCACGGCGAGCGCGAGCCCCTGGCGCTCGAAGCCGGACGCAGCCTTCTCGGCGGACGCCGCGCTGGCGGCCACCGCACTGACGGCCACCGCGCCCACGCCTGGACAAACGGCGGCTCCGCCTGCCGCAGGTCCGCCTGCCGGTCCAACAAATGCTGCCGGAGCGGGCTTGATGGCATCTCTATTCATGACTGTTCGTTCAAGAAATAGGTAAAAAAATTAGACGAGCGCGCGCATGGCGACGTCCACGATTCCGATCAGCGCATCTTCCTTGTGAGCGACTCGCCCCAATACGCGCAGTCCTTGCATCACGCACAGCAGGAAATCGCCGACGGCTTTTTCGTCGAGCGTGGAATTGAAGGCGCCGCTCGCCTGGCCGCGAATCACCGACGCCGCCAGCAAGGTCGCCATGCGCCGTTGAATTGCCGCGACGCGGGTGCGCAGTTCCTCGTCGCCGGGTTGCATCTCCAGCGTGGTGTTGGTGATGAAGCAGCTGCGCTCGCCGGTCAACGCGCAAGCGACCCGGGCATAATGCAGCAAAGCGTTGCGCAGCGCCTCTTCCGCCGGCACCGGCGCGTTCAGCCGCTCGGCCAGCCGCGCGACCGAACCTTCCGCGTAATGATCGAGCGCGGCAAGCATGATGCCGTGCTTGTCGCCGAATACGCCGTACAGACTGCCGCGCAACAGGCCGGTGGCCTTACAGAGGTCGTCGATCGAGGTGGCGTGATAGCCGTGACTCCAGAAAACCTGACTCGCGCTCGTTAAAACAGTGTCCGTATCGAACTCGCGCGGCCGCCCCCGAGGGCAGGCCTCGCCGCCTTTTTTCACGGATTGCTTCCAGTTGCCAGATTGCTTCATGGGACGGATATTATGACTAACCGTTCAACAAAGCAAGGCGAGATTGGACATTGACCGTGTCCGGCGAATTCACACGCCCACTTCCCGCACCAGCGGCTCGGCCGGCACTGCCTTCACGGGCCGGACCACGGTCCACAGCACCGTCGCGCCCATCAGATCTCCGAAGCCGAGGGCGATAAAGAACGGCGTGTAGCCGATCTTGCTGACAAGACCGCCGATCACCAGGGTGAAGGCAAGGTTGCCGATTCCCGCGACGCAACCGGCCAGCCCTGTGACCGTCCCCACTTCGCGACGCGGAAACAGGTCGGCGGACATCGAGATCACGGTAATTGACAGCGTCTGGTGGGCAAATCCGCCGAGGCAAAGCAGGAAAATCGCCATCGCCGGACTCTGCACCAGTCCCACCCCGGCCATCCCGATCATCAGGAACGCGGCCAGCGTGAACACCATGCGCTTGCCGTCGACGATCGGCGTGCCGAAGCGGCGCTTGAGCCAGGCCGACAGCGAACCGCCCATCAGGCAGCCCACGTCGGCGGTCACGAACGGCAGCCAGGCCGTCATCGCGATCGTCTTCAGGTCGAAGCCGCGCGC
Organism: Paraburkholderia elongata; assembly: GCF_013177735.1. Classification (GTDB taxonomy): domain Bacteria; phylum Pseudomonadota; class Gammaproteobacteria; order Burkholderiales; family Burkholderiaceae; genus Paraburkholderia; species Paraburkholderia elongata. The sequence goes on along the minus strand of NZ_WOEZ01000119.1, from coordinate 11,155 downwards.
CTGGTAGAGATACAACGGCATCCAGTAGACCAGCGTGCCCCACACCGGGTCCGCGAAAAAGCGCGGAAGCGCGATGCCCCAGAAATTGCGCTCTTTGAGAATCTCGCGCAGCGATGGTTTTTTGCCCTCGTTCAAACGCAGTGTGGTCTCCTGCCCGGCGGCAATGTATGCAGCCTCCTCGTTCGACAGCGCCGGGTGCCGGTCCGGATGACGGTAGAGAATGAGCCACAGCACGGCCCAGCACAGGCCGAGCGCGCCGGCGATCATGAACGCCACTTGCCAGTTGTAATGGAGGATCGACCACGCGATCAACGGCGGCGCGAGTATCGCGCCAGTCGACGTCCCCAGGTTGAACACGCCCGCCGCGATACCGCGCTCCTGCGCGGGGAACCAGTAAGCCGCCGCACGCATGCCGCCGGGAATGAACGCCGCCTCGACCAGACCGAGCACGCCGCGCAGCACGAACAGCCCGACCCAGCCCGCCACGAAACCATGGGCCATGCAAACCAGCGACCACGCGACGCCGCAGATCAGGAAGCCCGCCCGCAAGCCGATGCGGTCCATCAGATAGCCGGTGAGCGGCGCTCCGATCGGGTACATGACCAGAAAGGCCCCCGTTATCCACCCATATTCATGGGTGCTGATATGCAGATGCTGCATGACCGTGGGCGCCGCAATACTCAATGAGCTGCGCGCGAGGTAGTTCGTGATCGTGCCTAGCGTGAGCAGGCCGATCATCCACCACCGGAGTCCTTTCACTTTTATCGTCATGGTCCCGCCTCGTCTCCAGAATAGTGTTTTGTTCGAGCCGCGCAAGGCGCCGCCCGATTTCGTTTGCGTTCGTTCGTTTGCGCGCTCCGGGCTCAATCACGCAAACAGGGCACGCACCGCCGGCTGCGCATCAAGTGCGGTTGCGATGCGGGTGAAGCGGCTGTCGAGGCGTGAAGCGATCCAGCAGAGGTCCGACGCCTCCTTGCGTTTCCACAAGCCCGAGTAGCCCTCGACGTGGGCGGCCGCGCGCCGCGCATCGAAGTGCACTGTGCTGTGCACGAACTCCTCATGCTGCTCATCGCCTGCGGCATACGGCTCGAGCCAGTGCAGCGCGGCGGCGAGTCTTCCCTGCAACGACGGCAAACCGTACCAGTCCTCCCCGTGAGCCGCCGCCATCGATGCGGCCATCAACAGCGGCTCGAGATCGTAGACCACGTAGTGCATTGCATCGCGCTGGTCGAAGTCGTAGGTGCGGCCGTCCATGCCCACGTTGCGGGTGGCATGCGCGACAAATCCCGCGCGCGCCGCGGCAATCACTTCGGCATCGCCGGAGAGATAAGCCCCCGCCGTCGCCAGCTTGATGCGATGGCTTTGCCAGTTGTTCAGCCCCGTACTCGGATCGCCGACACGTCGCTCACCCAGGTAGCCCGTCGCCAACTGGCGTCCGAGCAGTCGCGCCTTCTCGACGGTCGAAGGCGACAGCCGCGTCTGCAAAAAGTCGAAGCCGAACAACAGATCGGTGAGATCGGCCTCGTCGATGGGATTGAATGACGGCGAATAGCCAGCCATCCAGGCGTCGATATACGCGGCGGCCTTTGCTTCGTAGGCCGAATCACCGGTGATGCACCCCGCCAATGCCTGAGTCAGGGTCTGCCGCCAGTCTTCCTGCGCGAGCACGCTCGCATCGCGGTTCTGCTCGTGCGGCAGCAACCCTTGTATATGGACCACCGCCTGCACATGCGGCTCGCGTGCGAGACCCTCGTCCGCCAGCGATTTCAGCTGGTTCGCAAGCGCCGGCGCCACGCTTTGCCGGATTTGCGCGGCACGCGCCGGCGAAGAAAGCGCAAACGTACCTGCCATACTTATCGCCTCGCCGCTCTGCGCCTGTGCGCGCGCCGCACGCGGCAGCGCCGCCATCAGCAACAGCGCCGGAATCGTAGCGACGCCGCCCATCAGCCGGCGACGTCGTGCCGACACGTGCTCTGCTGCGTCAATCTTGCGTTGCATGAAAAACCTCAGTCGCGACGTGCATCAGAAATAGTGGCGAATGCCGAGCCCCACACCCACCGGCGACGCACCGGGCGCGCGGGCCGCCACCGAGCTCACCACCGGGTTGGTGTCGAAGTCGTAAGTCGCGAACGAGCTGTTGTGGATACGGCTGATGTAGCCCTGCAGCATCGTGCGTTTCGACAGCCAGTAGTGATAGGCGAACACCATCTGCTGCGCGCCGGTGTGAGAGCGTTCCGCAGCCGAACACTGGCCGCTCGTCGCGGCGCCCGAACAGCTGAGCGGACGGGAAACCGCGTAGTTGAAGATGAACTCCTGCAAGCCGACCTTTTGCATCACCGCAACGCTAAACGCATCGCGATAGGTCTGGCCGTCGCCCGCCACCTTGCCGGAACCGAAGGTGCCGTTCGATCCGAGCCGGTCCCAGCCCACACCGAAAGTCGTCGAGCCGATCGAAAAGATGTTCGCCTCGTAGCGGATTGCCACGCGATGTTCCCAGTCGTTCGAATAGCCCGTCGCGGCGACACCCATGCCCGCACTGCTCGCGCCGGACAGGCCCGCGCCCGCGCCGAGCAGATCCTGGTCACGGCGCGTTTCGTAGGCGTAGGCAGCGTAAAACGGACCTTTGGCGTATTGCGCGCCGGCGCCCAACGCATACATGCCATTCGTCGGCGTACCCGCGGTGCCCGACACGCTGCTATTGGTAGGCGACGTATTGCCGCCGCCCGGCGAATACACGACCTGCGCAGTCAGGCCTTGAACCAATGACGGCGTCGTGTACATGATCGAATTCGCCAGACGCGCGTTGAGGTTCGTCTGCGTACCGTTGAGCGTCGTCATCACGCCGATGTCGTTCGCAATCGACGTGCTGCCGGGAATGAAGTTGAGCTTGCCGCCAAGGCCCCGCATCGGCGAGGTCAGATAACCGAATTGCAGCGTGCCGTATTGAGCGCTTTGCAGCCCGACGAACTGGTCACGAGCGCTCGGACCACTGCCGCTATTGACGTTGTAGCCGTATTCGATCTGGAAGATTGCCGACAAGCCGCCGCCGAGGTCTTCCTGACCTTTGATGCCCCAAGCCGAACTGTTGCTGACCTCACGCCCCGTCGTGCCCACGTCCGAACCCTTGTTGGCGCCGGTGGTGCGCACCATTTCCACGGTCGAATCGACAACGCCGTATAACGTCACCGAACTCTGTGCGTACGCGTTCGTGCATGCGTAGGTCATTGCTGCAAGGCAGCTAATCTGTAGTTTACTTAACATTCAGAACTCCAAACCATGTATCGATTTTTTTTAAAATTCTCAAGAAGCCTCAACCGGCAGCGGGCGTGTTTGCTCCCCGTCGCCCGGCGCATCACGCGGGGCGAAATTCGATGCGATACGGTGCATCGTGTCTCCTTGATCTTCTTTTGATGTCGAGCCCGGTACGACCGGCAGGCAGGCCGTCCGCGCTCGTGAACTACGCTTTAACCTCGCGCCGTCGGCTCATGAAGCCGCCGTGCGAAGCTGTGCAAGCAAGCCGCCGTCAACCGGCAGCACATGCCCGGTAATGAACGACGCGGCTTCCGAGGCGAGAAACAGCACCGGCAGCGCCGCCTCGTCCGCCCGGCCATGCCGCGGCAGCGGCAGCCCGCGTGCTGCGGCCGGATCGACCGAGACCGTGTGCGAATGGGGAATCTGAGCCGGCGCGATCGCGTTCACGCGAATCCCGTAGCAACCGAAATCGACCGCAAGGCAGCGCGTCAGGGCATCGACGCCGCCCTTGCTTACGTCGTAAATGGCGTTGTTACGATGCGCGCGCTGCGCACCCGGCGACGACACGTTGACGATCGCGCCCCGATGCTCGCGCGCGGTCCAGCCGCGAATCACGTCGAGACTCAGCGCATACATTGCGCGCAGATTCACGCCGATGATTTCGTCGAAGTCATCGAGAGCGGTTTCCTCGGTCGGCTTTTTCGTCTTCGTGAGGCCGGCGTTGTTGACGAGCACGTCAACGCCGCCGAGCTCAGCAGCTTTGGCGACGATGTCGCGCCGATGGGTATCGTCGGCAATATCGCCCGCGAGCACGTCGCAGCGCTCATTCAACTCGTCACGCAAGCGGGCCAGCACGTCGGAATTGCGGCCCGCAGCCACCACGTGTGCGCCTGCCGCGTGAAAACGCCGGGCAATCGCCATGCCGATGGCGCCGGTTGCCCCGGTTACCGCCACTACCTTGTCGCTGAAATTGAATTGAGTTTGCATAGCCTGAAGAATGGGTCCCGGCCTCTGGGGAGGCATCGGTTTGGAAAACGTTTTCCAAATATAATGATGGGAATTCCTCAAGTCAATCGTTTTCCCAATCCGAGCGCGTCGGTGAAAACCCGGAAGCGATTGCCATGCGCGGCAGATTCTCGCCGCGATAGCGGGCGGCGTGCCCGGCGTCGAGCCAAGGCGAGCGATTGCAACCTAGTCTCGCCACCAAGATGTTGTATTTGTTATGAAAATCGCGTCTTAATGGGTGCCGGCCAGTGACCGGCGAGCATCGACCAACACAGTTCTGGGCGCTGACAAGCATCAACTATTTACTGTCGATCGATTTTCAACTAGCATTGGAAAACGTTATCCTAAATCAGATGAAGAAAACCTCCCCCACGATCCGCGATGTCGCAGCCGCTGCCGGTGTTTCCGTCGCTACCGTCTCGAAGTACATGAACGGTACCCAACGGTTTTCCGCGCCGGTCGAGGCCAAGCTGAAAGCCGCCATCGAACAATTGGGCTACCGCTCCAATCCGCTGGCGCGTTCGATGATTACCGGCGAGACGCGCACCATCGGCCTCGCGATCCTCGACATCCGCAATCCGCACTTCACCAACATCGTGAAGGGCGCGAACCGCATCGCCCTGCAGCACGACTACACGCTGCTGCTCGTCGATACGGAGGAAAGTCAGGAACGCGAGCGGCCGCTGCTGGAAGCGCTGGCGCAACGGGTCGACGGCATGATCGTGAGCTCGCGGATGCCGGAGGAATCGGTGCAATGGATGCTCGAATTGCACAAACCTGTCGTGCTGTTCGGGCGCAACCAGCATTTCCCGATCCCGAGCGTGGGCACCGACAGCTATCTCGCTGCCTACATGCTGACGCGCCATCTGCTGAATCAGGGTCACCGGCGCTTCGCCTATCTCGGCTTCGAGCAGTCGCGCTGGAATAGCGAGCGGATTCGCGGGGTGCAGGCGTGTCTCGAGGAACAGGGGTTAACCGCCACCGTGTACGACGCGGCGGCGCCGTCGCCGCAAGCCGGCGAGCGCGCGTGCTCGGCCATCATGCTCGGACCGAACCGCCCCGAAGCGGTGATCTGCTACAACGACCTGATCGCGCTCGGCTTCATCAAGGAGGCGCGCGCGCTGGGCTTTACGCTGCCGCAGGATGTGTCGGTGGGCGGCTTCGACAACGTGCCGTATGGCGAGTACGCCTGGCCGGCCCTCACCACCGTCGATCTTCAAAGCGAAAAGATGGGCGAACTGGCCATGCTCAAGCTGATCGATGCGCTCGCGGGCAAGAACGACACCGAATACTCGCTACTCGAACCGCGCCTTGTGGTGCGGGAGTCCACCATGCGCCGCCCCGGCGCGCCCCACTTCGACGGCACGCCCCAAGAGCGCGCCGCCCCACCCAGAGAAGGAACCACTCGATGAAGATCGCCGCCGTCCGTGTCACCCCTATCGCCATCAGCGATCCGCCGTTGCTCAATGCAAGCGGCGTCCACGAGCCCTATGCGCTGCGCTCCATCATCGAGGTGGAGACAGACAACGGGTACATTGGGCTGGGAGAAACGTACGGCGACAAGCCGGTGCTCGACGGACTCATCCGCGTGAAGGACGCGCTGGTCGGACTAAGCCCGTTCGATCTGAACGGTCTGTGGCAGCGCGTGCTGGCCGCCGGCCAATCCAGCACGCAAGGCATCGAACTGGACGTCGCGCCCGGTTCGCAAGCCAGCAGTGCGCATCACAAGGTTTTCAGCGGGTTCGAAGTCGCGCTGCTCGACGTGCAGGCGCGCTCGCTCGGCGTGCCGGTGCACGAACTGCTCGGCGGCGCCGTGCGCAGACAGGTGCCTTTTTCCGCCTACCTGTTCTTCAAATATTCCAGCGACATCGATCCTTCGTACCGGCGTGATCCGTGGGGCGAAGTGCTCGACGCCGAGCAACTCGTCGGGCAGGCACGCACGATGATCGAGCGCTACGGTTTCGGCAGTATCAAGCTGAAAGCTGGCGCTCTCGATCCGGATCACGAAGTGGAATGCCTGAAGGCGCTCAAGCTCGCCTTCCCCGATCATCCGCTGCGTATCGATCCGAACGCGAACTGGTCGCTCGATACGGCGATCCGGATGGCGCAACGCCTGCAAGGCGACCTCGAATACTACGAAGATCCCACACCCGGGCTCGAAGGCATGGCCGCGCTGCACAAAGCCACGGGCCTGCCACTCGCCACCAACATGGTCGTCACCGACATGGACGAATTCCGCCGCAATGTGGCGTTGAACGGCGTGCAGATCGTTCTGTCGGACCATCATTACTGGGGCGGGCTGCGTGCCACCCAGGTGCTCGCAACGATGTGCGACACGTTCGGGCTCGGTCTGTCGATGCACTCGAACTCGCACCTCGGTATCAGCCTGATGGCGATGTCTCATCTCGCCGCCGCCGTGCCGAATCTGACCTACGCGTGTGACACGCACTATCCGTGGCAGGACGACGAGGTCATCAAGGGCGGCAAGATTGCCATCGAGAACGGCTGCGTGAGCGTGACCGACGCGCCGGGTCTCGGCGTCGAGCTTGATCGCGATGCGCTCGGTGCGCTGCACGAGCAATATCTGCGTTGCGGCATCACGAATCGCGACGACGTCTCGCAGATGCGCAAATTCCGCCCCGACTGGACGCGCGTGAAGCCACGCTTCTGATTCGTGCGCTTCTGATTCGTATGCTGCTGGCCCACGCGTCTCAGACCCCTATCTATTTGACGCGCAGGCGGACAAGGTCCACGGACAACTCACTATGCCGAATCGCACGCTCGCATGACACTCGTATTGCCGGACGCGAGCCGCTCCGAAGAAGCGGCTCGCGCACCTCTCAAACTCGTTTCGGGCGACATCCAGTTGCTGCTTCATCCCGAGCTCGGCGCGCGCGTCGGCCGTCTGATGAGGCGGCAGCCTGACGGCAGGACATTCGACTACCTCGTGCCGCTCGACACGACGCGCTTCGATTCCGCGTTATGGCCGCGCGCCGGATGCTTTCCGATGCTGCCGTTCACCAACCGCTTCTCCGGGAATGCCTTCGCGTGGCGCGGACGCCAGGTTCGCGTGGCGCATCACCTCGACGCCGGCTTTCTGCACGGTTGGGGATTGCGGCGTGCGTGGCGGGTTGAGGAATCAGCTGCCGCGCATTGCGTGTTGTCGCTGGTAGTCGAGGCGAGCGAGGCGTGGCCCTGGGACTACGAGGCGCGGCTCGACGTCCACCTCGACTCGGACGGCGCCGATTTCACGCTCAGTTTGATCAATCGCTCACGGGAATCGATGCCGGCTGGCCTCGGTTTTCATCCTCATTTTCCACTGCACGGCGGCGTCAGGGCGTGCGTCGACGCCACCGCGCGCTGGCAAGCCAGCGGCAGCAGCAGCGGTCTGCCAGCCGTTCGCGACCTACCCCTCGAGCCGATCCGACTGGATCTGTGCAGCGGCGGCCTGCCCGGCGCGACGCCGACATGGTTCTGCGAGACATCGCGTTGCGAAGCGCAACTCAGCTACCCGGCTGCGGGACGCAGCACCCGGGTATCGAGTCACGATGCGCGATATGTCGTCGTCCACTCGCCGCCCGCAGGCCGCTACATTTGCCTGGAGCCGAGCAGCCACCTGGCGGGGCAGATGGACCCCGCCATCGACATCGCGCAACCGGATCAGCCGGTCACGCTGTCGATGCGCATCGATACGGCGTAGCCGCGCCGTCCCCAGCCGGTCATGACGCTCCCGCGAAAACGCGAGAACGCGTGAGCCCCGAAGCCCTAGGGCTCTGGGGCCCACGAACGCAAGAGCGCAAGAGCGCTCAGAAAACCCCGTCGCCGTTCTGGTTCAGCGTATCCGGCGACTTCTGGGTCATGCGCAGCACCCCGGCTTCGTCGAAGTAGAAGTTATAAAGCAGCTTCCATGTACCGCCCTCCTGATACCGGTAGCTCCACACTTCCCGCCTGGCCGATGGGAAATAAACCGATTCTTCCGGACGGCCAAAGTTCGTCAGCACGTCGTTCCTGGTCCACGCGCCGACCTGCGCCTTCGAAAACTCGTTCGGCTGCAGCACCTGGCGCACGCTCTGGATCGCGCCACTCGCCGACACGTCGGCGGCGACAGTCGTCTCGCCGAACGGCTGCGTCGGCCACATCAGGCGTTTGCCTCCATCGGGCAGCGGATAGACCTCAGACGGATGCCCCAGCCGCGCGGACAGCGTCGCCGCATCGTCGCCCGGCTGGAACGCCATCGGGTTCTGCACGCAGCCGGACAGCAACAGCGCCGCTACCGCGCCTGCGCCGGCCATGCGCAGCACCGTCGCGGGCGCACGGCCGGACGTCGGCTTGACTCGCCGAAATCGCAACGCAGCAATCGAATGACAGGTGTCCATGACTGACCTCGTTTTCTCGGAGTGAGGCCCTTATTTGACACCGATTCGGCGCGCTCGGCGCGCCTATGGCACAAACGTCATCGCGCCGTCAGCCAGCCGCCATCTTTCGTCACTCGCCCGCCTACTTGCCCCACTTCTGCTCAGCGGCCGTGAAGAGCTGATTGATCTCATTACCGCTGGCGGCTTCTTTCGTGTAGTTGAAAGTGCCGTGATCGCGCATTTCGTGCGCCGCGCGAAGAAACGCGCCCAACGCCGCGCGCGCCAGCGAACCGCCCACGCTGACACGTCGCACGCCCAGCGAGCGCAGGTCGTCGAAACTGAGCAAGACGCCCTGCAGCCCCATCAGCACATTGACCGGCCGGTCAAGCGCGCCGACCACGGCGGCGATCTCTTCGCGCGTCTTCAGGCCGGGCGCGTACAGCACATCCGCCCCGGCCTCCTGATAAGCCTGCAGACGCCGGATCGTATCGTCGAGATCGGGCCGGCCCACCAGATAGTTCTCGGCACGCGCCGTCAGCGTGAATGGAAACGGCAGCGTGCGCGCCGCAACGACCGCCGCGCGAACGCGCTCCACGGCGGCTTCGAACGGGTAAATCGGTTCGTCCGCGCGGCCGGTCGCATCCTCGATCGAACCGCCGACCACGCCCGCAGCCGCGGCCTGCACGATCGTTTCGGCGCAGTCTTCCGGCGCATCGCCGAAACCATTTTCCAGATCGGCGCTGACCGGCAAATCGGTCGCCCCCGCGATTTCGGCGAGGTGCATCATCATCTGCGAGCGCCCGATGGAGTTATCCGGCAGGCCACGCGAAAACGCATAGCCTGCGCTGCTGGTGGCGAGCGCCTTGAAACCGGCCAGCGCGAGCAGCCGTGCAGTCCCGATGTCCCACGGATTCGGGATGATGAAGGCCTCGCCCGCTGCGTGATATGACTGGAATTGCCGTGCTTTTTCGGTTTGCGTTGTCATCGACGGTCCCATCGAAGACGGCGACCGGCGTTGCGCGCCCGCGCGCGCCCGGTTCGTCGTCATGTTCGTTAATTGGAAAATGCGTGGCAAATGAACGGAAAGCGGCGGCCGGCGGCCTGGCTACCCCTGCCCGCCGGCCCTGCATGGGTCTGCAGTGCACAAACCGCGCGCTCAGGTTTCGACTCAGGTTTCGAGCTTCGCGTCCATGGTGATGGTGGCGTTCAGTACCTTGGAAACCGGGCAGCCCGCCTTGGCGTCCGCGGTGGCCTTCTCGAATGCGGCTTTGTCGCCGCCGGGGATTTTCACGGCCACATCGAGATGCACCGCGGTAATCGTAAAGCCGCCGCCGTCCTTGTCGAGCGTGACGGTTGCCGTGGTGCCGATACGTTCAGGCGTAATGCCGGCCTTGCCCAGTTCCGCCGACAGCGCCATCGAGAAACAACCCGCATGCGCGGCCGCAATCAGCTCTTCCGGATTCGTGCCGATGCCGTCCGCGAAGCGCGTGGCAAACGAGTATTGGGTGTCCTTGAGGACGCCGCTGTCGGTGGAAATCGAGCCCTTGCCGTCTTGCAGGCCGCCTTGCCAGACTGCTGATGCCTTGCGCTTCATCGCTCTCTCCTGTTTGTGCCCTGCTTCGCGCCGCTCCTCAACCCTACGTGATGCCGCCCGCAACGGTCCAGCCCGAATTTTCGTGGTGTCGGCATCGGTCGCGAGTGCCGCACGGCGCAAGAGGCGCGGGCATGGACCGAACTTCATGATAGGCGCTTCCGTGTGCCAGTGTCGTGACGACGCCGACAACCGGTTCGCTGATGCGTGCGTCGCGAGACCCAGCGATGCAGCCCTACTCGGCAAACGGCAAGCTCTGCTGCCCCACCGCGCGCATGTCGAACACGTTCAGCGTCATCGCCACCAGGGCGTAGTAGCCGAGCAGGCCCACCAGATTGATCACCACCTGATGTCCGAAGCGCCCAACCGCCTTCGCATAAGTGGCATCCGAGACGCGCTTGACGTCGTACAGTTCGCTCGCGAAGTCATGGATCAACGCGTCATCGGCGTCCGCGAAAGACGGGCGATGCCCTTGGCGGATCGCCTCAGCATCCGCTTCGGCCACACCGGCTTCCAGGGCGATCGGATAGTGGATGTACCACTCGGCCTGCGCCTGCCAGCGCGCCGCGGTCACCAGAATCGCCAGCTCCGACAAACGCAGCGGCAAGCCGGTGCGATAGCGGCAGAACGCGCCGAGCCGCTGCGCCTGTTGCGCCAGTTCCGGACTATGAATCCAGCCAAGAAACGGCCCGTTCAGATTGCCGCGCGGTCCTGACAGGATCTCGTCGAGCACGGCCTTCTGTTCGGGCGTTGCATCGGACAGTTCGAAGTGAGGCAAACGCTCGGTCATCGCAAATCTCGCAGGAATGGAAAAGGTCTCAGATGCAGCCCTTTCAAGGTCTTTGCGCGACAAACCTGGTAACCTGGCGACCTGTTCAAGGACGACGGGTACGAAGGGATGTTTGACGAGGTGATGAAGCGTTTCGAGCAGCAGGCACCGGTATGCGTGATG
>NZ_WOEZ01000118.1 GCF_013177735.1 Paraburkholderia elongata | reverse complement strand
GTGGGAAGCGCTGGGGGGCGAAAGGGGAAATGTTTTGGGGGGGAGCCCACTCGGCTTTGGCGCGCGGTTTTGAAAAAAAAAAAACGCACCCGCCAATGCCGATTGGCCTCCGCTCAAAATCATTGCCCATTGCGCACCGAAGCGCTTCCAACGGCGGACGGCGGTGCCGAGCTGGAGCAACGAAGCCGTTAAAAAGGCTGGGATGTTCGTTGCCAAGGCCACGTAACACGTCGCTGTCCAATCCACGGAAACTGTCGTCGCGCGAGTTCGTGGAATTCCTGGTTCAACAACGCGACGCGCAATTGCACGACACTGTGTGCCCCCACGCGACTCCAGCGCATATGCTGGCTCTTGCACATTCGACGGCCAACGATTCGGTTAATTGACGATTCGACGAAGCCGGTGGAGATCCGCCCTCCCGCACATTGCCATGTGCGATAGTCGATCAGCGACTCAGCGTTGCTGTCGAGATACGTGCACACATTCGAGAGGCTATAGCTCGCTTTCCTGACTTGGCTGCTCACTGCCGGATCTCGTGTCTCACGTAGATCAAGCGAGTGAGCGAGTCTAGCTGCAAACTGCTGCCAGGCCGATGTGCGTCCGACCCAAACGTAGTGGCGGAAGCGGACAAACAGATCCCACAGTTCAAACGCTGATCCACTGTCCGTGAGTCGCCCATATGCCAGAGGCGCGATAGCCTGCTCAACGCGTCGCAACATCCGCCCGATGTGTGCCCAATCGAGAATCCACTCGTTATCGTATGGGAGATCATTAGCGACGCCGGCCAGGTCCCGAGCTCCGTCAGTCAGGACAACGACTTCATTAGGATCCCCGTATCCGCTGTCCTCGAGGAATCGTGTCATTTCTTGATTCAGTCGCCTGGTGCGCGGCATGGCGGAAGCCCACACTCGTGGCTGCTTACCGGCTTGGCCCAAAGCAGCAACGACGACTGCGATCGACGACGACCGGTTCCCGGCTTCTGCGCGATTTTCCTTGCCCGAACCCTTGCGATTGCAACGTGCGCGACGGACATAGCCGACGTCAATGCCAAGCTCCGCAATCGGTTTTTCCGTCTCGCACCACCGACGCACCGGCCGTGCGTGCTGTATCGATTTTCCGATGGCCACGGTGTGGTTGCGAATGGTTACATGATTGTCGCGACCTGAGGTGGGTAGCAGAAGGTCCATGACGGCCTTGGCTTGCCGGTAGGGCATCGTGGCGCCCAGCTCCGCGTGCAGCCATCTCAGTTCACCGGTACTTGCCTCCGTCAGGTAGTTCTTGAGCGGAGAAACATATCTTGCGCCGTCAGCACCGCAATTACAGGCCTTCCATCGTTCGCGGCAATAGTAAACCTTTCCTAACGCGGTCTTCAGCTCCGAGCAATGATTATCATGCAGGCGACGCTGGACGCCGCAATCCACACAGGATCTACGCGAGGCAAAAAAACGTTCGATCTGCTCGACAACGAACTCCTGCTGCACACAATTGAGCAAAGACTTGCCTTCACTGAGTGACAGTCCCACGTCTCCGGGCGTCTGGTCTTCGATGGGCCTGTGCAACCGCATGACCTCAACCCGCTTTACCACACTCCCATCGCCGTTATCGAACTCAAGAACGATCGTGCATCGCATGGTGGCTCCTGGTCTCGTCGTTAGGGATACGATACCCCGCTGTGCGCTCGTCTCCCAGACTTTTTAACGGCTTCCACCAACATCCATTGCAGCGGTTGCCAGCACCGCCTCGAACCGGGCCGCCGCTGTCCAGGCCCGCTCGCGAGCGGGCCTGGACAGCGCATCCGCAAACCAGCGTTCGAGCGTTGACGTCGAAATGCTCCGCTCGTTGGCAACCGCTTCCACCGAAGCGCTTTCAGGCGGCAACAATCGCGCTACTGCTTTGCCCTTAAATGCTTGGCCGTATCTGGCCACTTCGTTCCTCCGTTATTGCCCCACGGTTTCGGATTCTATAGAGGCGACATCTATTCTGACTCGGGGACCTGCATGAAACGCCTTTGAACCATCCACTTGAATGTAGATATCGATCCTGCGATGCACAGCAGTATCGGTATGAGTAAGTCGTGGTTGACCCGCGTGAACTCGACCATCAGCACCAATGCAGTGAGGGGCATTTGCATTGATGCGGCAAGAAAGGCCGCCGCCCCAATGATCGCGTATGCACCCGGCGACGTGCCGGGCCAAAGCATATTCCATATTCCCCCGAGCACGACGGCAATCAACGCTCCGTTCGTCAAACCCGGCGTAAGCAACCCACCCTCCGCACCTGCTCGCAGGGTGCTCACTTCAATGGCGACCTTTAGAACGAGCAGCGTAGTGGCCAGCCCGATGGTCAGGTCGCTATCGAACGAAAGGGTGGCCGCCCCCTTGCCGTTGCCTGCCAATTGGGGGAAAACCATCACGAGCACGCCGATCGCCGCGAAATTGAGAAGCGAATACATCGGCAAGCGCCGGTCTTTCGGGGCGCGCGCACGCGCCTCTTCAGTCAGACGCGTGAATCCCCATGCAGCGACTCCAAATAAAGGACCGCAAATCGCCGACCATACGACGAGCGGTTCACTCAACGCCAGTTGCCCAACCTCGTATTGATGGTCGTTGCCGAGCGCTAGCCAGGCCGTTACCGCGGCAATGACCGAAGTGACCACTGCCGGCACAAGAGCCGACCACTCGAAGGTGCCCAGCAAGACTTCGAGTACGAAGAGTGCGCCGCCCAAGGGCACGTTGTAGACGGCGGCCAGCCCGGCCCCTGCACCGCAGGCGACCATGATGCGACGCTCGGCAGCGTTCAATCCCGCCCGGCGCGCCAGCCAGTCGCTCCATACAGCGCCAATCTCCCGTGGCGCCACTTCCCTGCCGAGCGGCGAGCCCAGCGCGACCGTGACGATTTGCAGCAAGGCATGCACGACGGTGCTGGTCACGGGCATGCGAAAGCCGTCTGGCTTGACGGCTTGCTTAATGCTTACGAGCGGCCGTCCAAAGCGGTAAAGCGCCCACCACCCCAAGCCCGCTACGAGGCCGCAAATGACCAGCGCAGCAAGCCGCCGCTCGGGCGTTGCGGCGCTCACGCCGCTCAAGAAGCTCTCGCCACTCGCTGCGTGGCTGAGGCTGTAACCGTACGCCAGATGCTGGATCGCGTGGAGCAAAAGCGCCAGCAGCATGCCGCCGAGTCCGGCGCCGACGCCGGTCAACACGACAACTGCGGCGAGGACGGGGAACCGGCGATATGGGATGTGCAAGCTGCCAAGTGACGATGGTTCGGTAGCCATGATGTGTCGCAAGAGGAGGTAACTGATAACAAGGCGCAAGTGATGCATCGGCTGGGGCCATGGCGCGACTCGCTGGAGCCGCGCCCCCGGTATGGCTTCAGCCAACAGCCTCCGTGATTCAAAGGGGGCTGCGTGGCCAGGTATGTGCAGCTACCCCCGAAGCGGCAAGCGCGGCTAGAACACATTGACCACGACAATCGCCATCAGCGCCATGACGACCCGCGACAGCGCATAGCCCGTTGCATATCCGATGACAGGCACGTTCGACTTTCCTTCTTGCTGCAGCGCGCCGAGCGCCGCCGTCGTCGACCGCGCGCCGGCGCACGCGCCTAACAAAATGGCGGGGGGGAACTTGAACACGTACCGACCCAGCACGAGACCCACGATCAGTGGCACGAGTGTCACGACCGCGCCGGCGAGGAACAAAACGAGGCCGTATTGCTTGAGGCCACCGACGAAGCCGAGTGCAGCGTCAAGCCCGACGCAGGCGATGAAGCCGTTGAGGCCGACGTTGTTGAACACCCAGACGGCAGCCTCGGGGATACGTCCGAACGTGCGCCTGGTTGCACGCAGGTAGCCGCAAACGATCCCGGCTACGATCGCGCCGACCGCGGTGCCGAGGCTGAAAGGGATGTGATTGATGTGGATGGTGATCGCGCCGATCAGGCTGCCGATGACGATGCCGGAGGCCATGAACACCATGTCGGAGCTTTGGACGGGACGGTCTGCGTAACCGAGCTCTTTCGCGATTTTATCGACGTCCTGACGCGCGCCGAGTATCGTCAGCACGTCGCCCCGTTTCACTTGCAGCTCGCGTTGCATCGGCTGTGACACATCGGCGCGCGTGACCTTCAAGAGGAACACGCCGCGACCAGGCTGGCCGAACAGCGTGTCGACGACCTCGCCGAGATTCTTGTCGGCATAGCCCTTGTTGGTGACGACGACGTCGAGTTGCTCGGTCGGGAATTCAAGCAGCGGGACGTCTTTCACTTCCGGACCGAAGCGGTCCTCGTGCGCGAGGAGTCCGGCGAGGCCTCCCGACACGGCGACCACAGCACCTTCGGTGAGCACGGTGTCGCGCGCGCAGTCGACGATGGCTGCACCCTCGGTAACCCGCATGCGTCGTACAAA
Source organism: Paraburkholderia elongata (assembly GCF_013177735.1). GTDB lineage: Bacteria > Pseudomonadota > Gammaproteobacteria > Burkholderiales > Burkholderiaceae > Paraburkholderia > Paraburkholderia elongata. The sequence continues at coordinate 1,946 of NZ_WOEZ01000118.1, read as the reverse complement.
GACTTCGTGGTTGAAGAGGGTCTCGACCTCAAGCACGGTCTTGCCGGCCAGCGCCGTATTCGACAGCCGGAATGCGCGCGCCGAATATTCACGGTACGCGGTGGCGCCGATCGCGCCGCCGACTCCGTGTTCGCGTGCATATTTTTCGCATTCTTGCGCAAGATCAAAACCCATGAGCTTTGGCGCGATGTTCGCGAGCAGGTACGCGGAACCGACCGTCCCGAAAGGGTAGGTCACCGCATACGCCACCGACATGAGCGCCAGCGCGCTCTGCGCTTGCGCGCCGGCGATACCGGACTGCCTGACGAGATCGGTGGCGACCCCGAGTACGGTCGAGTTCGTATAGCCGCCTGACAGCAGGCCTGATGCGAGCGGCGCATTGTACCCAAGCAGTTTGCCAAGGGCGATTGCGGTGGCCGTCCCAACGAAGCAGAGGATGACAGCGAAAACGACCTGGGGCAGTCCGTCGCTTCGCATCGCACGAATGAACCCTGGGCCGACAGAATAGCCCACGGAGAACAGGAACATCGCAAAGAATGTGGCCTGCATCACGCCGGGTAGCTTGATGCCGATCTGGCCGATCAACAGCCCGGCCAGCAGCGTCGACGTGACGACGCCAAGACTGAACGACCCGAGCTTCTTGTTTCCGAACCAGAAGCCGACGCCGAGCGTAAGGAAAAGTGCGATTTCCTGGTGTTTCTGGAGTGTTTCGACAATGTATTCCACGACAAGTGACTCCGTTGGTTAGCGGCCTCGCACAGTCGGTTATCCATGAAAGGCAATGCGTGTACCGAATGAGGAACATCCGTGCGATCGATGGAATCTGTACGGAAGGCGGGGCTTGTCGCACCGCGTGGCACGGAGGCCACGCGGCGACCATAGCCCCTATAGACCGTCGGCTGCTCAGTATCCGGGTTGGTAGAGGAACGTTTCGATCCAGGCGCGTATGTCAGGCGGACGGCTTACCTGAGCGAGTCCGGCGTCGAACATGAAGTCGGCGATCCGGCATGCCGTCGTGATCTCAGTTTCAAGAATGTTGTCCTGGCTCGGATACAGCATGCCTTTCGCCTGAAGGGCGGGCCCGACCTGATCGGCCGTGGCGTGTGCTGCGACGATGAAGCATTCGTCGGTGAGTCGCGTCGGATGGCACGCGTATGTCGCGAGACCGATCGCCGGGTAGATGTAGAAGTTATTGGCTTGACCCGGCCGGTGCAGACGCCCGTTTACCTCGAACTCCGGAAACTGCACGCCGGCCGCAAAGAGCGCACGGCCGTCCGACCACGTATAGGCCTGCTCGGCCGTGCATTCGGCCTTCTTTGTCGGATTGGACAGCGCGAAGATGATCGGTTTTTCGTTGAACCGCGCCATTGCCTCGACGACCTCCTTCGTGAATGCGCCCCCTTTCGTCGACGCGCCGATCAGGACGGTCGGCTTGAAGCTTTCGATCACGTCGAGGAAGTTGTTGCTCGGCTTGTCGTCGTGTGCCCAGACCTTTTGTGCTTCCGTGAGATCGGTGCGCGACGATTCGATGAGACCGTTTATGTCGAAAAGACGGATACGCGAACGCGCATCTTCTCGCGAAAGCCCCTTGGTCTGCATCTCGGCAGCGATCAGCTTCGAGATGCCGATCCCGGCGGACCCGGCTCCGAGGAACAAGATGCGCTGGTCAACCAGGCGGCCCCCCGTCTGATTCATGGCCGCCGCAATTCCGGCAAGCATAATTGCCGCGGTGCCCTGGATGTCGTCGTTGTAGCAGAGGACGCGGTCGCGGTAGCGGTCGAGCATTCGAATGGCGTCCGTACCTTTCCAGTCTTCGAAGTGAATGCAGCAGTTCGGGAACACGACCTGAACGGCCTCGATGAACTCTTCGGTCAGTTCGTCCAGCTCGGCTTCCGTTAGCTGCGGCTCGCGTGTGCCCATATAGAAGGGGTCGGCGCGAAGCTGCT
>NZ_WOEZ01000117.1 GCF_013177735.1 Paraburkholderia elongata | reverse complement strand
TAGAACTCGAGCAACGACAGCAACCGTACCTGCTGAGGCTGCGCCAGACGAAGAACGTTCAGCGGCTGATTGCGCGACAGTTCGGTCGCAGTGACTGGAGCCGGCCCGATGCACAGGGCTGCCAGGTAGTCGAAGATCATCTGCAGCTCACCGGCTGGTCGGCGAAGCGGCGCGTTGTGATCGTGCGCCGGCGCATTCGCGGCGCACTGGCTCGCGAGAGCCGCGATACCAACGGGCAACTTCGGCTGACGCTGGCCGAAGATGCGGTGCTCGATGCCGACCCGATGTGGGAATATACGGTGCTGGTAACCGACATCCGTTATCCGCTGGAGGCGATCGCCCAGCTGTACCGGGATCGCTGCGACTGCGAAAACGGTTTCGACGAACTGAAGAACCAGTGGGGGCTGGGCGGCTTCACCACGCAGGACATCGCCCGCTGCCAGACGACGGCACGGGCCGGCGCGCTGGTCTACAACTGGTGGAGCTGGTACTGTCGGGCCGCCCATCCAGGCGCACGTCTCGAAGCGGTGACAAGCCGGCCCCTGCTGCTGGCGGCGGTCGGTACGATGGCCAGCCACGCCGGACAGACGCAGCTATATCTCACGCCGTTGCATGCGAAGGTCGATACGATCAAATCGCTGGTCGCCAATGTTCGTGCGGCTCTGGGCCACGTCGCACGCTTTGCGGAGCAGTTCCCGAAGCTCGACCGATGGCGCGAGCTGCTGCGCTATATCTGCGCACGCATTACCGCATCTACACCGCTGCAACGGACTCCGATCGCTGCGATTGCAACTGGGTAACTGCGGTTTTTAGGATCATTGCCGGAGCCTATCGCCCGGCTCGAAGCCCATCTGCGCGAGCAAAGGTACTCCGCTGAGGCATGTAAACGCAGCCTGTGCGTTGCCCAGCGGTTCTTCACCTATATGCAACAGCACCAGGTCGACATCGAACAGACTCGACCCGTCCACGTGACGGCGTATCTAGACTACCAGCTGCGCCGGTTCCGGCGCTCTAACGGAAGGTATCCGAAGAATCTTGCCGCGTGGCGCAACTGGCATCGCAGCGGTGTTCAGACGCTACTGCGCGTGGTGCAAGGCCGCTGGCCTCCAGTTGCAAAGCCGGCAAGCCCACGAGAGGCTTTTCATCAACAACTTTGCGAATCATTTCTCAGCTCGCTGGTAACGATGCGTGATCTTGCGAGAGGAACGCTGTCCGTGCGTCAACGCGTTGCCCAACATTTTCTCGAATCACTGGGCGAAAGAGGTACGGAGGCACTGCTTGCGAAGCTCACGCTGACCGACGTCGATCGCTATGTGCAGTCAAGGGCATCTCAACTGGGGCGCGGCGCCCTTAAGAATCTGGTGAACGCTTTGCGAAGCTTCCTGCGCTACCTGCACCAGCACGGCTGGATCGCCCTTGATCTCGCCCCGAGTTTGATCAGTCCTCGACTCTATACCGATGAGAGTATTCCATCGGCGATACGTATCAGAGAAGTCGAGTTGCTTCTCAAAGCCGCGCGCGAGGACCGCAGCCCGAAGGGGTTGCGCGACTATGCGATCGTGCTGATGCTTTGTACCTATGGTCTGCGCGCAAGCGAAGTGGCGAGACTTCGCCTGGAAGAGCTGGATTGGAGGAGGGAATGCGTGCGCATCCGCCATACCAAGACCAGATCGGAATCCATGCTGCCATTGCTGCAACCTGTTGGCGAAGCTATTCTCGAGTATCTGCGCAACGGTCGTCCCCAGACCGCTGCTCGCGAGATCTTTGTTCGGGCTGTGGCTCCCTACCGGGCGATACAAGGTTACGCGGTGTATCACATTGTTGTAGATCGCCTCCATGATGCGGGCGTCTCCGTCTCCGGCAAACAGGGACCTCATGCATTACGTCACGCGTGTGCGGTCAGCCTGCTGGGTGCGGAGTCTTCGCTCAAGACGATCGCAGATGTTCTGGGCCATCGCTCATTGAGCTCCTCGAAGCAGTATTTAAAACTGTCCATGGACGAATTGCGCGAAGTGGCGTTGGAAGTTCCGACGGGGAGCAAATCATGAACAGTTGGCCCGACGCCGAACGCAACCTGTACAGAGAGTTCGTCAAACAACTATGCTTGCGAAGCTCCTCTGCGCGCAACAGTTACCACTATGTTCTTGATGGGTTCCAGCGGTGCGCTCTGGCGTGTGCTGGCACTCAGCCTCCTTCGCGTTCAACTATCGAGTATTGGCTTAAAGAGAGAGCCAGGTCGTTGCCAGAATATGTGCTCTTCGGCCATGCGAGGCTCGTGGATCGCTTTCTCGACTGGTTGGTTGCGAATGGGCATCTTGAATGCAATCCGTTGGCGAATCTGCGAGCCTCGTACAGCCCACGCGGAACTACACCAGTGGTTCGTGCCTTGCTCAGACCGGATCCCGATGTCGCCCTGGAGGCAATTCGGCCGCTGCCACGCTTCGCAAGTCATCTCGGCCCGTTAATGCGAAAGCACGTGACGCTGATGCAGTCGCTGGGGTATCGCTACCAAACCATACAAAGCAGGCTGGCTCGGTTCGATCGTTTTCTTCAAACCCGGCCTGATCTCGAGTCAGAACCCCTCAAAGTGCTCGTTCGAGAGTGGGCCAACGCCGCATCGACGCCGCAGCACGCAATGGATTGCATCGACACGGGCCGTGTTATCGCTAAAGCCCTTCAGCGCAACGGCGTACCTGTCGAGCCGCCTGAATCGCCTCGGGGTCTGCGTGGTGCGGTCAAGCGAAGCCAGCGGCGGCCTTACATCTATACGCCAGACGAGGTCGCGCAACTGCTCAAGACTGCGAGTGCCTTCCCATCTCCGCGAGCGTCCCTGCGGCCGATTGCGTTGTACACAATGATCGTGCTCGCCTATTGTGCCGGGCTTCGGCTTGGGGAAATCGTCCGTCTGAAGGTGCAAGACATTGATTTGGAAACCGCCTCCATCTCAGTGCGCGACACGAAATTCTTCAAGTCGCGCCGGTTGCCGGTCACCACAACGGTCATGACTGCGCTGAGCGGCTATCTCCATGCCCGCCTGCTAGCCGGCGCCCCCGCCGATGGCGGCTCGGCCCTGTTCTGGAACATACAGACATCCCGAGGCTACTCCCAGATCAGAGTCAGCAAGCTGCTCGTCCAGGTAATCCGGGATTCCGGCCTGAAGCCCTTGCCAGGTCGTGCTGGTCCTCGCGTCCATGATCTTCGTCATGCCATGGCGGTGAATCGGATGACCGCCTGGTATCGCGACGGGATTAATCCCCAGGTGCATCTGCCTTACCTGGCGGCATATCTTGGGCACGCCAGTATCAAGTCGACCCTCGTCTATCTCACCACGACGCAAGAGTTGCTGCAGCAAGCGTCCGAACGGTTCGAGGTCTTCGGCGCACACAACCTCGGTGAATCGGTTGGAGGTGAATCATGCGAATGACCGCATCGTTTGTTCAACTGTTACACGCCTTCTTCGAGAACTGGCTCGTGCAGCAGCGCAACGTCTCTGCTCACACCGTCTGGTCCTATCGAGATACATGGCGCTTATTTCTTCGTTTCACCTCTGAACGCCAAAAGCGGCCGATCGCACGCCTGAGCCTGGCGCAAATCACCGCTACTGAGATCTGTGCCTTCCTCCAGCATACTGAAGTTGAGCGGCACGTTTCTATCGGCACACGCAACTGCCGTCTCGCAGCGATAAAAAGTTTTTTCCGTTTTGTGCAAGCGCAAGAGCCTTCGGCGCTGGCCCAGTGTGCGGAAGTACTCGCCATTCCGAGCAAGCGCATGCAACGACGTCTGATCTGCTATCTGGAATCAGACGAAGTAGCGGGCATTCTTGCCCAGCCAGACCGCAGTACCGTGGAGGGGCAGCGTGATCACGCTCTGCTGTCCTTTCTTTACAATACAGGCGCGCGCATCCAGGAAGCTCTGGATCTTTGCCCGCAGGACATACGGTTCGATGCACCTTGCCAGGCGAGACTCGTGGGGAAAGGCAAAAAGGAACGGATCTGTCCGTTGTGGCCCGAAACAGCAGCGCTACTCCTGGCTCTGTTGAAACGCCACCCGCGTGCTCCAGATCAGCGTCTCTTTGTCAATCGCTACGGCACCCCACTGAGCGCCTCCGGCGTAAGGTTCAAAATGCGCCAATATGTCCAGGCTGCGTGTCAACAGCTTCCTTCCTTATCGTCAAAACGCATCACGCCACATGTATGGAGACACACAACAGCCGTCCATCTGGTGGCTTCAAAGGTTGATGTTACGGTCATCAGAAGTTGGCTTGGACATTCGAGCCTCGATACGACCAATCAGTATGCCCGCGCTAACATGCAAACGATGCGCGACGCACTTCAACGGTTCGATGCGCCTTCCGGGATCAGGCCACCCCCTCGCTGGAAGCGGTCCGCTTCGTTATTGGATTGGCTTGATTCGCTTTGAGATGTCATATCGTAATGTGAAGGAGAGAAGCATTCTGTCTAGCTTCGACAACACGTAGCGGGGTTTCCTTCACATTACAAAATCCTCCGTATTAGCGAACGCGCATATCCTCGACCATCCGCTGACGTAGGGGTGTCATGGCAGGACTCCTTTCGGGATGAGCAGGTGCGGTGAATTGCACTGTCATCGTCGCACCCGGAAAGGAATGCCCGCGGCGCCGGCCAGGACGGGAACGTTGGCCAGCCACCATACCGCGTCAGCGGTTTAGTTCAATTCCTTTTATGCAAAATCCCAAAATGGCGGAATAGAGGAGACTTCTTAGTGCCGTCGCTACGCTCGTGGCAAGTGAATCTGCTGGTCGGGGCGGAGATAACACCCGTTATCACCGCGCCGAACCGGCTGTAGGCGGAGGAGTTTGAAGGCGCGCGACCGGACTGCTGTGATGTGACCGGAGGCCACGCGGCACGCGGGGGCCGGGCAGCAGAAGACGCGGAATGCCCACCAAGGCGTGTCGGAATGTCGATGGCCTGCGCCGGTCGGAGACTGTGGAGGACAGAGCTGAGGCTTCGGCATGGAACGGTGGACGCTGACCTCTCTCCACAAGCACCTCTGTCTTTGCACGTGCAAAGTCTCCCAGCCGGTATCAACAGCCGGGCAGTGGACACGACACCGATGACGGGCGGGCATAGGGTGGCCAATCTGGCGTGGGTGCGACGGAGGGCCAATTGCGCAAAGCGGCACCGATCGGGTAGGGTGACGACATTAATCAACCACTACGAGGGATCACAATGAACAAGCAGGAACTGGTGGATGCTGTCGCCGCGAAGACCTACGACAGCAAGGTCGCCACGGGCGAGACGATCGACGCGGTGATCGCGGCCATCACGGGCGAACTGACGAAGGGCAAAACGGTACAGCTGATCGGATTCGGCTCGTTTTCGACGGGGGCGCGAGCCGCACGGGTCGGACGCAATCCGGCGACCGGTGCGGAGATCCAGATCCCGGCCGCGAAGACGGTGAAATTCACGGCGGGCAAGGCGTTCAAGGATGCGGTGAACGGCGCCTGAAGCCGGAAGCAAGCCGCCGGCCGGATTGCTGCTATCGGCGTCCCCGTCGAATCGCCGCGACTGATGGGGCGGCAGTCGCATTGGAATGTAGTGAACAGGCAGCAGGCCTGGACACGGATCGGCTGGCCTGGTAGCGTGGGTTGCGAGATGCCGCGGTGTACCGCGGCCCCTGCGCTTCACTGCCTGTCTATATAGATACCCGCATGGAAAAGAAACGATCACGGACCCGGCGGCAGACCTCGTGCCCGACCATCGGTGCGTTGCTGCGCTACCGGACGCGCATCGTGCGCGTCATCGCGGAAGCGCGTGGGCAACAGGCGATGATCGAATCGCTCGACACAACGGGCAGGACCTTCGTGAGCAGGGTGAAGTGGGGTAGCCTGCGCGATTCGGCGCCCAGCTCTTCTGAATCTGGCCTGCATCGCAGGTCATCTGACGACCAACCCTGAATGTCGCAGATCAAAACGTACCTACGTCCCAGGCTGGGATGCGGCCGCCTAAGGCTGGAGGTCGCAGCAACGGCCTCTTCATTTCACCACCATAGCGGCGGAAATTGGCCGCCCTATACTCGCGCATGGGCATAGCCAGGGCAACACAATGCGACGCGTCATCGTCCGGAGATCGCCGGTTCACGGCAAGGGTGTATTTGCGATGCGTCCGCTCGCAGCGGGCGAGCGCGTGCTTGCGTACAAGGGTGAAATCACGACGTGGCGAAACGCGTTGCGGCGGCACCGGCGTGAGGGTGTCGTTGGACATACGTTCCTGTTCGGCCTGTCGGACGGGCGCGTCATTGATGGCAGCCGGGACGGCAACAGTGCCCGCTGGCTGAACCATGCATGTACGCCGAACTGCGAGACCATCGAGGATGAGGGTCGGATTTTCATCCACACGCTCCGGCCGATCGACGCGGGAGAAGAACTGTTCATCGATTACCTGCTTGCCGTCGACGACCATGAGGATGAAGAGGCACGGGCCCAATATGCGTGTGCCTGTACCGCTCCGGATTGTCGTCGGTCGATGCTGGCGGATGTGATGTGAGCGGGATGGTACAGGCTGGGCACGACAGCCATGCCGGTTTGGAAAGCGGCACCGGCCCGAAGCAGCCGGGTGACGGCTTTATCCAGATCTGCGCGGACGCGGTTTTTCATCTCGATGTGCTAAAAATGGCGTTGTCAAGGGGGTTTGCGCCCGACGCACCTTCTGACGCCAGGACGAAGGAACAGATGTCGCTGGATCTTGACGATTTGTGGTGATGCCGATACGCGGCGGATGTCCGACCAGGGAGCGGTCTTATGCGAAAGCGGAAGTTCGTAGGGCAGGGGGCGGGAGACGCGAGCTTGTCGGAACTGCTCAACCATCTCGAGCGGGCGTTGGCAGAATGTTCTATTCACGGATCTGTCTGGAAGAGACTGTCGGATATCAAGATGCGCCTTGCCTCATGCGACGAGGAAGCAGCCGCACTCACTCGGCGGTCTCCGGCTGCCCGTCGTAGTCGGCCGCCAGTGGTCGAGACTTTGCCGCTGTTTTCATGAGCGCCACCAACGGGTGATTTATCGGCTGGGTCGTCCGCGGAGGATTTCGATAGGCTCTTCGAAATTTTCACAGAAGCTTCGCTTCCGGCTAAGTTCGGGCCAGGTCCGGAAGTTCGACATCAATGTGCGGATCGTCGACAATGTGCGACGGTTCTTGTCAAGATGGGCTTTGACGTTCGCTTTGGACGGCTTCATCAACAGCTTGCCGTTGTACTTGCGGATGTTCCATCCGAGGAAATCAAACCCCTTCCAGCACGGTCAAATGGGATAGTCGCCCGAATTGGGATGCGGGTTTTTCCAGGATGTGACGACGCTGGTTGCTGCTGCCAATTTCACTTCCGCATCGCTGCCACGTTTCCTTCATTGCATGCTTGCGGCCGCTGTGTTCCGATAGCGAAATGAGTCGGTCTGTCCAGGACAGATGAGCAGCGTGGATCAATACCTGTAGCGGCCCGATAGCAGTGTACGACTTGCGATGACCGCGCCGCTGCGCGCGTCACGGTCCGCTGCAGAAAATCGCCGTTAGCAAGAGGGGGACTATTTGATGAATGACTGCGCCGCTACCCGCCTGGTGCGCCTGCGCTTCTACTGACTCGGTGGGGCCGATCACTACCACGCCATAGGCCGAGTCCCTAACAGGCTGGCCATTTCCGCGTTTGAACAGTGCATCGTCGTGTTCATACCCGAGGACGGCGTAGACCCGAAAGCCAAATGCCGTCAGGTTGCTGCCGTGCGCCGGTCGAAATGCGTTGACCGAGTTCGCTTCGACGCGCATCGGCTTCGGATCGATGTACTGGTCCTTCAGGAGCGGGGCGATGAACGCGTGTGCGTTCGATCTACAGTCGAGTTGCGGATCGAGCGCGTAGGCGTAGGACGAGACCGGAGGGAGCCCCGCGGCGAATGCAGCAAGCGCCGTCACCCAGGCGTAGGTTGCGGAAATCTTCATCAGTCTCTCCATCCAATCGAGCTCGCTCCCCAGTGTGAGCGAACTCGATCCGGCACCAGCGTGTCCTGCACCCGCTCCAGTTTCATGGCCAGCAGCCAGATGCGCATTCCCAGGTCAGCCTGAGGGCCTCCATGGTGGCCCGGCCCTCAGGCACCATTTCTTCAGGATGACGAAGACTCCGCGCACAGGCCGCCCCGACAGTGAGACCCATCGGACTCCTCGTTATTCGCCAGTGCCGATTCCAACGCGTGAACAAAACGCTGAAACGCATCCAGCGTTCCATGGACGCTTCGGTACTCGGTGCGACCGATCCTGCCGTCAAGTACGACCAGCATTCCAGCATCCGCCGCCAATTCCAGGATGTTCATTCCGTTCTCCTGAGATCGCCCGACTATCGCCCCATCGCTCATGCCGCAAGCGGGTAGGCGCGCATCGCCGGCGTGCTCGCCTTTGCCGGGAACACGTTCCACGAACCGTCGTCGTGCCGGAAGAAAACGATCGTCAAACCTCCGTCCGGCCGCATCACGCCGATGCGCACGTAGCGCCTTCGATCCGATGGTGTGCGACTGAACTCCATCACGCGTACCGTCACCACCGCAGAGTGCCCAAACCACTTTGCGACCAGCGATCGCAAGCACATCTTGCCGGAACCCATCTCGCTCTCCTCTCACCGCGGCGCCACCATCGTGTCCCGCCAATTCGTGGCTGGAACATTGCAACGTCTTGTCGGTTACCTTACCGTCAACTATAGGTTAGATAACCTATAAATCAACCGCTTAATTCGAGCGCAAGGGTAAACGATATTTGTTCATTGAAGTGCTGATTAATTGGGCATTTGGCATGTCGATGCTTGGGAAAAACCGGTTTCTCAACCTATACTTAAGTCAGGTTAGACAACCTATTCGGAGTGCACGTGAAAAAACTGACCCTCACTTCTGCAGCGATATTTGATCCACGAACCGCGACACTCACGAGGCGGCGCGGCAATCGGGAGAGCCGGGTGCCTGAGATCATCGATGTATCGATCAACGTGCTGATCGCGGCGGGTTACGCAGGGTACACGATCAACCGCGTGGCCAATGATGCGGGCATTCGCCTGAGCACGTTACAGCACTATTTTTCGACCCGTGAAGCGCTGTTGCGCGCCACGATCGAGGAGGTCGCAAAGCGGTACTTCGAACGCTTTCGAGGCTTTGCCGAAAACGGAAACCGCTCCCCGCAGGCGCGGCTCGAAGCAATCATCGACGACGCTTTCGCCGAGTTTGTCAAACCTGGGATGCCTGCAGCCATCTTCGAAAGTTGGGGATTGGCGCTGCATGAACCGTTTGCGCGCGATGTGGTCGTGGAGATACAAAAGCAGTTCACGAGGCTTTTTGCGAAGCTCGTTGGCGAATTCAATCCGGCACTGTCGATGGAAGAACGCGAATTGCGTGGCGCATTGATCGTGTCCAGTTGCCAGGGCCTGGTTATTTTCCTTCGCTGGAGTGAAGACAACCCCTCGCAACTGCATGCCTTCCGCAAGGCAGTCAAGGTCGTATGGAGTGGCCTCGGCAAGGCTGAGGAATGAGCAGGCGCGACCTGCTGTTGACGTTCGTTAATTATGGGAGTGGATGGAAAGTGGGGGGCGGGCGCTTTTACTTTTGAGCGAACTCTGGCGATCAAAAGTGAGGGAACCGCTTGGCGAAACAGGTCTCCAGCCTTCCGTCGAGTAGCTCGACCCGTGTCTGCAGCAGGTAGTGGGCACCCTTCATCGACCACCTCGTTTGTTGACGTTTTGTGAGTCGTCGGTTTATCAAATGATTCATGACCGACTCGGCGGACGCCGACGATACTTGACGGCCGGCCATTCGAGCCTGTTCATGGTCGATAAGGTCGCAGCGATTGTTCACGAGGAAAGACAACAATCGAGCGGCTGCGCGAGACGCAGTACCCGCGCACAGATCATAGAACTTTGTCAAAGATCCGATATCAAGATTCAGCGAAGCGATGCGCGTGCGTACGATCTCAATCGCCACGTCGCCACGTCGCCACGTCGCCACGTCGCCCCGCCCACGCCATAGCTTGTCGCGCACGCGATTTAATAGTCGCTCGCATCGTTGCATCACCATGGGTCGCTGGAACAGAGGAAACGTGTACGCGCAGAGCGCCGACCGCACAGCGTGAAGTTTCATGCCGATGTGGAACCAGTCGAGAATGTTCGGTGCGACGCAAGGCGCCGCTGACGTTACTAGCGATCGCATACCCCGGGAACCATCTGTGACCACGTCAACCATTGTGGACCGAACCCAACCACACTGGTCGAGTGCCGCAGCGACCAGCACGCGCGTCAGGCTCGGGCGCTGGAGTACGCACGCGAATCGTCGAGCCGCTATCCCGTCACGTTCGACGCGGCCCGCGATAGCTTCAAACTTGCGCATATCTTCCTGCGGAACCGCGGTGATCACGGTGCCGTCTATTGCGAGACGCAAGTGTCTGGCTCCGTCAAGGCGTTGGGTTCCCGCGAACCATCCGACGTGGAACTGGTCATCTTCAATGTGCTCACCGCAGTCGAGCGTCTCATTGCGAACAGTGGCGTGAGACGGGGTGTGCAACCCGGCGAGGTCGGCGACGTTGCGCGCAGCAGATCGGTACGAGACAGCGGCGCCTTGCTTCGCGCACAGGTACGCAAGCTCCGGCGTACGTCGTCCCGGTAGCAAGGTTTCTTTCGGACACTCCGGGAATCGCAAATCCGCCGGCTCATCGTTCTCGCACCGTGGTTCAGGGGTGCACAAGCAGGATATCAGTCGGGACACTCGAACTCTGACACTGCCCAATGCGGTCGCAAAGACGCGAGGGCGCCAGTCTTTTATGCGGCGGTATCGTCCGCAATGCCTGCAGCGTCGACGCTGAGCGCCGTAGGCACGGATCTGGTCTTGGGCCACCGCATGTTGAAGGCTGGAAAGCAGATTTTTTCCCTCGGACATCGACTATCCAAATTCAGCCCGGGTGGCTCCTTTGAGCGGGCGCTGAAACTTAGCTAACAGTACTTTCTCATCGACACCTTCACGCTGCAGGTAAATCATCCAATGCATATCCATTTGTCACCTCGGATCACGGGTGTCAGCGGTAGCTTGGTGCAAAGTGTCGTGCTCCCCCAGTTTTTCAACACTCCCAATTTAAGTCGTAAAACGTCCGTGATGATGCGGCAGACTCTCATTCCTTGATGATTAGGGCGCGGATAAGGTCGATTGTCCTTTCTACTTCTTCAAGATCGAAGGGATCACGGCCAGTTGTCAGTTTGAACTCGGCCGCAATGGTGAATGGTACAGCGGCGATCGAGAGTATCGCGTAGTAGAGACGCATCGGGTCGGTCTGCCGAATAGCGCGTTCGCGCTGCGCCGCCTTTATGATGTCAACGGTTTCCTCGACCCGGGACTTCAAGTGATTGTCGTAGAGCCACTTCAGCCGCGGACTGGGATGGGCCGCCTCGAAAGTCATGATCCGGTGAACGCCTGGAAATTCCGCCAGGAAGTGGACCATGTCGCCAATCAAGCGGTGAAGCTTCACCGATGCCGCCTTACCCCGGCACTCATTAAGCATTCGGCGATGACGTTCGTCGAAACGCTGGACGATGCGGCTCATTACCGCCTCCCAAAGCGCTTCCTTGGAAGGAAAGTGGTAGACCATGCGCTGGATCGTTGTTCCGGCATCAGCGGCGATCTTCCGCATTGATGCCCCTTCGTAACCGTGCGCAGCAAAAGCCTCGAAAGCCGTGTCGAGAATGTGCTCGAGCATCTGGGTCGGTGGCTTTCGGCCGGGGGATTTGGCGGGCCTTTTCACGAAAGGAATGTCAGGAGACGCATTCATGGTGTACGTTGTTATTCAATCCTGCTGGAAAGGCAAAACCAATGATGGATGTCCGCAGCCACCCCGCGCGCAACTATTCACGGCGGGGCAGTGTTGATTTTCGCTTGGCGGGCGGGTAACCCATCGGTAGACAACTACCTCGATATCTTGGGTGATCGCGGCATTTGCCGTCAATCTTGTTCACACCCATCGGGCTAGCATTCGGATCACCGCACCCGGCATCTCGCGATAGTGCCTAGGTGCGCCTTGGTTCAGATATCGCCGGCGACTTTCAACTCTGCACCCGCGACATACCCTGCCGAGTCCGATGCCAGGAAAACGGCAGTGCTCGCGACCTCCTTGGGAGTTCCGAGACGCTGCATCGGAATCATTCGGGAGAGTTGCTCGCGCGCTTCTGGCGGGTTGGCATGGATCATTGGTGTATCTCCACTCTCATCCAACCCGATCCGTTCGAAAAGTCGCGCTGGCCGAATATTACGCCCCTCAACAGACGATAGCGATCTCCCGGCCTTTTTCGTGAACTCAGGTCAAAATGCCGTTTCGCTGACCTGCGCGAGGAGTCGTGCCTTGCCAACTCCTTGCCGGCCGGCCGCTCCGGCAGGGAGGACAACCTTGCCTTTGACGCCGTTCGGGGCTTGCTTCTCCCCGTTACCCGACTCTACCGCCATAAGGCTCTTTTTTCGGAGCACCATTGTTGTGCGGTGTCGGCTTCAGCCGCCCTGGCAGAATGCAGCCGGGGCATCCGCGCGCGTTGCGGGCTTATGATTTATGTCGTTATCCGTCAACGGACGCCACCAAGCCCCGAACTCCAACTGAATACCGTCGGGATCGCGAAAGTAAATCGACGTAAGCCACGGCTGCTCATCAGGAGCAACACCAATGCTGGCACCGTCCTTGCCGAAGTGATACATGATCGGCGAGACCCAAATGCCGAGGCTCTCAAGCTTTTCCTTGTATTCGGGCAATTTTTCGGGTGCGACACGGAACGAGAGGTGGTTCATCGATCCGATTGCGGTCGTGTAGTTGTCCGGATCAAACCCGCTGGACGGATCTCCGACATTCTGTTTTGGCACTGTGACTCCGGGCTCTGCCACGTGCTTTTTAGCAAAGTAGAAGAAGGCCAGCGAACTCTTTCCATCCCCCATATCGAAAAAGAAGTGCTGACCACCACCGCCAGGAAGCTCCGTCGTCTTGATCAACGGAAAGCCCAAGACCCCTTGGTAGAACTCGACGGTGCGCTGCATGTCGGCAGAAACGAGGGCAACGTGACTGAGTCCCTCAATTTCGAATACTGGATTTTTCTTTTCGGTAAGAAGGTAGTTCACTTGTCAAAGTCTCCGAATCGATAGGCGCAAAGTTGTCGTTGCGCCGAATAATGGTCTCCGGAACGGCACACAGACAAAATTGACCGTCGGACAACCACACACTATCCTTGGTTCTATTCTTTGTCAATTGATCAAGAATTAATGGCAGCGCGCGGTTGTGTCGCCATACGGCCCCCGGCCCCTTGTTGCGCTGGGCTTTATCGAGGACGCCATGGCTATCTGGGGTGCCCCCGATTTGGTGCCAGTCATCATCGGGTAACGTGGTCAGTCCGGCGAACGTCGAGGGGACGGCGGATGGTGTTAGCCATCGATATACATTCGGGTCATCATTGATTGGTGTGTGCAACCTCCGAGGTGCCTTCTGCTTCAGTTCACGCGGCGTTCGAGGCCGATCCAGTATGGCTCGCGCAGTTCGCGCCGTAGAATCTTGCCGGCGGCGTTACGGGGCAGGGCGTCGACGAAGTCGACACTCTTGGGCGCCTTGAAGGATGCCACGCGTGATTTGGCAAATGCGATGATCTCGCTTGCATCAGCGGCGGCGCCCGGATGGAGCACGACGACTGCCTTCACTGCCTCGCCCCATTTCTCGTCGGGCACCCCGATTACCGCGACGTCGGCTACCGCAGGATGATCGTGGATCACATTCTCCACTTCGGCTGGATAGATGTTTTCGGCACCGGAGATGATCATGTCCTTGATTCGATCGCTGATGTAAAGATAGCCGTCCTCGTCCGTATAACCGGCGTCGCCTGTTCGCAGCCATCCCTCGGGGTCCAGCGCGCGAGCCGTGGCCTCCGGCATACCCCAATAACCCACCATGTTGGCCTCGGAGCGCGTCATGATTTCGCCAACCGTACCGGGAGGAAGTGTCCGGCCCTGTTCGTCGACGACTTTGATCTCCACACCAGGCATCGGAATGCCCGCAGAGCGCATGCGCTGATTTCCCGACCTATCATGATCCTCCGGCGGAAGATAGACGATCGTCCCGCACGTCTCTGTCAGCCCATAGGTTTGGCAAAAGCCGCAGCCGAACACATCCATGCATTGGCGAAGAAGATCGAGCGGCATCGGCGAAGAACCATAGATGATATAGCGCAGTCGGCTGAAATCCACCTGGCGCGCACGCGGTTCGTTCACCACGATGCGGAGGGCCGAAGGAACCATGAAGATCTTTGAGATATTGTGCTGCTCAATGAAGTCCAGTACCTTGAGCGGGTCGAACTCCCGGACGACAATCGACTTGACGCCATGGAAGAGACCGACAATGCCCCAGACGCTGCCACCGACATGGAAAACCGGCATCGCGGCCAGGTTGATGTCGTCGGCGTTCCAGGCGCTCCAGTTCAGCCCGGCTTTGGAGGCGGCGCGGCGCACGCTAAGAATGCTGCGATGCGCTAGCATGGCGCCCTTCGGGCGTCCGGTCGTGCCGGACGTGTAAAGCTGCAGCACCACGTCTTCTTCGCTGGGCCGGAATTCCACGTTCTGGGGGCTGCCTTTGCTCCGCCAGACTTCGAAGAGCACGGACGAGAGGCCGCATGGCTCAAGTGCGACCACTTCCACCGGATGCCCGACCAGTCGCAACGCTTCGCGCACCTGGACTTCGACCTCGGGACCCGCGAATAGCAAGGCGGCTCCGCTGTCTTCCAACATGTATGCGATCTCGGCCGGCGCCAGTCGCCAGCCGATCGACGTCATGACGGCGCCGACCTTGGCGGCGCCGAATAGAATCTCATAGAAGTAGTCGCTATTCTTGCCAATGTAGGCGATCCGCTGTCCCTTCGAGACGCCTTGCTGGAGAAGTTTGTTCGCTACCTGGTTTGAGTGGCGATTGAAAGTCTCATAGTCGATTTCGCGGCCTTCGAAACTCAACGCAACAGCGCGTGGGCGATGTCGCGCTTGATATCGGGCGATGTCTCCGAGCGTGCGCATCGCGTCGAAATCGACGGCGTCGCCGGCAACATGTCGTGCGTTAACCATCAAAGCCTCCGACAAAGTGGATGGAATACCTCGCGTGTTCAGCGGGATTCCTGGTTTGGCAACTCAGAACCTCGCCCCACGAATGTGGTGGGCGTTGAGGCACTGGTCTGGAAATATCTTATCCCGCGAGCTTCCGCGGTCGAGACGCGAGACCTGTTGACCATCATTTGCATTCCTCTCTTCAACTCTAGTCGCAGGTTTTGTTAGTCCGGCACCAATATGATACTAACATGATACTGGTCTTGACAACTGCGTATCTTGTGGCAGTATGACGGTTCCAACCACACGCGGTGTGTTCAGAAAAGGGGTGGATCGACGGCTAGGGATCCGAACTCCGCGGTAAAAGTGTTAGAAGTCGCCGACATCGGTTTAGGACCCTTCGCGGCGATGACACCTGAACGGCGTGACCAAATCCGCATCAGCGCCACACTGTTCGCACATGTTGTGCGGTTCCCGACGTGCTAGGGGCGGTGTACGCGAAGGGCGGGTATTGGTGTGTGTCAATGCAACGAATTGAGGAGCGCTTCTCCGCAGGGATCCTGCCGAGCGGCTAGGAGGGCGGCATTCGGCAACTGCCAGTTCTCCATGTCGATCCCCGTGGCCAAAAGCGGGGTTGGCAGCACGACAGGTCGTCGGGCAGACATGGCGATCGAACTTAAAACGTTAAGAGAGTAAGGAATCGACCAGTGGATTTTCAGCTTACCGACGAGCAGAAAGAACTGCAGGAAACGGCGCGCAAGTTCGCGCGCGCGGAACTGATGGATTTGTCGCGGGAGATGGAGGAAAAGGGGATGCCCCTCCCCAAATCGATGCGCAAACGTTATGCCGAGATGGGGTTTCTCGGTGTCAACCTGCCCGAAATCTATGGCGGACTTGGGCTCGGTCATTTGGAAGCACTGCTGATTCTTGAGCAGTTCGCAATGATCTCGCCGGCTGTCGCGTGGCCGATCTTTGAGAGTGCGACCGGCCCCGTGCGCACGATCGAGCATTTCGCATCCGATAGCATCAAGGCCCGTATTATCCCGCAGGTCGTTCAGGGCGAAGCGATCGTAGCGGTCTCCATGTCGGAGCCATCGGCAGGCACGGCGCTTACCGACCTCAAAACTGCGGCACGTATTGAGGGTGACGAGATCGTCGTCACCGGTCAGAAACGCTGGTGCTCGGGCGGCGGTCATTCGGATTTTTATATCGTCTACTGCCGTTTCGACAATGAGCCGGGCGCGAAAGGTATCGGGGCGATTCTGGTCGAGAAGGAGCGCAAGGGGATCAGCTTTGGCCGTCCGGAACGGCTCATGGGCTTCCGCGGAATTCCCTCCGCCGACATCTACCTCGACGAAGTGCGTGTGCCAAAAGACAATGTCATCGTCCCCAAGAGCGGCTTCAGCAAATTGATGAGCGCGTTCAGCTTGGAACGCTGCGGCAACGCCACCATGGGTCTTGGCATCGCCGCCGCTGCGCTCGAAGAGGCAACGGCCTACGCGCAGGACCGCGAACAATTTGGCAAGCCCATCGTGGACTTTCAAGCGATCCAGATGAAGCTTGCCGAAATGGCGATGAAGGTTGAGGCGGCGCGCCTGCTCATCTATCGCGCGGCGGTCAATGCAGCCCAGGGCCTGCCTTCGATTCTCGATTCCTCGCTCGCCAAGTGCTTCTCCAACGAGATGGTTGTCGAGGTCGCATCGAAAGGCCTGCAGATTATGGGAGGCTATGGCTATTCCCAGGAATACCGCATGGAGCAGCGTGTGCGCGACAGCTATGCCTGGGGCATCGCAGGCGGCACGATCGACGTCCAGAAGACGAATATTGCTTCCGTCCTTGTCGGGCGCCGCTTCAACCAGAGAGGCTGACAGTCGCCGCAATGGACCAACTCCGCCACCACATGAGTCCGTCATCCGCAATGTCGGGATGTCGTACAGGCTCAGCCGCGATGTCCAACGGCGCGGTCAGCGCCATCATGTTTTCGCTGGCTAGTCGAGCTGGGCGGTGTAAGGTGTACGGGGCATAAGATATGGCGTGCCATCTTGACGTCCTTTTGTCGGCTTTTCGGTCTGGCCGGACCATCTATATTCCCGGCGCTACCGGAGAATCTCGAGCGCTGGCAACTGCGCTGCGGGACCAACCGGAGGTAAGCGCGGGCGTGCGCTTCGTCAGCGGCCTCGTTCCTGGCATGAACGAGACGTTGGACTATGGCGGACTCGCCCCTGACTGTACCGTGACAACCTTCATGCTGCCAGCCTGTATGCGTGACAGCTTCGCCCAGGGGCGGGTGACGCTTCTGCCACGGACGTATTGGGGCGCGGCGCGTTATCTTCAGGCGATCGCCTGCGACGTAGCTGTCGCACATGTAGCGCCGCCCAATGCAGACGGCTTGTGCTCGCTTGGCGTCGCAAGCGATTTCACGCCGCTGGTGTGGCCGAACGCGATGTTCAAGGTGCTGCTCATCAATCCAGCAATGCCGATTCTGCCGCGCGCTCGCATGCTCTCTATTGCTGATGCGGATCTGGTGGTGACGCTAGAGGGGCCGTTGGTCGAGGCGCCGGTCGCGAGGGAAACAGAAACGGCGGCCGCCATTGCGCGAACAGTCGCAGCTTTGATTCCTGACGGTGCTCACATTCAGACTGGGATCGGTAGCGCGCCAGACAGGGTCTGGACGTTTCTGCGTGATCATCGCGGACTCGTTCTACGGTCGGGTATGGCGAATGGCGGGTTGCGCGAGCTGGCCGAGGCTGGCGCGTTGGCTGACGGCGGAGCCCATCTTGCCGGCATCGCTTACGGCTCAGTCGATTTCTATAACTGGCTGCAGGACACCGATCTTGTGGAATTCGCTACGACCCTCGAAACCCACGGCTTGCCTGCACTGATCGACACACCACGATTGCACAGCATTAACTCGGCTTTGGAGGTGGACCTGTTCGGCCAGGTGAACGTCGAGTGGCAAGGGAACGCCTTGTCTAGCGGTGTTGGCGGGGGGCCGGACTTCATGCGTGCAGCGACCTTTTCGCCTGGCGGACGATCAATTATCGCGCTCCCGGCAACGGCGGAGCGGGGAATGGTGTCGCGCATCGTTGCGCGCCTCGCCCGACCCAGCGTCAGCGTGGCCCGCTCGGACATCGATACGGTCGTCACCGAACATGGCGTGGCCGAGTTGCGCGATAAGGGGATCGATGAGCGCGCGCAGGCTCTGATCACAGTCGCGGCGCCCCAGTTTCGCGCGGAATTGGAAGAGGAATGGCGCGCGCTTCGCGCGACCTTCGGTTGATATCACTAAACAGGAGACTTTCCTTTGAGACGTGCAGCCATCGTATCTCCCCTAAGAACAGCCGTGGGCGCATTCGGGGGCGCCCTGACTCCGCTGAAGATGGAGGATCTAGGCACGATTGTGCTCAAGGCGCTCGTAGAGCGGACGGGCATCGACCCCGGGCGCATCGACGACGTCATTTTTGGTCACGCCTATGGCAACGGCGAGGCGCCGGCGCTCGGGCGCTGGTGTGCGCTTAACGCGGGTTTTCCGATCAGCGTCGCCGGTATGGAAATGGAACGGCGCTGCGGCAGTGGGCTCATGGCGATAACGACGGCTGCGATGATGGTGCAAACCGGCGCGGCCGATGTCGTGATCGCGGGCGGCGCTGAATCGATGAGCAATTGCGAATTCTATTCGACAACGCAGCGCTGGGGCTCCCGCGCCGGCAGCGTCGTGCTGTACGACCGGCTGGAACGAGGCCGAGTCCGATCGCAACCCGAATGGCGCTTCGGGGTGGTCCGCAGCATGATGGAGACGGCTGACAATCTCGCGAAGGATTTTGGGATCAGCCGCGAAGCGGCGGACGAATATTCGATGCGCAGCCACCGTCGTGCCGCGGCGGCTTGGGCGGAGGGGAAGTTCTCCCACGAGTTGGTTCCAGTGCCAGTGGCGCAGCGCAAGGGCGAGCCTGTTATCTTCGATCGGGACGAAGGCATTCGCGCCGACACGAGCATGGAAGGGCTGGCCAAGCTGCGTGTGGTTCATGAGGGGGGGGTCTGCACGGCGGGTAATTCCAGCCAGCAGAACGATGCCGCATCTGCGTGCATTGTCGTCGCAGAAGATCTGCTAGACGATTTGAAGCTCGATCCGATGGCGTGGTTCGTTAGCTGGGCGGTGGCAGGCTGTGAGCCGTCTCGCATGGGTATCGGCCCAGTGCCGGCGACGGAAAAGCTATTTCGCAAAACGGGCCTATCGCTCGATGACATGGATCTCGTCGAGCTGAACGAAGCCTTTGCGTCTCAGGTGCTAGCGGTGTTGAAAGAGTGGGACTGGCACGATCCCGACAGACTTAACGTCAACGGCTCAGGAATCTCGCTCGGTCATCCGATCGGCGCGACCGGCGGCCGCATCTTGGCAACGATGCTGAATGAGCTGCAGCGGCGCCAGGGGCGCTATGCACTTGAGACGATGTGCATAGGCGGCGGGCAGGGCATCGCTGCCATCTTTGAGCGCGCCTGAGCGATGCTCTAAAAGAGTGAATCCGTCGTTCCATTTTGGCATACCTAATTGCATTGTGAAGTGACAAACGGGTATAGTAATGGCAACAAGGCGTTCTGATGCCACTAATCGAACGCTGCGAATTCGCGCGAGGGCGCCAGATTGAGAGGCGGTCGCTCAACAAACGGATCGACGGAGCGGTGTTGTGACATCTAATGAGGGGACATCCGAGCAAATGGAGAATCTGCATCGACAGGCGTCGTCGGGTCGGCTCGACGATCTGGCGCTAGACCAACTCTTTCGAACCGCGCGGACACGCAAGTCTTGGGCGCCGATTCCGGTGCCTGATGCGCTCCTAAAGGAACTCTACGAGTTGCTCAAGTTTGGCCCGACATCCGTCAATGGTTCACCGGTGCGTTTGATCTTCGTGAAAAGCGAGGATGCCAAGGCGAGACTTGCGTCCTTTCTATTGGGCACGAACCTCGAGAGCGTAATGAAGGCGCCAGTCTGCGCGATCATTGGCTACGACTTGGATTTCCCTCGCCATCTTGGTCGGCTCTTCCCCCATGCGCCGGACATCGCCGCCCATTTCCAGGATCCTGACGTGGCGCGCGATCACGCTTTTCGCAACGGATCGCTTCAGGGCGCCTATTTGATGCTGGCCGCGCGCGCGCTTGGTCTGGATGTGGGGCCGATGTCGGGATTCGATGCCGGTGGCGTCACGCGAACTTTCTTCGACGGAACCAGGATTGAAGCGAATTTTCTCTGCAATCTCGGCTACGGAACGGATGAATTGCTGTTTCCCCGTCAACCCCGGTTGGAGTTCACCGAAGCAGCAAAAATCATCTGAACGTACTTGCTTGGATAGAATCAATGAACATGACTTCGACAGATCGGACGCACGACCCAGACGCGGAGACGTGGGTGGACAGCGCCCGCGCTCATCGGGAATTCCCGATCCAGAACCTGCCACTAGGCGTCTTCAGCGTCGCCGGAGAGGAGCCGAGGATCGGATGTGCGATAGGCGATGAGATCGTGGACCTGCGTAGTCTGGCGCTGGATGGGCGACTGCCGCCTGACGTCGCCCCCCTGCTGTCCGCAGTTGAACTCAACTCTTTGTTCGGGGCGCCAGCCGCGCAGCGCCGTGCCTTGCGTCACGCGTTGTTCGACCTGCTTAGTAATCCTGAGCGACAGATGGAGGTGCAAATGCACCTTCACTCGGCCGCCCGATGCCAAATGCACGTACCTGCGCGCGTCGGTGATTTCACCGATTTCTTCGCCGGCATTCATCACGCTACAAACGGCGGAAGGCTGGTTAACCCCAATTCTCCCTTGCCGGCAAACTATAAGTTCCTCCCGATCGCTTATCACAGCCGCTCGTCCTCGATCCGCGTGTCCGGTCAACCTGTACGGCGTCCCTGCGGGCAGCGGAAACCTCCCGATTTCACTACGCCCGTCTTCGGTCCGAGCCAACGACTGGACTACGAACTCGAGTTGGGTGTCTGGATTGCTGGCGAGAACGAGCTAGGCAGCGCCGTTTCCGTCGACGACGCTTTTGGCCGGGTTGCGGGATTCTGCCTAGTCAATGACTGGTCGGCGCGCGACCTCCAGGCCTGGGAATTTCAGCCGCTTGGGCCGTTCCTGTCGAAGAGTTTCCATACCACTATTTCACCATGGGTCGTCACGGCCGAGGCGATGATCCCATTTTTGATGCCGCACAATGCGCGCACCGTCGACGATCCTGAACTCTTGCCTTATCTTGTCACGACGACGGGTGGGAGTGGAGACGCACTTTCGATCCAACTTGAGGTCTTTTTGACAACGGCGCAGATGCGGAAACAGGGGCGCCCACCCCACAGGCTCAGCGCTGGCCGGGCGAGTGACATGTATTGGACGGTCGCGCAGATGATCGCTCACCATACGGTGAATGGATGCAATTTGGTGCCCGCCGACCTTCTGGGCAGCGGAACGATCTCATCAGCGCAACCGGGGGGCGCTGGCTGTCTCTTGGAGATCAGCCAAAACGGAAAGCAGCCTCTTGAACTTCCTTCTGGGGAATCGCGGTTTTATCTTGAGGACAGCGATGAGATTCGTTTGAAAGCGACCGCCTCTGCGGAAGGTTTCCGCTCTATTGGTTTCGGCGATTGTGTAGCGATTGTAGCAAGCGGGGGAAGCGCATGATTTGGTGAGGCGTGGTGTCAGCTACGCGTCATGTGACGCACTTTCTATCACTCTCGTCGCTTGCGCCGCAGCGTGGTTTCCCTGTGTGCGGTTGGCGATATGGCGTCGGCAATCATCGTGCGCTGGGGACCTAGCGGACCTCAGCGTGACTCTCGAAGGAAGATCAAATGTCTGAAAGTCTCGTGAACTATCAATGTGTGGACGATGTGGCGATTGTTCGTCTAAACGACCCGGGTGCTCTCAACGCATTCTCTGATGCGATGTGCGAGTTGCTGATTGAAAGGTTGCTGCAGGCCGAACGCGAAGCGAGGGCGATCGTGCTAACAGGAAATGGCCGCGGCTTCTCGTCCGGCGTCAATCTCAACGTCAGCCCCGCCGACAAGCCGACGAGCGAGCGCGACGCTGGCGAGCGACTGGAACGTCTATTCAATCCGCTGATGGCGGTTATCCACAATCTCGCAGTTCCGTTCGTGACCGCGGTCAACGGTCCTGCGGCGGGCGTAGGCTGCTCGGTCGCCTTGTCCGGTGACCTCGTCGTTGCCGCGCAAAGTGCATACTTCCTTCAGGCGTTTTCCCGTATTGGCCTCGTACCCGATGGAGGCTCGGCCTATTTGCTGGCGAAATCTGCGGGGCGCGTCCGTGCAATGGAGGCGATGCTGCTCGCCGAGAAGATCAGTGCGTCTCAGGCGCTTGAGTGGGGGATCATCAATCGTGTGTCGCCCGATGGGCAGGTTCTTGACCTAGCGATGGACTTCGCCCGGCGTCTCGCCGCGGGGCCTACCCACGCATTGGGTCTGGTGCGTCGCCTCGCATGGTCGGCGCTAGAGGAAAAGTTTGTCGATCAGCTCGCCCTCGAGCGGCGCCTGCAGTGTGAGGCTGGGCGCAGTCCTGACTTCGTGGAAGGAGTCGCCGCATTCCGGGAAAAGCGCATACCCCGGTTCGGGGGTGTGATCCCCTTGGAAAAGTAGCCTCACAACGTAATCGCCACAGGAATCAAAATGGCCGAGAGTTGGCGCTTCTGCTCGAACGATTTGTCGCCGGAGGGCGGGGCTTCAGGACTGCCTAGAGAAGACGAGTCACCGCGTCGGACGCGGAGGCGCTCACTGAGCGATGAGGCGCGGGAGGCACGGCATGGGGCGATCCTCGATGAGGCGACCATAGAGTTCATGCGGGCCGGCGTTTCGAGCGCCGAACTGACGTTGATCGCGCGGCGCGTCGGCCTAACGCGAGCGGCCCTATACCACTATTGCTCGGATCGGTACGACCTCGTCCATCAATGCTATCTGCGAACATGTGAACTCATTCACTCGGACCTCCAGCGTGCCGGGGTTACGCATGGCCCGGGACTCGCGAAGGTGGCGACCTTTGTCGAGCTAATGAGCAGCCCCAGCCATCGTCCAATGGCTGTCTTCAGTGAGATCGGACTGCTCTCGGCCGAGCAGTGCCAATCTGTCATTGCCGCGCAACAGCGAAATGTGGCAGAACTGCAAACGCTGCTCACCGTTGGCGTCAAGGACGGTTCGATACGTAAGTGCAACGTCGATATCGTGGCCGAAGCCATTTTCGGCGTCTTGACCTGGGCTCCGCTTTCTAGATTGTGGTTGAACGTGTCAGATGGCACTTTGACCCAACGCATGGCTAAGGCGGTGCCTCAGATGATCATTGAGGGCATCGCGGCAGGTAAAGAGGAGCGCCCGGCGGTCCGAAAGCGACTTGCCGATGTCAAAATGCCGACGCCCACGACGCCGCGTGAGCAGAGGCTTGCAGGGCTAGCGCAGGCCGGATCGCGCCTCTTCAACGAACGAGGCATCGACGGGGTTTCGCTGGATGACGTTGCAGCCGCGGTCGGTCTCACGAAGGGAGTGATCTATCACGCCTTCAAGAGTAAGCCCGAGTTTGTCGCTTACTGTTACCACCGAACTCTTGATATCCAGGAACGAATTCTCAACGTAGTAGAGAACAGCGCCGACGGAGTTGAATACACGCGGGCGATCGTCGAGCTTCATGTGCAGCTTCAACTCTCTGATGTCCATCCTTTGTGGTTTACGACTGGTGTCGAAAATTTTCCTCCTCATCTCAGGAAGCAGCTCGTGTCTAGGATGAACACGATCTTGGACCGGACGTTGAAGCTCAATGAGCGCGGCATTGAGGACGGCAGCCTGCGGAAATTTGACATCGCCCCGGTGCGGATAGCTTCTGTTGGCGCTTTCGCCTACGTTTCGCAGTGGGGGGCCTCAGCGCGACGTCTTTCCAGCACAACCTTGGCTCGCGAAATCAGCAGTTTGCTGCTGTTCGGATTGCGCAGTTCAGAATCGAAGTAGCTTACTCTATCCAGTCACGTCAGCCCCGTCTCTTGGTGTGGGCGCGTATCCCATGGAGTCGATCAGGGACTTGAGATAGGCGTTGTCACCCGCAACTGAAAGACGACGCCCGGCCACGAGTGCTCGAACCCCTGATGCTGTTATGCGCAATGACGCCGTCGGCGACTCCGTGGCATCTTAAATGTCAACCGATCGTTCCGTTACCGCTTGGGGGACGATTCCATGTCTATCGCCTCCTGTCAAATCGCACACATCCGGGACATCAGCATGCCCAAAAAATAAAACATACGCACTTGTCAGATAAACTTTCTAAGACGTATAATATAAACAGACAGCGAGATGGATAACATACGCGCTACCTATCAAACGGAGGTGACAGTGAGGAGTTCGAACGAAATGCAGGCGGATGACGTTGTACTTTACGGTTATTGCGCGCCGAAATATGAACGACTGCGCGAGGCCTTCGCTCGGAATTTTCGAGAGATGGGTGAGGTGGGTGCCGGCTACACGGTAATAGCCGACGGCGCGTTGGTGGCCAATCTCTGGGGCGGCTGGAAAGACGCTGCGCGCCAAGCGCCCTGGAGTGCCGATACGGTGGCTTGCGTCTGGTCCGTCTCCAAGGCAGTTGCGGGCGTTTGCTTCGCGATTCTGGTCGACCGGGGCCTCATTTCCTATGGAGACAAGGTGAGCACCTATTGGCCGGAGTTTGCGGCTGAGGGCAAAGGTGATGTCACCGTCGCCATGCTGCTTGCGCACCAAAGCGGCATCACCGGCTTTGACACGCCTGCCACACTCGAGGATCTTTTTGCGGGCGAGCCCGCCGCCTGTCGGCTCGCAGCTCAGAAGCCGTTTTGGAATCCCGGTGAGCGAGCAGGCTATAGCAACGTTGTCGGCATTCTTGCTGACGCTCTGTTCAGACGGGTCGAGGGCCGCTCGATCAAACAATTTGTGGCCGATGAGCTCAAGGCCAAGTTGGGGTTGGAAATTTCCGTTGGGCTTCCGCATGCCGACCGGTCTCGTGCGGCGGACCTTATCGAATCCAAAAAATTGGATGTGACGAAAACCGTGAAGGTCACTAGTGAGGCGCAGCGAGCGCTGATCAATCCTGTCGTCGACGTGCCGTTGCAGGCGACACCCGAATTTCAGGCTTCGGAGTTCTTTGCCGCCAATTGTTTCGCCAACGCACGAAGTCTGGCGAGTATGTGCGCCCTGTTGCTTGATGCAGGTCATGACGGCCCCCGGCTTGTGAAGCCAGACGTCATCGCTGAAGCTACGAAGTTACGGTTTGACGGGATCGACGAAGTGCGCCAGATGCGGCGGAGTTGGTCCGCCGGGTTTCTCACCAACCACGTCGGCGATTTTGGGCCGAACACGGCCGCGTTCGGCCATGGTGGCTGGGGGGGGGCCTTTTGCTACGCTGACCCGGTTGCCGGCGTCGCCGTCGGTTACGTCATGAATCACATGAGCGACCAGATGGAACGCAATCCGCGTCGCATCAATCTCGTCAAAGCGGTTTACGACATCTGACGCGGTGCGGCGCGGAGAAGTGGAGCTGCAAATCTTTATCTGCCGCGTGCCATAACCCTAAGGCAAGTGCACGATGGCTCACGTGAGGAGGAGAAGGCTGATGGCCAGAAAGGATTATGGTGTCACCGAGCTTGGTTATCTTGGCATCGGTGTGAGCGATCTTGCAGCTTGGCGGCATTATGCGACGAACGTTCTGGGTGTTGACTGGATCGATGAGCCGGGTGGGGCGCGGTTGCGGATGGACTATTGGCATTATCGCATCCGCGTGCATGAAGACCCATCCGACGACATTCTTTATGCGGGCTTTCGCGTAGCCGGCCCCGAAGAGTTGCAGGCGTCGATCAATCGTCTCGAGGAGTTGGGCATCGCTTTCGAACGTGCGACGGCGTCCGAAGCCGAGCAGCGCTGCGTGCTCGATTATGTGCGAGTAAAGGACCCCGCCGGTCTTCCTATAGAGATTTTTCACGGACCACTCGTCGATACACATCAGCCGTATCGGCCCGGCCGCGGCATGCATGGCAAATTCAGGACCGGCGCTCTCGGTCTCGGCCACATGATCGTGCGGAACATTGACGTAGAAGCCTCTTACCGCTTTTATCGCGACTTAATGGATCTGCGCGGCAATGTGGAGATGCGCTTCGGGGTGGGGGAAAGGCGTTTTGAATTGACATTCATGGCCGCCGAAGGGGGGCGAGACCATATGGTGGCGTTTGGTGCAGGCAATACGCCCAAGCGGATTCATCACCTTATGATCGAAGTCGAAGAGCAGAACGACGTTGGTCTTACCTATGACATTGTCCGGAAAGAGAAAATACCGATCCTGAACGATATCGGGCGCCATATCGATGACAACATGTTCTCCTTCTACATGAGTACTCCGTCAGGATGGTTCTGCGAGTATGGTGCGGAGGGCTCTTCGCCAACCTATCAATCTGAGTATCATACTGTCGGCGACTATTGGGGCCACATGTTTGCGACCGACTTTGTAGAGTGAACAAGGAGGCTCGCACCTGACGTCCCCGTGGGCGCCGACTTACCTACGGGGACGCAGTTGTTGATCAGCCTGTGATCATCGCATTTGCCGAGGCCATGGGCCGGGACGTCTCTCAACCGACTGGCGAAGATGGATGCGCTCGGTGCTTTGGTGTGCGGCGCCATCGTCACGGCGGGTGGGACTTTATCGGTTTGTCACCGTCCCAAACATGACTCGGTCAATGTCGATTGTATGCGTCACGCCGCAGTTGCAGCGTGAGATCTGTACGTCTTAGGCTGATGAGCCGCCAGCGTCTACGTGTCGACGACTTCGATCTCGTCGAGATAAACGAGGCCTTAGCGAGCCAGGTTATCGCCTGTGTTACTAAATTGAGCCTTCACGAGTCGAATCGGCCTGCGCCGTAGAGTCCGACGATCGCGTCGGGCAGTTTCTCGAAGTCCTCGACGACATCGTGACCGCCTTCAGCCGACCCTGAAGCATAAGACGTCGGAGATCATCCTCGGCCTCGAGTTGTTCATGATAGAAAGCATCAACGATCCATGCCTCGGACTTGATCTTCCGCTGCCGCAGAACCTCCTCGATCCCCTCCGTGATGCCTACCATCCAGCGTAGGGTAGTGCTCGGTCCCATGGTTGGCCCGCCAGCTAAATCGACGGGCAGCAGTGGCGCGGAATGAGAGCATGCAGTCGTGCGTGTTCAGCAGATTCACCGCGGTCATGGCCACGCGACCGCCGACGCCGTCCGAAAACACGCGATGCTCTCTGGAAACGCTCACTGCAGTCGCGCGGGGCAGATCGTTGGCCGTGCCGTCGACACAATCGTCGATCCTCAGCTCCTCGACTACCCAGCAACAGCGCTCAACTCCGCCGGCGAAGCCGACAACCTATCGCCTCGGCCAGTTGGGCCACGACCGAGCCCAATGAGCCGCCGGTCCCTGGCCTTCTCCCAGCGTAGGCTCAGGCGGCGCCTCGCGCAGTTCAAGGTGATCGCGTTCGAGCGAACTGGGTAGCGATTTTTTAGAATTCCCACTCGTGAAGGGTTTGGGTCAATGCGGCCCGTTTGGGGACGAATGGATGCGGTATGATGCCTCTCCGGTGCTGGCATTTGATCCGGAGCAGCTAGTGTCAAGCGTGTAATGGTAAACTAGAAACCTAGTCGTCAATTACAATGTCGCTTATGTATGCATTCTGGCCCCAATTCCCAGTTATCAATAGTCACCCCGGTGTAGCAGGTTCCACGCAAATTTCCCGTTCCGGATTCCATATGCTTGGCGACTCCGTCGCCAATGAGAGGTCGTGATGCGCTCACTGATGGCTGAAGCGCGCGCGGCGCGTCACATTGCGGTTATCGACGAGGCGACACTGGAATTTACCCGCGACGGTGTAGCTGGCGCGAGCCTGAGTTCGATCGCCAAGCGGGTGGGCCTGACGCGCGCAGCGCTCTACAACTACTGCACGGATCGACAGGACCTCGTATTCCAGTGCTATAGGCGCGCCTGCTCGCTCACCCAGAGTGACCTGCTGCGGGCTTACGAGACGCCGGTTAGTGGGGCCGAGCGACTCGGCATGTTCCTCAAGCTCTCGGTCGATCTCGATCACTACCCCGTGGCTGTCCTGAGCGAGATCGCGGTACTCGATGACGAACAGCAAGCCACCGTTCGCAAGGACCGGGCGCAGAACGTCGAGCTCCTGAAGACCTTGTTGCGCGAAGGCCAAGAGGACGGCTCGATCAGGGACTGCGATCTGGAGGTCGTCTGTCAGGCGATCTTCGGCGTATTGTCATGGGCGCCGCTGATTCGGATTTGGTTGAAGAAGTCCGAACAGGAGTTCGCCGCCAGAATGGCTGCGGCGATCCCGGACATGGTCATGAACGGTGTGGTGCCACTAGGCAACCGGTTTCCGAGCACCCATCGCCGGATTGCGGAAATCCTGGGCGATACGCCACGGACTGAGCGCGAGCAGCGAATGGAGGAGTTTGCTCGGACTGGATCCAAGCTCTTCAATCGTCGCGGCATAGCGGGTGTTTCCTTTGACGAAATTGCGTTGGAAATGGGCATGACGAAGGGGGCGCTTTACCATCATTTCGAGAGCAAACCGGAGTTTGTCTCATTTTGTTGCGCGCGCGCATTCGACATTTACGAGCGCGTCATGGATGCGGCCGAGGCCTGCGAGACAGGCCTTGAAGCGACAATGACGGCGATCGAACTCGACGTCGAGGCACAACTCAGTGACATCTATCCGCTATGGCTTACGACGGGCCTTGGAGCCTTTCCGGCGAAGACGCGGGCCAAGCTTGCGAAGCGAAATGAACGTCTGGCCGCACGATCTTTTGAGCTTGCCCGTCGAGGGATCGCAGACGGCAGCCTGCGTCCCTTCGATCTCGAACCGGTAAAGCTGGCCGCGCCGGGGAGTTTTACCTATCTTTCGACGTGGCTGCCTCCCGCAAATGAACGGCGTGCGGCGCAAATTGCTCAGGAAGTCAGTCGCTTCCTGCTCCTAGGTCTTCGGCGGCGCTGATCGATGTGCTCAGCAATGCTCTACCAACTCGGCTTCTCACGCCTCCAGTAAAAGCGAGCTTTGTCGGCGCCAGCGTAGTCCGGATCGAGGTAGACGAACATCCGTTCGATCAAGCCCTCTCTGTCGAAATCGAAAATACTGCTGAACCTGCCACCGGGGGTGTCGCCACCTTTCCACGCGGTGCCCTCGCTGGTGGTCCCACGGGTTGCGCCTTCGACGACGACATGCCGGTCCGCTTCGATGAAACTGAACGAGTCGTGGCAATGGCCAACCTTGTTGCCGCTGGCGATCATTCCCGCCGCAAGCTCCCCGAATTCCGCTAGACCGCGTCCGACGCCGAACTTAGGGAAGTAGAATTCGAAGTCGGACGTAAAGAGTTGATGCGGAAAGCGGCCCTCATCGATCTCCTGAAAATAGACCCTCACGATGTCAATTCTGCTCTTCGGCGATTGGGGCATACATCCTCCTGGGGATATGGTGGCGCCGATCATCGAGGATGCCGGCTGTCGGCCACCTTGATAACGGCATCGGTTGCAAAGTCACTTGGCAGGGACGCCAGATAGAGAAGGGCTCAGTCTAATTGCAGCGGGCGGCCCATGGCTTTGCGTGGGAAGCGATAGGTGAACTCGCCCGTGCACTCGATCATCGTATCCATCATCTCCAAATGGAAAGCATCCAGATGCAATCGCGTTGACGTTGATGGTATACCGTGACCATTGCACCGCGAGCGTCATGCCGTAACAACTCGATACGGTGCCGGGCATCGACTGACGTGGCTGTTGCGCAAGCCATTCGGAGACAGCCGTGCCGTAGAGAAGCTCGTCAACGCTTGCCGGCTCGATGAAGCCGCTGAGCCCGGCCTCGTGTGACAGCAGCATGTCGATGGTGATCTCTTTCTTGCCGGATGGGGCAAACTCGGGCCAGTACTCGCACACGTTGTTCTCGCAAGACGAGAGTCTGCGATAGATAACCACGGCGAACCAGGTGCCGAGGATTCCATTGGTCGAGGACCGGATGGTAACGATCGTGTCTGGCGTCCAAGTCCGCGTACGCGCGGGATCGACCCGACCGGCCCATAGATCTGCGACCATTTCCCCGCTCACGATCAGCGCGATTCCGACTTGATTTCTGTGGTTCTTGGCAAATTTCTTACGAAAGGATCGCGAAGGAGTGCGAACACCGGCGAAGTGGCAATCGATCCTGTTGTCATCTTGTGCTCCGAATAACGTGCCAAGCATCCTTTTGCTCGGTAACTCCCATCGCTCTACGCGCTTTTGTCCGGGTATTTTGAGCGGTCGATGCATGCAGGTTCGCCATGGCGTCCCAAAAGGGCACCGCACTAGTACCCTCAGCGTAGGTAGGAGTAGAACATACCACAATGGCGTTAAAAAAAACATCGAGGTATGTTCTATGAGTGAGCCTCGCATGCTGGAAGTAAGGCGCATGTGAAGACGGCAACGATGGACCTGGATGCAGTCTGGCGGAGAAGCGGTTTCAAGGCCGGGCGCGGGAATTCCTGCGCGGAGAAGTGCCGGTGCGATTTGCGAGCAAGGTAGCTGACGAACTGCGGTTGTCGCGGGAGTACATGGCGTCGTGGCATCACATCCTTAGGCGGCAGGGCGGACTGGATACCAAATTATGGCGGAATCGGTCGGTCTGTTGTGCGGCCCTTCATATTCGACAACGAGTCGGCCCTTGTCTTTGGGGGGGCGAATCGTTCTCTACAGAATTGAGGTGCTTCGGACCCGTGCTCACTAGGTGCGGATCCGCAGCACAACGCAGGCATCGGCTGCCGCGCGTGCTCGACGATCGCGACTGGTAGACGTAGGGCTTTTCCAGACGCACTACCGGTTCGGGCTTCCCTGTAATTGGGGCGCGCGCAGTGCGTGATGGCAAAAGGTTCATTGTCAATGGCCAGAAGGCATGGATCATGCCTAGCCCAGCACTCCAACATGATTTTCTGCCTTATGCGGACGACAGGAAGGTACGGAACGTACTTCCTTGCGACTCGCCGACATGCGCGCAGAGCGTACCAATCTGGTTTGGGCGGCTACTCGGTTGAGACGCCTGAGCGTTTCAAGTCGCAGGCCTCGGCAGCAGCGGCCATAGGCCCCAGGACAATTGCAAGTTGATCCTAGACTTGCCCGCTGCCAAATATACCATCGGACAAACGGAAACCCTCGCCGCCGAAGCGATGATTCAGTCGCGCGGTGTGGTTGGGGAACTAACTCATCGCATTGCGAAGATTATCAATCTCATTCGTGGCGGCATGCCACGCCATTGCAAGGTAGATAACCCGCCGCTAAGTTTTTTCAAACTTGGCTGTTGCTTTTCCATGAAACATCCGACATAGTAATATGCATTGACTAATGAGTATGTTTTCATGTGTTTTGTTACGTACTAAACGAGGAGTTCTCGGAATGACCGAAGCACTAATCATCGACGCGTGCAGGACGCCTCGCGGCACCGGCAAAATGGGCAAGGGCGCGCTTTGTGAAATTCAC
This sequence comes from Paraburkholderia elongata, assembly GCF_013177735.1. GTDB lineage: Bacteria > Pseudomonadota > Gammaproteobacteria > Burkholderiales > Burkholderiaceae > Paraburkholderia > Paraburkholderia elongata. Next base: position 56,472 of record NZ_WOEZ01000117.1, on the reverse strand, counting down.
CCGCAGCGACTCGGAGCAACGGTGCTCAAGGCACTTGCGGAGCGTACAGGAATCAACACTGCTGACGTCGACGACGTTGTCTGGGGTACCAATGCGCAGCGCGGCAAGTCAGCCAATGACCTTGGTCGCATGTCCGTGCTCGATGCAGGATATGACATCCGCTGCAGCGGAGTCACGCTGGACCGGTTCTGCGGCTCGGGGATTACGGCCGTCTCTATCGCGGCAGCCTCGATACGTGCGGGCTTTGAGGATCTTGTAGTTGCCGGTGGTACGGAAATGATGTCGGTAAACAACGCAAGCAAACGCCCCGAAGATGGTCCTAACGTCTTTGACAACGGCAACCTACATCTGCGCGCGCTCCATCCGCAATCGAATCAGGGGATCTGTGCCGACGCAATCGCCACCATCGAGGGGATTCCGCGCAGCGATCTCGATGCGCTGGCCTACGAGAGCCAGCAACGCGCAGCCAAGGCGATCGCCGGCGGTCATTTCTCTCGGAGCCTGGTGTCCGTCTATCACGATGACGATACGCTTGCCCTTGACCACGAGGAGTATCCGCGACCGCAGACGACACTGGAGGGCCTCGCCGGGCTGAAGCCGGCGTTCGAGGCGCTCGCTGACGTTGCCGTCGACTCAACCGGTAAGACCTTCCGCCAGCTTATCAACGACCGGTACGCCGGTCTAGACATCCAGTTCGTGCATCACGCGGGCAACTCCTCCGGCGTGGTCGACGGCGCTGCGGCCCTGTTGCTGGCGTCGCCGTCCTATGCTGCCGCCCACGGGCTTAAGCCGCGCGGACGTATTGTTGCGGCGGCCAATATGGGCGATTGTCCTACGCTGATGCTGAATGCCCCGGTGCCCGCAACCCGGAAGGTTCTCGCGAAGGCCGGGCTTACACTCGACGATATCGACCTGTTCGAGATCAACGAGGCCTTTGCCGTTGTTGCCGAGAAATTCATCCGCGACCTCAAGCTCGACCGGGACAAGGTGAATGTGAATGGCGGCGCCATGGCGCTTGGCCACCCGATCGGTGCTACAGGGGCCATCCTTATCGGCACCATGCTCGACGAACTCGAACGGCGAGACCTCCGCCGCGGTCTGGTCACCATGTGCGCGGCGGGCGGCATGGCACCGGCGATCATCATCGAGCGCCTCTGACCAGGGTCCGGAGACCGCCGGATGTCTGGATCTCCAGTCGAGTACAAATAAGCCGCGCAGCCGCCGGTCCGACCTATACCCGGAATCTGACGCGGCGTCTTGCGAGGTTCGCGCTCGAAGCAAACGTTGGTAAGCAACTGGCTTTCAAGCGACACCTGCAACGCGTGACCGGTCTGAGTACCTATTTCGAAGTGGGGATGGCCGCATCTAAGGAATAGTACACGCCCTGGTCCGGCGGCGCGAAGTGATCGACGACTCTTTTGGCTAAAGAGCGCGATTTTATATATGGAGTACTAATGGCTTCCATCAACGAAGTTATCGATCTAAGCCCGAAAGGCGACATTGCGGTCGTTTCAGTGAACTCACCCCCGGTGAACGCGCTGTCTGCCAAAGTGCGAGAGGGGTTATATAAGGCGTTTGTCAGCGCGAATGCTGATACTTCGGTGCGGGCGATTGTGGTCATCTGCGAGGGGAGGACCTTCATCGCCGGTGCGGATATTAGCGAGTTTGGTAAGCCCAGTGCAGGCCCCACGATTCGTGATATCCAGGACCTGCTGGAAGCTGCACCGAAGCCGGTGATCGCAGCGATCCACGGCACAGCCCTTGGCGGCGGGCTCGAGGTCGCACTGGCGGCGCACTACCGGGTGGCAACGAAAAGCGCTAAAGCCGGACTTCCCGAGGTTAACATCGGACTTGTGCCGGGGGCGGGCGGAACGCAGCGGCTGCCGCGGATCGTTGGCGTTGAAACGGCGCTTGATCTGGTGACGAGCGGCCGCCATGTGCCAGCACAAGAGGCGCAGCGCATGGGCCTCTTCGATCATCTGGTCGACGGGGACTTGCGCGAGGGCGCGATCGCGTTTGCAAGCTCGGTAGTGGCGGAAGGCAAGCCGCTGCTTCGCATTCGTGACAACAACGAGAAGCTCGACGCAGCAAAGATCTTCCCTGAAATCTTCGCGGAGTTTCGTAAGGCCAATGCCAAGCGCTTTCGAGGTTTTGACGCGCCCGAAGCCAATATCCAGGCCATTGAGGCGGCCGTCAACGAATCGTTCGAAGTGGCGATGGAGATCGAGCGCGGTCTGTTCCGCAAGCTAGTGGCCGGCACGCAGTCTGGCGCGCAAAGGCATGTATTCTTCGCGGAGCGTCAGGCATCCAAGATTCCGGAAGTGCCGGAGGACACTCCGACGCGTCCAATAAGGAAGGTCGGCATTGTGGGTGCAGGCACCATGGGCGGCGGTATTGCGATGAATTTCCTGAATGCCGGCCTGCCCGTGATAATCGTCGAGGCTGACCAGGGGGCCCTTGATCGCGGCACTGCGACAATTCAGCGCAACTACGAAAGCAGCCTGAGCAAGGGTAAGCTGAGTCCGTCGGATGTTGCCGCCCGGATGGGCTTGTTGACCCCGTCCCTGCAGTTCGACGAGCTGGCCGACTGCGACTTGGTCATAGAGGCCGTCTTCGAGCGGATGGATATCAAAAAGGAGGTTTTTGAAAAGCTCGATGGCATCGCCAAACCGGGTGCCATCCTGGCCTCCAACACCTCCTATCTTGACTTGGATGAAATTGCGGCCGCGACGTCTCGGCCTCAGGACGTGATCGGCCTGCACTTTTTTTCACCGGCGAACGTCATGACGTTGCTGGAGGTGGTCCGGGGCAGCGCCACTGCAAAGGACGCGATCGCGAGCGCAATGACGCTGGGCAAGAAGATTGGCAAGGTTCCGGTGCTGGTCGGCAATTGTCATGGTTTTGTCGGCAACCGGTTACTGGCCCAGCGACAGCGCGAGGTGCAGAAGTTGTTGCTGGAGGGCGCGAAACTCTGGGATATCGATCGCGTTATCTACGACTTCGGGATGCCGATGGGGCCGTTCGCCATGAACGACCTCGCGGGCATCGACCTCGGACTTGACCCGAACAACAAGACGCCGAACTCAGTGCGGGAGCTCCTCGTCCATTTGGGGCGGCGCGGTCAGAAAACTGGCGCTGGCTATTACGACTATGACGGCAATCGCAATCGATCGAACTCCGAGCTTGTCGAGCAGGTCGTTCGCGACTTTGCGGCCCAGCGCGGCATCGCCCAGCGCGAGATTAGCGATGAAGAGATCCTCGAACGGTGCCTGTATCCGATGGTCAATGAAGGCGCAAAGATCCTTGAGGAAGGGATCGCGTTGCGAGCATCCGACATTGACGTCGTCTGGGTGAAGGGCTACGGCTGGCCAGTGTATCGCGGCGGCCCGATGCATTGGGCAGAGCTGGTGGGGCTCAAAAGGATACTGGATCGCTTGCGCGAACTGCAGAAGATCCATGGCGACGACTTCAAGCCGGCGCCGCTGCTCGAAAGGCTCGTGGCCGAGGGACGGGGATTCAAGACGCTCTAGAAGCGCGACGCGCGCATGAACAATCCGCAGAGCGCGTCTCAAGCCGCTTTCAGGCATATCCAATCAATCTTGTACAACCAGAAACTCGGACATAAGGCCGATTCCATGCATAACTGGCCGAAGACTGGTTGCGGAGGGAATTGCTGATGTCCGTCGTGAATGTAATCGACCCTGAAGACTTGGTGTTTCCCGCCGTGTGGTGTCCGATATCGCCCGCTATCCATCCGGCTTGGCGGGAACTCGACGCCCGAGCCTTGGCCTGGGCAGACCGTTTCGGGTTGTGCTCTGATCCGGTCCAGCGGGAGCGACTTGTACGGGCGTTGGCCGGCGACCTGGCAGGGCGGATCATGCCGCGCAGCAACTCGCGGTCGGCATTGCAGGTCGCCACAGACTACCTGATGTGGCTGTTTGTGTTCGACGATACCTACTGTGACGAAGGGGTCCACAGCGACAAGCCCGGTGCGATGATGGAACTTGCGCTCCAACTGGCTCGCGTGGTAGAGACACCGCGTCCCAACCCAGCTGAAGGGGGATACCTTCCGGTGGTCGCGGCATTGGCCGACATCCGGCGGCGCCTGGAGGATGTTGCCTCACCCGTGCAGATCGCGCGGTGGGGCGCGGCCGTACGTGCCTACCTCATGTGCCAGGCATGGGAGGCACTCAATCGGGCCAACCGCGTCATTCCCACACTCGACCAATACGCGGCCTCGCGCATCGACAGCGGATCCCTGCGGGCCACCATCTTCCTCCAGGACGTGGGCAACGGCTTCGAGGTCCCACACGATCAGACTAGCCACCCGCATGTGCAGGCGCTTATAGAGATGACCTGTACCATCGTCGGCTGGGACAACGACATCTTTTCCTATGCCAAGGAGACCCGCCGCGGTGGTGACTGGCACAACTTAGTCGCGGTCCTTGCTCACGAGCACGGCTACAGCCTCGGGCAGGCCCTCACGGAGGCCGTCGCCCTCCGCGATAGGGTCCTGAACGCGTACCTCGCCCTGCGCGACCAAATACTCGGCGGCGCCAGCCCACACTTGGCCCGCTTCATCGCCGACCTGGACGCGTGGAACCGTGGCAACATCGACTGGAGCGCCAACTGCGGTCGCTACATCAACGCCACCGATGGAAGCCGCTCTCGCATCACCCTGACGTCTCAGGCTCGCGAGACCACTCTCGAACCGATCCCCGTCCCTTCGGTCCGATGGTGGTGGCAATGCCTCACCGACCTCGACGCAACTACCACCAGCTGATAAGGAGTCTGGCCACCATGACACTGGCGAAAGCGCCCATCATCCCCCGGGCCGCGGGCTCGCTGCCGCTGCTGGGGCACGCAGTGCACCTGTGGCGGGACAACCTCGCATTCATCGCGTCGCTTCGCAAGGACTACGGCCCGCTGGTCGAAATCACCCTGCAGCCGGGCACACGCACGATCGTGGTACAGGCCCCGAGCTCATCCAGACCATGCTCACCAAACTGGGGCCGAGTCTGGACAAGGGGCGGTTCTACGAGAAGATGGGTCAGTTGGTGGGTGAGGCGGTGATCACGGTGGCCGGATCGGAGCACACCCAGAAACGGCGGCGCCTCCAGCCGGTCTTCAGCAGGCCGAAGATCGCCAGTTATGTCGACGTGATGCGCAGCGAGGCGAACGCCGCCATCGAGGAGTGGGTGCCGGGTCAAGCCGTGGATGTCCGCGAAGCGATGATCAAACTCTCGCTCGACATGCTCGTCAAGACCGTCTTCGCCGGGAGCCTGGACTCCGCTGTCTTCGCCCGGCTGTGCGAGAACCTTTCAGTGATCTTGAGCGGCATCGGTGTGCGTCTCATGATGCCCGACTGGGTCGAACGTCTGCCGATTGCCTTCAACCGTCGTTTCCTCAAGGCGCGTGACGACATCCGGGCCACCATCGGTGAAGCCATCGCCGCGTTGCAGTCCTCCGAGGACGACGCCGGGGGCATGCTGTCCATGCTTCTGCTCGCCGAGGACGAGGCGATCGGCCGACCGCTTACGGACAAGGTCTGCTCGGAAGTGCTGACTCTGGCACTGGCCGGCACCGAGACCACTGCCACGGTCTTGTCCTGGGTCCTGTACGAGCTGGCTAGTCGTCCGGAGATCGAGGCCCGAGTACTCACCGAGCTCGATCAGATCCTCAGTGATCGCCCTATGACGTTCGATGCGGTGGACCAACTACCGTATTTGTCCAGCGTTATTACTGAAGCTCTGCGGTTGCACCATCCCGGCTGGATTATCACACGCCGCACCGTGACCGAAACCCGCCTGGCCACCTGGACTCTCCCCGCAGGCACCGAACTGGCCTACTGCCAGCACGCGTTGCACCGCGATCCCGACTTATACTCCGACCCCTTGACGTTCAACCCGGACCGCTGGCTGGATGGCACCCTGACGCTTCCTCCTGGCGCGTTCGTGCCGTTCGGCGGAGGCGTCCACCGGTGCATGGGGGAACGCTTGGCAATGACCGAAATGATCACTGCCCTCGCTACCATGCTCCGGCGCTGGAGGCTGGAACTCGCCCCGGGGCAGACAGTACGGACGGTGGCTTGGGCAACCGTCCGGCCCCGTAGCCTTGTGATGACCGTAAGGCCGCGCAAGGAAGAGTAACGGCTGCATTTCGGTCATGTTGCTCGCCACGCTTAACAGTCGTCTTATTTCCCGGACGTGGTTTCGCGGCGCTGGGTTTGACCTTCGTCTTCGTGGAGGGCGGTTTGCGCGTTTGGCAGCAGTTGGCGGAGCACCATTAAGCGAGCCTTGTCTATAGGGCGCTAATCGACCTCTGGGGCGATGCGCCGATGTATTACTTTTCGTTGGCGTCTCGCCCAAGGCATGGCTGCATCGACTCGTCGTGACAGGTAGGACCTTCCGCTACAACGCGCGCGGTGGAAGAACTCTCGAGAAACAATCGGACTATCGTTGGTTCATCGCATGGGGGCTTCTACAGCGGAGAAGCAACGGCAGCTTTCTTCGACTGCCGGGAAAGTTATGTCAAAGGTCTGTTCGGTTTCATTGGGGTTACGTCGAAATCGCGGGGCGGCAGTGGAGTCTGCCGCGACGGCGATCGATAGAATTGCGGCGTGCCGCCGTATGCAATCAGAAGGAGCGGTGAAGGAAATGAATCTTGACGCAACGCTTACCAACTTGTTTGAAGGGGCGGCCAGCGCCCGCACACCACGCAGACGTATTGAGCATCGAACGCGCGGCCACGGATACGGGCCGATTGCCCGCCTGATGAGTCCGTCGGATTTAGGTTCTACTCTAAAACCATTCGTATTCCTCGATATATTTAGCGCCGATCGTCGCACGATGGACGCGATGACAGCGGGTGGCGGCGTGCCGATCCATCCGCATTCGGGCGTGGCTACCGTGACCGTCTTTACCGAAGGAAACATGCGCTACGACGATCCGGCGGCGGGCACGGGCGTGATTTCGTACGGTGGTGTTGAGTGGATGCGCGCGGGTGGCGGGGTCTGGCACGGTCACGAGTTGTCGCCAGGTGACGTACCTCATATTCAAGGTTTTCAGCTTTGGCTTGCGCTGACACCCGAACTCGAAAACGGCGAACCGGAAAGCCGCTATTTCGAAACCGAACACATAAGGCAGGCCGGGCCCGCTCGTGTCATCGTCGGCTGTTATGACGAGGTTGAGAGCCCCGTACCGGCGCCAGCAGGTATCAACTATCTGCTGGTTACTCTACAGGTCGGTGAGCGCTGGATTTACCAGCCGCCGAACGCGCACTCCGTCGGTTGGCTGGCCGTCGCGAAGGGGGCGCTGGATGCGGGCGAACCGATCGGCTCTAGCGAGATGGTGCTCTTCGAACACAACGAGAAGCCAATTGTTCTGGAGGCAGTTGGCAGTGAACCTGCCGTTTTCGTTCTTGGCTCCGCGCGGCCGCATACTTATCCATTGCATCTTGGAGCCTACTCTGTGCACACGTCCGCAGAAGCGCTCGTCGCCGGCGAGCGCCGTATCGCTGAGCTTGGCCGTAGATTGAAAGAGACTGGAGGGCTGCTCACATCTTCGGGGATGATGCCGGTCTATCGCTAGCGCCTCTACGTGCGCGGGATTACCGGGACGCGAGGGCAGGGTGAGACGTGGTGCTAGCGCGCCCGTTGATTCAGATTCTGTTGCCGAGCGCGAAGCCCTACAGTATCGGCGATTTGCCTGAAGACCTCGGCCTTCAGGCCCGGGGATGAATGGCGGGTGTAGACAGCGCAGCCCGGATGCTGTGATTTTTTAGGGGAAGTCCAAAGCGTGCCTATGCGGAGGAGCAACCGTATCGGCACACGCAGCAGACTATCCACGTTCTCCATCTCCGAGTCAAAGACAGGCTCGCCCGTGGGCTGCAGGACCAGGCACGCGCAGTCAACGGATTTGATCGTCGGCATCGACTCTGCCGAAGGCTTCGATCAGCTCGTTGAACATGTCGGCATTGGCCGCGTTTAGCTTTTCCGGCCGGTTGAGGGTCACCGTTGCGATCCCGCGGGCGGCCTCGAAGCGGATGGTCTTGAACGGCATTGGACAAATCCTAGTTGTGAGCAGCGGTGCCGGCAATATGCACAACACGGTTTTGGAAGCGTCCAGATCACGGATCGCCAACCCACCGAGTTGACTCTCCACCCGCTTGCGCACCGTTTTGACATGATCGGGCGAGCCCAATAAAGCGCCAGCCGCAGATCGACTGGTCGATGCTGGCGATGCGGTAACTAGAACCGCTGCGGGCCGAAACGGGTCATGAAAGGATCCCTCCCGAAACGAGCTCCTCAATCCAGGGTGTGGAAATGCCCCAGTCGCGCAAGGTCTCCCTTGCTCCTTGGCCGGCGGTACAGGGGCCGATCCGGATGGTGGACGGTGTTGCAGAAAAGCGTGGTGCCGGTGCGGGCGTGGTCACACCGTCCAATTCTATGAAGGTTTGGCGTGCGATATTGTGAGGATGATGTGGTGCTTCGCGCAGTGAGAGAACAGGCGCGAAGCAGACATCGGTGCCCTCCATGAGGGCGCACCATTCATCCCTGGTTTTCGTGCGAAAGATGGCAGCGAAGGTCTGCTTCATCTCCGGCCACGCGGAACGTTCCATCTGCGGCTGTGACATTAGCTCGGTTGCGCCAGACTTTTCGAGCAGCAGTGAGTAGAACTGGGGCTCTATGGAGCCCACGGAGATCCAGTGCCCGTCGGAGCACTGATAGGTGTCGTAGAACGGGGCACCGCCATCTAGCAAGTTGATGCCCCGCTGATCGACCCATCGCTTTCCGGCTAGCAAGCTGTAGCACAGCGTCAACAAATAGGCCGTGCCATCCGTCATGGCAGCGTCGACGACTTGGCCCAGCCCGGTGGAGCGTGCATGGATGAGGCCGGCTAACAGGCCCGAAATCAAGAACATTGCGCCGCCGCCATAGTCGCCAACCAGGTTCAGCGGTGGGACCGGCTTGTCCGTTGTACCGAACGAATGGAGCGCGCCAGTCAGGGCGATGTAGTTGATATCGTGTCCTGCTGCCTGGTTCAGGGGACCGAATTGACCCCAGCCCGTCATTCGCCCGTAGACCAGTTTCGGATTTCTTACGAGCATGACTTCAGGTCCAAGTCCCAGCCGTTCCATCACTCCCGGACGACCCCCTTCGATGACGATTTCGGCGGAGGTGCAGAGCTCCAGGCAGAGTGCAACGGCGACTGCATCCTTCAGGTCGAGAGTGATTGTGCGACGTCCACGCAAGTCGATCCGATCGGGAGTCGGGTCCTTTGCACCTGGGCGTTCGATGCGAATGACGTCGGCCCCCATATCGGAGAGCATCATTGCTGCGAATGGCGCCGGACCAATACCTGCAAATTCAAGCACCTTTACGCCAGAGAGTGGACCACTGACTGTCATTTTCCTTCTCCTGTTGATTCTTCCGGTCTGCGGCCTGATAGCCTGCATCGATAAGATACCGCAGTGTCAGGTGAAATGTCTATACGGTATTGTTTCGCTATGCCGGGTTTGACTGTTGCAAGGGAGAGGAGAAGATAAGCATGATGACACGTCCTTGTCGAAAGGCCATGATGGATGCATGGCCGGAGATTAGTAACAGAAGTCATGCCGCGGACTGGCATGTGGCATCCGCTTTCGGATCCAGGTCCTGATGGGTGAAGCCGTCGACTTCGATGCCTTGCGGACGCTTGGAGGCATAGCCCGATGCCATGCGCATCATCGTCCTCGGGCCGTGGCGCTCAGCGTCGAAGGGCGTGACACCGACTATGGAACGTTCGAACGCCACTCGTGCCAGGTGGCAAATACGCTTCTCGAACAGGGCATTTCGAAAGGGCAACGCGTCGCCTATGTTGGCAAAAACAACAATTACTTCTTCGAGCTTTTGTTCGGAGCTACGAAGATTGGCGTCGTCCTCTGTCCCATCGGCTGGCGACTCGCTGCGGGCGAGATGGCCTACATGCTCGAAGATAGCGGTGCCAAATTGCTCTTTGCCGGACCCGAAGTCGAGACCCAGATGCCGGAGGTCCCACGTCTGTTCAGTCGCTCTGCGAAGGTAATCGCGCTCGAGCCGGGAGGTGCTTCGTCCGAGCACTTCGAGAGCTGGCGGAGCAAGGGAGATCCAATAGACGTGGATTGGCGCCCGACTGAGGAGAATGTAGTGCTGCAGTTCCACACGTCGGGCACGACGGGGCGTCCGACGGGTGCAATGCTGGCGCATCGAAGCATCCTTAGCGTGCGCCGCCGCGTCGCCAAGGCAAAGATGAACTGGAACACCTGGGGCCTCGACGATGTCAGCCTCGCACCGATGTCAGTGGCCCATGTCGGTGGCGGAGTTTGGGGCGTCGTCGGCCTCTTTAACGATGCCAAGACAATTGCCGCCAGGGAGTTTGGTCCTTTTAAAGTTCTGGAGTTCATCGAGCGGGACGGGATCTCCAAGATCTTCATGGGTCCGGCGGTACTGCGAATCGTCGTGAACCAGCCACGTGCACGCCAGATGGACTTTGGTCGGCTGCGCTATATCGTCTATGGGTCTTCGCCGATGCCGCTCGATTTGCTTCGGCAATATGTAGACGTGTTCGGATGCGGTTTCTGCCAAACCTACGGGATGACGGAGACGTCAGGAACGATCCGATCGTTTACCTTCCGCCGGGAATTCACGATCCGGCGGGGAACCAACGCATGCGCGCGGCGGGCATTCCGTTGCCCGGTGTAGAGCTCAAGGTCGTCGACGAACGAGGCAACGAGGTGCCTCCCCACACCGTCGGAGCGGCCGTTACGCGCACCCTGACCAACATGGTCGGCTACTGGGGGTTGCCGGAAGCCACGTCTGGCACGTTCGATGCCAACGGCTGATTGCGAACTGGGGATGCCGGGTATCTGGACGAGGACGGCTACCAGTACATCAGCGATCGCATAAAGGACATGATCATCTCTGGTGCCGAGAACATTTACCCAGTCGAAGCGGAGAATGTCATTCATGATCATCCAGCAGTGGCTGACGTCGCGGTGATCTGCGTTCCAGACGAGAAATGGGGAGAAGCCGTCTAGGCGATCGTAGTGCTACATCCAAGCACAGCGGTTGACGCAAGCGCAATTATCGATTTCGCCAGATTACGCATGGCGCACTTCAAGGCACCCACGAGCGTCGATTTCGTCGACGCTCTTCCGCGCAATGTGGCGGGCAAGATTCTGCGCCGCGAACTGAAATCACAGAGATGCATATTTCCACTATCCTGCATTAATCCGGGGCTTTGGCTGACCTCAATCCGCTTCCGCAATCCACGCGGGATTCGGGCTGAGGTTCGCTGCTTGGTACCGCTCACGATCGGATAACGACGTTAGTGGTAAGCACGCCACGCGTGTGGATTCGCCACCTGCTTCGACCAGGGAAGCCAAAGGCCTCAGGCTCGCCCTCGTGACTCTACGCTGGCGTGTTCGATAGCTTGCCAGCAAGCAAATACGGTTCTTAGAGAGCACTTGCTCAGCCGATATTCCTAGCGGGTTGTTGAAGTGCTGCTGAGCCCCGTGCAATACAGGACTCAGCACCGCAGGTGCTTACCCTTTAACTGTCCAACTTCGTGAGGTCAGGTCACGATCGATCGCGAAGTGCTTTCTGGACAACATCCCTGTTTGTCGGCCAGGCTCGTGACTTTCGGCAAGAGCGCCTCGACCACTTCGTGTTCGATTAGCCGACCCGGATCTTCGAGAACACCACGTGGATCCATACAGCATATTCGATGGCCAGATCGACAAACCAGCGGTACAGCAGGTTGTAATGCGTCTGCTCCCCTCAACAAGTGCTCTCTGCGCACTGGGCACAGCACCCTCAGCAGCAACGGACGCAACAGCCGTGTCAGATGCGCCGTTGCCCGCTTGGAGGGCGCTGAACAGCCCCCGTGAGTCGCTTCGGTGCCCGTTCTCTAACACATCGTCCTAATGGCCCGCTCGCACCATGCTCAAATTCGGCACCCTCTTAGGCACGCCTGCGCGCCGACCTTGGCCACATCCGCCCGAGCACACTGTCCTTCAAGACGTAGTGGTGCAGTAGGGCTGCAGCAATATGAACGGCTAGCAGCGCAGCCAACAGCCAGGTACTCAAATCATGATAGTGGCGCATCACGGAGAAGCGCGCTTCATTGGGATTGCCCAGAAGGTTTGTGAGATTGAACAGGTAAGCTGGTTGGACCGGAAGTGGTGAGGCCGAGGCGGCGACTAGGCCAAGCACCGGTACGGCGAACAACAGAATGTATAGCGCGCCGTGAACGAGTGCGGACAGCTGATGCTGCCAGCCGGAAAGTTCCGTCGGGAACGGCGGTGGCGGGTTGCGCAACCGATACACGACGCGGACTAGCATAACCACCAGCAGGCTCACGCCCAAGGCCGAGTGCCCCGCAAGCGAAAAGATGTGTTGGGCTTTTGGCAAGTCCAACCTGAATCGCTGCCCGGCGACTAGCATCGTGAGCACCAACGCAGCCGTGATCCAATGGAGGCGGCGCGCCCAGGGACGATAGAGTTGCTCAGACTGATCATTCATCGCGCTCCTCCTCAAGAAGGGCCGGGATTCCATAGGTGGGCACAATCTCGGTCATGCTCCAGCCGATGATTCCCTTCTTGAAAAGAGGCGCTTCGCCGTAGATCGCCTTCGCTGCCTCGATCGAAGGCGCCCGGATGATCGCTAACCCTTTGCCCGGCGTCTGTGGCAACACAGCTGCTAATAACAGCGACCGATCGTTGGCAATCCGTTCCAGAAAGACGCGTTGTTCAAGAAGATCTTGTTGATCCGCCGCAGCCTTGAATTGGATCTCGACTAGAAAATGAGCCATTGCACTCTGCTCCTGTCAGTTTTAGGTTGGATGTCAACTAGACGACACTGCGGTGTCAACCGCAATGTCGAGTTGGGACGTGATGCCAGAACAGATCCACTGACTGGCATGAGAGGGGCATACATACTGCATTGAACAATGCTCCGGAGATAGGGAAACAGTTGATGTCATACGAGTTCGAGGGCGCTACCGACCGAAGGCGGTTAGGTGTCCGTAGACGAACCCGTGGCATCGTCTATGTGTCACGTCAGGCCAAAGTCCAAGTCGTCCATCGCTCCTGGGCGGCTTCCCTTTATAACGATTTCGGCTGACTCGCAACGTTCGAGACAACCCGATATCGAGGACTGCTGCTTGAGGTCGAGCGTAAGGCTGCATCGTCCTCTGGCGTCGAGCCGGTCAGGAGTTGAATCGGGCGCGCCATTGCTTTCGATTCGCAGCACATTCGCGCCAACATCGGCAGCATCATGCAAGGGATCGATACTTGCAAGATCAAGAGCCTTGACACCTCTAAGCGGACCGGAGATAGCCATAGTTTCACTTCTTCTTTCCTCGACACGGCAAGAATACCCCATAGACAATAAAATTTACACATCGGTATTTACATCAGATCTATGTGCAGTACACGTAGTAGCTGATAGAACCTACCTCCGCGGTTAGCCTGGATGTTTGATTCGTCATCAAGTTCACGTCAGTTCGGGCATACCCGAATGTCATTGCAAGTGTCGCTGGCGTACATTGTGAGCGTGGATGTACCGAGTTTGGAAGTGTCGAGGTGGTTGGGGAATGTCCGCGATTTCTAGGTTGGCGTTGTCAGATCGCGTTTCCTAATCGTAGGACCTGCAGTGGATTCTCAGGGGGGCAGTCAGTCGTTCACAGACGTACCTAAGGAATTGATTGCAAGAGCTGCTTACATAACAAGCGAGTGAGCCAAGGTATTGGAGCATCCCGCGGCGACCGATCCGAATCGGCAGACAATTGCCGTCTCGGTATGGCTGTGCCTGGATGGAATCGTGGCTCTCGGAGAATAAATCTGAAATAAGGCTTCACAGCCTGGAGGAGTCATGCGTCACGTTAAACGCCGGCTGAAGTCGGCACACTGGAGACTTGGGAGCACCGTAGCGTGCGTGCTGGTCGCTTACACCGGCTCCGCGAACGCATTTCCGCTCACGATTTTGCCGGACTGGGATATCAATTGGGACAACACCATCGCTTACAACCTTGGTGTGCGCGCACAAGGGATCAATCCCTCCATAGGCAATAATCCGCTGTATAGCGAATCCGACTACAAATTCCCTCACGCCGGCGACGTGGTCACCAATCGCGTGTCGGACCTGATGGAATTCGACGCGAGCCACGAGAAGCAGTACGGGTTCAGGCTAAGCGCATCTTTCTGGAAGGACTTCGCTTACGGTGGCGGGGTGGCGAATCATCCGGGTGATGCGGTTTTCGGAGTGCCATATTCGGCGTTGGGATCGTACTCTGGCAATCAATACGGTAGCTACACCCAGCGATACTATCAACAGGGTGGAGAACTCCTTGACGCCTTCGGATTCTGGAACTTCAAGTTAGACGGTCAACCAGCATCTCTAAAGGTCGGACGCCTGACGCAGTATTGGGGTACCGCCTTGTTTTTTGGCACGCAGGGTGTCAGCTATGGGCAGAACGCTTCGGACGGCATCCAGGGAGCGGCAACACCTGGGACGCAAGCCAAACAGCTCGCGATCCCACGCGCCCAAGTGTTGTTCGAGACACAATTGACTCCAACTACGTCGGTTGCGGCGGAGTATTTCTTCGAATACGCCGCGAGCCGCTTCCCTGAAGGGGGAACGTATCTCGGCACCGCCGGTTTCCTGTTTAACGGTCCCAATCTGCTTGAGGGAAACATTCCGCGAGGTGCGGACGTCAAGCCAAACAACGGTTTTCACGACGACTATGGCCTTAAATTCTCATGGTCGCCCAAATGGCTTCCCGGGGGAACAATGGGATTCTATTACCGTAATCTAACGGAGACTTCGCCGTGGGTATTACTGGGTGTCAATCCTGTAACAGGCGCGACGAACTATCACCTGGCATACGCGCCGAACGTCAAGCTATACGGATACAGTCTCGATTTGCCGATAGGCGCTTACAGCGCCGGCCTCGATGTGACGTATCGGCACAACACAGCGCTGAACAGTGGTCTGGGCCCGTTACCCAGCGACCCGAGCGGGGAAGCTGGCGCACGTGGTGACACGCTGAACGTCGTCGCCAATGTCCTTGCCGGCCTGAGTCGATCACCCCTTTGGGACACCGGCACTGCCATCGCCGAGGTCGCGTTCACCCAGAAACTACGGACCACAAGTAACAGCGCTCTCTACAACGGGGTTGGAAACGCTGCCGCATGCCCAACGGGGAGTAAATGGAGCGGGTGCTCGACGAACAATTCGGTTGCTGCCGCGATTTCCTTTGACCCTCAGTGGCTACAGGTTGTTCCAGGCATTGACCTCGACATGCCGATATTCGCTGAGTATGGAATCTTCGGCAACACTCCAAGCCTGAACGGCACCTATCAGGGCGAGCTGATTTATACGGTAGGTCTGCACGCGCTGATTCAGCAGAAATACAACGTAACGTTGCAGTACAACGGCTACCACGCTCACACAAGCGGAGGTTTGACGTCGTTCGGTCCGGGCGGACCAGCGTACTACTCCGGCGGAAATGGACCGTTTTTCTATAACGACAAAGGTTGGATTTCCCTTACTTTGTCCGCCCAATTCTAATCGGAGACAGTAAATGCGACTCTTGCAAAAGCTTATTGTCGGAATGGGCATCGCACTTGCCGCTGGCACCGCATCGGCGGGGGCGTCGCAGCAGCAAGCGGACCAGCTCGGCAAATCGCTAACTATGTGGGGAGCAGATCCGGCCGGCAACGCCGACAAGACGATCCCCGCGTATACGGGGGGATTGCCGGACACTACCGCCCCCCCCGGATGGGTCAAAGGAAGCGGACGATATGATGTGGGCCCGTATGATGGCGAGAAGCCATTATTCTCGATCACTGCGAGCGACTACGAAAAATATGCGGATCGGCTGTCAGCCGGTACGATCGCGATGCTCAAAAAGTACCCGGAGTTCCGCGTAGATGTTTATCCGACGCACCGGAGCGTTACGCATAGTAGTAACTGGCTTTCCCATTGCAAGACCAACGCTGCTCAAGCGAAGATCAGTTCCAACGGGAACGGTTTCAGCGACGCGTATTCGTGCGTGCCGTTCCCGATTCCGACGACAGGGGCAGAGGTCATTTGGAATATGGCAACTACGGACCTCTGGGGAGTTCACACTAATATCCGGGAGTCGACTTGGTACATCGACGCGGACGGGCATCTCACAGACGTCGGCCAACTTGACGGGGACTTCGCCCAACTTTATCAAGATCCTAAAAGGGACGCACTGGACGGCGGAGCCATCGAATTTCGGATCGGGACCTGGATGGGGCCGCCTTCGCAGGTCGGTTCGAAAATTCTGCAGCGGCTTCCAGTGAACTATGACAAGACCGATGCGCTCACTTGGGTCTATTTCCCCGGTCAGCGACGCACACGAGTCGCTCCTGATTATGCCTATGACACGCCGATCGCTGCGGACGGTGGAGCGATTAACTATGACGAGCTATTTGGATTTACCGGTTCACTGGACCGGTACGATTTCAAGATCGTCGGGAAGAAGGAGCTATATGTCATGTATAACTCCAGTCGCATGCTGTTCGCCCCGGTCGATAAGATGCTTGTCAAGAGCGTTGTCAATCCGGACGTATCGCGGTGGGAGCTCCATCGGGTTTGGGTGGTAGAGGCGACACTCAAAGCGGGAAAACGCCACGTACAGCCGCGGCGGACACTGTACATCGATGAAGATACATGGGCTTGTGTCGCATCTGATGCCTATGACCAAGCCGGGGCACTGTTTAAAGCGGGCTTTTATCCGGTCCTACCGCTTTGGGATAAAGAGGCGTTCGCCCAAGGCATCGTTTTTTACGATCTTAGCAAGCGCTCTACATACATTGAAGCGCAGTCTCGACCTAATGACTTCATCAAGGCCTCTGAGCATATCGACGACATCAGCAAATTCACGCCATCGGCAATGACAGCGAGTGGTTTGCGATAGTCAGACACGTCGAAACATAGTGCGTAGGTGACCGGTGCAAGAACTTCTGCTCACTACGGCGGAACTTAATGCAACGGGCCGGCGCCGCGTGATGGCGGGTGGATGATGTCACGGATATTCGACGATAGCGCCGGATATCTTAGACGGTATGGATACCGAAACAATTGATCTTTCCGGGCATTTTCACATGCGATTCCTATTCGCCTGTTTGTCTGTGGCTGCGACGTTCCTTTGTATGGCAGTCGAGGGACATGCTGCGGGCAGCAGCTTGAACAACGTATTCAAGGACCCTCTCGTTACGCCGGCCGATGCCCGGCCTGCTGCGACAGTGAATCTTTCTAGACAACCGACTCTCGCTTTGGCAAGAGTCGACGAAGGGACGCGTGAACGATTTGTTGCCGCAGGACTACATGGCCTGATTCTATTCTCCAATGACGACGGAATGCACTGGCGGCAGGCCCAGGTTCCGGTTCAGTCTGACCTCGTTTCACTGTCGTTCATCTCGGAAAAACAAGGATGGGCGGTCGGCCACGACGGGGTGATTCTCCATACGGGTGACGGTGGCGAGACATGGAAAAAGCAGTTTGACGGCGAGCTCGCCCACGACGCCCTCACAAGTTTCTACAAGGCACGCGTTGCCAAGGGTGAGAAGGGGCTTCAGCCATTCCTGGACGAGATCGAACTGAACACGAAAAGCGGAGCGACTTGGCCATTCCTCAGCGTTTACTTCGAAAGCCAACAAATTGGTTATGCAGTTGGTTCCTTTGGGATGATTGTAAAGACAGTGGATGGTGGAAAAACATGGGAGCCTTGGCTCGATCATATAGATAACGACAAATTTCTGAACCTGAACGATATTCGCAAGATCGGTCAAGATATCTATATTGCCGGCGAGCAAGGTACCGTTTACCGCCTCGACCGCAAACAGCAACGCTTCGTCGGAATTTCTCCGAACTACAAGGGCAGTTTCTTCCATATTGTGGGCAACGATCGCTTTTTGTTGGCAGTCGGACTGAACGGGACGGCATTTCGCAGTGTCGACGGCGGTCACAGTTGGGAGGCCGTGAAGACGGGCGTACACACCAGTCTGACTTCCGCCGCTCTATCTGTCGATGACAAGGTCGTCGTGCTGACAGGGGAGGGTGGTCAGGTGCTGTGTAGCATCGACGACGCGCGCAGCTTCAGCCCGTTCCCGGTGGATAAGCCAATGCTGTTTGCCGATGTCGTGGCTAGCAATGGCGCCTGGTTTGTCTTCGCGGGATTTCAGGGTATCGAACGTAAAGAATTTCGCCACAAACAGAATTTGACCGGAGGTAGAACGTAATGGTCGCCGTCTTCAAACGGGATTCGATGTCTGTGATTAGCGATCCGAACCGGTTCGATAGCGGGTCCGGTATCTTGCTTGAGCGCCTGATCTTTAACAATCGCCACCTGGTCGTGATTCTTTGTGCGCTGCTGACCTTGTTTCTGGGTTACGAGGCAATCAAGATCCGAGTCAATACGAGCTTTGAGAACATGCTCCCTCAGTCGCAGCCATATATCAAGAACTACCTTGCGAACCGAACCTCGCTGGCTAGTCTTGGCAATGCGATTCGCATCGACGTCGAAAACACCAAGGGCGACATCTACGATCCGCGCTATCTTCAGGTACTGCAACGCGTCAACGACGCGGCCTATCTGATGCCTGGTGTGGATCGCGCCTTCATGAAATCGCTGTGGACACCGTCGGTGCGATGGACGGATTTCACGGAAGAGGGTTTTACGGGCGGTCCGGTGATGCCTGGCGATTTCAATGGCACGAAAGAAATGAGCCGCAGGTTGCAACTAAATGTCGCCCGTGCGGGACTGATCGGAAGCTTGGTTGCTAGCGATCAGCGATCGAGTACGGTGTTTGTGCCGCTTTTGGACAAGGATCCGCAAACCGGCAAGCCCCTCGACTACGCGAAAATTTCGCATTACCTTGACGATAAGATTCGCGTCAACCGAACGGATTCAGTTAACATTCACATCGTTGGTTTCGCGAAGCTTGTGGGGGACCTGATCGATGGTCTCACGCAGGTGATGACCTATTTCGCTGCCGCGTTGGTCGTGGCGGGCGTCATCATCCTGTTCTATACACGCTGCACGCGAAGCACGGTGCTCATCCTCTCATGTTCGCTGATGGCCGTGCTCTGGCAACTGGGGCTGACTCGTCTGTTCGGTTTCGATCTCGATCCCTATTCGGTACTTGTGCCGTTCCTTGTGTTTGCCATTGGTGTATCGCACGGTGCACAGAAGATGAACGGGATCATGCTCGACATTGGAGCGGGTACACACAAATACGTTGCCGCCCGATATACGTTTCGGCGCCTATTCCTCGCCGGGCTTACCGCCCTGGTTGCCGATGCAGTAAGTTTCGCGGTACTCGTGGTCATTGATATTCCGGTCATTCGGAATCTGGCGATTACCGCAAGCGTGGGCGTTGCCGTTCTCGTGTTCACCAATCTCGTACTGCTGCCGGTGATGTTGTCGTTCACAGGCGTGAGCCCCGTCGCGGTGCGGCGCGTGATGCAGCGGTCGGTAGAGTCGGGCGGATCATCCTGGATCGGGAAATTGACCTGTTTTACGCAGAGGCGATATGCCACATGTGCATTGTTGGTCGCGGCATGCCTGGGCGCTGGCGCATACGCGATCAGCCTGCACCTCAAAGTGGGTGACCTGAATGCCGGGGCACCGGAGTTGCGCGCGGATTCGCGTTATAACCGTGACAACGCCTTCTTCACACAGCACTATGGTCTGTCCAGCGACCAGTTCGTCGTTATCGTCAAGACGCCTCCTGGCGGTGTCGGAACCTATCGGACTTTAATCGAGGAAGATCGTCTCGAGCAGGTGCTCCGCGGCCTACCATCCGTGCAGACGGCCATCTCGGCGTCGAACCTGGTACGCTTTGCGACCGCTGGCAACTACGAGGGCTCGCCGAAATGGCTCACGATTAACCGTGACCCGTCAGTGGTGGCACCGGCAATCAATGTCGTGTCGGATAGTAATCCCGAATTGATCAACAAGGACTGGTCCGTCGGAACGGTGATTGCCTATCTGACGGATCACAAGGCAGAGACCTTGAGCAAAGTGGTCGATGCTGTCGAGGGCTTTAGCCATACCCACGACAACAGTCAGTTCCAGTTCCTGCTCGGGGCGGGATCGGCGGGGATCGAAGCGGCGACGAACATCACCGTGGAGAAGGCCAACACAAACATGTTGTATCTGGTCTACGGCGCGGTCATCGTTCTTTGTCTGCTGACGTTTCGCAATTGGCGTGCTGTCCTTGTCGCGATTATTCCACTGGCGCTGACATCGATTATGTGCGAGGCATTGATGGTGATGCTGAACATAGGTGTAAAGGTTGCAACCTTGCCAGTGATTGCCCTCGGAGTTGGCATCGGGGTAGATTACGCGCTTTATCTGCTGAGCGTGCAGTTGGCGCAGCAGCGCGCAGGTCTTCCGTTAAGAGAAGCGTACGCGATTGCCGTCGGGTTCACGGGTAGAGTGGTAGCGCTTGTCGGCATCACGCTTGCTGCAGGGGTCGGAATCTGGATCTGGTCGCCAATCAAATTTCAAGCCGACATGGGTGTTCTGCTCGCGTTCATGTTCATATGGAACATGATTGGCGCGTTGATTCTGATTCCCGCACTATCACACTTTCTGCTGGCTCGAGTGCCACCCGTTGAACGTACGGCATTACAACCAGGGGGGAGCGCATGATGGGCATGCATGGCAAGGTCGTAGTCGTTACTGGAGCAGCCAGTGGACAAGGCGCTGCCGAGGCGACGCTATTTGCGGAGCAGGGTGCCAAGGTTGTACTCACGGATGTCAACGAGAATGGCGCCGCGCTGGCGGCCGGTCTGGGATGTGCGGGCTACTTTCTTCGCCATGACGTTGGGGAAGAGGCAGGCTGGTCCGAGGTGATTCGAAAAACGCTTGACCGGTTTGGCCAGATCGACGTGCTTGTCAATAACGCAGGGATCTATCAGCCTGCCAGCTTATTGGAATCGGACGCGGCACTTTGGGATCGGCACTATCGGGTCAACCAGCTTGGTGTTTTCCTAGGCATGCGCGCAGCCGCCGAAGTAATGTCGAAGACCGGCGGCGCAATTGTGAACGTCTCTTCCAATGCAGGCCTAAACAACATTCCCGGCATCTTTGCCTATGCCAGTACCAAATGGGCGGTTCGCGGCATGACAAAGCTGGCGGCTTCGGAACTTGCGCCACTCGGAATTCGTGTGAATTGTGTTTATCCAGGCATCATAGATACGCCAATGCTCGGACAAAACACACCTGAGCGGCTGAAAGTGTATGAGGGCATGATTCCAATGGGCAGGATAGGTACGCCCGACGAGGTCGCTCGAGTGGTCCTGTTCCTCGCATCGGACGCGTCTTCGTATGTAACAGGGGCCGAAGTGACTGTCGATGGCGGCATTGGCTGAGCGTATATCAACGTCAATCGGCGTGATGGCGGCTGGCACATCTTAAGGGCCATTCAGTTGCTGGTGTGCGGTACCTGGAAAAATGCCGCCGGAGTTCACATGAGCGTGCTGCTGGCAGAAGCCGAAGTGCCGTATGAGATCGTCCACGAGATGGAGGACATCAACGGCGAGTTCGGCCAAGTCGACGTAGTGCTGGTATTTGGCGCAAACGATGTGGTGAATCCGGCGGCGAAGAACGATCCGAAGTCGCCGATCGCGGGCATGCCAATCATCGAGGCGTACAAGGCGCGCACGTTGATCGTCAACAAGCGCTCGATGGCGGCAGGCTATGCCGGTCTCGACAACGATCTCTTCTACATGGTCAAGACCACGATGGTCTTCGGTGATGCGAAGAAGGTAATCGAAGAAATGGTGAGGGCAACGCCCCAATATGCCGTCCCGAAATAACGTTGCATATGCGCGCGATCTTTTCGAGGCTGGCATCAACCGTAGGGAACCAGACGGACAGCGTACGACGGCCACAGGAGGAACGCAATGATGATGAAAAAACCGCCGAGAAACTGGCTGAAAGTTGCTGTACTCGTGCTGCTTGGGCTAATCGGATTCGGCGTGGCGGGTACTCGCGCCTGCGAATGGAGCGAAGAGTTCCCAGGCATGATTTGCGCGGCCGGTTCGTCGTATGCGCAATTCCTCAGCCTGACGGGCGTCGCGTCGATCCTAGCCGCAGTGATGGCGAGACGGTGTGGCGCCGACGAAGACACATTGACGTTCGTTGGTGCCGTATGCGGCGCCGCGGTTCTGTTCGCGACGCTCTCAACGACCTACTAGTTATCCTCCCAGAGAAAACTTCGCATAGACGCGCGATCTCTTCGAGGCTGGGATCAGCCGTTGAGATTCTGCCTTTGAATGACCATTTCAGCTGCCATGAAGCCAATCTGGGCGCGCAGTACCAGTGAATGCGGAATTGAGCGAGGACGGCTCAACGACAACAGCTGCTCTTCTCGGTTGGATGAATTCGACCACATAGGCTCCGCTTACGATCGATCGTGTTCAGATGCAAGCGCGGATGTCTGGTCAACGGGTTGCTGCGTGGAAGGCACGTCGCTGCAAGATTGGCCGGACTCGGGCAGTACCTAGCGATTCCACGCTGTATCTGGGAAGAGTAAGTGGTAACCAAAGAACATGGAGGAGGACAACATGACGGCAGGCTTTGAGAAAAAAGTGGCACTTGTTACCGGAGCGGGCGGCGGCATCGGGGAGGCGGTCGCGCACGATC
Source organism: Paraburkholderia elongata (assembly GCF_013177735.1). Taxonomy (GTDB): domain Bacteria; phylum Pseudomonadota; class Gammaproteobacteria; order Burkholderiales; family Burkholderiaceae; genus Paraburkholderia; species Paraburkholderia elongata. Next base: position 33,766 of record NZ_WOEZ01000117.1, on the reverse strand, counting down.
TCGCAATGAACGGAGCGAGCGTACTGGTCGTAGATATCCACGGCCCCAATGCGGAAGTAGTTGCGGGGGCAATTCGTGAACGCGGAGGCAAAGCCGTGAGTTTTTGTGCAGACGTATCGGTGTCCGCGCAATGCAGAGCTGCAGTAGAAAAAGCGGAACGGGAGTTCGGCTCTTTACATTATTCTGTCAACAACGCGGGTATTGGCGGGCGGTTCGACGCGATCACGGACATCGAAGTGGATGAGTGGCGCAACGTGATGAGTGTAAATATCGACGCGGTGTTTCTCGGTATGAAGTACCAACTGTCTGCGATCGAAAAGAGCGGTGGCGGCGCAGTCGTAAATATTGCATCTATCTACGCTCACCTCGGTCTTCGCAGATTTGATGCGTATACCGCAAGCAAGCATGCAGTGCGTGGCTTGACGCGCTCCGTGGCGATCGAGTATGCAACACGCAATATCCGGGTCAACGCCGTGTCGCCGGGTCCAATCCTGACGCCGCTGACGAGAGGGGCGAAGGAACAAATCGATACCATCACGGCGATGACAGCAATGAAGAGAATGGGCGAGCCGGTCGAAATCGCCAAGGCGGTGTCGTTCCTGCTTTCGCCAGACGCGTCCTTTATCACGGGTGCAGAGATCGTGGTTGATGGAGGCGTCATGCTGTCGTAGCGATTCCGCTATCAATGATAGATGTCTCTTTCGGTCGACGTTACAATTACCAGTGCATTGCCCCTCGCCGGATGTGGCTCGAATGTGCGATTGAGCAGGGGACTAGCACAGGCGGGTAGTGTAACGGCGCGCGTCCTCACCCCCCATTAAAGAGGACGACGCCAGCGGAGTTTTCCGCTAGGGCATTTGTGGAGCACAGAATCAAGGGGCGTTATATCAGGGGCGTCGCCGCGTCTTCAACCGCTACGAGATTGCAGAAGGTCAAGGACGCGACGACGTTACTGGAATCAGAGCGTCTCGTAAGACGCCTGCTTGCCATTCAAGCGGGCCTTGCGGGGGCGAAGCCCGAGAAGCAGGAGCCGGCTGATCTCAGCTGCAACCTCAGACACCGAGCGTTTGCCGTTATCCTTCGAGGATATCAAGTAGTTGAAGGAACCAGCCGATGCTTGCTTGACAGGTTCGAAATCCAAGCGCTTCAAGCTTCCGTCCTTGACGCCACGCTCGGCCAGTTTCACTGACCTCGCCCATAAGGCACCCGCGCGCCTAACGATCGCCCTTTGAAGCTGCTTGGGCAACATTTCTGCGCCAGTACTCATCCATAGGGGGGAAATGCTTTCAAGCTGAGCTTCCACGTTCAATTCAATAGCCATCACCGTGCATTCGAGACCTGTCAGACCCTTCTCCGCCGCCGACATGATCTGTTCATAGATGTTGAAGGCGCGCTCATAGCAATAGGCAACAAGGGCTGGTTTACTTTGAAAGTAATGGTAAACAACGCCCTTCGTGGCGCCCAGTTCTAGCGCAACGTCGTCCAAGGAAACGCCGTCTATTCCGCGGCTATTGAAGAGCCGCGACGCCACCAGAGCGAGCGACTCGCGACGATCGTCCCAATCGGAGCCGCGCGGATTTCTAATCACGTCCTTGATACGCTTTCGCGACGGTAGGACTTCCATTCCTTCAGACGCCATTCCGTCTGTTACAAGATCTGGAATGGCGTTTGCCATACGACTCGCGAAGTCCTCATCAGGAAAAATTATCCATAAGAGAGATAACGTTGCCCACGACAAAATGCCAAAAATAGCCTGGCAGACAACCTCAACATCGCAGTTTCTGATGGACTCGTCCTTGATCCCCTCTCTGATCAGCATTGCCAGTGCCGCGACGTTTCCTGACCTCAACTTCTGGACAGTGGCCTGCTGCGTTTTCGTAAGAAAGGCAAGTTCTGTCAGGACGGCCCGGGGCTGGTTGTTGCTCGAGTCAAGCGCTAGGCGAAGGAATGTTACAACCTTGCCTAACCCGTTTGCATTCGCTTGCGCCGCACGATCGAGATCCTTTCGAAGCAATGCGTTGGTTCGCGAATAACACTGATACACAAGATCCTGCCGATCGATGCAATAGTTATAGAGGGCAGCTCGGCCGAGCCCAACGCGACGGGCGATGGCGGTTAGGCTGGCTCCAGCAACGCCAGAGTGATTAAATTCCACTGTCGCTTCATCGAGGACAGCCATGTGTCGCGCTGCACGCGCTTCGTCTGCCAATGACCGCATCACATTCCCAAACTAAGAATCGCAACCGGAAAGTTGAATTTCGTAGGTCCCGTCAAAAAACCATTGAAGAACCGATGCAAGTGATTAAGTTGCTACCTCCCGGTCGAAGTGTTTCTTCAATGCCGTAAGAGACACAGACTGGTTCGATGCAAATGTCAATGCACTTTGGCCGAATCACATTGTGATATCTGTGCTTTGGACTCCGAACTTGTAGAGCATGCTCTATGTTCCGAGCCGTAGAAGCTGCGTTACGGCCCAATGTGTGGTGTTACGCAAATGCGCCAAGGGTCGCGAGGTCTAGGTTGGTCGTAGACCAGAACGGATTGTTCTGCCATCTCTCGCCAAGTCATTTTGCGTGGTTCGTACACTGTTGGCAAGGAACTTTTAATCACCGGAATATGCGGTGATATGCGCAGCGACCGTCGATCCGTTGCCGTCGATAGCGCTTTGGCTTACATGGTGTGTCGCGAAGACGCGCTGTGGCGTTGGCGGCGTGTATGAGCGCTAGTCAGCGTACAGCGTCCTATCGCCATCGAGACTCGGCTGGTGGCGATTTCTGAACATGCGTCCATACGGACATCACATCGATTCGCACCGAAAGCGTCTGAATGTCATCAGCGATGTGCCGGGAGTCATTGCCGCTCCGTCACCCAGCTTTGATCTTCGGTGTAACTGATCATCAACCGAGTCTGAAGCGCTCTCGTTGTACGTCGACTCAAGCCCCCGCATCGATCCCTTCGCCATCCCGGCGCCTCGGTTCGCGACTGCCAACCAGGCAACCATTGATTCTGTGTAGTCACCAGCATTGACATATAGGTATGTTAAGACTATCCTGAAGTTGAAAGGCTGATTAGACTGCCCGGATCCTTTTTAGAGCTTGGAAAAGAGGAAAATCATGAAGATTGTGGAGACTGCCGTCGTCACAGGCGGAGCGTCGGGACTTGGTCGTGCTACGGCTGCGCGCCTTGTTCAGGCCGGAGCAAAGGTGGTGATCGTTGATTTGCCAGGGTCGGATGGGGCGGCGGCCGCAGCCGAAATCGGGGCGGAGGCATTCGTGGCGGCCGATGTCACGTCCGAGAGTCAGATGGAGGCTGCATTCGCGGCGGCCGAATTGCTCGGACCGGTTCGGGCGACGGTCCACTGCGCAGGTCGTGGTGGCGCGTTGCGGACGCTTGATAAGGAGGGGCGACCGGGGTCACTCGAGACGTATGCGTCGATTGTGACGACCAATCTCGTTGGAACCTTCAACGTGTTGCGCCTTGCAGCGGCCAGCATGGCAAAGGCGGAACCGATCGACGGGGAACGGGGAGTCATTGTTCTGACGGCTTCGGTGGCGGCCTACGAAGGCCAGATTGGTCAGATTCCTTATGCGTCTGCAAAGGCTGGCATTGTTGGCATGACGCTCGTTGCGGCACGCGACTTGGCGAACCGGGCAATCCGCGTATGCAGCATTGCACCCGGCATCTTCGATACGCCGATGCTGGCGCGCGTGGCTCCGCAAGTACGGGAAGCGCTTGGACAATCCGTTCCGCACCCTGCGAGACTGGGTCAGCCCGAAGAGTTTGCGCTGCTTGCCGAACATATCATCGTGAATTCGATGCTGAATGGCGAAACTATTCGGCTGGACGGCGCACTTCGAATGGCGCCACGGTAGTCCGAGTTGAGGATCCGAGAGGAACGTCTTGCCGTGACAGACATCGTGAGTCCTTGGCAGCGCGTGCAGAAAGTTCTGCAACCGAGGTGACTCCGGTCTTATCTCTCGGACTCGCCGCTCATGGTTCACGGGTTTCCTCTCGGAGGCAGGGCCGCTCTTCAATCCGAATTCGACGATGTCGAACACGAAGTAAGGGAGACATGATGGGCGAAGCCTATATCGTCGCAGCAACCAGAACCGCAGGCGGACGTCGCGGGGGGCGACTGGCGGGATGGCATCCCGTGGACATGGCCGCTGCAGTACTCGATGCTTTGATTGACCGAAGTGGTGCAGATCCGGTCCTGGTCGAGGATGTCATCATGGGTTGTGTCGGGCAAGCGGGAGAGCAGGCAATCAACGTTGCGCGTAACGCGGTTTTGGCATCCAGACTGCCGTTAAGCGTGCCGGGGACTTCGGTCGACCGTCAATGTGGATCGTCCCAACAGGCACTCCATTTTGCTGCCGCGACTGTTATGTCGGGAATCATGGACGTAGTAATCGCGGCGGGCGTGGAAAGCATGACTCGTGTCCCTATCGGAACGGCTGCAGGGCTTGCGGCGAAGGCCGGGCTTGGCCAGCCAAAAAGCCCGAAGATGGAGAGTCGCTTTCCGGATGTTCGGTTCAACCAGTTCGTCGGCGCAGAGCTGATTGCACAGAAGCACGATCTCAACCGTGAAGCGTTGGATGCCTATTCACTCGAGAGTCACCGTCGAGCAATCTCTGCCGTCGAGAGCGGCGCGTTCGATGCTGAGATATTGCCGCTGGATATCACTCTTGAGGATGGCACCCGGTCGGTACATCGCATCGACGAAGGAATTCGGTTCGACGTAACGCTGGAGGGCATACGGAGCGTAAAGCTGCTGAGAGAGGATGGACGACTGACTGCGGCGAGTTCCAGCCAGATCTGCGACGGTGCTTCGGGCGTTATGGTTGTCAACGAACGGGGGCTTAAAACGCTTGGTGTGCGCCCGCTTGGCCGTATCCACCATATGACGGTATCCGCAGGGGATCCTGTTGTCATGCTCGAGGAGCCGTTGTTTGCGACCGAACGAGCGCTCGGGCGAGCGGGTTTGAGCATCGATGACATCGATCTCTATGAAGTGAACGAGGCATTTGCCTCGATTCCGCTGGCATGGGTGAAGCATGTAGGAGCGGACTCGGCCCGTATGAATGTCAGTGGCGGCGCTATTTCGCTTGGCCATCCTCTCGGCGCATCGGGCACAAAATTGATGACTACCTTGATGCACGGCCTTCATCGAACACGAGGAAGGTTCGGCTTACAGACGATGTGTGAAGGCGGTGGGCTTGCCAATGTCACGATAGTCGAACGCCTTTGAAATTTGACAACCCCGGTTCTAAACAAACAAGACTAAATATCGAACAATTCGTAAATGCATGACATGAGATTACGGCCATGGATACAGGCAAAAGGTCCTTGCGTTCGCAGGTTGATAAATGGTTCGCGCTCGCACCTACGCAGTTAAGTCCGTTGCGTGTCACCGGGATTGGGCGCCCAGCAAAGGGTGTGCGGTATGTGTGCGTCGAGGTAGCGAGGATCGCTGGCCCTTTGACCATTGCTTTCTTTCACCACGAGGACGGGAACTGGTGTGTGTTCCCGCCCGAGACCGGTAGGTATGAAAAAAGAAGCGCTTAGACGCTAATCGACAAAGCTTGCATAAGCTCATGGTTCACGCATGGAAATCGTGATTGCTGAGCCGCTGCGAGCAGACCGTGGGTAAGAAGGGGCGCCAAGAATAAAGTCAATTCGCAGTAAAAAAAGGCGAATTGATGGTCGTGCATTGAACGAATGGACAGAATGGCGATTGTCAAGCGCCATCCTCCAGAAAACCAGATTACATCTTAAGGTGGACACGAATGAATTCGCCTGTCGTTGATATAAACGGATTTTGTTCTGCAAAATTTGACCGCATCCAGGAGGCGTTCGTCGAGAACTTCCGCGAACATGAGGAGCTGGGTGCTGACTTCACTCTGATAGTCGGAGGAGAAGTAGTTGTCGATATGTGGGCGGGGTATCGGGATGCGGCGCGCCAGCACCCGTGGGAGCGCAACACGATCACGAATGTCTGGTCTGCAACCAAGGGTGTGATGGCGGCGTGTTTTGCAATTCTGGTTGATCGCGGTCTCATTTCGTACGACGACGAGGTGCGAAAGTATTGGCCGGAGTTCGGGGAAGCAGGAAAGTCGAACGTGACGATCGGAATGCTGCTTGCGCATCAGGCCGGGCTGAGTGGTTTCACGACGCCGGCCACGATAGATGATCTCTTGTCTGGAGAAGTGGCTGCACAGCGGCTGGCTGCTCAGGCACCCTTTTGGGAGCCGGGGACCACGGCGGGCTATCACGGCATGACTCTCGGAATCCTTGCTACAGCGCTTTTCTCCCGCATTGAGGGGCGATCGATAAAGCAGTTCGTCGCCGAGGAACTCGCTGCTGGGTTTGGCCTGGACATTTCGATTGGTGTGGGCCCCAAAGACGAGGATCGTGTGGCTGAAGTGTTGCCCGTGGCAAGTCTGGATGCGTTAAAGCTGGATCCTGAAAATCGGGCTCAATACGCAGCGTTCACGAATCCGTACACGCCCGCCTCTCTTTCAAACGATGCAGCTTGGCGGGCTGCGGACCTGCCGTCTGCGAACGGATACACCAATGGGGGCGCGTTGGCTCGTTTGTACGATCTGCTTCTGCGTCCGCGAAAAGACGGAAAGGTCCTGGTACGACGTGCGGCCGTAGAACAGGCGGCGCGTTGTCGATTCGATGGCAAAGACCTGGTCAAGGGTAGTCATACGCGTTGGGGCGCCGGATTCTGGTTGAATCCGGGGCGTCTATACGGACCGAATCTGGAAGCATTTGGGCACAGTGGTTGGGGCGGTTCGTTTGCATTCGCCGACCCAGTTGCTGATCTGGCTGTTGGTTACACCATGAATCGAATGAGCGACCAATTTGACCTTGATCCGCGTCGACGTAGCCTGATCGACGCGATCTATGCCTGTCTGTGAAAGGCACATACCATGCAGACGCAACGCCGAACCTTTCCCCATACGTGGGGGGGGCGTCGGAGGCGGCTGTGAGTAGCCGCCCGACACGGATTGACCTCAAGGAAGTCAAAAATGCCTCAGACCTTTAGGCAGTGGATATACGCCAAACCCTTGGTGAACGATACGCTCGAACTGGAACAGTTCGAGATGCGGGAATGTGCGATTCCGGAACTTGAGCCGGGACAAGCTCTGGTTCGTGTGATTCTCGTCAATGTACATTCGGCTGCTCGCATGCGCATGGCCAAAGGAGTTACAAAACTCGGCGAAACTGACCTGTCAAACTATGCATGTGCGGTGGTGATCAAGTCACGTGATCCTGCATTCAATGAAGGTGATGTGATTACATGCCAGACGGGTTGGCAAGACTATCAAGTGATTTCGAGCTTCGACGGAGCCATCGGTTACCCATCCCCGAGTGAACTGGTCAAGGCGTTAAACGGCACCAACTCACAATGGACATACAAGTTCAGGCCCGAGTTGGTGAAGATGTGGTCGCCTGCGGTGCTGTTGGAAATGTTCGGTACCTCTGGCATGACTGCGTACTTCGGGGCGCGAGAGTGTGGTCCGCTTATGCCTTCCTATAAGGTTGCCGTAGCAGGTACGTCCGGCTCCGTTGGCTCGATTGCGGCGCAGCTCGCGAAAATTGCCGGAAGTTACGTGGTCGGATTCGCCGGTGGTTCCGACCGATGCCAATGGGTTGTCGATACCTTGGGTATCGACCGTTGCATCGACTATCGCTCGGATAACCTCAAAGCCGAGATCGCCGAAGCCTTTCCCGAGGGGATTGACGTCTATTCTGACGGTGTAGGTGGGGCGCTTACCGAAGCCGTAGTCGGGTTGATGAATCGCAATGCGCGGATGGTGTCCTACGGGGCAGCCGCTTCGCTCTATGCCGAGAAATTGGACAGTAGCGCCGGACCCGCGACACTGCGTCAGATGGTCGGTATTACAGATGAGATCGAAAAGATTCTTCGCGAACGAAACATCAAGTCTGAGGCCTGGATTGTCGATGCGTTCTATCACGAACGCCTTCGCGCCGAAGACGATCTGTCCCGTCTGATGCTCGCAGGAAGACTAAAGCCCATCAGCAATGTGGTGGCTGGTTTTGAGAATCTGCCGAGCGCCATTGTTGAAATGTATCGATCGGGACATGCCGGGAAACAGCAGGTGGAATTCGGGACATTGTGACGAATGGTGAAATGCCATACAGAACTGTCGACCTGTGTACTACTCCGGCTGGTTAGGCATGAGATTGCCAAAGGGTGGGGCGAAACGCTGGTTATCCATCTCTTCGTGCCAGTAGCTGAATTTGGATAGAGGCAAGCACGTCAGTGGTATTGATCCGGAATCGACTTTCGATATCGGGACTATGTACTTGCACGCCCACATTCCCGGTCGAGCCCAAGATGGGCGCCGACGCCAGAGCGACCGCATTGTGCGAAAGTTCGGGTCGCTGGCAGAGCATTTAAATGATTCTCGAAAAGCAGATAGTAGGAGACATTCGATGTCTGAAGCATTGGTGATTTATACCCTCGAGCATGATGTCGCGATCATTCGATTGAACGACCCGAAAACCCTCAATGCATTCTCGGAGGGCATGGCCGATCAACTCAAGGAAGCCTTTACTCGCGCCGAAGCAGAGGCTCGCGCCATTGTCCTGACCGGAGAAGGACGGGGGTTCTCGTCCGGTGTGAACCTCGTCACCGGAGCGGCAAGCAAACCTGTCGATGAGCGCGATGCGGGGGAGCGACTTGAGCGGCAGTTTAATCCACTCATGCTGCATCTTCGCAATCTCGCTATTCCTATTGTGACTGCAGTCAATGGCGCTGCCGCTGGGGTCGGATGTGCTTTCGCATTGGCGGGCGATATTGTCATTGCCTCAGAGAGCGCCTATTTCCTGCAGGCATTTTCGCGCGTTGGGCTTGTGCCTGACGGTGGGTCTGCGTATCTGCTCGCGTCGGCTGCTGGGCGCGTTCGGGCAATGGAGATGATGCTTCTAGCGGAAAAGATCAGTGCCGAGCAGGCACTGAGCTGGGGCCTGATCAATCGCGTCGTGCCTGATGGCGAAGCCGTCTCTGTGGCACTCGAGATTGCGGTTCGACTCGCGAATGGGCCGACTGATACGTATCGCTTGATTCGGAAACTGGCCTGGTCGGCTTTGGATGAACCGTTTTCCGAACAGCTGGCGCTCGAGCGGGAAGCTCAACGCACTGCAGGCAAGAATCCGGACTTTGACGAGGGTGTTGCCGCATTTCGCGAAAAACGTCCTGCGAACTTTAAAGGCAATGCGCGGCGATAAAGCGAAGGCATTGGGGCGTGCAGCGCTCTCTCGGATTCGGTAATAGCGTGAAGAAGCCTCTGCGGACTGACCGAACTAATCGCCGCTGCTTGCGTAACATCGGAAGAGTACGGTAGGCCATGGATATTATCAATGCTGTCGTTGATGTCTCGATTGAACGCAATGTTGCAATCGTCACGGTAGACTCACCACCAGTGAATGCTTTGTCGGCTGATGTCCGTACAGGATTGGTTAATGCATTCAGACGCGCGAGTGCCGATCCGGAGGCACAGGCAATTGTGCTCATCTGCAAAGGTAAGACCTTTTTGGTCGGCGTGGATATCACGGAGATTGGCAAACCTCTAGTCGGGCCAAGTGTACGGGAAGTACAGGAGACGTTGGAGCGTATATCGAAACCTGTTATTGCAGCAATTCACGGAACGGCGCTCGGTACTGGATTGGAAATCGCTCTGGTTGCAGATTTTCGCGTGGCAGTCCCGTCAGCCAAGGCAGGCTGGCCTGAAGTCAATATCGGACTTTTGCCCGGGGCTGGGGGAACGCAGCGTCTGCCACGTATCGTGGGCGTTGAAAGAGCTCTGGATCTGCTAACTACCGGACGGCATATTTCCGCCAAGACCGCCGTTGCAATGGGGTTATTTGATGAACTGGTCGACGAAGGAAGCCTGCGTGGCGGTGCCATTGCTTTCGCGAAGCGCATGATCGACGAAGGCGTCAAAGCAGCAAGATTAACCGATCTCAACGACAAGCTCGAGGAAGCGCGCCAAAGGCCGGAAATCTTTCTCGAATATCGAGAGGAGAACGCCCGGAGATTCCGAGGATTCGATGCGCCGGAAGCGAACATCAAAGCCATCGAAGCTGCTGTGAATCTATCGTTCGAAGAAGGTCTGGATGAGGAACGGCGACTATTTCGAATGTTGCTGAACGGGACTCAATCAAAGGCGCAGCGGTATGCATTTTTTGCAGAGCGTAAGGTCGCGACGGTTCCCGATATACCCGACAGAACGGAGAGGCGAAAGATCGAACATGTCGGTGTAATCGGTGCGGAAACGACGGGTCCAGGCATTGCGATGAATTTTCTCAATGTCGGGATTCCGGTAACCATGATTGACACGGATCAGATGGCTCTGCGAAAAGGTTGCGCAGCGATACAAAGGAGCTATGAGATTGCCGCAAAGAAGGGGCAGTTGACGCAACAGGAAATTAACCGCCGAATAAATCTGTTGAACACCTCGACGAAGCTAGACAGCGTGAGCGGCTGCGAACTGGTCATCGAAGCAGTGTCTGAACGCCTGGATCTGAAGGTCGACGTGTTCAGAAAGCTGGACAACCTTGCCACGCCGGGCACAATTCTCGCAACTAGCATTTCCTCCCTCGACGTTGACGAAATTGCTGCAGCGACGAGTCGAGCGCAAGATGTTATCGGTCTGCATTTTTTCTCCCCGGCCAACGACAGGGGGTTGCTTGAAGTCATTCGCGGTTCCGAAACGGGCGCGACGGTCGTCGCGACGGTTATTGAGCTGGGCAAGAAGATCCGTAAGGTACCTGTAGTCGTCAAGAATTGCTCTGGGCTTGTCGGAGATCGAATGCTTGCGCAGCAGACGCTCGAACTACAGAACCTGCTGTTCGAAGGCGCGTTGCCCTGGGATATTGATCGCGTCATCTACGATTTCGGGATGCCCATGGGGCCCTTTGCCCGGCGTGATTTGGCTGGCCTTGATGACGTGGATCAGGGCGCCGCCGTAGCCTCGCCGGTTTGCGAAGCCCTTTGTGCAATGGGGCGCGTGGGCTTGAAGATTGGTTCTGGGTATTACGACTACGACCACAACGGTAAGAGAAGACCTTCCGCAGTTGCCGAGAGAGTGGTGCGCGATCTTGCGTTGGACCGACAAATCACCCGGCGTTCGATTTCGAATCAGGAAATCCTTGAGCGCTGCCTTTACCCGATGATCAATGAGGGTGCAAAAATTCTGGAAGAGGGAATTGCCGCACGTGCTTCCGATATTGATACGGTATGGATCAAGCGCTATGGCTGGCCTTTGTATCGAGGGGGGCCCATGTTTTGGGCCGATCTGGTGGGGTTGGAGGTGATTCTCGCAAAGATGCGTGAATTTGAACGCCGTTATGGTGAGCGCTTCAAGCCGGCGGCGCTCCTTGAGTATCTTGTGTCGGAAGGTAGGGGCTTCATGGATGAAGTCATCAATGAGGCTGTATCGGATGAAAGTTCACAGTGATCGTCAAAGTTCATAAAAAATCTGTAATCCTAAATTCTGTAATAAAGGTGGGCATCGTGGACGTTTATTCTGAGAACATTTTATCTGGACGCAGTGCGTTTATCGCCGGCGGAACCAGCGGAATCAACCTGGGCATCGCAAAGCGTATGGCGCAGCTCGGCGCACGCGTAGCGGTGGCTGGCCGTAATCCGGATAAGGCTGCAGCTGCAGCCGCGGAGATCGGCGAAGGCGCGCTCGGTCGTTCGTGTGACGTTCGTGATTTCGATGCAACCAGAGCCGTCCTGGAAGATGTTGCAAGTGCGTTTGGTGGGCTCGACATCGTGATTTCCGGGGCGGCGGGAAACTTCATGGCGCCGGCGGTTGGTATCTCGGCCAACGGGTTTCGGACGGTTGTAGATATTGATCTCAACGGTACGTTCAACGTTTTCCGCGCGTCTTATGACCTGTTGAATCGACCTGGAGCTTCGCTGATTGCGATCACAGCCAATCAGGCGGTCAACGCCACCATGATGCAGGCACACGCCTGTGCCGCGAAAGCGGGGATAAACCAACTGTTGCGCGTGCTGGCTATGGAGTGGGGTCCTCATGGCGTTAGGGTGAATGGCATATCGCCCGGGCCGATCCGTGGAACTGAAGGTATGGCGCGATTGGCGCCGACGGATGAAGCGGTGGCCGAAAGAGCGGCGCGCGTTCCGTTGCGCCGCTTCGGTGAAGCACGAGAGGTGGCGGACAGTGCCGTCTTTCTGTGCACCGATGCCGCTTCCTATATCACCGGGACAATTCTCAACTGCGACGGAGGCGCTGGACTGGGCGATTCAAGCGACAAGAACCTGGTCGCATGAATGAGTTAATTTCCACTGGGAGATAGGAACATGAGGGAGTATGTACACCTGCTCGTTCACGAGGAGGGGGCCGCGCTATGGGTCACAATGAATCGTCCTGATCAATTGAACGCGCTCAATCCGGTGCTTCTTGAGGAGCTTCGTTCGCTCTTTTCAGAACTGTACTTGCGCCGCGATGTCCGGGTAGTGGTGTTGGCCGGCGCTGGTCGGGCATTCTGCGCAGGTCTCGACCTCAAGGAGCGCAGGTCCGGCGGATTCAGCAGCACCGGCGCACATCTGGATTATCAACGCGGCATTTCTGAAATTGTCATCGCGATGCGGCGCTGTCCCCAGCCAATCGTGGCGCTTGTCAATGGCGCTGCGTGCGGAGGTGGCTTTGGATTGGCGCTCGCGTCCGACGTGCGCATTGGAACACCGTCGACCCGGATGAACGCAGCATTCATCCGCATCGGTCTTAGCGCCTGCGATATGGGTGTCTCATACTTTCTTCCTCGTATGGTTGGCTCATCCATTGCCGCGGAGTTCATGTTGACGGGGCGCTTCATGGACTCCGAGCGAGCGCGGGAACTCGGTTTGTTCAGCCGGATCGTGGAACCGGACGTCCTCGAGGATGAGGGGCGTGCGTTTGTTAAAGACATGCTGAATGCCACGCCATTGGGGCTGCGCCTGACGAAAGAAGCTCTTAATTGCGCGGTCGACGCGCAAGGTCTGGAAGCGGTGATAGCTATGGAGGACCGCAACCAGGTGCTCTGCGCGCGCGACGATAACTACAAGGAAGGTATCGCGTCCTTTCTGGAGAATCGTCCACCAAACTATTCATAGCGTACATCTGGCGTGTCGCTGGGTGAATTTGGCGTATGGGCCAAGCGTATCCGGAATGAAATGAGGCAAGAGAGATGAATCTGGATTTTTCCGACGAACAGATTATGTTGCGCGACCAATTGCGCCGGTTTCTGAAAGAACGGTGTCCGATATCGGCCGTGCGATCGGTCCTGGAGGGCAACAGTTCTTTCGATCGCGTGTTGTACAAGGAGTTGGCGGGGCTCGGCGTGTTGGGGGCCGCAATTCCGGAGGAGTTTGGTGGGGTGGGGCTCGGTTATCTCGAGTTGTGTGTGCTGGCCGAGGAGCTCGGCAGGAGTCTTGCTCCGGTGCCGGTCTCATCGTCTATCTATCTTGCGGCTCAGTTTCTGATGCTGGCAGGCTCGGACGAGCAGAAGTCGCGGTGGCTCCCCGGAATCGCAAGCGCCGACATCGTTGGAACTTTTGCGATGACTGAAAACCCGGGACATGCTGGTTCGGCAGCGATGCGCACAATTGCGGAGCGCGGGACCATAAGCGGTGTCAAGGTTCCTGTGCCTGATGGTGACATCGCCGACGTTGCGGTAGTGGCGGCACGGGAGCACGGACGCGGTGCATCAGATGAAATTTCGCTGTTTCTTGTGGACTTGAACGGGCCTTGCGTTAGGCGTGAGGTCGTGGAGAACATAGACCCAACCCGAAGCCAGGCCAGATTGGTATTCGACGGTGCGGCTGCGGAGCCTCTCGGCAATGCGGGCGAGGGTCGGGCCATCATCGAACGTGTCCTTGATCAAGCGGCCGTTCTGATTGCCTTTGAGCAGGTTGGGGGGGCCGATCGTTCGATCGAACTGGCGCGTGACTATGCCCTCGATCGAATGGCTTTTGGCCGTCAGATCGGTTCATTTCAGGCAATCAAGCACATGCTGGCCGACATGTACGTGTCGGCAACGCTGGCGCGTTCAAACGCGTACTACGGAGCTTGGGCGCTGTCTGCAAACGCGTCGGAATTGCCGGTCGCCGCGGCAAACGCACGGGTGTCCGCGACGCAGGCGTTTCAGCACTGCGCCAAGAACAGTATTCAGGTACACGGCGGCGCGGGTTTCACTTGGGAATTTGACTGCCACCTCTATTACCGCCGTTCCAACGCACTCGGTCTCGCCGTGGGTTCGCTTTGGACGTGGGAAGACCGTTTGATTGAGCGAATGGTGTCCCGTGAGCGCGATTTGGCGCCTAATTGAGGAGAATTGACATGGATTTCAGCGACACCCCAACAGAAGCGGACTTTCGACGACGCGCCCGGGAATGGATCGATGCGAACGCACCGAGCCATCTCGACGCAGAACTGCTCAAGGCGAGCTTTGGACACAGCGGCGTCACGAGCGAGGACCCGATTCTGGCTTCGAAAGCCTGGCAGAAGAAGAAGTCCGAAGGTGGCTTTGCCTGTCTTCAATGGCCGAAGGAGTACGGCGGCGCAGGGCTCGGCCCCATCGAACGCGTAATCTGGAATCAGGAAGAAGGGATCTACATTGCGCTTAGCCGGCTATTCAACATTGGCCACGGCATGTGCGGACCGACGATGATTGCCTGGGCCAACGAGGACCATAAACGTCGGCTGCTACCGCCGCTCGCCTCGGGTGAGCAAATCTGGTGTCAGCTCTTCTCTGAGCCGACGGCAGGGTCGGACCTTGCGGGATTGAGGACGAAGGCGGAGCGGGCGCCGGATGGGACCGGCGATTGGATCGTCAATGGGCAGAAAGTATGGACTAGTGGCGCGCACTATGCGGACTACGGCCTGTTGCTGACTCGCACGGATTCAACCGTGGCCAAGCATAAGGGGCTGACCATGTTCTTCGTGGACATGCGGTCGGCCGGTATCGAAGTGCGCCCCATCAAGCAGGTGAGTGGCAAGTCGGATTTTAACGAGGTTTACTTTACCGACGTCCGGATTCCCGATACCCAGCGCCTAGGTGCGGTGGGCCAAGGTTGGGAAGTCTCGCTTACGACGCTCATGAATGAAAGATTGTCGATTGGTTCGGGAATGCCCACCGGCTTTCCCGAACTGTTCTCGTACTGCATGAGTGCTCAACTTGACGGGCGTCCAGCGATCGACAACCCGATGGTTAGGGCGCGGCTTGCGAACTTTGCGACGCGAGCGAACGGTCTGAAATATACGGCGATGCGATCCATCACCGCCTTGTCCAAAGGGCAATTGCCAGGCCCCGAGAACTCCATTGGCAAGTTGGTTGCGGGGACGACGATGCAGGAACTCGCAATGTTTGCCCTCGATTTGCAGGGGCCAACGGGCCTGGTGACCGATGCGGACGAAACGGTGTCGGACGGACGCTTCCAGGCAATGCTAATGCGCTCACCGGGAACCAGAATCGAGGGTGGAACGGACGAAATCCTGCGCAACATCATCGCGGAACGCGTTCTTGGGCTACCAAGCGAGATCCGCGTGGATAAGTCGATTCCTTTTTGCGAGATCCCGACAAGTGGACGCCGCAGCTGAGCAGACCAATTCCGCTAAAAACCAAGGAGGAGAACAACATGAGCTTGCCGCCAATCAACTTTTCAATTGATCTTTCCGGGCAGACTGCGTTTGTTACGGGCGCATCCTCGGGCCTGGGGCGTCGTTTCGCGCAGGTTCTCGCGAGTTGCGGTGCGCGGGTCGCACTGGCAGCCAGAAGGCTTGAACGACTGGAGGAGCTGGCGAATGACATCCGAAGCGCCGGGGGGGAGGCAATAGCTGTCCAGCTTGATGTCACAGATGCCACCCAGCTGGTTGATGCAGTGGGCGAAGCCGAGAAGGCACTCGGTCCCGTATCGATACTCGTCAACAATGCGGGGATTCCCGACGCAACTCGTGCGACCAAGATGTCGGTGGAATTAATCGATCGAGTGCTCGCTACGAATGTGCGCGCTCCCTACATCCTTTCCTGCGAAGTTGCGCGCCGGTTGATGGCCGCAAAGCTTCCCGGCCGGATTGTCAACATCTCTTCAATGACTGCCTTTGACTATGGTGGGAACGGCGCCGCGCTGTATTCAATCAGCAAGGCAGCAGTGGTAAGAATGACGGAGGCGTTGGCAGTCGAATGGGCAAAGTTCGGTATCAACGTGAATGCCATTGCGCCTGGTATGTTTGAGTCGGAAATGATGGGTGAGATGCTGCAGCGGGTCGGCGATGTGACAGAAGGATTTCCGCGTCGTCGGATGGGTGACCCTCGACAGCTTGACAGTACGTTGCTGTACTTCGTGTCGCCATCGTCCGATTTCGTTACCGGCACATTTTTGAAGGTTGACGACGGCCAGCATCCGCGTTGAGCGACGACAGGGTGTCTAACTGCAGCTGTCTCTTTCAGCAGCGTTAGCTATATCTGTTACCACACAGTGTGTAGGCGGCCGCATGCGGTGGTCGTCCCTCATTTTGAACCAAATCTGCAGTTTACCTGGGATGGATTCTATGTCGGAAAGTCGAAGCCCGTGGATCACGGATGATCTCGCGATCTTCCAGGACGCGATCCGAAAATTCATTGAACGCGAACTCGTACCAAATGAAGAGCGCTGGTGGAAGCAGCACCACGTCGATCGAGAAGCATGGCGCAAGGCCGGCGAGGTTGGCATGTTATGCGCAAGCATTCCCGAGGAATATGGGGGAGGCGGAGGAACGTTTGCTCATGAAGCGATTATCATGTTCGAGCAAGCGAAAGCGCTGGCGAGCAGCCTCGGTAACAGTGTGCATAGCGGCATCGTCGCGCACTATATCCTGAGGTACGGGACGGAAGCACAAAAGCAACGTTGGCTTCCCAAGATGGCCACGGGGGAGATGATCGGCGCCATCGCGATGTCGGAACCCGGCGCGGGGTCCGATTTGAAGTCGATCAAGACAAGGGCTGTCCGTGACGGAGATCACTACGTGATCAATGGCTCGAAAACGTTCATCTCAAACGGTCTGCACGCGGATCTTGTTTGCGTCGTCGCCAAAACGGATCCGGGGATGGGGGCAAAGGGTGTCTCAATTGTTGTCGTCGAGACCCAAGATCTACCGGGCTTCCGCCGAGGGCGCGTATTGGAGAAAATCGGCCTGAAGGGACAGGACACGACGGAACTGTTTTTCGACGATGTACGAGTTTCGACCGAGAACTTGCTGGGCACTGAAGAGGGCAAAGGTTTCTCCCAACTCATGGAGCAATTGCCGAAAGAGCGGATGATCATTGCCATAGCCGCATTGGCGGCAATGGAGCGGGCGCTTGAGGATACCATCGCCTACGTGCGTCAGCGTAAGGTGTTTGGCGCGGAGCTTATCAGTTTGCAGAATACGCGCTTCAAGTTGGCGGAATGCAAGACGAATGCGACCGTTGCGCGTGCGTTTGTCGATAGCTGTATGGAAAAGGTGCTGCGTGGTGAACTCGATCCGGAGACGGCCGCCATGGCGAAATGGTGGTGCACCCAGAGAAGCTGCGAGATCATTGACGAGTGCCTGCAGCTGCATGGTGGATACGGTTACATGGCCGAGTATCCAATCGCGAAACTCTATGTCAACTCGCGAGTCGGAAAAATCTACGGTGGCTCGAATGAAATCATGAAAGAGTTGATCGCTCGGACGCTGTAGTACACCTCTTGAAATTAAGGTACATCCGATCACTCAATGACCAGGTGTGCCTCTTTCAATGTCACGCCCTCTTTTCGGTTCATGGTGCTGAGGTTCATATTGATGAAATGTACCCTTGAAGCGTGCTAGTCCACGATAGGTTGGAAAAGTATTGATACACGAGAGTCCTTTCGCGACACGGATTGACGTCGGCATAGGACGGCCATGAGCAATCGGCGCAACGTACGACGATACACTGGTCGCGCGCCACGGCAATGCAGGAAACCTGATGATTCGCGATAACGAAACACTCACACTACTTGTCGATTCGCTGTCGCGCTTTGTACGCGAGCGGCTCGTTCCCGCCGAAAATGAGGTCGCCGAAACGGATGAGATTCCCGCCGACATCGTCAGCGAGATGCGCGCGCTCGGCCTGTTTGGTTTGACGATTCCCGAGGAATACGGCGGCCTTGGCCTCACGATGGAAGAAGAAGTGCTCGCCGCGTTCGAGATAGCGAAGACTTCCCCAGCGTTTCGCTCGCTGATCGGCACGAACAACGGCATCGGCTCGCAGGGCCTCATCATCGACGGCACCGACGAGCAGAAGCGCCACTATCTGCCGAAGCTCGCTTCGGGCGAACTGATCGCATCGTTTGCGTTGACGGAGCCGGGCTCGGGTTCGGATGCCGCGTCGCTGCGCACGACGGCCGTGCGCGACGGCGACCACTACGTGATCAATGGCACCAAGCGCTTCATTACCAATGCGCCGGAAGCCGGCATCTACACGATAATGGCGCGCACGAATCCGGACATCAAGGGCTCTGGCGGGATTTCGGCGTTCATCGTCGAAAAGGGCACGCCCGGTCTGTCGCTTGGCAAGATCGACAAGAAGATGGGCCAGAAAGGTGCGCATACCTGCGATGTAATCTTCGAGAACTGCCGCGTGCCTGCGGCGAACATCATCGGCGGCAACGAGGGCGTCGGCTTCAAGACGGCAATGAAGGTGCTCGACAAAGGCCGTCTGCATATTGCGGCGATTTGCGTCGGTGCGGCGGAGCGCATGCTTGACGATGCACTTCGCTACGCAATGGAGCGCAAGCAGTTCGGTCAGCCGATCGCCGAATTCCAGCTGGTCCAGGCGATGCTCGCCGACAGCCGCGCGGAAATCTACGCGGCGCGTTCGATGGTGCTCGATGCCGCGCGACGCCGCGACAACAAGCAGGATGTGTCGACGGAAGCGTCGTGCTGCAAGCTGTTCGCGTCGGAGATGTGTGGCCGCGTCGCAGATCGCGCGGTGCAGATTCACGGCGGCGCGGGCTACGTGTCCGAGTATGCTGTCGAACGTTTCTATCGGGACGTCCGCCTGTTCCGCATCTACGAAGGCACGACGCAGATCCAGCAACTGGTGATTGCGCGCAATATGGTACGCGACGCTACGCGTTAGGCGACTCAGGGCTTGCGGGGCCAGGTCCACGGGGCGCGGACTGCGTGTGAGCCGTCGTAAGCTCAGAAGTTCAAGCTTGGGCACAGCGGTGTTGCAGTCGGTTCTTGCGATATTAGAGTGACCACTCTGCAAGCCGCGGAGCCACGGTGTGGTCCGATGCGGGCGACGATTGACAGATTCAGGGACCTTCGCCGAGAGCTGTAGTAACTATTAAAATGTGAATGTCGAATGCGCTGTTTATGGATGTAATGCAACAGGTACGTTTCGAAGCTGCTGCGGCCGCAAACGCAGAAGATGCGTCCATCTGGCGATGGTTTTCGGAGTTGTTAGAGGAGCGGCGCATTCGGTGGCGCTTCCAGTTCGATTGTTGGCAGGTGAGTGTCGACCGCGTGAGTGTGGCAAAAGAAGGCACGTTTGATCTCGCCATTCGTCAGGCCAAGGCCACCGCTGAAAAACTTGGACTAGGTTTGACGTAGTCTGAAGGTCAGTAATTTCGGATGTTTGATGATTAGGAAGGGCCGACTAATTCACGGATCGGCCGATATGCCGATCGGTATCCGCAGCCACCATCGCACGGCCTACTATTCAGATATCTCTCGATGTTCATGCCGGCACCGCCGGGCTACGCGACGAAGCTGACATGCGACAAATCCGTTTGCATCTGGGCGGGCCCGCAACTCTGGCATTGGTCGGTGACCCGTGTTGCAAGCGGCGTCTCTTGCTGTCTCGTCAAGGCTGAGCGAGGGCGGGCTTTGCGCCTTTCCCTGAATACGTAGGCACCGGTACAGTCGCAACGAGTGCTTGATCGATCATCTCTGAGAATCACAAGACTCCTGCTGCACAGGCGGCATCCGCCTTTCATCCCTAGTCTGGAGACTGAGGTCTTCCGGGGCTGTGGGTAATAAAGGAGAAACTACAACTGCATCGCGGCCGACTATGCTGCCTGATAACGCCTGCGTGCTCATTCGTCAGCTTTGCCGAGGCCACTCCCTACGACCTTGACAACGATTCGGAAGGCACGCATTCGCGAAGCGTCGTCTTCACTCCAACGAGGAAAAATAGCCGCGCCTTGGCAACTGGACACGATCAATGCGACACGCGAACGATTCGTGCAGCGCCAATCCCCAACTTTCGACGATACCTACTGATAATCCAGGTTTGATGAAGTCTACGAATGCGTCGTCGATGAATGATTCGAACTAGCTTCGGCTCGTCACACGGCGAGCTTCGTCACGCTGGAGTGCTCAGCGGGGGCGGCCGTTTGCCTGCGAAAGCAGTCTGCATGAGCGGATTCGTACGCGTTCAACGGTCTACCGATCGGTCGCATGAAAATCCCGCGTGGTCATATGCATTGACATATACGTATGTTGAGTCTATCCTGAAGTTGAGGTGACTGTTTGGACTGTGTGGATCTCTTTTAGACCGTTTGAGCAAAGGAAATAACATGAAGATTACGGAGACTGCCGTCGTCACCGGCGGAGCCTCGGGACTCGGTCGGGCTACGGCCGAGCGTCTTGTTCAGGCCGGTGCAAAGGTGGTAATCGTCGATTTACCAGGGACGAATGGGGCAGAGGTCGCGACGGAAATCGGAGCGGTGGCATTCGTGGCAGCCGACGTCACGTCTGAGAGTCAGATGGAGGCTGCGTTCGCAGCCGCAGAAGTGTTTGGACCGCTCCGGGCGACGGTTCACTGTGCGGGTCGTGGTGGAGCGTTGCGGACGCTTGATAAGGATGGGCGACCGGGATCGCTCGAGACGTATGCGGCGATCGTAGCAACAAATCTTGTCGGCAGCTTCAATGTATTGCGTCTTGCTGCGGCCAGCATGGCAAAGGCGGATCCAATCGAAGGAGAACGAGGCGTAATTGTTCTAACGGCATCGGTGGCGGCGTACGAAGGGCAAATTGGCCAGATCCCGTATGCGTCCGCAAAGGCTGGCATCGTCGGCATGACGCTCGTTGCGGCACGCGACCTGGCGAACCGGGCGATTCGCGTATGCAGTATTGCCCCCGGCATCTTCGATACACCGATGCTGGCGCGCGTGGCTCCTCAGGTACGGGAAGCCCTTGGGCAATCCGTCCCGCACCCTGCGCGATTAGGCCGTCCCGAAGAGTATGCAATGCTCGCTGAACATATCATCGTGAATTCAATGCTGAATGGTGAAACTATTCGCTTGGACGGCGCCCTTCGAATGGCGCCACGTTAGTCCTAGTTGGTGATCCGAGGGGAACGCATCGGCGGCGCACACAATGAGTGTCTACGGGAATTGGGCGCGGAAAGCTCCGCATCTAGTTGACTATGCTCCTTTCTCTCGGACTCGCTGGTCATGGTTGGTGAGTTGGCCCGATTCCACTGGCATGGCTGAAACCCGTTGGGGCGGACTCGGCCCGTATGAATGTCCGTGGTTGCGTTAACGCGCTTGGTCATCCTCTCGGCGCATCGGGACCAAATCGGATGATTACTGTGGTGCACGGCCTCCGTCGAAGGCGAGGCAGGTTCAGTTTTCAGGCGATGTGCGAGGAAGGTGGAGTTACCAATGTGACGTTCGTCGAGTGACTTTGATAGCTGATCGAAGCTGGTTCTACATAATTCGTATAACAAAGTAACTACTGAGATATTCGTTAATGCGTAGCATGAGAATTCGGCCATGGATACAGGTAAAAGAACTTTACGCTCGCAGGTTGATAAATGGCTTGCGCTTGCGCCTACGCAGGCAAGTCCATTGCGCGTCACAAGAATTGGGCGCACAACCAAGGGTGTGCGCTATGTGTGCGTCGAGGTAGCGCGGCTCGCTGGCCCTCTGACCATTGCTTTCTTTCACCACGAGGACGGCAACTGGTGTGTATTCCCGCCCGAGATCGGCCGGTACGTAAAGGGAAGATCGTAGGTGCGGATCGACAGGGTTTGCATACGCGCTTCGAGTTCATGCTTTGCGTTCATGGGTATGAACTCCACGAGGGTAGCGCACGAGGGTGTCAAATCATTAAACGTAGTTATAAGAAGCGAATTGACGGTCGTGCATTAGGCGAAAGGGCCAGGAAACGTTCTCCAAGCCATTTTTCGCCAGAAAATCAGATTTCATCTTACGGTAGACGCGAATAAATTTTGTTGTCGTTGATATACAAGGTTTTTTTTCTTCGAGATCTGATCATGTTCGACAAACGTTCGCCGACCCGGTCGCTGATCTAGCTGTTGGTTACGCCATGAATCGTATGAGCGACCAAATTGACTTTTACCCGCGTCGACGTGGCTTGATCGACGCATTGTATGCATGTCTGTGAGAGGCGACGCCGAACCTCTAACCACACGTGGCGACAGTCGGTGATGGCTGTACGTACCCGCTCGTCAGAGGTTTCTGTGCGTGGACGGTTTCATCGACTATCGCTCGGGTAACCTCAAGGCCGAAATCGCAGACGCATTTCCAGATGGGATTGATGTCAATTATGACGGTGTAGGTGGGCGCCCTGACCGAAACCGTGCTTGGGCTGATGAATTGCACCGGGATTATCGTGTTCTACAGGGCGGCCGCCACGCTATTTGCTGACAAACTGAACAGTGGCGGGGCACCCGCGACACCGCGTCAGGCGGTCGGAATTACAAAAGATATCGAAGTCATTCTTCGCGGACGCAACATCAAATCGGAGGCGTGGATTGTCGATGCGTTCTATCACGATCGCCAGCGGGCGGAAGACGATCGTTCCCGTCTGATAAATGAGGGAAGACTAAAACTCATTAGCGATGTGGTAGAGGTTTCGAGAATCTGCCGGGCGCCATAGTTGGAATGTATCGATCCGGGCACGCTGGGAAGCTGCAAGTAGAATCTTGCAAGTTGTGACGAATGGTTCAAGTGCCATCCAGATGTACCGACTTGTCTGCTACTCCGATTGATTGGGAGCGAGACTGACGATTCGTGAAGCGAAACGTTGGTCACCCGTAGTTTTCAACGGAGACAGGAGATGCGGGACACATTGATCATAGATGCCTGTCGTACGCCACGAGATTGGGAAGGTTGGTAAAGGGGACGCCGGGATCCAACAGCGACGGCATGACGCGGCGATTCTTGATGGGAACGGGGTCGCGCTATATTCAATCAGCAAGGCAGCGGTTGTAAGGATGACCGAGGCATTGGCTGTCGAATGGGCAAAGTTCGGTATTAACGTGAATGCCATTGCGCCTGGTATGTTTGAGTCGGAGATGATGGGTGAAATGCTGCAACGGGTCGGCGATGTGACAGATCGATTTCCGCGCCGTCGGATGGGCGACCCTTAGCAGCTTGACAGTACGCTGCTGTACTTCGTGTCGCCATCGTCTGATTTCGTTACCGGCACATTTTTGAAGGTTGACGACGGCCAGCATCCGCGTTGAGCGACGGCCGAGTATCTAGCCACAACTGTACTTAACCTGGGATGGATTCTATGTCGGAAAGTCGAAGCCCGTGGATCACGGATGATCTCGCGATCTTCCAGGACGCGATCCGAAAATTCATTGAACGCGAACTCGTACCAAATGAAGAGCGCTGGTGGAAGCAGCACCACGTCGATCGAGAAGCATGGCGCAAGGCCGGCGAGGTTGGCATGTTATGCGCAAGCATTCCCGAGGAATATGGGGGAGGCGGAGGAACGTTTGCTCATGAAGCGATTATCATGTTCGAGCAAGCGAAAGCGCTGGCGAGCAGCCTCGGTAACAGTGTGCATAGCGGCATCGTCGCGCACTATATCCTGAGGTACGGGACGGAAGCACAAAAGCAACGTTGGCTTCCCAAGATGGCCACGGGGGAGATGATCGGCGCCATCGCGATGTCGGAACCCGGCGCGGGGTCCGATTTGAAGTCGATCAAGACAAGGGCTGTCCGTGACGGAGATCACTACGTGATCAATGGCTCGAAAACGTTCATCTCAAACGGTCTGCACGCGGATCTTGTTTGCGTCGTCGCCAAAACGGATCCGGGGATGGGGGCAAAGGGTGTCTCAATTGTTGTCGTCGAGACCCAAGATCTACCGGGCTTCCGCCGAGGGCGCGTATTGGAGAAAATCGGCCTGAAGGGACAGGACACGACGGAACTGTTTTTCGACGATGTACGAGTTTCGACCGAGAACTTGCTGGGCACTGAAGAGGGCAAAGGTTTCTCCCAACTCATGGAGCAATTGCCGAAAGAGCGGATGATCATTGCCATAGCCGCATTGGCGGCAATGGAGCGGGCGCTTGAGGATACCATCGCCTACGTGCGTCAGCGTAAGGTGTTTGGCGCGGAGCTTATCAGTTTGCAGAATACGCGCTTCAAGTTGGCGGAATGCAAGACGAATGCGACCGTTGCGCGTGCGTTTGTCGATAGCTGTATGGAAAAGGTGCTGCGTGGTGAACTCGATCCGGAGACGGCCGCCATGGCGAAATGGTGGTGCACCCAGAGAAGCTGCGAGATCATTGACGAGTGCCTGCAGCTGCATGGTGGATACGGTTACATGGCCGAGTATCCAATCGCGAAACTCTATGTCAACTCGCGAGTCGGAAAAATCTACGGTGGCTCGAATGAAATCATGAAAGAGTTGATCGCTCGGACGCTGTAGTACACCGCTTTGAATCAAGGTATGTCAGGTCCCTCGATGACTCGACGGGAGACGCAGCTTCGCTTCAAAATCGAAGTTGCGTTAAAGCGGTTCCGGACAAGCCGGCCGAATTTTTTTGCGATGTCGCGGCTTCGTACCAAGTCGTGACAGGCAAGATCGAGGCCTTTTGGAGGCTGGCGGCAACTGTGTGCCAGGCTACGGTCCGGTGACTTGGTGGTGGGAGAGTCATCCGCGTCGTCATCATGGGTCCTGTTGCAGTGGCCTTGCGAGACAGGGCCAGAGAATCTGTGACAACTTATGGGAGGAAAGTTTGAAGGTTCTGGTTTCGCTCAAGAGAGTGGTCGATTACAACGTGAAAGTTCGAGTGAAATCGGACGGCACGGGCGTCGACATCGCGAACGTGAAGATGTCGATGAATCCGTTCGACGAAATCGCGGTTGAAGAAGCCGTTCGTCTGCGCGAAGCGGGCGTGGCGACTGAAGTGATCGCCGTGTCGGCCGGTGTGACGCAAGCGCAGGAAACGCTGCGCACGGCGCTGGCAATCGGCGCGGACCGCGCGATCCAGATCGAGTCGGGCGAAGAACTGCAGCCGCTGGCGGTCGCCAAGCTGCTCAAGGCGCTGGTCGACAAGGAACAGCCGCAACTGGTCATCCTCGGCAAGCAGGCCATCGACGACGATTCTAACCAGACCGGCCAGATGCTGGCTGCACTGGCGAACCTGCCGCAAGCTACCTTCGCGTCGAAGGTTGTCGTGGCGGACGGCAGGGCTACGGTTTCGCGTGAAGTGGACGGCGGTGCTGAAACGCTGTCGCTGACGCTGCCCGCTGTGATCACGACCGATCTGCGCCTGAACGAGCCGCGCTACGTGACGCTGCCCAACATCATGAAGGCGAAGAAGAAGCCGCTGGAAGTCATCAAGCCGGAAGACCTCGGTGTTGATGTGACGCCGCGCCTGAAGACGCTGAAAGTCGTTGAGCCGCCGAAGCGCTCCGCCGGTGTGATGGTGCCGGATGTGAAGACGCTGGTCGAGAAGCTGAAGACCGAAGCCAAGGTGCTGTGAGGAGACGGACGAAATGACGAATCTGGTAATTGCGGAACACGATAACGCGTCGATCAAGGCCGCGACGCTGAATACGATTGCAGCCGCGCAAAAGATTGGTGGCGATATCCACGTGCTGGTCGCCGGCCACAACGCACAGGCTGCGGCGGATGCGGCAGCGAAGATCGCAGGCGTGTCGAAGGTGCTACTCGCCGACGCGCCGCAACTCGAAGCGGGTCTCGCGGAAAACGTCGAAGCGACGGTGCTGACGCTTGTGCAAGACCCGGCGAAGAATTACACGCACATCCTCGCGTCGGCGACCGCTTCGGGTAAGAACATCACGCCGCGTATCGCGGCGAAGCTCGACGTCGCACAGATCAGCGACATCACGGCCGTGGATTCGGCCGACACGTTCGAGCGCCCGATCTACGCGGGCAACGCCATCGCAACGGTGCAATCGGCTGACCCGATCAAGGTCATCACGGTGCGCACGACCGGTTTCGACGCCGTGGAGGCCGAAGGCGGTAGCGCTGCAGTCGAGAAGATCGAAGCGGCGGCGGACAGCGGCCTCTCGCAGTTCGTGAGCCGTGAAGTGACGAAGCTGGACCGTCCGGAACTGACGTCAGCGAAGATCATCGTGTCGGGTGGCCGGGGTCTGGGCAACGGCGAGAACTACACGAAGGTGCTGGAGCCGCTGGCCGACAAGCTGAACGCGGCGCTGGGCGCATCGCGCGCAGCAGTCGATGCGGGCTTCGTGCCGAACGACTATCAGGTGGGCCAGACCGGCAAGATCGTCGCGCCGCAACTGTACGTGGCGGTCGGCATCTCGGGTGCGATCCAGCATCTCGCGGGCATGAAGGATTCGAAGGTGATCGTCGCGATCAACACGGACCCCGAAGCGCCGATCTTCAGCGTCGCGGACTATGGTCTCGTTGGAGATCTGTTCACGGTCGTGCCTGAATTCGTCGCAGACCTGCAGTATTGATAGCACCATGACATTTCCGGCATCCCAAATGGTACGGAGGCAGCAACGAAGTTGACGCGGAAATGGGCCCGATTGTCAGGCGCTAGCCGCTAGGCGCTGGAGCGCATCGAAGGCTACATCGCCAGTGGCGTGGAAGAAGGCGCGCAACTCGTCGTTGACGGACTGTTAACGACTTCGTGACCCGGTAACCGAGCGTTGGCTGAGGATGACGGTCGCGTCAATGTGTGCCTAATAAACATAGAAAAAGCGCGCCCGTTCTTTGTTGTTGAAAATTTCTTTTATGCAAAGTTCTTGAACGACGGGGCAGTCGGTCCCCGGTCATGCGAATGCCGGTTTCGACGTCCCTAAAAGGGTACCGTGCCAGCGGGAAATCCACCGCGGAATGGTCGGGCCGCGGTGATAACACCCGTTATCGCGGCAAAGCTCGCCGAGGCGTTGCGGAGCAGGGTGCCCTAAGCGCCGTTGGCGCGATTTTGCAACGTGCAGGGCATAATAGTAGGACTTCAGAGGACCGCCGGTCGGCCAGAGCGGTCGTTCGTCAATCGACGTTGATACGCCCGGTCACTGCTTGAGACCCGCCGTTCGCCGAAAGTCTCACGCGGTCTTGGAAGCACCTTTTGTCTCATCGACTAGTGCAGCAGTTGGCTGATCGATATAGGCATCGCCCATCATCATCTTGTAATGCGCTCCGTGTCCGGATCTATCGAAAATAGCCCTGAATATTATGAGGTAGCGCTCCACCATCGACTCGTCGATGGCGATATATAAATCGTCGTGAGCGAAGTGCGATCCGTCGTTTACCCATGAGAAAAGCGACCTGCACATGAGGCGCTCGCCACCTTCAAATTTGTCGCAAATCTCGTCGGGATCAATGCGGCCGAGAATCTTGAAATAGTTTTCGAGGATCCGGCGCAATGTGTTCTGGATGGAGAGATTTGTTCGCCCCGACTGTCGCACTTCGGTCCAGAGAAGCTCATAGGACGTTGAGATTGGATTCTTTGAGTGCGACTCGATCTTAGACTTGGCTCCTGATTTTCGGACTACCCAGAAGGTTTCCTCACCGCGCATCGCTTCGCGGTCGTTGCGGCGAGCGTTAAAAGTCACCTCCTTGTGGAAGTAAACGTTGTGGGTTAGCACGAATACCTGTTTGACATGGCCTTTTCCGTCTCGAACTTCCTGCAGCACACCCTTGATCAAGCTCGCGACGATGAACAGGACGTCGCTGTCGAGGCTCGACACTGGATCATCGAACACAACTACACGGTCGCTAGTCATCCCACTCTCGGATTCGCTTCCCTTGAGAAGATGAATGAAATACAGGAAGGTGACAAAAGTCCGTTCGCCTTCGCTTAACGTGTCTTTGGCGTCAGATCCGTTCCCTCGCCTTAGCGTGTAGCAATTGCCACTCTGCGCTTTAGCAAGCGTGAAGCCGCGAAAGCCGAACGAAGTAAGCAGCGAATTTATCGCGTCCACCGTAGGCTGAATGCTTGTTGACTGCTTTTCAAGCTCAGCGATTTCCTTTACCTTTAACTTCTGACTATCCGTCGCTTCATCGATCCGCTTTCCGATGGCGTCGATGGCTTTTGTCAGGCCTTGCCGCTTCGTTTCGTAGTCCTGTAGCGATGCTTTTAGTTCCACGTCGAGAATATATCTCCAGCTCTGGCTGATCAGGTCTTGCTTCTCTTGTGCGATGTTGGTGACCGTCTTGTTGTGGGTCGCGACCGCTTTATTCGCCTCCGCGATCAGCGTCGAGATCGTCCCCAATACCGGACCCATCGGCTCGAGTTCAATTACTCGGCTTGGCTCCCGCTGCTTTTGCGCAAGGAGTTGCTTGTTGACCATAATTCTTGAATCGACCAATTCGGCCTCGATTCTAAGTGCATCAGAGTTTAGGAATTTGGATGGATTCGAGAGAATCACCGCTAATTGCGCCTGAAAGCGTTCGGCGTCTACCGCGTAATCAGCTGTCAAGTCGTCGATCGCCGCGCTGTCGTTGAGGAACGTTTGATCGAAGTAATCTTCGAGGCTTTTGCCAAACGCATCGTCCGTGCGCTGTTGGCAAAACGGACAAGTGCTATCGTTCACTTCGTAAAACGCCCGGCCTTGTCTGACCCAATCGCTGTTGCCGAGTTTTCTAATCATGTCCGCGATGTCGACATCCTGCTTTCCAAGCACGCGTTTCTTCAATATCTCATTTGATTCGTGGGCCAGCAGGTTTGAACCGGAAACAATCGGAACCGAAAGCTCGGTCAACGAAGTCGGTCCGAAAACGGTCTTGGCGTGTGCCTCAAGCTCGTCCAACTGCCGCAGAGGGGCGTTGTTCGATAGCTTTTCACGGAGCACTCGCAATTTGAAATTTTCTGAACTGTTCAACACGCCCTCGAACGCCTTCTTGAGCGTTTTCTCGTGCTTCTTCTTTTGCGCCCAGCATGCATCTCTAAAGTCATCCTCAACCTTCGTCAACTCGCCTCGTTTTCCCCCGAGTCCATCAGTGCCGTCGCGAACCTCAGTCAGCTCCGAGATCGATTTTCCGAATTTGTCGAGGTCCGTTTTCGCGGCTGCTAACTTGTCGAGGGTCTCGGCGTTTTTCTCTCCAAGAGTAAAGATGCCCTTGAGTTCGGTCGACGGGCCGAAATTCCTTTCGACGAAGTCTCGGTTGTAGACCATCGCCTGCATTTTTGCGCCACTTTTCCACTTCACCCGACAGCTATGATATGCACCTTCATCGGCAATGACGCGCGAAACGGTGGTCTTTCCCGAGCCATTAGACCCGTATATAAAATTAAATTTTGACAAACCGGTGAGCGACTGTGCTTCAACATAGGTTGCGACATCGCAGATCTCAATTGACTCGATCATTACTTTTCCCCCGGATGCGTCCGACACCGCATCATAAAATGTATTGAGGCCGATTGTCATATACCTGCATGTTTGCACTGTAACGCAGTGTCACCGCGTTCCGACTTCACGCGAACGGAGATTAATTATGCGTCAAGCATCGAAATGCCAAATTCGCCAGACCGCATGAATGGCCTATGGGCGCATCGGGTAAAAGCTCGGAACTGACAGTCCAAGGCCGGCGGCGCATTGGGCCAATGAAAAAGGTAGGATAAACTGCGGGTGCCCCCAAAGAGATAGGTGTACAGGACGCCCCGTGGACACTGACCGACACATTCAACGTGCCATCGCTAGCGGTGAAAGAAACAAGCAGGTAATGGAGCTCGTTCACAACTGGTGCTCACACGCGCGTGTCGAGAAGTATGGAGGCACTGGGATAGTCGAGATGGAAACCGGGCTTCCCATCGGTCACCACTACATGGCCTGCGACCACGCTCCTGCAGGCGGTTCAGCAACTTGGGATCTCGCCGACGCGGCGCTAGATTTTCACGATCGAAACTGCGTTACTTGCCCTCATCGCGTGCCCGTTCGACTGCCGAATTTGACGAGTCTGCTACAGCAGAGAGACATCGACCGGAAGCGCGCTGCGGACGATACCCAGGCACGAGAGGAAAGGGTGGCGGGCCAGCGGGCTGCGCGGCAGTTCGCTCGTCGAACTCTACGGGCAAAACTTAGTCCCTTATCCGCTGCCATAGTCGATCACTTGGAAGAGATCGATCAGGGCACCTCAAAGGACGCGGAGGCACAACTGCTCGGGGCGGCACAACTTGCTCCCGAGACGTTTACGGCAACCATCGTCGAACACTGCTTTTCACTTCTGGAAGGTCGGGAGGGCTGGTTCGACGAAACAGGCCTGCTCCTTCTGCAGAAATTGCAGGCCGATCAAAGGCGTCTTACTTGCTGCGCCCTCCGCAGCCTCGGCGAACGTCGTTCCATCAGAGTCGCAGCTGCGATCGTAGAGGTAAATAGCGCGCTCATTGACGAATCGTTGATAGACACCGCCCTGCCGGCGCTGATCGATCTCGCGAATCCTGAACATATGCATTTTTGGGGGGGCGAGCGAGATCGTGTTCCGGTTCCACTGATCGTTGTGTATCGGGCTCAGCCCGACGCTGTCGAGGCCGGAATCGGCAAGCTTCTGGATCAGCGAGCGCCCTACCTAGTTTCGTCGGGCGCACGCGCCATCCAGGCCCTTGTGACGGAGAACAAGGCCATTGCCAGTCACTTCTCCCGTTCCCTGCTAGCAAAGCTTGCCCGCGCTCACTTGCTGATCGACGCCCGCGAGACTGGCTATAGCGGTGAAGATGAAGTTATTCACCGACTTCAGGACGCCCTTGCATTGGCGTTGGAATCCTGTCCAGAGGAAACTGACGCGTTAGTAGCCCAATTTATTGCGAGCGCCGCGAGCGAGGGCGAAGTACGCATCTACAAAGCTTACGGCAACGTTCTGCACAACAGGCGCGATCGGGACGACGGAAGATCAGTTTCGATCACAACCGCTAGGGTGGCCCTAAAGCGGTTAATCAGCGCTGCCTCCATCTCGGACGACGAGCGGGTTCTGCGTGAGATACACGATACATTGTCGTTCATCGGAAGCGAGCTTACTCCTGTTGCGCGTGGCGAACTGAATGGTCTGCTGGGGGCTGCGATGTTGCTCGGTGATCGGATTCAGCGCTTCGACGCGGGGCCGATCGAAAACGGCGACTTCCTGAGCCGCCTGGAACATCGGAATCGTCTGGGCGTTTTGGTGAACTTGCAGAGCGATCTCGTAAAGTGGGCCGCGAATGCAGCTAGTGGTGACGACTCCGCCACTGAGCAATACATCGAAATTCTCGGCAGGCTACCCGAAGGCCAAGATCAGCTACGCAGCGTTCTGGTCAGGAGTGCACACAGGCTCATGCAAACGCCAAGCGGTTTGAATGCGGCCTTGCCCGCGCTCTATTCGGCAATGGTCGGCACGTCCGTTCGTACGCGGAGCTCGGCCGCCGAAGCGATCGGCAAGTTGACTCGCCGGGGGCTCGAGGATGTGCCTGAACTATTATATGAAGCCTTTACGTCCCTACTTTTTGATCCCTACGTAATGGTTCACCGTGTCGCCGTGGACACACTCGAGCACCTGACCCTGCCCGACTGGCTGAACGAACGATCTAGGGCCGCGGTCGCTGCGTGGATAGATAGCTATGCCGTGAGCCGCATGGATGACAGGTTCCTCCTACAATGCATTCAGATATATTTGCGCAGATTTTCGACCGATCTACAGAAGCAGACGAATGTCGGAAAAAATTTTGTTGCACTGATGGAGAGAATGAAGTCCGACGTCGTCGCCGAGAAGATCAGTTGGCTTCGACACGACTTGCGTGCAGCCGAGGGCTTTGCCGAACTAGTTTTGCGGATTTTAGCTGACCCGGATGTAACGCACTATCGACAAGACGAGATACTAAATGCTCTGAACGAACTCCCTGTTTCCACGATCCAACAGCACAAAGCGCAGCTCGAGGCGATTGCTACTACGCCAGCCATCGACAGAAGCCTTTCCGACGCTCTGGTGGAGACGCTCACGGGTGCCGGTGCGTGGGAAGAGGCGGCCCGGATTAACGAGACCATCTATTCACGGATTCCGGACACTGTGGAGAGGCGTGCACAGAAGCTGCGGTCGAACCTTAACCGTATCGCGACAAAGTACGAAGAAGCCATTGCTTCGGGCAAGGTGGCAATCCTACCGGAGCTGGCACAGGAATGGCGACAGACAGAAGCTCAAATCGAGGAGCACCGGACCAATCATGCAGAACGTCGCAGTCCTTTCACGGACCTACCCGGCGCGCATTAGCGCGGTTGAGGCGCTAATTCAAGCGGTTCAAACCCGGACAAACAACGCAGCAAACCTGCGCGACGCGGCAAGCGAGTTAGATCGCGCGGGCCCCCTTTACGGCAGAGCGTCCACAGCGGTGGTTTATGCAGCTTTCGCAGAATTGCTCAGAACTGTCGCGATGCTCGTGGAGTGGCGTGCCGCTGTCCTGAACGCCGACGTCGATGCAGACCGCTTTCTACGTGGGGCTAAGGCGCGACACCAATTGTGGGTCACTGAATATAGCGGCACGGACGCCATAACTCGATTGCTTGAAGCCGCCTCCGATGTCGACAAAATTGATTCAATCGAAAATGTAGGTGCAGTTTGCCGCAGCGTCGCATGCACACCGCTGCCAATCGGCGTATTTGCTGAGGCGCAAGTAGGTTCACGTCTCCTCGGGCGGAACGAAGAGCGGACCGAGGAGATGGATGATCCGCCAGAACTGGCCGTCGCATTTCTGCGTTTCGTTATTGATGGTGTTCCTGCAGACGAAACGCACTTTCTCTCGCCGGGTGATGCGCACGATCTTGAGATCGAGGTTCGCGTATCCCGATGGCCAGATAGCGCAGATTCTCTGAGCCTATCGCCCGTGACTATTGAGCCGAAATCGAACTACGATTTTCCTGTATTTCAATTCACCCGCCCTTCCGGCGATCCGCCCTTCCGGATGTTGCAGCGTGGTCGTGCCGTACTAAAAGTGCCGCAGAGCCTGCAAGCTCGCCCCTTCGAGTTTCGATACACCGCCTCCTTTAGCCCTATTGCGACTGAGCAACCTATAGCGGTTGTAGGACAAAGGACGCTGCGCATCGAGGGGTTCGACCTGCGCCAAGCGCCCATCACTGGGTACGCGGGAATTGATAGGAAACTGATACAGGTAAGGGATCTACTACGAGGTCGGCCGTTGATTACGGCAGTCGAGCTTTCTGACGTCTTGACAGTACTAACACCGCTCGCCAGTCTTGCGGGCCGGGCACTCCAAGACGCCTTGTTCCGCCGAACTTGCAGCGAAGCTGACTTTCAGGCGGATGTGCGTAATGAGCTTCGACGCATCCCCGCTATCGGGTCGGAATTAGAAGAGCACCCGAGGGCAGCCGGCGGAATTACCGATCTGTCGTTTCATGGAATACGGATCGAACTAAAATATGGCTATTTCAAAAGTGGAGTGGGTAATGCGGCTTACGAGGCATGTGGGTTGAAGGCTGAGAAGTCGAGCTTTCCGGCGATGAGGAACAGCACAGTCCGCATGGTTTTGAAGCTGGCGTACCCGCGCG
>NZ_WOEZ01000116.1 GCF_013177735.1 Paraburkholderia elongata | reverse complement strand
GAAGAGATGCATCAAGAGCAACTTCAGTTGGAACCCGGTAGAGGACCTTCTCAGAAGGGCCGATAGGTGTGCCCCCCTATGGGGGGCTTAATGCGAAACCACGTTCTACGAACGTGGTGATTCACTTTGACATAATTAAAGTTATCGACGTCGAGTGTGAAATTAGGCATTGGCGCATTAAAGGAGAATATAAAGTTAGTTTAACTGAGAATAGACGTATTGAATTGCTAGTAATGCTGATAATACGACTTATCGGCATTAAAACGGCGCACAAAAACGGCCCGCACAGCGCGGACCGGGTCTGGCGGAGCCGCGACGGGCGGCCAGTCTTGCCGCCAGCCCCGCCGCTGCTCCGTGTGTGGTCACGTGCCGTGAACACGGACCACGATGATAGTCACTGCGCCGGCGCGCGGCGGTAGTTTTTCAGTCGCGTCGCACCACGGGCGGTGTAAATGGAGGCCCGGATAATTCAGAGCTATACGGGCCTTCGTTTGCGGACACGCGTCCTCATTTCAGGCAGATGCCCGGCCGGATTGACGGAAGTAACCTGAGCCGCGAGGGACGCGGGCGCAAGCAACAGAAGGCATGGGGCAGACCGAGGCGTAGGCGAGGGTCGCGGCCGGCCGATCCTCGGGAATGCCGGGCCGCCGGCGCAGAACCCAGGCCGTTGACGTTTCGCGGTCAGCGTCCCTGACCTTGCATGTGCCAATTTCCTCAGGCGCCTTCAACAGGCGCGCCCCCGGTACGACAGGCGGCGACGGGCCGCCATCGGGAGGCGGACCGGGGGCGTGAAACCCGTGCAGTTGCGTGCCGATTGCGCGGAGGCGCGCCGATCGGGTAGGGTGTCGACATCATCATTCACTCAACGAGGAAAAAATCAATGAACAAACAGGAACTGGTGGATGCAGTCGCTGCTGCGACCGGAGAAAGCAAGGCCGCGACGGGTGAGACGGTTGACGCAGTGATCGCGGCAATAACTAGCGAGGTGACGAAGGGAAAGACGGTGCAACTGATCGGCTTCGGCTCGTTTTCCACAGGTGCGCGTGCCGCGCGGGTCGGTCGCAACCCGGCCACAGGCGCCGAGATCCAGATCCCTGCGGCGAAGACCGTCAAGTTCACGGCGGGCAAGGCATTCAAGGATGCGGTGAACGGCGGCTGAGACCAGGCACAAGCCGTCGGCCGGGTTCCTCCCGGCCGTACTCAGCCGGCCGCATCGCCGCTACCGTTGGGCGACAGGGAGAGGACGTGATTGCGCATAGAGCCTGGACCTGGGCAAGTCGGCCTGGTAGCATCGGTGGCGAGATGCCGCGATGTACCGCGGCCCCTGCGATTCGCTGCATATCTATATAGATAGCCGTATGGAAAAGAAACGATCGCGGATTCGCCGGGAGGCCTTGTGCCCGCCGATCGGCGCACTGCTGCGCTACCGTACGCGCATCGTGCGCGCGATCGCCGAAGCGCGTGGGCAGCGCGCGATGATCGAGTCACTCGATACGACGGGCAGGACCTTCGTCAGCACCGTCAAGTGGAACAGCTCGTGCGAAGTCGGCGCCCAGCTGTTTCTGAGTCAGGACGCCGTCTCGTGGCGGTCTGACGACCAACTGCAAAGTACAACTGCTCGGGCACCCCGGCTGTCCAACTTCCATATGACGACCGAGGTCCGTAACCTGTGACGAGCCGCGCATCACGTCGCAGCGGATGCGGAAAAGTAAGCGACTCGGGACGGCCGCGCCGCTGAGCGCGTCACGGTCCTCTGCAGAAAATGGCCGTTAGCAAGAGGGGAACTACTTGATGAATGACAGCGCCGCTGCCGGCCCGGCGCGCGTGCGCTTCTACTGACTCGGTGGGGCCGATCACCACCACGCCATAGGCTGAGTCCGTAACAGGCTGCCCATCTCCGCGCTTGAACAGTGCATCGTCGTGTTTATATCCGAGGACGGCGTAGACGCGAAAGCCAAATGCCGTCAGGTTGCTGCCGTGCGCCGGTCGAAATGCGTTGACCGAGTTCGCTTCGACGCGCATCGGCTTCGGATCGATGTACTGGTCCTTCAGGAGCGGGGCGATGAACGCGTGTGCGTTCGATCTACAGTCGAGTTGCGGATCGAGCGAATAGGCGTAGGACGAGACCGGAGGGAGCCCCGCGGCGATTGCAGCAAGCGCCGTCACCCAGGCGTAGGTTGCGGAAATCTTCATCAGTCTCTCCATCCAATCGAGCCCGCTCCCCAGTGTGAGCGAACTCGATCCAGCACCAGCGTGTCCTGCACCCGCTCCGGTTTCATGGCCTGTGGCCAGATGCGCATTCCGGGTCAGCGTGAAGGTCTCCATGGTGGCGCTCCGGCACCATTTCTTCAAGATGACGAGGACTCCGCGCACAGGCTGCTCCGACACTGAGACCCATCGGACTCCTCGTTATTCGCCAGTGCCGATTCCAACGCGTGAACAAAACGTTGAAACGCATCCAGCGTTCCATGGACGCTTCGGTACTCGGTGCGACCGATTTTGCCGTCAAGTACGACCAGCATTCCAGCATCCGCCGCCAATTCCAGGATGTTCATTCCATCCTCCTGAGATCGCCCGACTATCGACCTGTCGCTCATGCCGCAAGCGGGTAGGCGCGCATCGCCGGCGTGCTCGCCTTTGCCGGGAACACGTTCCACGAACCGTCATCGTGCCGGAAGAAAACGATGGTCAAACGTCCGTCCGGTCGCGCCACGCCGATCCGCACATAGCGCCGTCGATCCGATGATGTGCGACTGAACTCCATCACGCGTACCGTCACCACCGCAGAGTGCCCAAACCACTTTGCGACCAGCGATCGCAAGCACGTCTTGCCGGAACCCATCTCGCTCTCCTCTCACCGCGGCGCCACCATCGTGTCCCGCCAATTCGTGGCTGGAACATTGCAACGTCTTGTCGGTTACCTTACCGTCAACTATAGGTTGTATAACCTATAAATCAACCGCTTAATTTGAGTGCAAGGGTAAACGATATTGACCGATAGAAGTGTTGATTCATTGGACATTTGGCGTGTCGATACTTGGGAAAAACCGGTTTCTCAACCTATACTTAAGTCAGGTTAGACAACCTATTAAGCTGGGCGATTCCCGAAGCGACCGCCGCGCAGTCGCACCGCAGATTCGCCAACGCGATACCCGGAAAACGTAGAACCGCAACGACGATTGTTGTCGCACAGGGCGGTTGCGACCCCACGGGCCGCTGCCAGACGCGAACTTTGCGCCGAACAGCGAGACAGTCGGCGCCTCAGAACGGAGTGCACGTGAAAAAACTGACCCTCACTTCCGCAGCGATATTTGATCCACGAACCGCGACACTCGCGAGACGGCGCGGCAATCGGGAGAGCCGGGTGCCTGAGATCATCGATGTATCGATCAACGTGCTGATCGCAGCGGGTTACGCGGGGTACACGATCAACCGCGTGGCCAATGATGCGGGCATTCGCCTGAGCACGTTACAGCACTATTTTTCGACCCGTGAAGCGCTGTTGCGCGCCACGATCGAGGAGGTCGCTAAGCGGTACTTCGAACGCTTTCGAGGCTTTGCCGAAAACAGAAACCGCTCCCCGCAGGCGCGGCTCGAAGCGATCATCGACGACGCTTTCGCCGAATTTGTCAAACCTGGGATGCCTGCAGCCATCTTCGAAAGTTGGGGGTTGGCGCTGCATGAACCGTTTGCGCGCGATGTCGTCGTAGAGATACAAAAACAGTTCACGAGGCTCTTTGCGAAGCTCGTTGGCGAACTCAATCCGGTACTGTCGATGGAAGAACGCGAATTGCGTGGTGCATTGATCGTGTCCAGTTGCCAGGGCCTGGTCATTTTCCTTCGCTGGAATGAAGGCAACCCCTCGCAGCTGCATGCCTTCCGCAAAGCTGTCAAGGTCGTATGGAGTGGCCTCGGCAAGGCTGACGAATGAGCACGCGCGACCTGCTGCCATGAGTCTGTGGCGTCTCGCAGGTCATGGCTCACTCGCGTTCCGGTATGGTTTTATCGGCCGCTTAACCGGTTGGTACAACATCCCGCAAGTACATTTAATGGCTTTGAACAAGCAGGAACTGGTGGATGGGGACGCTGTGGCGACGGGCGCAAACAAGGCCGCAACGGGCGAGGCGATTGATGCGTTCATCTGCGCGGTCATGACCGCCGTCAGGAAGGGCGACACGGTACAACTGATCGGCTTCGGGTCTTTCTCCACTGGCGCCCGCGCAGCGCGCGTCGGCCGCAATTCGGCAACCGGCGCAGAAGTCTAGATCGCCGCGGCGAAATGAGAAATGAAGCCTGAAGCTGAAGAACGCGATTGGACAATTCTCGCGGCCACGTGGCATTTCGCGTGCGACGGCTTCACTGCGTCTCAGTGTGAGATATCGCGAAGGAAGCAGACGCTGGGCCTCCGCTTGTCGTGTACTACTTCGAAACGAAGCTTGGGCTTTACAAGTCAGTATTCCAATGCCGCAAGGCGCTGTTCGAGGAACGATTGGCCCAGCTCGAACAGATTGTGGACTTCGAGCAACCGGATGCTCAGCTCAAAATCACAACCGCCTCTTTGGTACCCATCGTAAAGAGCTACGCGAAGCCAGAGGGCAGGGACTATGCGCAGCTCGCCACGCGGGAGGCGTCCGACCCGCAGGAGGAAATCCGCGGCATCATCGAGGAGTCGTGGTGCCGCGCCCGCAGTGAGGTGTCGAACGCCGTTCAATTAGCCGTACCGATACACCCCTCGGCCACTTTTCCGCCCGAGACGCCCGGCTGCGACCATTTCGCGCAGCAGCGGGCAGGCCCGATATTTCGAATCGCCGAAGTCTCTCAGGAACACATCCGTCACGGAAAGAAGTACATCCAATCCGATCAGGTCCGCCAGTGCGAGTGGCCCG
This sequence comes from Paraburkholderia elongata, assembly GCF_013177735.1. GTDB lineage: Bacteria > Pseudomonadota > Gammaproteobacteria > Burkholderiales > Burkholderiaceae > Paraburkholderia > Paraburkholderia elongata. The sequence continues at coordinate 324 of NZ_WOEZ01000116.1, read as the reverse complement.
ATGGGGTGATTGGCCCCAAGGCGCATTCCCTCGTCGATTTCTTCGGCCGTGGCGACACCTTCGGCCAGCAGGAAGAACGCTTCGTTGATCATGGGCACGAGAATCCGGTTAACCACGAACCCGGGTGAGTTTTTGACGCCGATCGGCGACTTGTCGAGCCGTACTGTCAGTTCGCGAACGACATTGGCGGTAGCAGCGCTGGTCTGCAAGCCGCGAATGATTTCGACGAGCGGCAACAGTGGGACTGGATTGAAGAAATGCATGCCGATAAAGCGCGACGGATCGGCGAGCGTCGCGCCGAGCGCAGTGATCGAGATCGATGAA